>NZ_BAAGYY010000019.1:0-509879 GCF_054779015.1 Flindersiella endophytica
ACGAGGTCTCCGCGTATGAGGTTCGTCTTGGTCGATGAACCCCTCTACCGGAGACCTCACTTGTCGACGATCACGACACGCCCGACTTCGAAACACGGCCTAGGCGGCCCTGGCTCCACCGCGTTCGGCTTCGATCTGTTCCAGGGACTTGCCGGCGGTGTTCGGCATGAAGAGGAAGCCGACCACACCGCTGATCAGCAGGAAGACCGTCAGCAGGGCGGCCACCGGTTTGATGCCCGCCGTCGCCAGGACGGGGACGAAGAAGCTCCAGATCCCCAGGAACGTCCGCGCCACCGCCCAGGTCAGTCCCTGTGCCGTCCCGCGCAGCATGGTGGGGAAGAGCTCCTGGCTGAACGTCTTGTACGTCGGTTCGCCGGCCAGCGAGCCGCCCACCGCGAACATGACGATGTTCAGCACGATGATCGGGATGACGAACGGCGAGAACAGGAACAGCCCGTACGCCACCACCTGCAGCAGCGCCCCCACACCCCACATCAGCCGGCGGGCGTTGTGGGAGCGGTCGGCCTGCGGCATGTAGATCAGCCAGACCGAGATCGCCGAGATGATGAAGCCGACGGCCGAAAGCCCAACGCTGGCAGCCTGTCCGCCCGCGTTCAGCGTACGGATGAAGTACGGCTGGAAGATCCCCGCCGTGCCCGCGGCCAGTCCCCAGAACACGTAGATCGTCGCGGTCCAGACGACCGCGCGCAGGTTCGCGCCGCGGAACAGCATGCCGAGCGTGACCCGCGCGGCGCCGACAGTGGAAGCAGCCGCGGCCGACGCCTGCTTCCAGCGGGCCGACTCCGTGAGCCCGCGCCGCAACGCCCACGTCACCACGGCGACGACGAACAACTGCAGGAAGACGATCCGGTTGCCCCACAACCCCAACGGCGAGAGGACGAACGCGAGCAGGAGTACGACCACCGGCCCCAGGCTCCACGCGATCTGCGTGTAGCCGAGCAGCTTGCCCCGCGCCTTCGACGGCGACAGCTCACCCACCAACGCCAACGACGCGGGTACGTCCGCGCCTACCGCGAGCCCCACGACCAGCGTTCCCGCGAACAGCATGAACGGGTTGACGGCGAACGCGATCAGCAGCACGCCGAAGGCGTACACCAGCAAGTCGTACTGGTAGATCCGCTTTCGTCCCAGCGTGTCCGCAAGCCGTCCGGCAACCAGGGCGCCGGCCGCACATCCCAGCGCGTTCGGCCCGATCGCGGCCAGCGCACCGACCGCGGTGTTGCCGAGCTCGAGGTATTCCTGGAACGGAGCAAGCGCCGCGCCCAGAGCCACGATCGAACCCGCGTCGAGATAGGACGCCATGCCTGCCAGCGATGTCCACTTCCACTGTTCCCGGGTGATCGTGCCGTCGTCGTCCCGCGTACGCACGTTCGGCTGCTGTGGGTCCATGCTTCCACCATGCGACGCCGAACCGCCGCCAAACCCACCACCCCCGATTTGTCCGGGGTCGGACGCGAAGGAGCTCGCCCGTGACGCCTACCTCTTCGAACCCGCTCGACCTGTCGGAACGTACGGTGCTGATCGCGGGTGGCGCGGGCGCACTCGGCCGCGTGATCGTGGAACGCCTGACCGGCCTGGGCGCGCGCGTCGTCGTCAACGACGTGGTGCCGGACGAGGAGGCCGCGGGGCCTGCCGGCAGGCGTGGCGTACGTGCGCGCCCAAGCCCATCCTGTGCAGGACTTTCCGGCCGAGACGTTCGACCGGATCGTGAACGTCAACCTCATGACAGGATCCGTGCTCGTCGTCGACGGCGGGTGCAGTCTGTACCCGATGGACTGAATCCATCTTGACGGCACGGGCGCGTGACGTCATAGTGATGTCACGATGATGGCGGCGGCGCTCGTGACCGTCGTTCGACAGGGGAGGCACTGAGTGGGCAAGGCAGCGGGTTACCTGCGGTTCCCGACGATCAGCGGCGACACGATCGTGTTCGTCAGCGACGACGATCTCTGGTCCGTCGGAGCCGAGGGCGGACGGGCGTGGCGGCTGACCGCCGGCATCGCCGAAGCAAGCCGTCCGAGACTCTCGCCGGACGGAACGCGGGTCGCGTTCACCGGCAAGGCGGAAGGCCCGACCGAGGTCTACGTCCTGCCAGCTGAAGGCGGTGACGCCCGGCGGCTCACGTTCGACGGAGCCCGGTGCGCGACCGCGGGCTGGCTCGACGACGACACGATCGTCTACGCCGGCAACGCTGGCCTCCCGTTCGGTGGCGACCAGCGGCTGCATCGCGTCAGTGCGAACGGCGGCGCTCCTGCCCTGCTGAACGTCGGTTTCGCCGGCGCGTTCTCCTACAGCACCCCAGGCGGCGGACCGATGGTGCTCGCCCGCCACACCGGCCGCGAGCCCGCCGAGTGGAAGCGCTACCGCGGCGGCACCGCGGGCCAGCTGTGGATCGACCAGACCGGCGAAGGTACGTTCCAGCCGCTGCTGCGCGACCTGCGCGGCAACCTCGCGTCCCCGTGCTGGGTCGGCGAACGCATCTACTTCCTGTCCGACCACGAGGGCATCGGCAACGTCTACTCCGTCCGGCCGGACGGGACGGACCTGCGCCGGCACACCGACCACGCCGACTACTACGCCCGCAACCTGACCACCGACGGCACCCGGCTGGTCTACCACTGCGCCGCCGACCTCTATCTGTTCGATCCGGCCGAGAACGCCGCCGAGCGACTCGACGTCCGGATCGAGGCGGCCGGAGGCCAGCGCGCCCGCCGCTTCGTCGACGCAGGCGAGTACCTCGACTCCGCGCGGCTGTCCAAGGACGGCGCCCGGATCGCGGTCACCACGCGCGGCAAGGCGTTCAGCCTCGGGGCGTGGGATGGTCCGGTCGCCCAGCACGGTGAGCCCGAAGGCACGCGCTATCGCATGCTGAGCTGGCTGCCGTCCGGTCAGGAGTTGCTCGCGGCCGCCGCCGACGTCGGGCCGGACGAGAGCCTGGTCGTGTTGTCCGCGGACGGTTCCGAGCCGCCGCGGCCGCTGGAGGGTCTCGACCTCGGAGGGATCAACAGCTTCACGGTGTCGCCTGCCGACGCGAGGGTCGCGGTCAGCAACCATCGCAACGAGCTGGTCCTCGTCGACCTGACCGGCGACGCGCCGGTCGCGACGATCCGCGACAGCAGCCGGTTCGGCCCGCTCGCAGACATGGTGTTCTCACCGGACGGACGCTGGCTGGCGTACCGCTTCCCCGAGGCGATGGCCGACCCCGACTCCGACCAGCACTCGTCGATCAAGCTGCTGCACGTGGAGACCGGGCGCACGGCACGGGCCGCCGAACGGGTGCTGCACGACTGCAGCCCGGCGTTCGACCCGGACGGCAAGTACCTCTATTTCATCGGCTATCGCGAGTTCAACGCGCTGTACGACTCGCTGCACTTCGACCTGTCGTACCCCCGCGGCGCCCGCCCGTACGCGATCGCGCTGCGGCCCGACGTGCCGTCGCCGCTCGTGACCGAGCCGCGCCCGCCGGGCGACGACAAGGAGAACAAGGGCAAGGAGGGCAAGGAGGGCAAGGAGGGCAAGGAGGCGGCCGTCCCAGACCCGGTGGAGATCGAGCTCGAGGGCATCACACGCAGGATCGTGCAGGTCCCCGTCGCGGAGGCGCGCTACACGCGCATCCTCGCGCTGCGCGGCAAGGTGGCCTTGCTGTCGACGCCGACGGACGGCTCGGTCTGGTGGGGTGATCAGCTGATGAACTACCAGGGCACCCTGGAGTGCTACGACCTCGCCACGAAGGAAACCGAGAAGGTCGCCGACCACGTGACCGACGTCCAGCTCAGCGCCGACGCGTCGACGTTGCTGTATCGCACGGGCGAACGGCTGCGCGTGCTCAAGGCGGGGGAGAAGGTGCCGGAGGGCGACGAGCCGGGCCGCAAGTCGGGCTGGGTCGACCTCGACCGCGTGAAGGTCAGCGTGCGCCCGGCGTACGAGTGGCCGCAGATGTTCCGCGAGGCCTGGCGGGCGGCCAAGCACTACCACTGGTCCGACACCATGTCCGGCGTCGACTGGCAGCGGGTCTACGACCGTTACGCCCCGCTGGTCGCGCGGATCGCCACCCGCGGCGAGCTGTCCGACCTGCTGCGGGAGATGCAGGGCGAGCTCGGCACGTCGCACGCGTACGAGTCCGGCGGTGACTACGGCCGGCGCAACGACTACGCGCAGGGCCATCTCGGTGCCGACTACACCGTCGACGCCGAGACCGGGGCCTGGCGGATCGCCCGGATCGTGCAGGGCGACCCGGCCGATCCCACCGCGTCGTCGCCGCTCGAACGTCCAGGTGTCAACGCCGCCGTCGGCGACGAGATCGTGGCGATCAACGGTCTGCCGGTCGGACCTGCCACGGCGGGCCCGGCCGAGCGGCTGGTGAACCTCGCCGGGCAGGAGCTGAACCTCACCCTGCGCGACAGCTCCGGCCGTACCCGGACCGTACGCGTCGAGGCCATCGGCGACGAGCGACGCGCGCGCTATCGCGAGTGGGTCGAGACGAACCGCCGGAAGGTGCACGAGGCCAGCGCCGGCCGGCTCGGGTACGTCCACATCCCCGACATGCTGCCGCCGGGATACTCCGAGTTCCTGCGCGGCTACCTCGCGGAGTACGACCGCGACGGCCTCGTGATCGACGTCCGTTTCAACGGCGGCGGGCACGTGTCCGGGCTCGTGCTGGAGAAGCTGGCCAGGCGGCGGCTGGGCCAGAACTACCTGCAGTGGAACGTGTCGCAGCCCTATCCCGCCGAGTCACCGCGCGGCCCGATGGTCGCGCTGACCAACGCGAACGCGGGATCCGACGGCGACATCGTGTGCCAGGGCTTCAAGATGCTGGGGCTCGGGCCACTGCTCGGCGAGCGCACATGGGGTGGTGTGGTGGGCTACACCCGTACCCAGCAGCTGGCGGACAACTCGATGACGACGCAGCCGATGCTCGCGTTCTCCTTCGACGACGTGTCCTGGGGCGTCGAGAACCACGGCGTAGACCCCGACATCGAGGTGCTGTGCGCACCGCAGGACTACGCGGCGGGCCGGGATCCCCAACTGGACAAGGCGATCGAGGTCGCGCTGGAGGAGCTGGAGAAGCGGCCACCGCATTCACATCGCCCGGCCGAACGTCCGCACCTCGGCCTGCCGACGCTGCCGCCGCGGCCCGGAACGACCGCGTAACGGCACGCGCCAAGGCGATCCGCGCCGTCCGGTCAGCTGCCGGTCGGCGTCGGTCGACGCGCTCAGGGCGCTCGCCCGCAGCGCGTCCGACCGACGCATCCAGCACGGGCGGGAGCTGTCGGGTAGCCTGAGCTCGTAGTGTCTAGGGTTCCGCCGCCGAGCTGATCGTCGCGCTCGGCGGGTCTGGTCCGAGCGACACCACCGGCGGCTGTGGACGGCTGCCGGTCATCTGAAGGGACAAAAGCCTGGAGGACCCCGGATTCCCGTGCCCTACGGGGATTCAGAGAGGTCCTCGTGAGTTTCGGTGTACTTGTCCTGTTGCTGGTCGCCGCCTCGGCGCACGCCGTCTGGAATCTCGTCGCCAAACGAGCCGGATGTGGTGGCACGCTGTTCGTCTGGATGTACCAGACCGTGTCGGCGATCCTGTTTCTTCCGGTGGCGGTTGTCGCGACAGTGGTGATCCACGTTCGGCCGGACAGATCCTGGCTACTCGCGGTGGCGGTGACCGGCGTGCTGCACGCGGGCTACGCCCTCGCACTGCAGCACGGCTACGCGGCCGGAGACCTTTCGGTGGTCTACCCCGTGGCCCGCGGCAGCGGCCCGCTCCTGTCGGTTCTCGCGGCGGTCGTCGTGTTCGGCGAACGGCCCGGGTGGATCGGCCTGGTCGGCGCGGTCGCGGTCGTCGCCGGGGTACTCCTGATCGCCATTCGGCCGCGTCAACGCAGTGCGGCTGTCGCGGTGAGCGTGCGCCACGGCCTGCTGGCCGGCGTCCTGATCGCGGCGTTCACGCTCTGGGACGCCTATGTCATGCGGGTCGTCGGCGTACCCGAGTTGCTCTACTACTGCGGACGGTGCTGCGTGCAGTCGTTGTTGCTCACGCCGTACGCGATCCTGCACCGAGGCCGGATCGCCGAACAGTGGCGAGCCAACCGGCCGGCCATCCTGACGATCGCCACCGTGGCGCCGGTCGCGTCCGTGCTCGTGCTGATCGCGATGCGAACGGCACCGGTGACACTCGTCGCGCCGGGCCGGGAGCTCTCGATCGTGATCGGGACGATCGTGGCGTGGCGCTGGCTCGGCGAACCTGATCCGGTACGCCGGCTGGGCGGCTCGTTCGTCGTCCTGACCGGCATCGCGGCGATCGCGCTCGCGGCGAGCCAGGCGCCGTAGATCCGGGTGGGGCATCGCGAAGGCTGTCACCATTCGGCGATCCTGCCGTCGGGGTGGCGCCAGTCCGGATCGGGCTGGCGCCATTCGCCGGCGCGGGCGCGGACGGCGCTCTCGGCGAGGTCGATGCCGAGGCCTGGGCCGGCCGGCACGGCGATCCGGCCGGCGTTCGACGTGAGCGGCTCCGGGTCGGTCAGGTACTCGAACAGCTCGCCGGTGCCGAGGCCCTCGTACCCCTGGTGGTAGTGCAGCCCGACGCTCTGCTCGTGCCACGGAACGTTCAGGCACGCGCTCGCCACCTGCAGCGACGCCGCCAGCGCGACCGGGCCGTACGGGCAGTGCGGCACCACCGCCACGTCGTACGCCTCGGCCATCCGGCAGATCTTCTCCAGCTCGAACAACCCGGTCAGCGACACGTCGGGCTGGAGGATGCTGACGCCGCCGCGCTCGAGCAGGCCGCGGAAGTCCCAGCGCGAGGTGAGGCGTTCACCGGTGGCCAGCCGAATCGACGGCGCGGCATCCGCGAGCGACGGCAGCAGGTCGTCGTGTCCCGGCGGGAGCGGTTCCTCCACCCACAGCAGGCGAAACCCCGACAGCTCGGTCAGCAGCTGCCGCGCCATCGTCCGGTGCACCCGCCCGTGGAAGTCCAGCGCCACCGCCAGCCGATCGCCGTACGTGGAGAGCAGCGCGTCGACCCGAGACACCACCGCGTCGATGTCGGCGGCCGAAGCGATGTAGTCGAGCTCGGACGTCGCGTTCAGCTTGACGGCCCGGAAGCCCTGGTCCAGCCGAGCCTGCGCGTCCGACAACACCGCAGACGGATCGCCCGGCCGATCGCCCGCGATCCACGCGTACACAGGGATCTGCTCACGCACGCGCCCGCCGAGGAACTCGTGCACGGGTACGCCGAGCCGCCGCGCCTTGAGATCCCACAACGCGTGCTCGATCGCGGCCGCGGCGGTGGCGACCACCGAGCCGTCGCGGAAGAAGCCGCCGCGGCGCATCCGCTGCCACAGCTCCTCGATCCGGTCGGCATCGGAGTCGCGGATGTTCTCGAAGATGTCCTCCAGCGCGCCCAGCACCGCGCGCCGGCGCTTGGGCACGATCGCCTCGCCCCAGCCGATGCCGCCGTCGGAGGTCGAGACCCGGACGAAGACCCAGCGCGGCGGCACACAGAACGCCTCGATGTCACGAATCTTCGGCACGCACGGCCTCCTCCCGGCGCGGCTGGGAAAGCTGGCTGTCGTGTCGCCGGGAGATCCGCCGCCCGCCGTCGACGGCGAGCACGGCACCGGTGACGTACGACGCCTGGTCCGAGGCCAGGAACGCGATCGTCTCGGCCACCTCGTCCGGCGTGCCGGCCCGGCCGAGCAGCGTGGGCGCGCCGTACTCGTCCTGCTCCCAGCTGTGCTCCAGCTTGGCCAGCATCGCCGGGCTGTCGACGATCCCCGGCGCGACCTGGTTGACCCGGATGCCGTGCTCGCCGAGCTCGACCGCCAGCGCCGACGTCAGCGCACTGAGCGCGCCCTTGGACGCGACGTACGGCCCGTGCCCCGGCAGCGGCAGGGCCTCCTGAACGCTGCCCACGTTGACGATCGCGCCCGGGCGGCCGTCGCGGATCAGCCGCTGCGCGACCGCCCGGGACAGCCGTGCGGCCGCGATCACGTTGACGGCGAGCACGTGCTGCCAGTCGGCGTACGTGCTGTCGAGCACGCCGCCCGACGGCGTCGTCGCCTGCGTGACCATCTGCGACGCCGACCTCGGACCGCGGTACGCGGCGGCGCAGTTGACCAGGATGTCGGCGGGGAAGTCGGAGTCGAGCGTTCCGGCCAGCGCCTCGAGCCCGCTCGGGTCGGCCAGGTCGGTCAGTTGTGGCCGCAGGTGGCCGGCGTACGGCTCGTCCCGCAGCGCGGCGACAGCGGGGGAGATGTCGACGGCGAGGACGGAGGCGCCGAGCTGGGCCAGCCGAACGGCGGTGGCGCGCCCGATGCCCTGAGCCGCTCCTGTGACGAGCGCGTACCGGCCCGCGAGATCCATGATGGAAGAGCTCCTTCGGTGTCGGCTGGCAGTGCCTTCGCGAAACGTGGGCGAGAGGTCAGACCAGTGCGAATGACCACGTTAACCACGGAAACCCGTGCTTCGCCACGCGTCGACACGTGGCGAAGCACCTACGGGCGTGGCGAAGCACCTGATGACCACGTTAACCACGTAATTCTGTGGTTAACGTGGTCATTCGCGTGCCCGCGCCGGCGCCGGCGACCGGTCGGCCGTGGTGTGCTCGCGCGCGATCCGGTTCATCGCGGCTCCGCGGGCGCTGCGGATGTGTGCCCGCGCCGCCCGTCCGGCGCCCGCGGAGTCGCCGGAGGCCAGCGCGGTCAGGATGCGCTCGTGCTCGCGCCGCGACTTCTCCCTGCGCCCGGGCAACAGCAGCGTCGTCTCCATGCCCGACAGCAGGATGTCGTGGAGTACGTGGCTGGTCTGCTGCAGGAAGCGGTTGTTGGCCGCGGCCGCGATCGTCAGATGGAACTCCGCGTCCAGGCCCGCGAGCTTCTCGAAGTCGGTCGGCTCGCGGTCGAACTCGGCCGCGAGCTGGTCGAGGATCGCCCGCAGCCCCGCCAAGTGGTCGGGGGTGATCCGTTCGGCCGCCCAGCTGGCCGCCGGCACCTCCAGGACCTCGCGCATCGCGAACAGCTCGCTCAGGCTGTGCTCCGCCTGCTGCAGCGAGGACCGCAGGTCGATCTCGGACGGGGGACGGGTCACGAACACGCCCTGCCCGTGCTTGACGATCAGCCGCCCGCGCGCCTGCAGGATCCGCACGGCCTCCCGCAGCGACGGCCGGCTGACACCGAGCAACTGCGCCATCTCACGCTCGGACGGCAGCCGGTCACCAGGCTTGAGCCGTTCGTCCCTGAGCAGCTGTTCGACCTGGGCGACGATCCGCTCGGACAGGCTTCCGCGCTTCGCTACCGGCTGCCACATGGCTGCTTCCTCAAGACTCGCTGGACAAGGTCGGCCGCCCACCCGCTCGGGCGGGCGGTCCACGGTGACCTCATAGTACGGCCGGTTTTGACACCTTGACCCGCACTGGTCAGTGGTCTAACCTCCGGCAGTGATGAACGATCCGAAGCGAATCAGCCGACGCGGCCTGCTGGCCAGTGGTGGCGGGCTCGCGGCGGCGGCCGCCGTCCCGGCGCTCGCAGGCTGCGGTGACGGCGCTGATCGGGGTGGCACGGGGAAGGCGCCCGAGGCCGGCATCCAGGTACCCGACGCCAAGGTGAAGTTGCCCTCCGGTGACGCCACGCTCCGCCTGGTCGACAGCAACGACACGAAGACTCCTTTCTGGAAGCAGTTGTTCGCGGCGTACCAGAAGAAGCACGCGAACATCACGTGCCAGTACGACGGCCTGCCGTGGAACAAGATCGAGGAGATCGTTCCACTCGGCATCCGGAACAAGACAGCGCACGACGTCATCCAGCTGCCGTCGACGATCCCGCTGGACCAGGCCGTCGACAGCGGCTGGGTCGCGCCGCTCGACGACGTGATCCCGGACATCCAGGCCTGGAAGAAGAACTTCCCCGAGCTGTCGTACGTCGAGGGCTCGAGAGTCTTCGACGGCAAGGTCTACTCCATCCGGCTGGCGAGCGACCGGCGCTACTACGGCGCGATCCACTACAGCAAGAAGCTGATGGACGAGGCCGGGTACGACCCGCAGGCCAAACCTCTCACCTGGGACGACTACCGCGACGCGGCCAAGAAGATCACCAAGGCCGGCAAGGGCCGCTACTACGGCGTGGTCTTCGAAGGCGGCCAGCCCGCGCGGCTCAGCGTCTTCGTCGACTACCTCGCCCGCGGAGCCGGCGCTGCCGCCGTCAACGGCATCGACCTGCGTACCGGGGAGTACTACTACACGCAGCCGCAGGTGACCGAGGCGATCGAGTTGATGCTCGCGCTCAAGCAGGACGGCAGCGTGTTCCCAGGCTCCAACTCGCTGCTCGCGCCGCAGACCTGGCCGCGTGTCCAGCGCGGCAACGTCGGCATGGTCTGCGCCGGTCCCTGGGTCACGGTGCTGTGGAACACCCAGAGCCCCGACTTCGAGTTCGGTGTCGCCGCCGCACCGGTCCAGGGCGACAGCGCGCTGCCGCAGGGTTTCTCCGAGCTCGGCGGCGACTCGGTGGCGGTCTACGCCGGCAGCAAGGTCAAGGAGGTCGCGGCCGACGTCCTGACCTACGTCACGAGCCTGGAGGGCCAGACCGCCTGGGCGAAGATCTGCGGTGTCGGCAACCCGCCCGTGTTGGAGGACGCGACCAAGGCGGCGGCGAGCAAGTTCACGCCGCAGGCCAAGCAGTGCGTGGCGCTCGGCGAGAAGCTGGTGGCCAATCCCGAGCCGCTGATCGCCAATCCCGAGATCGCCAAGGTGTTCAAGGAACAGAAGGCGCTCTCGCCCGACTTCGGCACGGTGATCCAGGGCATCTTCGTCGGCAAGATCACCAACGTCAAGCAGGCGTTGGCGGATCTGAAGGACCGCTCGGAGCAGAGTCTGGACGAGGCGATCGCGGCCGCGGCCAAGAAGGGCGCGAAGGTCTCCCGCGACGACTGGGTCTTCAAGAACTGGGATCCGGCCAAGAGCTACGCCAAGAGCGACTACGACGCCCGCTGACGGCGAAGGGACAGCTTGGTGTCGTTCTTGAGCCAGACCGCGCGGCTCGGCGGAGCCGACTCCGGCGGCGGAGGCACGCTGCGGGAGCGGATCTGGGGCGCGCGGTGGTGCTATCTGTTCATGCTGCCCACGCTCGTGCTGGCGATGCTGTTCACGTTCTACCCCCTGCTCGCGTCCTGGTACATCTCGTTCCTCGACTGGTCCGGGCTGGACCAGGACCGCGAGTTCATCGGCTTCGGCAACTACTCCGAGGCGCTGAACGACCCGATGTTCTGGGACGCGTTCGGGCGTACGTTCGCCTTCGCGTTCGCCACCGTCCCCACCGTGCTGGTGCTCTCGCTGCTCGTGGCCATCGTGCTGAACGACCAGTCGCTGCGGCTGCGTACGGTCTTCCGCACGGTGTTCTTCCTCCCGGTCGTCACCACGACGGCGATCGTCGGCATCGTGATGTCGCTGATCGTCAACCCGTTCGACGGACCGTTGAACGCGGCGCTGCTCAACGTGGGCCTGATCGACGCGCCGATCGACTTCCTCGGCAACCCCGACGTCGCGTTGTGGTCGGTCGCCGGCGTCTACGTCTGGAAGTGGATGGGCATCTCGATGATCTACTGGCTGGTCGCGCTGCAGACCGTGCCGAAGGACATCTACGAAGCAGCGCAGGTGGATGGCGCTTCCCGCTGGCGTACCCATCGGCACATCACGGTGCCGCTGATCTTCCCGTTCGCCGTCGTCATCACGCTGATCGGCTTCGTCGGCGCGCTGCAGACATTCCCTCTCGTCCAGGCGATGACGCAGGGCGGCCCGGCGATGTCGACCGAGCTCGTGGAGGTCTACATCTACCGGCTCGCGTTCGCCGCGGACCAGCAACCCCGCCTGGGCTACGCCTCGGCGGTCGCGGTGTTCTTCGGGCTGACCGTGCTGGTGCTCACGCTCGTACAGGCGTGGGGCGTACGCAAGGTGACCTCGGCGCGGCGGGACCTTTCCGGAGCCCGCCGATGACGATTGGCGGCAGTCGCAGGGGCCTGGCCGGCTACACGCGCGAGATCATCACCACACTCGTCCTGCTCCCGATCTGCTTCCTCTGGCTCTATCCGTTCCTCTGGATGGTCAGCGCCTCGCTCAAGACCGACTCCGAGATCTTCGGCAGCGTCGACCTCATCCCCGAGGTGCCGCAGTGGGAGAACTACGCGCGCGCGTGGTACGAGGCCAACATCGGGCCGTACTTCTGGAACACCGTCATCATCGCCGTCGCCTCGGTCGCGATCGTGACCATCACGACGGCGATGATCGGCTACGTGCTCGGGCGGTACTCCTTTCCCGGCAAGCGAATCGTCGTGGTGGCGTTCCTCGCGACGCTCTTCCTGCCGGAGGGCTACACCATCATCCCGGTCTTCGAGCTGATCAGCCGGCTCGGCCTGTCGGGCTCACTCTGGGGCATCATCCTGGCGGAGTCCGGCGGCGCGCACGTCATCATGATCTTCCTGTTCGCCGGCTACTTCCGGCAGTTGCCGAACGAGCTGGAGGAAGCGGCCAAGCTGGACGGCGCCGGCTTCGTCCGGATCTTCTGGCAGGTCATGCTGCCGCTGGCCAGACCGGCGATCGCGACCGCCATCATCCTGTCGTTGATGCGGGTGTGGAACAGCTTCCTGATCCCGCTGGTGCTCACGCTCGCGCGGCCGGACCTGCGCACGCTGGCCGTCGGCGTCTACTCCTTCCAGGGCGAGAACCTCAGCGACTGGTCCGGCATGGCGGCCGCGTCGACGATCAGCCTGCTGCCGATCGTGCTCATCTTCCTGCTGTTGCAGAAGTACTTCGTCGAGGGCATCGCCGGAGCTGTCCGCGGGTGAGGTTGTGAGTCGCTGCCGCGAGGGGAGCGCTCGAACTCGGCCGTGGGACTTCCAGATCGTTGTGGAGGACGGGGCTAGACGCCGGCTCGGCGGAGGCGTTCGGCTGCCTGCGTTCGCAGGGCGGTGCCGGCGATCGGCTGGTCGCTGTGGAGCGCTTCCCAGCGGGCGTTGTGGGCTGCCGGCCACAGGCTGGCCGCCCATGCGACCTCCCGTTCCTCGGTGGTGAACGCGCGTCCTCGCCTGTCCTGGTAGGCGGTCAGGAACGCTTCGGAGCTCTCGATCGGTGCCAGCGTTGGCCTTCCGGAGTTGGCGAACATGCCGCCGGCGGCTCCCACCAGTGCGGCTTCGGGCTGCCAGGCCAGGCTGTCCCAGTCGTGCACCGCCCAGATCTCGCGGCCGTGCCACCGCAGGTTCTGAGCCTCGTAGTCCGCGTAGCCGAGTACGCACGGCAGGCTCGCCGCCAGGAGCCGTTCGCGGACGCGGCGGACTGTGTCGACGACCTCTGTGGGCACGAGGCTCTGGTCGCGGTCGTCGAGGTAGTCGATCGCCGGCCACAGCCCCGGGTCGGTGTGGTCCCAGCGCACCCAGCGCGGGTTCGGCAGCGGCGGCGCAGCCGCGTTCAGTGTGGCCGGCTCGGACAGCTCGGACAGCTCGGACAGCAACCAGGCGAACACCTCGGCGTAACGCACGGCCACGTCCGGCGAGTCCCCGTACAACATCTCGCCGCCCCCGCGGAGCTCCTCGGCATGCACGGCCAGCGAGCCGACATCGACGACCGGCGTGAGCGGCAGTGCGCACGGGAACCCGCGTTCGGCGAGCCGGGCCTGCGCCGCGACACAGGTCGTGGCCCGGCCCTCCTCGGGGCGTGCCTTGACCACGGCGTTGCTGCCATCGGCCAGCCGGAGGCCGAACACCATCGAGATCGAGGTCCGGTGGAACAGCACCTCGGCGGGCGCGCTGCCCAGGTGGTCCAGGCACCAGGCCGGCAACCAGTCCGGCAGATCGTCTGTCGGCACGGCCCTGGCCTAGGTGACCGTCTTGACGTAGCGGTGGCAGGGGACGGTGATCGGCTCGCCGGCGCCACCGGCCTGGTAGTCGAACGCGCCGTCGTCGACCCAGCCGTTGCGCTCGTAGAACCTGCGGGCGCGTGCGTTGCCGGCGACGACCGCGAGCCAGGCTTGCTTGTGACCGGCGACGCGGACCTGTCGTTCGGCTTCGGCGAGCAGCAGGCCTGCGATGCCGGTGCCGCGGTGCGTGGAGGAGACGTAGACCTGCTCCACCTCGTCGTCCACGACCATGACGAATCCCGCGACGTCGTCGCCGACGGTGGCGATCGTCGTGTCGGCGACGCGCTCCGCGGCCCTGCGGTGGAACGACTCCGCCGTACGGGCGGCGACCAGCTCGTCGGGGACGTGGCCGAGGTGACCGTCCGGCCAGCCGTCGTGCCAGATCCTCGCGACGGCCGGCGAGTCACCTGACCCGGCGGGCCGAAGCGTCACCTGCGCACTCTCGTCCGTCGTCATGCGCTCGACTCTAGCGATCGGGGTCTGTCGGTGGGCGGAGGTAACGTCTGGCGCAGGACCTGGAAAGTGAGGTGAGGCCCTGGTGGGAGACAGGTCAGATCTGCCGCCCGAGCTGGTCGCGCGGCTGGGAAAGGTGTGTTTGGAGCTGCCGGACGCTTACGAGGAAGACGCGTGGATCGGCGTGCGGTGGCGAGTCCGCAAGCAGACGTTCGCGCACGTCTTCGGCGCTGACCTGGAGTGGGTCGCGGGCTTCGCGCCGGCGCTCGCGGCACCCGATGGGCCGGGCGCGGTGCATGCGGTGCTCACGTTCCGTTCCGAAGATCCGGAGCGTGATGTGCTGCTGCGCTCCGGCTTGCCGTTCTTTCCGATGGACTGGGGTCCGACCGTGATCGGCATGCTGCTCGACGATGCGCCCGACTGGCGGGAGATCGAGGAGCTGCTGACCGAGAGCTACTGCCTGCGCGCGCCGAAGAAGCTGATCGCGCTCGTCGACCGGCCGGGCGAGGCCGGCTGAGCTGGGTATCGTTCCGGCATGGCGGCGAAGTCAGCTGGCAAGGAGTCGATGCCGCGCGATGTGGCGCGGCGGATGGCGCTGGCCGCGCAGGGATTCGCGGCGCCGCGGCCGGCGGCCGGGTCGCGGGTGGACCGGCGGCGGATGGTCGCGATGGTGGAGCGGATCGGGCTGCTGCAGCTCGACTCCGTCAACGTGGTGTGCCGTTCGCACTACCTGCCGCTCTTCGCCCGGCTCGGGCCCTACTCTCGTTCGTTGCTCGACGAGTTGTGCTGGGGGCGGCGGCGGGCGCTGTTCGAATACTGGGGACATCAGGCCTCGCTGCTGCCGCTGAGCAGTTTTCCCTTGCTGCGCTGGCGAATGACCGCGGCCGAGCACTGGGACTGGACGAAGTGGTCGCCCGACGGGCTGCCTCCGAAGGACTGGAGCACCTCGCTCGACCCGGCGCTCCGGCTGGCACCGTGGGCCGTGATCTCCGGCATGGCGCGAGTCGCGCGGGAGACGCCGTCCCTGGTCGACGACGTGCTCGAGCTCGTCCGCCGCGATGGGCCGATCGCCGCCGGCGACGCGACGCCGGCCGACACCGCGCGCGGCGATGGTGACGACTACGGCACCGGCACGATGTGGAACTGGAAGAACGCCAAGATCGCGCTGGAGTGGCTGTTCTACCGTGGCGCCGTCAGCACCGCGTCGCGCCGGCACTTCGAGCGGCTCTACGACCTGACCGAACGCGTGCTCCCGGCCGCCGCGCTCTCGACGCCGGCGGTCGCACCGGACGACGCGCAACGCGAGCTGGTGCGGATCGCTGCGCGCGCGCTGGGTGTCGCGACGGAGAAGCAGCTCCGGCAGTACTTCCAGCTGCCGGCTGACCCCGCGAAGGCCCGGGTCGCCGAGCTGGTGGCGGCGGGGGAGCTGGTGCCGGTCAGAGTGGAGGGCGTTTCGCAGGCGATGTTCCGCTGGTCGGATGCCCCGGTGCCGGATCACGTGCACGCCCGCGCCCTGCTGTCGCCGTTCGACTCACTGATCTGGGACCGCGACCGGACGCTGAAGCTGTTCGGCTTCCACTACCGCATCTCGATCTACACGCCGGAGCCCCAGCGAGTGCACGGCTACTACGTCCTCCCCTTCCTCCTCGGCGACCGCCTGGTGGCCCGCGTCGACCTCCGCGCCGACCGCAAGACCTCGACGCTGACCGTGCCGGTCGTGCACCGGGAACCGGACGCGACACCGGCCCGTGAAGTGGCGGCCGAGCTGGCCGAGGAGCTCCGGCTGATGGCTACCTGGCTGGAGCTCGACCACGTTCAGGTCGCTGACCGCGGCGATCTTGCTCCAGCTCTCGCCAAGGCTCTCCACTGACTTGTTGGAGGCATCTCGGCCTGGAGACCGAGACACCTCCAACAGGTCGTTATCGCGTCAGCGGATCGACGCCGTCTGCGCTGCGGACCGGTCGAGGACCTGCTGCAGCAACGGGTTCGGCCGCTGGTCGCCGGCGCTGCGCAGCCCGTTGCGGCTGTTCGGCAGCGGTACGGACTTGCCGTCGACCGGGCCCCTGACCGGGTAGACCGAGCCGTCCTCCGGCAGCGGCGACGTGCCGCACACCTGGTCGCGGCCTGGGAGCTCGCCGCTGAAGACGTACCGGTCACCGATCGCCTCGACGCAGGCGGACGGGCCGCCGACGTACTGGCCGTGCATTCCCTCGTCGTCGATGGCGATGAAGCGGGTGTAGCGCGAGGTGTACTCGTGGGTGCGCAGCGAGCCTTCGTACGCCGTCGCCGGGTCGAACTCGCTCTGCACCATCAGGATGCGCGGCGAGCCGGTCAGGTTGGCGTTGCGATCCTGCGGCGCGTACGGCCAGTCGGCGCACATCGGCACGCCGTTGAGGTAGCCGAAGTAGGGGTACTTCCGCGCCATCCGGTCGGCCTCGCGCAGGTAGAACCCGACGTCGTGGCTCCACTTGGTGTCGTTGCAGCGCACCGTCGTGCCGATCGCGCCGAGGTTGACCACCTGGTCGTCCGCCGCGTCGGTCGCCGCCGCGGCGGCTCGGGCGTCGGCGATCGCCGAGCCGGGAGTACGGACGGCGGCCGCGGCCACTGCCGACGGTGCCGCGACGCCGTAGCGTGCCCGGATCGCCGCGAGTGAGTCGTAGGCTTGCAGCTCCGGCGCGATCCGCGCCCACGCGCGCTCGATGTGGGCGTTCTCGACCGCACCGGACGCCGACGGCGCCTTCACGAACTCGTCGTGTACGAGGATGTCGAGCGTCGCGCGGATGAAGCGGATGTTGCTGTATTCCGCGCTGTAGACGAGCCCGTCGAGGTTGTCGCCGCGCATCTCGCTCGTGCCGGCCTTTACCAGCGCGACGAGTTGCGCGCGCACGCTGTCGTACTTCGCCGTCACCTGTTTACGCGTCGACCCCAGCCCGTCGATCTGGTCGGCGTGCCGCGCGATCCACGGGAACAGCTGCGCGTCCCGCCGGCGCTGGCTGGAGAACGGGTCGAAGTTGACGTTGTCCCACTGCGAGTGGGTCCAGTCCATGTTGGAGTCGAGCACGAACCTGCCGACCCGGCGAGGGTACGTGTCGGCGTACCAGCCACCGAGCCACGTGCCGTAGCTGTAGCCGATGAAGTTCAGCTGCCGCGCGTCGAACAGCGCGCGCAGGAAGTCCATGTCGTAGACCGTCTGCTGGCTGCTCACGAACTGGCCGAACTCGGTCGCCGAGCACGCGTCGGACAGCAGCTTCGCCTCGGCCACCTCGGTGCGGTGGGTCTGGCGGTTGCGCTCCTTGTAGTCGGGCGTGGTCGGCAGCGCGTTCACCTTCTCGACGGTGGTGAGGCACTGCAGCGGCTGGCTGGTACCGAACCCGCGCGGGTCGAAGCCGAGCAGGTCGTAGTCGGAGAACAGCTGCGGCTTGTCGATCGCAAGACCGGCGGACAACGTGAGGCCGGCGCCGCCAGGCCCGCCGGGGTTGCTGGTCATCAACCCGCGCGACGTTCCGGTCGCCTGGCTGTAGGCGATCGCCAGGTTGATGTCGGGGTGCGCGTCGGGGTGGTTCCAGTCCATCGGCACCTTCACCTTGGCGCAGTTGGTGGTGGGCGCCTGGGGGTAGAGCTGCTTCACGGTCGCGTCGAACGGGCAGACGGACCACTGGATCGGCTGGTCCAGATATCGCTGCGGGATCGACGGCGTGGCCGGATCGGACGGCCCGCGTGCGGGCGCCGCCGCGGTGGCCGAAGCGCCGGACAGCGCGATGGAAACGGTCAGGACGACCAGGATGCTGAGGAGTTTTCTCACGTTCGATGCCCCTTCGGACTGTCCGCACAGCCCGGACCGCTCTGCCCTCCCCGTCGTGGCTGATGGCCCGGTGAACGCCACGTTTTCACACGCCGGCAGACGCTGTCCGCCGATTACGGGAAGCTTTCACAAACCTTGCCCCTCCCGGCCGACCCGCCCGCGAGGCGTTCGGCGGCGGCCAGGAGAGCGCGCATTGTCAGCCAATGGGACGGATCGAAACGCTCGCCACCGCACGTTCGACCAGCCCCGGCTCGGCGGCTTTCCACTGGCCGGCCGCCAGGCCCTCGGCATCCGCGTCCCGCACCCACGTGTCGACGTAGAAGTCGAGCCCGCCGATGTCGGTATGCCGTGTACAGCACCCATCGGTCGGCGCCCAGATAACGCGCCGTCTCGGGCAGCGCGATCCGCACGGCTGGATCGCGCTCCGAGACGATCTGGTTTCCCCGGACCGCACGCTCCGGCTCGCTCATCGACGACAGGCCTAGAGCCAGGCCTCGGCGAGCTTGATGGTCATCTCCTGCGAGTCGAACTCGTCGTGGTTACTGAGCACGACGATGTACGCGTCGAGTTCGGGGAACCAGGCGTTGAACGTGCGGAACCCCGCGTTGCCGCCGCTGTGGAAGCGGACGGCGTGACCGGCGATCGTGCCGAGCTGCCAGCCGTAGCCGTACGCGTCGGCCAGCCGGTCCGGGCCGGTCTTGGCGTGCGGCGTGAACGTCAGCTCCCGCGACCGGTCGGAGAGGAACGAGCCGGAGGCCAGCGCGCGGTCCCAGCGCACCATGTCGTGCGTGGTCGACCAGGCGTCGCCCGCACCCATGCCGAGCGAGTCGAGCTCGAACGAAGGCGTCGGCTCGCCATCGGCGTACGGCACGGCCATCCGGTCCTGGCCGTCCGGCATGCCGACGAGCGTGTCGGAAAGACCGAGTGGCTCGAAGATCTCCTCCTGCAGGTACGAGCGGTAGGGCCGGCCGCTCGCGCGCTCCACGATGTGCGCCAGCAGGACGTACCCAGGGCTGCTGTAGTACCAGTCGGTGCCCGGCTCGAAGCGCAGCGGCTTGGCCTGGAACGCCTTGATCGCCTCCGACGGTGGCGTCCAGCCGCACAGGTCGAGCTCGGGATGGTCGTTCCAGTGGTTGAGCCCGGAGGTGTGGGTCAGCAGATGGTGCACGGTGATCTCGCTCCACGCCGGCGGGCAGTCGGAGATCCAGTCGCCGACCGGGGAGTCGAGCCCGACGCGGCCGGCCTCGACCTGCAGCAACGTCGCCGCGGCGGTGAACTGCTTGCTGACCGACGCGAGCTGGAACCGCGTCGCCGGTATGCAGGCCACACCGTTGGCGACGTCGGCGAAGCCGCCGCTCGCTTCGTACAACGCCTTGTCGCCCCGGACGACGAGCACCGTTCCCTGGATCTGCGTTACCTCGGACATGGATGAACCCTCCCTGGATGATGTCATGATGACATTAACATGACATCAAGCTGGCGCAAAGGTCCACACCGTGCTGATCCTGCCGCCGGCGGGAGAGTTCTCGCTCGCGATGATCGTCAGCGACTTTGGCGTCCGCTTCCAGGTGCCGGCGTGGAACGGATCGGCTCGGAAGATCGACCGGCACCCACCGCTTCCCGGCGACGCCGACTGACGCAGGCGAGTCGGAGAGGTGACGTCGATCGTTCCGGACGAGCCGATCGCGCCGATCGTCGGTTGCCAGGCGCCCCCGCTTCCGCTGAAGGACTTCGCCGGCAGCGAGCCCTTGTCAACACCAGTGCAGATGACTGTGCCGGCCTGCCGTACTTCCGGAATGGTGTACGACAGCTTCCGCATGCCGGTGTAGTCGACGCTCACCTTGCCCTTCGGGTCGATCGTCAGCTTGATGCCCGCGCCGCCGTCGACGTTCCAGTGCCAGTCGCTGTTGCCCGGGCCCTGTGGGAGTGTCGATCTCGACGTGACGGAGACCGCACGCCACTTGCCCGGCTTCCCGGGCTTCCCGCAGAAGTCCTCGAGGCTCTGCCCGCTCACCGAGACGGACGCGTTCTCCAGGCCACCCGTCACGCCGGCGTACTGTTCGCCGCGTTCCATCGGCGTGAACTTGGTGCCGGCTCGTTCACTGTCGGGCGGGCACGTGCATGCCGACCCGCCGAGCGCGCAGTAGGTCGCCGACCGGGCGACGTCGAGCGTCACATCGGTGCCGACGGAAAGACTGATCCGCCCCTTGGCAGCCGGGCTGGGGTCGACCTGAACGACCTCGGCCGCGATACTCAGCCGCTTCATCCTGGCCGCCGTCGGATTCGACACCACGGAACGGGTGTCTCCGTTGGCGATGGTCTCCTGCTCGAACCTCGGCACGGAAGCCGCCAGGTTGGGACCGGTCGACATCCACGCCTTACCGCGCGATGGATCCTGGACGAAGCCGGAGCCCCAAGTCTCCTCGAAGCTGGAGCTCATGCCGGACGCCCGCCACGCCTCAGGCGTCCCGGTGCCGTCGCGCAGCTTCCGGCCCATCGGGTCGATGACCTTCCACGGATCGGTGCCAGTCTCGGCGAGGTGCACGAAGAACCCCATGCCGTCGTACGTCCGGCCTTCCAGAGGCAGGTTCGGGTGCCGCAGGTAGTACGCCCAGTGGTTGGCGAGCGGCTGGTTCGGCGGCCCGAGCGCGCCCATCGCCCAGGACGGCACACCTTCGGCGTACCAGTCCGGCAGCGGCGCGAGGCCGAACTTCTGGAAGATGAAGCAGTGCATGACCTCGTGGACCAGCGGCCCGCGTACGTCGGCCTCGAAGTTCGCCGCCAGGGTCGACCGCGGCCTGAGGTGGATGGTGCAACCGGTGACCCGGCCGTCCGCGACGTGGTCCGACCGCATCACGCCGGCGCAGGGATAGGTGTACATCCACGCGTCCGGGCCGGCCTCCTCGATGTCCTCCGTGGTGTCGACCGTCACGGTGGTCTGGATGCTCAGCGACCTGCCGAGCCTCGCGGAGATCTTGGCGATGGCGTCGTCGACCAGCTCGCGGTAGGGCCCCGCGCCGGCCGAGTCGGCCGTTTGACAGGCCAGGTTGGGGTTCGGTGTTCGCACTGGTGCGCCCAGCGCGCCGCCACCGGACGGTGCTCCTTGGAGCAGCTTCGTGCCGAGCGCCTTCAGCACCGCGTCGCGTTGCGGGCCGGTCAGCTCGTTCCAGTGGGCCAGGACGGATCGCACCGCGATCGTGCCGGAGACGATGTCGTCGGTGTTCCCGCCAGGTCGTTCGACGCCGGGGAGCGGCCCGATCGCGAGCGTGTACGCGGCCAGCGCCGCGTCCCTGCCCAGCCTGCCGTCCGGGCCGAGCCGGCTGATCGTCTGCTCCCACAACGTCGGCGCGTCGCCCCCGGCCGCGCGTGTCGTGGAAGGTGTCGGCTCAGCCGGCCCGTTCCCCCCGGTTTCCATCCCCGCGTTGGTGCACCCCGTGAGAGTGCCAACAGCCAGCACGAACGTGAGCAGTCCGCCCACGATCCCTCGTGTCGTGTTGTTCGATTGGCTCATGTGCGGAAGCTTGGAATTCCGCGCTAAAGGCTCGCTAAAGGTTGCTCAAAGCAGCTGGTCGACGGCTGTTGCGAGCGGTTCTTCGGGGATCTCGTACGCCCCTCCCAGCGCCGCCAGCGCGCCCGTGCGGGTCGCCTCCCGGTCCTGCTCATGGTCGGCTGAGAACGGCCGGGCGGCCAGGCGCTCCCAGCCGCGGTCGGCGGTGAGCAGGAGATGTAGCGCCTCCTTGGGTCTGCCCTCGTCCAGTGCCACACCGGCCAGGCCGTCCAGCGCGTTCAACTGGCCCGTGACGAGGTCGAGCCGGCGATAGAGCCGCAGGCTCCGTACGTACAACGACCGCGCATCGGCCGGCCGGCCCTCCGCTCTGGCCAGCGCCGCCAGGTTGCTCAACGCGAACGCCTCGCCGGTGCCCGGGCCCAGTGCGGTGGACCGTTCCAGCGCTTCGGTGAACGCGGCCTCGGCTTCGGCAATCCGGCCGAGTCCGCGCAGTGCCACGCCGAGCGGGTTGTAGGTCAGCGCCGTGCGGATCTCGTCGCCGAGCTCGCTGGTGAGCCGCAGGCAGTCCTCGGCGTACGCGAGGGCGGCGGAGTAGTCGGCCTGGTAGAGCGCGACGTGCGCCAGCCCGTTCAGTGCGCTCGTCATCCCGACCCGGTCGTCCAGCTCGCGGTAGGCCCGCAGGGCGAGCTCACCGAGCCGGCGGGCCTCCGCGTCGTCGCGGTTGGCCCGGGCCAGGGCCGACGAGGCGCGTAACGCGTCCGCCCGCAGCGCCCGTGGCACTGACCCGAGCGAGGGCAGCAGCTGACGCAGCCAGCTCCAGGCCTCGACGGCCAGGCCGTGGTCGTACCAGAACCACCACAGCGAAGACGCGATTCGCAACGCGGCTTCGGGATCGCGACCCTCGCCGAGGCACCAGCCGACGGCGGTACGGAGGTCGGGGATCACCTCGGTGAGCCGGGGTAGCCACCCGGAGTCGAAGCGCTCGCGGTTGGCGGTCTCGGCCAGCTCGGCGTACCAGGCCGCGTGCCGCTGCCGCAGCGGACGCTCGTCCACCATCTGCTCGGCGGCGTACTCCCGGATCAGCTCGAGCATCCGGTAGCGCGTGCCGCTCGGCGACGGCTCGGCCGTAACCAGCGACCGGTCGGCCAGCCGGACCAGGACGTCGCCGGGCTGTTCGGTGACGTACTCCGCCGCGTCCCGCCGGAACGCGCCCGCGAACACCGACAGGCCGCGGAACATGGCCCGTTCCTCGGCCGACAGGAGCGCATGGCTCCAGCCGATCGCCGCACGCAGCGTGCGGTGCCGGTCCGGTGCCGTCCGCGAGCGGGCGTCGGCCAGCCCGAGCCCGCTGTCGATCTCGGCCAGCGACATCACCCGCAGCTGGGCCGCGGCCAGCTCGATCGCCAGTGGCAACCCCGACAGCCGGCGGCACAGCTCGGCGGCCACCTCGGCGTTGCCGCTGTCGATCGTGAACCCGCGGCGCGCCTCGGCACCTCGAGCCGCGAGCAACCGGACCGCCTCGGGAACAGCGAGCCCGGACACCAGCCACACCTGCTCACCGGCCACACCGAGCGGCTCGCGGCTGGTCGCCAGCACGCGCAGGCCTGGGCAGTGGGCGAGGAGTGCGGCCACGAGCCGTGCGCTGTCCTCGATCACGTGCTCACAGTTGTCGAGGACGAGCAGCGCCCGAGTCCCGCGCAACTGGGCGGCGAGTACTGGCAGCAGAGGCTCACCACTCCGCGGCAAGATGCCGAACGCCTGCCCCACAAGCTCCGCCACCACCGACCCCGTCGCGGAGTCGGCCGCCGTCGAGCCGGGCGTGGCTGAGCTGGGCACCGTCGAGCCGGGCGTGGCTGAGCTGGACACCGTGGAGCGGGCGGGCGCGGACGCAGCCGCCACTGAGCCGGCCACTGCTGAGCCAGCCGCCGTCGAACCAGGTGCAGCTGCACCTGGTGCAGCTGGGCCGGCCACCGCTGGGCTGGGTGCTGCCGCGGCTAGTTCGACGACGTGAACGCCGTCGCGGTGGTCGGGTTCGGTGTCGCGGGCTAGTTCGAGTGCCAACCTGGTCTTGCCGGCGCCGCCCGGGCCGGTCAGGGTGAGCAGCCGGGTGCGGAGCAGGTTGCCGGCGAGTTGTTCGAGCTCGCGGCGCCGGCCGATGAACCGGCTGGCGGCGACGGGAATCGACGACGGCGGGTCGAGGGTCGGGTCGTGGCGGTCGATCGCGCGGGCGAGCGCGGCTACTTCCTCGCCAGGTGCGGTGCCGTACGCGTCGGCGAGGCTGGCGCGCAGCGCCTCGTACGCCATCCGCGCATCGGCGGTCCGGCCGCAGCGATAGAGCGCGAGCAGGTACAGGCCGGCCAGGCGCTGCCGAACCGGATGCTCGGCCACCAGGCCGGCCAGCTCGGCCACCAGCTGCGCGTGCCGCCCCCGGGCCAGGTCGGCGTCCAGCCGGTCCTCCAGCGCGGTGAGGCGGAGCTCGGTCAGCCTGGTCCGCGCGGCGAGCACATCGGGGGAGTCCGGAACACCGGTATAGGGATCGCCGCGCCACAGCTCGAGCGCGGCAACGAGGTCTCCCGCGGCGATCAGAGCATCGAACGTGAGCGCGTCGACCTCGGCGCAGCCGGCGTCCAGGAGGTAGCCGCCTGCAGTGGTGACCACCCGCTCGCCGAGCACCTTGCGTAGCGCCGACACGTGTACCTGCAGCGACGTACGCACGGTCGCCGGCGGGTCGTCACCCCACAGCTGATCGATCAGCCGGTCCACCGAGACCGGAGCGCCCGCGTTGGCGAGCAGGATGCCGAGCAGAGCACGTGGCCGAGGACGGTCGAGCGGGACGGCAACGCCGTCGACGAGAACGTCCAAGGGCCCGAGCACCCTGAACTCGACGGCGGTCGCCATGGCGCGTTTCCCCGTTCCCGGACCACACAATGACCACACAATGGTGTACGCAGCCTACTGCGGAGAAGTCCGGCGCAAACGGTGGCAGTGGGTGGAGATCGGACGACCCGCCCTCCGGGGGATCACGGGCCGGAGGACCGGTCAGTCCGTACGATGTCCGATCTCCGCACCACCACCTCCGCACCAACGAAGGCGCGGCAGTCAGCCGGCCGAGAAGTGGGTCACCAGGCCTACCAGGCGTAGTCCTCGGGTGCGGTCTTGTGGCCCGGGAAGATCTCGTCGATCCGCTCCAGCGTCTTGCCGTCGAGCGTGATCTCGAGCGCCTTCTCCGCGGTGTCGAGCTGCTCCATCGTGCGCGGCCCGATGATCGGCGCGGTCACGGCCGGCTGGGCCAGCAGCCAGGCCAGCGCGAGCTCGCCCGGCTCGTGGCCGAGCTCCTCGGCGAGGTCTTCGTACTGCGCCAACTGCTCGCGGTGCTTCTCGATCCGCTCGGCCTGGTTGCGGCGCTTGCCGTCGCGCTCCTTGCGGATCACGCCGCCCAGCAGGCCACCGGCCAGCGGCGACCACGGGATGATGCCGATGCCGTGGTGCTGCGCGGCCGGGATCACCTCGAGCTCGATCGCGCGGTTCAGCAGGTTGTAGATCGACTGCTCGCTGACCAGGCCGTAGTAGTTACGCCGGGCCGCGGCCGCCTGCGCCTCGGACAGGTGCCAGCCGGCGAAGTTGCTGCTTCCGGCGTAGAGCACCTTGCCCTGGGCGACGGCCGTCTCCAGCGCCTGCCAGATCTCGTCCCACGGCGTGTTCCGGTCGACGTGGTGGAACTGGTAGAGGTCGATGTAGTCGGTCTGCAGCCGCTTCAGGCTGGCGTCGAGCGCCCGGCGGATGTTGAGCGCCGACAGCTTGCTCTCGTTGGGCCACTGGCCCATGTCACCGTAGACCTTGGTGGCGAGCACCGTACGTTCGCGACGGCCGTCGCCGCCTGCGAACCAGCGGCCGACGATCTCCTCGGTCCAGCCACGGTGGTCCTGCCCGCCGTAGACGTTCGCGGTGTCGAAGAAGTTGATGCCCTTGTCGTGTGCGGCATCCATGATGGCGTGCGAGTCGGCTTCTTCCGTCTGCGGTCCGAAGTTCATCGTTCCGAGGCAGAGTCTGCTGACCTTCACACCCGTCCGGCCAAGTTGTGTGAATTCCATATCTTTCTATCCTTCGCGGCATTGCTGGCTGCGTCCAATAGAAAGTTTCGCTGGGACTCAGAACTGAAACTTCTCAATCGCAACTGAGTACGGACGCTAGGTTGCAGCCATTGCAACGTAGCGTGTTCGCCCCACGGCGCTGTACCGTATTGCCGTCAGTGTTTGTGCGGTTCCGCGCACGGACCTAGCCCCTGTCCGATTCGTGTGGGTACTCGACCAGAAACCTTGCACCCACACGAATCGACGGCTCGGAACCGCCCTGATTCGGATCTGTTCCAGATAAAGCCACTTCAGCTGAGTTCGAGCAGGCTGCTGATGTCGTGTCCGTCCAGTTGTGGCGTGTCGTCGTACAGATAGCAGTTCGCCGCGTGCCGTGGGGTGGGGAGGTACGCCGGTGGCGGAGTCTCCACGCACCGCTGCATCGCCGACGGGCAGCGGTCGGCGAACCGGCAACCAGGGTGGCGGTCCGGCACCTCGATACCGTTCTGTTTGCCGACTTTCTGCTGACCCCAGCGCAGCTTCGGGTTCGGCCACGGGATCGAGTCGATCAGCAGCTGTGTGTACGGGTGTTTCGGCGAGGTGATGACCGTCTCGACCTCGCCGGCCTCCACGATGCTGCCGCGATACATCACGAGGATGTGGTCGCTCACGTGGTACGCCGTGCCGAGGTCGTGCGTGATGTAGAGAATCGGCACGTTCAGCGTGCGGTTGACCGTGCGCAGGCTCTCCAGGATCGTCGCGCGCAGCGAGGCGTCGACCATCGACACCGGCTCGTCGGCGACGATCAGCTTCGGCCGCAGCATCAGCGCCCGCGCCACGATGATGCGCTGCCGTTGGCCGCCGGAGAGCTGGTGAGGATAACGCCCGAGGGTTTCGTCCGGCCGCAGCCCGACCGTCTCCAGCGCCGACACCATCAGGTCGTGCCGTTCGCCCTTCGACTTGGCGATCCTGAACTTCTGGATCGGCACCGTCAGCACGTGGTCGACCTTGTAGAACGGGTTGAACACGGCGAACGGATCCTGGAACACCGCCTGCACGTCACGGCGGAACCGGCTCAGCCGGTCGCCTCGTAGCTTCGAGACGTCCGAGCCCTGGAACCGCACCACACCCGACGTCGGCGAGATGAAGCCCATCAGCAACGACGCGAGTGTGGTCTTCCCGCTGCCGCTCTCGCCGACGACCGACACGATCTGCGGCTTGTCGCCTTGTACGGTGAGCGAAACGTTGTCGAGCGCGACGGTCGAGTCACGCGACAGCACGCCACCGCCGTAGACCTTGGTGACCTCGCTCAGCTCGACCAGCGGAGCCGTCTCGCGGTATGCACTGTCAGCGGCCGGCATGACTCTCCTCACCTTGACGTGCGGTCTCCAGCAGGTGGCAGGAGGCGAACCGGTTCTGGTCGTGCTCGCGGTACTCCGGTGCCTCCTCCCGGCACAGGTCCATCGCCTTGGGACACCGCGGGTGGAACAGGCATCCCTCCGGCAACGACCTCAGTGACGGCGGCAGGCCGGGAATTCCGCGGAACGTGCCACGCTGCTCCAGCTTCGGCAGGCTCTCGATCAGCAACTCGGTGTACGGATGCAACGGCCGCGCGAAAATCTCCTCGATGGGCGACAGCTCGGCCAGCTTGCCGGCGTACATCACCGCGAGCCGGTCGACGGTCTGCGCCATCAGGCCCATGTCGTGACCGATCAGGATGACCGCGACACCGAGCTCCTCCTGCAGCCGCATGATGGTGTCCATCACCTGCCGCTGCACCACGACGTCGAGTGCGGACGTGGGCTCGTCGGCGATCACGACCTGGGGCTCCATCGCGACCGCGATCGCGATGCAGGCGCGCTGTTTCATGCCGCCGGAGAGCTCGTGCGGGAACATCCGCCCGACATTGCGTTTCAGGCCCACCGACTCCAGCGCGGACCGGGCGCGCTCCCGGAGCTCCTGCTTGGAACGCCTGCCGTTGCCGAGAACGCCGTGGTCCTCGAGCGTGTCGACGATCTGGTCCTCGATCCGCGTGACGGGATTGAGCGAGTTCATCGCACCCTGCGGAATCATGCTGATCTTGCTGGAACGCCGTGCGCGCATCTGGCGCTCCGGCAGCTCGATCAGGTTCTCGCCGTCGAGCCGCACCTCCCCGGAGATGCTGCCCGGAGGCCGGATCAACCGCATCAGGGCGAGCGCGATCGTCGACTTGCCCGACCCGGACTCACCGACCAGCCCCAGTTTCTCGCCTGGCATGAGATCGAAGCTGACGCCGTTGACAGCCTGCACCGGACCCGCGTCGGTGTGATAGCGGACCTCGAGATCGCGGACGGACAGCACCGGATCGGTCATTGGGACCTCCTCGACCGCGGGTTGGCCCATTCGTCGAGGGCGAACGAGATGAAGTACAGCGACAGGATCAGCACGATGATGATGGCGATCGGGATTCCCCACCACCACCAGAGATTTCGCAGCAGCGCGGAGTACTTCTGCATCCAGAAGAACGTCATGCCGAGCGTCGGTTCACGTTGCGACCCGAGGCCGAGCAGCTCCAGCCCCAGCGCGCCGTAGACCGCGCCGATCAGCGCGCCGACGAAGCCCGCCAGCAGGAACGGTGCGAGGTTCGGCAGCAGTTCCCGCACGATGATCTCGGGGCCGCGCATGCCGGACAGCCGGGCCATCCGGATGAACTCCCGTTCCCGCAACGACAGCACCTGCGCCCGAATCCCGCGGGTCGGCCCGGGCCACGCGAACGCGGCCAGGATGAACGCCATGTTCTCGATCGAGATGTACTGCCGCAGCAGCGACGCGATGATGACCATCACGAGGAAGCTCGGGATCGTGAACATCACGTCGACGATCCACCGGATGACGTTGTCGATCCAGCCGCCGTAGAACGCGGAGATCAGCCCGAGGACGATGCCGATCGCGAGGCCGATCGCGCCGGCCAGCAGCCCGATCTTCAGGCTGAGCCGGGTGCCCACGATCATCACCGCCAGCAGGTCACGACCCTGCGAGTCGGTGCCGAACGGGTAGTCCAGCGACGGTGGCCGGCTGGCCGGACCCGCCAGCGGATAAGGGTCCTTGAGCGGATCGATGAACAGCTGGCCCAGCGTCGAGAACAGCACGAGCGCCAGGAACATCGACAGCCCGATGATCAGCAGCGGGTTGCGCCGCAGGTAGCGGAGGGCACCCACCGCCTTGGCGGCCACCGGAGACGGGGCGAGCAGGGTCGCCGTCTGGGTCGACGTCGTGGTCGCTGCCACTTTCTCACCCCTTCTCGTAGCGGATTCGAGGATCGAGCAACGGATAGATCAGGTCGACGACGAGCGTCGCGATGCAGACCGCGAACACCAGGATCATCGTGATGCCGTAGAGCAGGTTGTAGTCCAGCACCTGGATCGACCCGTTGATCAGGCCGCCGAGGCCCGGATAGGAGAACAACGTCTCGACGAGCACCGTGGAGAAGATGAACGTGCCGAGCGACATCACCAGGCCGGTGACCTGAGGCAGCAGCGCGTTGCGCACGGCGTACCGCAGGAAGATCCGCCGCGGCTTCAGTCCCTTCGCGTCGGCGAACGTGATGAAGTCCTCGCCGGTCGTCATCACCATCAGGCTGCGCATCTGCAGCGCCTGATGGCCGAGCTGGAACAGGATCAGCGCCATCGCCGGCAGGAACGCGTGGTCGAGCACGTCCAGCATGAACGGCAGGCTCCACTCCGGAGAGGAGGTCTGGGAGTACGCACCGGCCAGCGGGAACACGCGCCATCGGAACGCGAACGCGTAGATCAGCAGGAAGCCGAGCACGAACGCCGGCACCGCGCTGGTGAGCATGCTGGCAGGGATGAACGCGCGCAGCAGGCGAGGGGAGCGCGGCCAGCCGAGGATCGCGCCCAGGATCGTCCCGATCACGAACGAGATCAGGATCGCCACCACGCCGAGGCCGATCGTCCACGGCAGCGCGGTGCCGATGACGTCGTTGACCGTCCGCGGATACTGCGAGATCGAGTAGCCGTAGTCGAACTGGACGACCTTCAGCAACGAGTGGAGGTACTGCTTCCAGATCGGCTGGTCCAGGCCGAACTGCGAGTTGTACGTGTCGGCCATCGCCTGCAGGCCGGTCTGGTTGCGGCCGCCCTGCGTCGCCGCCTGCAGGAGGCGTTCCTTGATGGGGTCACGCGGGCTCAGCTTGGGGATGAAGAAGTTGATCGTCGCCGCTGTCCACATCACGGTGATGAGAAGCAGGATCCGCTTGACGAGGTACTGCCACGAAACCAATCCGAACCTCCTAGGCCCGGGCGGGCCGGCTCGCACCGGCCCGCCACGAGAACGTCGTCGCTCAGGCGCCCGTCGACTTGAGGTGGGTGAGCTCCAGTGGCAGCGTCTTGAACCAGAAGGCACCTGGCAGGTACGGGTCCTTGGCGGTCGGCCAGCCGGTCCAGTACTTCGTGTTGTAGGCGATCCGGTGGTACCACTGCAGCAACGGCGTGTGGGGCAGCTCGCGGAGATAGATCTCCATCGCCTGCTGGAACAGCGGCAGCTCGGCGGGGTCGTCGACCTTCAGTGACGCCATCTGCTCGACGATCTGGTCGAAGTCCTTGTTACGCCAGCGGCTGCTGATGTCGCCCGCGACCTTCACCTTGGAGTAGTGCCGCGAGTGCATCAGCTCCAGCGAGGGGTACGGGTCGGCGAGCGCGCCCGCGAAACCGAACAGGAACAGCTTCGCCGAACCGTCGGACATCCGCGTCGAGGAGTCGCCCGGCGTCTGCAGCGAGGCCTCGAAGCCGGCGTTGCGCAACTGCTCGGCGAGGATCGCGCCGTAGTCGTTGACCAGGTCGAGGATGCCGTAGATGGTGGCGTCGACGCGCTTGCCGTCCTTCGCCCACAGGCCCTGGCCGTCCTTGGCGTACCCCTTGCCGGTCATGATCTGGTCGACCTTGGCCAGGTCGTGCGCGTTGGTGGGGTACTTGTCGAGCGTCGGCTTGACCGCGTCGAGGTACTTCTTCAACGGCGGGAAGTCCGGGAACGGCAAGTCTGAGATCGTTCCCGCACCCTCGTACCCGATGTCGACCAGTTGCTGCCGGTCGATCGCGTGGTTGACCGCGCGCCGGATCTCGACGTCGTTGTAGGGCGGGACCGCGCAGTTGAAGAACAGCGACTGCGGCCACCAGTCGGTGTAGCCGTAGGGCGCGTTCCGGTCGGTCCAGGCGATGATCTTCGGGTTCTCCTTGACGACCTGCTTGATGACCGGCGGCCGCAGGTCGAGCGAGGAGTCCAGTTCGTCGTTGATGAGGCGCTGCGCGGTGTTGGTCGGGTCGGTGAACGGCACGACGACGATCCGCTCCGGGCCGGGCTGCTCGGCCACGCCTGCCTTGACGGCCCACCAGTCGTCCCGCCGGTCCAGCAGGCGCTGCTGCACGGTCCAGTCGACCATTTGGTACGGGCCGGTGACGACCGGCCACTTCTTGGCCGGGTCGTAGAACAGGAAGCCGTACTGGTTCTTCTGGTCCTTGAAGATGTGCTCGGGGACCAGGAAGATGCCGAGGTCGTTCTTCATGTAGAGGTAGTCGAAGACGAACCGCGGCGCCGGCTTGGTGAACTTGATCTCGATCGTCTTCTCGTCCGGCGCCTCCGCCGACTTCACCCACTCGCGGATGTCCGCGGAGTAGGTCATCGCCTGGTTCTTCTTGTCCTTCAGCATGTTGAGCGTGAAGGCGACATCGCCCGCGGTGAAGGGCTTCCCGTCGCTCCAGGTCGCGTCGGTCCGGGTGGTGATCGTGACGCTGGTGTTGTCGGAGGAGTACTTCGGATCGCCGTCCGCGAGCCATGGCGTGGTTTCGCCAGTAAAGGCTGAGTAAAAGTAGAGCGGCTCGAACATCGCCGCCAGGCCGCGCTGGTGGTTGAAGCCGGAGGCGTACGGGTTGCAGATGCCGACGTCGGAGCCGTCGCCGTTGGCCAGCATCAGCGTCTTCTCGCGCGGAACCTTCTTCGGCTTTCCACGTGGGACCTTCCGCGCCGGCGACTCACTCGACGACGGATCCGGAATCTCCGGTGCGGGCGGTGTGCCGCAGGCCGCGGCGACCGCCAGTCCGGCGGAACTCAACCCGGCCAGCTTCAGAAAATCACGACGCGAGCGGTCGGAAAACCCAGGTGGCATGACAGACCTCCAACGAACAGTCCCCGTTCACCGAGACACGCTGGAGCGTGGCGAGCTGGCCTGTGATCCAGCTCACCTCGCAATTGGTCTAGGACTACCGCTCGCGTCAAACCGTGTCAACGCAGGTTGCCGTCATAGTCCGGAAACGGCAATGTAACAAGGGATGAATCCGTAACCACCTGGGTGAATCGGTGGGGTCATGCGGACTCGACGGGAAGCCCGGCTTGCACCCAGTCCGCGATGCCTTCGGAATAGAGGCGAACGTCGGTGTAACCGAGGCGTTCGAGCAGGCCGGCCAGGTCAGGGCCACGTGTGCAGGCGGAATCGGTGGAGTACGTCACGATCGTCGCGCTCTTGTCGGGCAGGAGATCGGCGGCCTTCGCATCGGCCTCCTCGGAGGTCAGGTTGAGTGCTCCGGGCAGATGCCGCGCGGAATAGGGCGCGGCCGGCAACGCGTCGATTACCGTTACCGTGCCGTTATCGATGGCCGCCCGGAGTTCGTCACGTGTGATCTGCGTGCTCATATATCACCAATCCTTGGAGAAGTGGGGGGATATTCTTCAGCGGCCGAATGGCGCGATGCCGGCCAGCAGTCCGCCGTCGATCGGCAGCGTCGCGCCGGTGACGAACGACGACTGGTCCGAGCAGAGCCAGACGACCGCGTCGGCGACCTCGTCGGGCCGGCCGATCCGCTTGACAGGGAGGGTCTGGCCCATCTTCAGCAGGGCCTGCTCGCCGGCCCGTTCGACCTGTTCGGTGCGGATCGGCCCGGGTGCCAGTGCGTTGACCCGGATGCCGGCCTCGGCGTAGTCGAGTGCGGCGGTGCGGGTCAGGCCGATCACACCGAACTTGGCCGAGACGTAGCCGGACAGCCCGGCGACGGCCTCGAGCCCGGCCGTCGAAGCCATGTTGACGATCGCTCCGCCACCGCCGTCGAGCATCGCCGGGATCTCGTACTTCATCGACAGGAAGACGCCTCGGAGGCTGATCGCGAGCGCGCTGTCGAAGTCGTCGACGCTGACGTCCGCGAGCGGGGTCGGCCGGTGCCCGCCGCCCGCCGCGTTGTTGAGCGCGACGTCGAGCCGTCCGTACGCGCCGAGCGTCTGCTCGACCATGCGCAGCACGGAGGCCGGGTCGGACACGTCGGTCGGAACCGCCAGAGCCTTGCCGCCCTCCGCGCGGATCTGATCTGCGAGGGTGGTGAGCGACTGCTCGCTGCGCGCGGCCAGCACGACCCGGGCGCCGGCCCGGCTGAACGCCAGCGCCGTGGCCGCGCCGATCCCGCGGCTGGCACCGGTGACGATCGCGACCCGGCCGGCGAGCGGGTACTGGCCGTCCGCGCCGCTCATGTGTTCTGCTCCAGCCAGGTCTGGATCATCGTCGCGTTGGTGTGGATGCAGACGATCTCCAGCCGGTCCGGCCCGACAACCGCGATCTGCTCGCGTGCTCCTTCGAGCTGCTTCGGCGTCATCGTCGTGCGGGGAATCATGTGCAGCATGTTGGGCTCCTAGGGCCATTCGCTGATGACAGGGAACACCTCGCGGGCCATGACCTCCAGTGGCTCGATCCGCTCGACTCCGACGACCCAGCCGAACACGGTCTGGATACCCAGGTCCGACAGCCAGCGCAGCTTCGAAAGCAGCTCGGGCACCTTCTCGCCATTCTCGCCGACGTCGAAGAGGAACGGCGCGGTCTTCTCCAGCGCGTCGAAGTCGCGTCCTTCCTGCTCGAACAGGCGCTTCAGCAGGTCGAGCTGACGCGGGATCTCCGGCGTCGGGCGGATGTTGCACGCGTCGGCGTACTTCGCGACGAGCGGCAGCGTCCGCTTCTCGCCGCTGCCCGCGATCAGGATCGGCGGGTGTGGGCGCTGCAACGACTGCGGCACGTTGAGCGCGCGCTCCAGGCGTACGTGCTCGCCCTCGAACGGCTGCTGCGACCCCTGCTCGCCCTCCCACATCCGCAGGCAGACCTGGACCGTCTCGTCCAGCAGGTCGAACCGGTCGCGCAGCTTCTCCGGGAACGGCAGCCCGAGACCGGCGGCCTCCTCGGGGTAGTCACCGCTGCCGATGCCGAGCATCGCGCGGCCGCCGGACAGCACGTCGAGCGTCGTGACGATCTTCGCCAGCAGGCCCGGCGGCCGGTACGGCGCGGCGGTCGCGAGCGTCAGCAACCGCGCCTTGCGGGTGTGCGCCGCGAGGAAGCCGAGCGTGGTGTAGGCCTCGAGGTGGTTCTGCTCCGGCCCGCCCATGATCGGGTGCAGCCATACGTGGTCGGGGATCGTGATCAGGTCGAAGCCGGCCTCCTCGGCCGCGCCCACGACCTCGGCGAGCTTGCCCGCCAGCCCGTGGGCGCCGCCGTCCCAGTTCATCGCCGGCATGCCCATGCCCAGCTTCATGACGTCGCTCCGGGCGGAGGAGTCGGCATCTGCTTGCCGGGGGGCGGCCCGGGCATCGGAGGCGCCCCGGGCGTACCCGCGACGAAGCTGAACTGGACGTTCGACAGCTTCCAGGTGCCGTCGAGGCGGACCAGCACGATGGTGGTGCGGGCCTGTTCGGGCACCGGGTTGCCCTGGTAGTTGCCGGGCTGGACCAGCCGGGTCACCACGACCGCGGTGTGGTCACCGTACGTGCGCACCTGCACGTCCTCCAGCGTGAACGAGTCGTACGACAGGCCCTGCGGACCGTGCCGGCCGAGGTAGGCCGGGCGGGGGAGCAGGAAGCCGAGGGGCCCGATGCCGAGGAAGTCGTCGGTCAGCATGCCGTCGAGTGCGGCCTGGTCGCCGGCCAGCTCGGCCGCGGCCCATTGGTCAAGGACTGTTGTTAGCTCTTCGTGTTCTGTCATGTCGGCAACGGTATGCCGCATTCTTACCGGCTCGAATCAGTGAAATCGCCAGTCCGCTCCCTAGGCTGGGCTGCGTGGTGCAGGTGAAAGTGCTGGGTAGGACACGAGAACGCGCGGCGATCGACGAGCTGCTCGAACGTGCTCGAGGCGGCGCCGGCGGCTGCCTGGTCCTGCACGGCGAGCCGGGTATCGGTAAGACGACCTTGCTCGAGTACGCCGCCGAGCAGGCGAGCGGCCTGCGGGTGCTGCGCACTGCCGGCGTCGAGCCGGAGTCCGATCTCGGATACGCCGCGCTCCACCGGTTGCTGCTGCCGCTGCTCGACCGGGTCGACCGGTTGCCGGCGCCACTCGCCGGCGGGCTCGGCGTGGTGTTCGGCCGGGCGACCGGCGAGGCACCCGACCGCTTCCTGGTGTCGCTGGCCGCGCTCTCGCTGCTGTCGGACGCGGCCGAGGACGGTCCGCTGCTCTGCCTGATCGACGACGCGCAGTGGGTCGACACCCCGTCCCTGGACACGCTGGCTTTCGTCGCCCGCCGGCTGTCGGACGAGCCGATCGCGGTCGCCATGGCCGCGCGTGCCGACGAGGGGCAGGGCGTGCAGGTCGCCGGGCTGGTCGAGCTGCCGCTGGCCGGGCTGGACCGGGAGGCGGTGCGCGAGCTGCTGGCCCTGGGCGGGCGCGACGGGCTGCCGGCCGGCGAGCTGGACGAGTTGCTGCGGGCGACCGGAGGCAACCCGCTCGCGCTGCGCGAGCTGCCGGCTGTTCCCGTGTCCGGGGTGCGGGAGCCGGTGCCGCTGGCCACCGGACTGCGGCAGGCGTTCCTGGAACGCGTACGCCAGCGCGGTACCGCCTCGCAGCAGGTGCTGCTGCTCGCGGCCGTCGACGGCTCCGGTCGTACGGAGACGATCCGGAAGGCGGCGGCCTCACTCGGCGCCGACGCCGAGGCGCTCACCGACGGGACGCTCGACGACCTGCTGGCCGTCGACGGAGCGACGCTGGCGTTCCGGCATCCGCTGATCCGGTCGGCGGTCTTCCACGGGGCGAGCACGGCCGAGCGGCGGGCGGCGCACCGTTCGCTCGCGGAGGCGCTGCTGGGTTCGGAGGCTGACCTCGACCGGCGGGCCTGGCACCTCGGGCAGGCCGCCTCGGGCGCTGATGAGGAAGCGGCTTCGGAGCTGGAACGTTCGGCGGCGCAGGCGTTGCGCCGGGCCGGACCGGCGGCTGCCGCGGCCGCGTTGGTGCGTTCCTCCGAGCTGAGCGTTTCCGCTCCGGACCGCACGCGGCGGCAGGTCGCGGCGGCGACGGCGTGGTGGCAGGCCGGGTATGCCGCGCGGGCGACTTCGCTGCTGGACAAGGTGGATCCGGCAGGGCTCGCCGACGACAATGGGCGGCTGGACGCGCTTGCGACGCGTGCGCTGATCGACCTGCGGGCCGGCCGGCCCGCCGACGTACTCGCGCTGCTCCTGCCCGTGCTGCCAGCTGTCGTACGGGCTGATCTCCGTCAGCTGTTCCAGCTGCTGATGGTGATCGGCGAGGCCGCGTACACCGCGAACGCCGCCGGCACCTGGCAGACAATGCTCGACACCGTTGAGCAGCTGACGCTGACCGGCAGCGAGCCGGACGATGTGCTGGCCCGGCTGTTCCGGGCGGCATGCCGGATGCGATCCGGCGCCTCGCCCGGCCTGGAACCCGGCGACCTGGAGACGATCGAGCAGCTCACCGACCCGGCGCGGCTCGGCTGGGCGTGCGGGATGGCCTGGGGGATCGGCGACCACGCGCTCGCGAGACGGCTGATACACAAGGCGGAACGGCTCGCGCGCGGCTCCGGCGCGGCGGGGACGCTGGCATGGGTGCTCGACTACATCGTGAGCGAGGAGCTGACCCGCGGCCGGTTCTCAGGCGCCGAATCCTACGCGGAGGAAGGGTTTCGCTTCGCCGTCGAGTCGGGGCAGCCCAACACCGCGTGCCGGCACCAGAGCTCGCTGGCGTTGGTGGCGGCCTGGACCGGCCGGGAGGCGGAGGTCGAACGGCTGGCCGGACAGGTGCTCGCAGAGGCCCGGCGGCGCGGGCTGTCGAGCTCGGCGGCCCAGGCGTACCGCGCCCTCGGCCTGTCAGACCTGGCGGCGGGGCGGCCTGCCGAGGCATTGGAGCACTTCGAGGTGATGGCCGGCGACCCGCGCACCACCCATCCGGGGATCGTGCTGCAGACCGTGCCGGAAGTCGTCGAGTCCGCGGTCTGGTCGGGTGCGGGGGAGGAGCGGGCCGGGTCGCGCTTCGGTGCGTTCGAGACCTGGGCGGAGTCGGTCCAGGAGCCGGGACTGCTGGCACAGGCCGCGCGCTGCCGTGCGTTGCTTGCGTCGGCATCGGCGTCGGCATCGGCGTCGGCATCGGGGTCGGCGTCGGCGGAGGCCGATGCGTCCTTTCAGCAGGCGTTGGAGCTGCATGTGCTCGCGGAGCAACCGGTGGAGCAGGCGCGGACGGCGCTGGCGTTCGGCAGCCATCTGCGCCGCACGCGGCGGCGTTCGGAGGCCCGCACTCATTTGCGTACGGCCTTGGAGACGTTTCGGGCGCTCGGAGCTTCGGCATGGGCCGAACGCGCGGCCTCCGAGCTGCGGGCAACCGGCGAGACCGCCGCCAAGCGCACCGATGGCGCGGACGCCCTGCTGGAGCTGACACCGCAGGAACGCCGGATCGCCACAGCCGTTGGCGAAGGCGCGACGAACAAGGAGATCGCCGCACAACTCTTCCTCAGCCCGCGAACGGTGGACTACCACCTGCGCAAGGTGTTCCAGAAGCTCGGCATCAGTTCCCGGACGGAGCTGGTCAGGCTTTCCGCACGCCAGTGACCGTTCCGTCGTCGTCGGTGGTGTAGAGGCCCTTCGACAGGTCGAGCAGCACCAGCCGGTTGCCGAACGGATCGGCCACGACGGCTGCCCGGCCGACGGGGATGTCGAACGGCTGCGTGAGGACCCGCCCGCCCGCGGCGGCGATCCCTGCCGCCGCCTCGTCCGCCGAGGCGACCAGCCAGCTGGGCGCGTAGTCGAGCTCGGTGGTGAGGACCAGTTCGGTGTCGCTCTCCGGCAGGGCGAGCCCGGCCTGTCCGATGTCGTCGTTGCGCCACAGCAGCTCGTGTCCCAGACCCTCGCAGTAGAAGCGAATCCCACTGTCGAGGTCGGGTACGGGAACGGTGACGGCATCGACCTTGCGCAACCAGGGCTTGGCATCCATGTGCAGATTCTCTCGCACCGCTGTGTAGCATGTCCGGCCATGAGTTCGACAGCCGAACCGACGCGGTTGGATGCGCCTCGGGAGTGCAAGATAGCCGACTCGCTCGCCATCGTCGGCGACCGGTGGTCGCTCCTGGTGATTCGCGAGATCACGTTCGGCGTGCGCCGGTTCAGCGACATCCGGGCCAACACCGGGGCGCCGCGGGAGATCCTGACGAATCGGTTGCGGAAGCTCGAGCAGGCCGGGGTGATCGAGCGGCAGCGCTACAACGAGCGGCCGCCGCGGGACGAGTACGTGCTCACGTCCGCCGGCCGCGGGCTCAAGCCGGTCCTGCGTTCCCTTCGGCAGTGGGGCGAGCGCTACACCTGAGCCGGCTCAGCAGACTCAGCAGACTCAGCAGACTCAGCCGGGTGGGCATGGATGCAGGCCCGGTCCAGCCGGGGGAGGGCGTGCGACAACCGGTGCTCCGCACGATGCGCGATCCGGTGCGCGTCGGCCAGGCTGAGGTCGGCGGCCACGGCCAGGTCGGCCTCGGCCTGGAGGGCGTGCCCGACCCAGCGCATCCGCAGCGCGTCGACGCCGACCACGCCGGGCGTCTCCGCCAGGGCGAGCTTGGCCTGGTCCACCAGCGCGGGGTCCACGGCGTCCAGCAGGCGGGCGAGCACCTGCTTGGCCGCGCCGATCAGGACGGCGAGGATCGCCGCCGCGATGAGGAGGCCGGCCAGCGGGTCGGCCCAGCGCCAGCCGAGTGCCGCGCCGCCGGCCGACAGTACGACGGCGAGTGACGTCAGCCCGTCGGTCCTGGCGTGCAGGCCGTCGGCGACCAGCGCCGCCGATCCGATCTGCCGGCCGACGCGGATCCGGTAGGCCGCGACCAGTTCGTTGCCCACGAAGCCCAGCACACCGGCCGCTGCCAGCCAGCCGAGGTTGGTCACCTCCCGCGGCTCGATCAACCGCCGGATCCCTTCCCACACAGCGAATCCGGCCGACGCTGCGATCGCCACCAGGATCACGAGGCCGGCCAGGTCCTCCAGCCGTCCCAGGCCGTAGGTGAACCGCCGGCTGGCCGCGCGCCGCCCGAGCCAGAACGCGATCGCCAACGGCACAGCCGTCAGCGCATCGGCCGCGTTGTGCAGCGTGTCGGACAGCAGCGCCACAGACGACGTGAGCCCGACGAGCACTCCCTGCCCGACCGCCGTGACGAGCAGGGCCGCGGCCGACCACCACAACGCCCGCATGCCTCGCCGCGAGGCCTCGAGCGTGTCGTCCACGGTGTCTGCGGTGTCATGGGAATGCGGGACCAGGGCATGCAGGAATCGTCCACTCACAGCGCTCATCGTCACACGAAAACCCCGCTGCAGCACCTCGACAACTACGCGAACGCACCAACTGCGGGACGGTCGCACTCGCCAGTCGTTCGCGCTAGCTCCGTGCCGGCTCGAGCGCCCGCTGGACGTGGGCCGGCATCACGCAGGCATGCCGGACGAGAGTTTCGATGAACGCGGCCGTGAGTGGGTCCGTGCCACCGCTTCTCGTGTACGCGGCCAGCATTCGGCGGATCGCGGGTTGCGGCCGAAGCAGGCAGCCGTCGAAGCGGGGAGGGATGATGTTCGCGGGCACCAGTGCCGGGCCCAGTCCGGCAGCGGCCAGCATCGGTGCGGCCGCCGACTGCTCGGTGCGCACCGCCGCGCGTGGCGCGAAGCCCTCGGCCGCGCAGGCCTGGTCCAGCAACTCGCCGAGGCCGTTGCCCGGCGCGTAGTGCACCCAGTCGCGATCGGCCAGCGTACGTAGGCGAATCCGGCGCCGGCCGGCGAGCGCGTCATCGGCAGGTACGACGACCACGAACTCCTCGACCCCCAGTGCGTGCACCGGCCCGTCCCACGCAGGAGGCACCGCTCCGATCGCCACGTCGGCCCGCCCGGAGGCCGTCGCCGCGAGCAGCTCGTCCGCATGCCGATGCTCGAACAACCGCACCTGAACGGCTGGGCAGGACCGCCGCCAGGCCTTCAATGCCGGCGGCAGTACGCCGTGGCTGATCGAGTAGAGCGTCGCCACCTGGATCTCGCCGGCCTCGAGCTCGCCCACCTGCCGGGCCGAACGCACCGCCAGCGCGGCATCGGCCAGCGCCGCGCGGGCGTGGGGGAGCAGCGCCCGGCCCATCGGAGTCAACCGCACCGACCGCGGCAGGCGTTCGAGCAGCCGCCCGCCCACCACCCGCTCCAGCGCCTGGATCTGGTGCGAGAGTGCGGGTTGCGTGACGTGCAGCGTCTCGGCCGCCCGGGTGAACGAGCCGGTGTCGATTACCGTCACGAGGTATTCGAGCTGCCGCAGCGTTGCCATAAACAGAGAGTATGGCAACGATCAGAAAGAAGCCTTGGACTAATACTAGTGCCGGCCGCAGGCTGGGCACCATGAGCATCAGCACAGACCGCAAGGTCGCCCTCGTCGCCGGAGCGCAGGGCGTGATCGGCCGTAACCTCATCGAGCACCTGTCCACGTTGCCCGACTGGGAGGTGATCGGCCTGTCCCGCCGCGGCGGCGAGTCCACCGGAAACGTCCGCTACCTCACCGTCGACCTGCTCGACGCCGAGGAGAGCCGGGCGAAGCTCAGCGACCTGACCGACGTCACGCACGTCTTCTACGCCGCCTTCCAGGACCAGCCGACCTGGGCCGAGCTCGTACCACCCAACCTCGCGATGCTCGTCAACCTCGTCGACGCCATCGAGCCGGTGGCGCGAGGGCTGCGGCACGTCAGCCTGATGCAGGGCTACAAGGTCTACGGCGCCCACCTCGGCCCGTTCAAGACGCCGGCCCGTGAAACCGACGCCGGGCACATGCCGCCGGAGTTCAACGTCGCCCAGCAGGACTTCCTGGCCGAACGTCAAGCCGCCAGGACGGGCCCAGGCTGGAGCTGGTCCGCGCTGCGCCCGTCCGTCGTCTGCGGTTTCGCGCTCGGCAACCCGATGAACCTCGCGATGGTGATCGCCGTCTACGCCGCGATGTCGAAGGAGCTCGGCCTCCCGCTGCGCTTCCCCGGCAAGCCCGGCGCGTACGACACGTTGCTGGAGATGACCGACGCCGGCCTGCTGGCGAAGGCCACCGTCTGGGCCGCTACCGACGAACGCTGCGCCAACCAGGCGTTCAACATCAACAACGGCGACCTGTTCCGCTGGAACGAGCTGTGGCCCAAGCTGGCAACGCACTTCGGCCTCGACGTGGCAGCGCCACTGCCGATGCGGCTCGAGACGGTGATGGCCGACAAGGAGCCGTTGTGGAACGCGATGGTCGAGAAGTACGGCCTGCGCCCCAACTCCTACCAGGACGTCTCGTCCTGGCGGTTCGGCGACGCCGTGCTCGGCTGGAACTACGACTTCTTCGCCGACGGCAGCAAGGCCCGCAGGTTCGGCTTCCACGAGTACGTCGACACCGAGCAGATGTTCCTCGACATCTTCGCCGACCTCCGCCGCCGGCGAATCATCCCCTAGACGGTGGCTCTCATGACGGCAGCAGGGCGGCGATCGCGCTGACCTCGAGCAGCGCTCCCGGCACTCCGAGCCCCGCGACCCGGGCGCCCGTCACCAGGGGCGGTGCGCCTTCGCGCGCGAGCCGCGGCGCGATCGCGCCGTACACAGCCGCGAGGTCGGCGTTCTGGTCGATCAGCACGGTCCACGCGATGACGTCGGCGAGTGTGGCGCCGGCGGCTTCCAGGGCGATGGTCACGTTGTCGATCGTCCGGAGCGCCTGCTCGCCGGCGTCGGCGGACACGATGGCCCCGGTGGTGTCGACGCCGTTCTGGCCGCCGATGTAGATCGTCGTGGCACCGGCCGGCACGATCGCGGCATGGCTGAAGGCGGGGGTTCGGACGAGCCCGTCGGGCTGCAGGAGAGAGATGCTCATGGTAGCCATCCTGTCCGCTATCCCGGACAGGGTCGGTCCTAATTTGAAGACCGGGATGCCTCAGCCGCCGGTCGGCGGTGCGAACCACGGATTGCCCGCGGGAAAGAGGAACCGCCCGGCGATCAGGTTGAGCACACGCCGCGCCTGGTGGAACCGGTCGGCGACGTCCGACACGACCTGGAGCTGCTCGGTACGCAACGGCGCCAGCTCGCCGACGTGGCGATACCACCGCTCGCCGAGATACTCGAACAGCTCGATCGCCGGTGTCGACAGCAGCCGGTCCTGCTCGCCGCGCGCCAGGTGAGCCGCCCGCAGCACCCGGGAAGCGTCGACCGGCCCGAGCGCGTGCTGGCGTACGTAGTCGGGGAACACCCCGGCCAGGAACAGCGCCAGATCGCCAAGCCTGCGGTAGATTCCGGGCTTCTCCGCATCGGGCGCGGCATCGGCGAGTCCGGCCATCCGCACCAGGTCGAGCTCGCTGAACCGCCGCATCCGCAAGCCGCGCCGCGTGCGTACGACATAGCGTCCGCTCGCGACCTTCGTGAACGAGGTCAGCAACTCCGCGAGGAACACCCGGCGCCGCTGCGAGCCGAGGAAGTCGCGCAGCTGCGGCGTGTCGAAGACCGGGAGCCGCGACCCGCGCTGCCCACCCGGCTCCGGCACGTACGTCATCGTCGCCAGGTCGAGCATCGCGCGATGCACGGCGACCGCGAACGCGAGGAACGGCGACACGTTCACCGGCCGCCCGGACGCGATCGCGGCCGGCCCGTAGATCGCGTCGTAGACCTCGGCCGTCTCGACGAGTTCGGGCACGGCGGCGGGCATCCGCCGCAACTGGGCGGGGTCCGGTTGCTCTCGCGACGCGGCGGCCAGCAGCCGGAGGTCGGCGTCGCTCAAGTGGTCCAGATACATGCGACCCATCTGCTCGGCGTCCACAACTTTCACGGTACGCCGGCAACAAACCGATGGCGGTCCGGATCTGGCCAGATAAGCAGACGCCTTTGAGGGGGGAACCCAAATGCGTGAACACATCCGGACCATCGCTGCCTGCGTGGCGACGGCCCTGGCGGCAACGGCCGTCACCACCTCCGCGGCAGTGCCGGCGCACGCCGCCCGCACCATGCCCCACGTCGAGATAGGCATTCCACTGCAGGACGTGAACGGCCAGGCCGACGCCGGCGCGGTCGAGTTTCGCGACTCCAACGGCACGATCCAGTACCTCACCGCCCCGGAGCCCGGTCCCGGCGACCGGTTCGGCACCGCGACGGCGGCGGCCGACCTGGACGGCGACGGCGACGAGGACCTGCTCGTCGGCGCACCGGGAAAGGACGTAGCAGGGAAGACCGATGCCGGTGCCGTCTACGTCTTCCTCATGACCGGTCGCGCCGGCCCGGCGTACTGGCGGACGATCACCATGGACCAATCCGAGATCGACGGTGAGGCGCAGGCAGGCGCGGCGTTCGGGTCGAGTCTGTTCAACGAGCGGATCCAGTGGGACCCCGACGCCGGCGAGACGTTCATGGTCGGTGCGCCTGGCTACGACGTCGCGATCGACGGTGGTGGCGTCGCCGTCGACGCCGGTGCGGTCGTCGACCTGGACATCGGGTCCGGTCCACGGGTCTGGAGCGGCTTCCTGCTGACCGAGGCCGACTGGGAAGGCGAGCAGCCGGAGGCTTACGACCGGTTCGGTACGGCTCTGGCCGAGAACGACTCGATCCGCGGGATCGGCGCTCCCGGCGAGACGGTGAACGGCCAGGCCGGCGCGGGAGCGGTGTTCTACCGCGCCAGTCTCATCGACGTCGGGGCCGACGCGGTGATGACGCAGGACAGCCCGGGCATGCCGGGCGCCGCGGAGACCGGCGACCACTTCGGCCAGGTGCTGCTGAGCAACTTCGACCGTATCTACGTCGGCGTGCCGGACGAGGACGTCGGCACCGAGGTCGACGCCGGCATGGTGAGCACCATCCTCGACGGCGGCTGGGAGGACCAGCCAACGGCCGGCCCGGCGTTCACCCAGAACTCCGTGGACGACGTCACAGGCGCGGCCCTGGAGGGCGCGGCCGAGGCCGGCGACCGTTTCGGCGCGTCGTTCTCCTGGCAGGCGACCGGCTCCGGCTGGACGGAGGACCGTACGTCGGTGATGTCGATCGGCGTCCCGGGCGAGGACCTCGGCCCCGCGCGCGACGCGGGCATGGTCAACGTCCTGCATTCGGCGCAGGTGCGCGCGCTGACCGACGCGTCGCTGGGTGGGACCAACGAAACCGGCGACCGGTTCGGGCAGACGTTGCTGGCCAGGCCGGTGGAGTATCCCCTTGCTGTGGTCGGGATTCCGGGGGAGAACGGTGTCGGTGTGGTGAAGCTGACGACGCCGATCCGGGTGACGTGGCGTTCGGTTGTCGGCCCGGAGTACGACGGGCGTTACGGCTGGAGTCTGGGGTCGTCGGTGTAGCGACGAGGGCCTGTCAGCGCGGGCCGTACGCCCGCAGGAAGACGTCGACGCCCGCGAGTACACGACGCTTATCGGCGTCGGTGAAGCCGTCGTCGTCGCTCGGTGTGAACAGGGCCCGGTCGAGTGGGGCGCCGAGGACCAGGAACGCGAAGTGCTCGGAGGCCTGCCGCGGGTCTTCGGCGACGGACAGCAGGCCGCGCTCGCCAAGCCGCGCCATCGCGTCGGCGAGCGCGGTCATCACGCGGTCCGGCGCTCGTTGGTAGTACTCCCTGGCGAGCTCCGGAAAGCGTTCGGCCTCGCCGATGAGCAGCCGGCGCAGGCGTACGACCCGGCGGCTCAGGACCGATCCGGCCAGTTCGACGGCGATCGCCTTCAGCTCGGCTTCGACGTCTTCGGCCTTCGCGAGAGTCGACCCGAGGCCGGCCGAGAACTGCCCGGCGACCGCGAACGCGTCGGCCAGGATCTCGCGGAACAGCTGCTCCTTGCCGCCGAAGATGTTGTAGACGGTCCGCTTGGACACTCTCGCGGCCGCGGCGATGTCGTCGACGCTCGCGCCGACGTAGCCGTGGCGCAGGAAGTGCTCCGACGCCGCGGCGACGATCACCGCTCGCGACCGGGCGACCCGGGGGTCGAGCGCGCCGTCGCCGGCGGCCGCGGGTTGTCCCGTCCGGGTCCACACGAAAGCCACGCGCCCTTCTGTTCACCGATCTTCAGCACTGGTCAGTGTACAAGTACACCGTTCGGTGTAATAATGCCCTCTCCAGTGTAAGAAGTCCGAGCGGAAGGGCCAGAAAGCGATGAGCGTCAAGGCGCGACAGGGTGCGGGTTTCGACCGGGCGGCCGCCGTCACCCGTTCACTTCTGGGATGGGGCGTGGTGGTCGGACCGTTCTATCTCGTGCTCGGGATCGTCCTCGCGCTGACGCGCGACGGGTTCGAGATCACGCGGCACCCGCTCAGCCTGCTGATGCTCGGCGACCACGGCTGGATCCAGGCGCTCAACCTGATCCTCTCCGGACTGATGACGCTGGCCGCGGCGCTGGGGATCGCGCGGGCCCTGCGGTCTGCCGGCGGGAAACGGGCGTACTGGGCGGGCGGGCTCACCGGCGGGTACGGCGTCTGCCTGGTGGCGAGCGGTCTCGTGCCGCCCGACCCGATGGACGGCTTCCCGCCCGGAACTCCCGCCGGGATGGCGACCACGATGTCGGCGAGCGGCGCCGGCCACCTGCTGTTCGGCATGGTCGGGTTCGTGCTGTTCGCGGCCGCGATGTTCCTCGTGGCCGGCTGGTGGACACGCCGGGGTGACCGGGCCTGGGGTGTGTACTCCCGGGTGAGCGGGATCGTGCTGGTCGCCGGCTTCTTCGGTGGCGCGTTCATGCCCAGCGTCGAGCTCGGTGTGCTGACGTTCTGGATCGCCGTGGTGGTGGCCTGGGCGTGGCTCGCGCTGACGTCCGTCCGCTTCTACCGCACGGTCCCGCATCCCGATGGCGGCGGCGCTGCATAGGTCGCCGTCAGATCGTCAGGACGATCTTGCCGCGGCCGTGGCCGGTCTCCATCTCCCTGTGGGCTCCGGCGGCCTCGGCGAGTGAGTACGTCCGGCGGACGTGGAACGCCAGCTTTCCGTCGTCGTACAGCTTCGCCAGGCGGCCGAGGCGCTGCGCCGACCGGAGGTTCTGGGTGGTCTGCACGCCGAGCTCGGCGGCTTTGGCGTGCTCGACCAGCGTCACGATCCGGTGCGGATCGTTCGCGACCTCGAGCGCGACGCGCAGGGCATCGCCGCCGGCGGCATCGATCGCGGCGTCGATGCCAGTCGGTGCGAGCGTGCGGATCCGGTCGGCGAGGCCTTCGCCGTACGCGACCGGGATCGCGCCGAGGTCGCGGAGGTAGTCGTGGTTGTCCGGCCTCGCCGTGCCGATCACGAGCCCGGCGCCGGCGAGGTGAGCCAGCTGGACGGCGAACGTGCCGACGTTGCCGGCCGCACCGTGCACCGCGACGACCTCGCCGGGCTGGATCGCCAGCTGGCTGAGCGCGATGTCGGCGGTCTGCCCGCCCGCGGTGAACCCGCCCGCGACCTCCCACGGCATGCCGGCGGGCTTGGGTGTGACCTGGTCCGCGGGGACGACGACGTACTCGGCGTAACTCAGCAACGTGCCGAAGCCCAGCACCTCGTCGCCTGTCGCGATGCCGGCGACGTCCGCGCCGATCTCGTCGACGATGCCGGCGAACTCGTTGCCGGGGATGCCGGGCAGGTGGACCGTCGCCGTGGGCGGCACGTTGCCGGCGCGTACGGCGATGTCGTACGGCTGTACGCCGGCGGCTTTCACTTTGACGCGCACCTGGCCGGGGCCGGCGTGGGGGTCGGGGAGGTCCGTCAGTTTCAGGACCTCGGGCGGGCCGAACGCTTCGAAGGCTGCTGCTTTCATGCGCTCGATCCTCCAACCTGAACCATTGTTGAGGTCAAGCGCTAGGCTCGGCAGCATGACCGAACTCGCCTGGGACAGCCAAGAGCTCACCGTCGGCCAGCTGGCGGACCGCAGCGGAGTCGCCGTGTCCGCGCTGCACTTCTACGAACGCAAGGAGCTGATCCGCAGTCGGCGGACCACCGGCAACCAGCGCCGCTACACCCGCGACACGCTTCGCCGGGTCGCGTTCGTCCGGGCGGCCCAGCGGGTCGGCATCCCGCTCAGCACGATCCGCGAGGCCCTGGCCCGGCTCCCCGACGAACGCACCCCGACCGCCCGCGACTGGGCCCGGCTGTCGGCTGCCTGGCGTGGCGAGCTGGACCTGCGGATCCATGCGCTGACCGAGCTTCGCGACCAGCTCAGCCAGTGCATCGGCTGCGGCTGCCTCACGCTCGGCCACTGCAAGCTGGCCAACCCCCACGACGTCCTCGGCAAGCAAGGCCCCGGCCCACGCCGGCTCGCCGCCGCCTGCGCCGCCGGCAGCTGCGAGCCGGCCTGACCCGAAGCTGCGCCGGAGCTGGGCGAAGCTGCGCTGGAGGTGGGTCGAGGCGGAGCTGCGCTGGAACTGGGGCGGAGCTGCGCCGGGAGCGGGTGGAGTTGCGCTGCGAGTGGCGCCGAGCTGGGCTGGGGCAAGGCTAGGGGCGCGCTGGTGCGGAGGCAGGGGTGCGCTGGTGCCGGCGCTGCGCGGAGGTGCGCTGGGACTGGGGGAGGTGTGCTGGGGCTGGGCCGGTGCCGCTGGGGCTTGGCCCGTCCTGAGATGGTCTGAGCTCGTTGGTCCTGGGCGACGAAACCGGGAAGAATGGGTAAGCGTGAGCCAACCGCAGCCAGTGCCCGAGAAGCTGACCCGTCACCTCGAGAGCTGGCTTGGCCGCTGGCCCGCTCACCAGCCCGGGCTCGACATCGTTGCCTCCAGCAAGCGGACCCGTCCGGAGTGGGACGGCGTGATCCATCCGGCGTTCGGCATCGGAGAGCCCGAGCGCGCCGTGCTCTCCGTGCCGCCCGCGCCCGCGGACGCCATTCGTACGCGTTATGCCGCGCTCGGCGATCGCGACCAGTTGGGGGAGGAGCTGCCAGGGATGGTCGGCTACTCCGACCGCGGTTGGTTCCGGGCCTACTTCCGCTGGACGACCGCCCCCGCGCCACTGCCGGACCTGGGCGTGTGGATCTCCGCGATCGACCCGGCGGTGCCTACCTGGCTCAAGCCGTTCAACGGCGACGTGCTGGTGAAGTTCGACGACGAGACGGGCGACTACCTCGCCGGCGTCGGCATCAAGCGGCACGACGCGTTCGGGCACGAGATCGCCGTGGGCACAGCCGAACGCGCACAGGGCAAGGGATTCGCGCGCAGGCTGGTCGCGCAGGCGGCGCGCCGGATCCTCGACGAAGGCGCGATTCCGACGTACATGTACGAGACCGACAACCACGCATCCGCGAAGGTCGCCACGGCATCCGGCTTCCCGGACGTCGGCTGGAGCGCGTTCGGCGTCAGCGAAGAGCCCGTCATCCGCCTGTAACGAAGCGGCGAGCCGAGTTGTCCGGAAACGGCCTCTTCTTCTACGCTGCGCCAGTGTCTGGATACTGGCGTACGTCGGGCGTTGGCAACGGCGAATCCTCCGACGGCCGGCGCGATCGTCGTTCCCGTTCCGACGAACGTGCCGACGAGCGCGGCGACGAACGCAGCGAAGACAACGACGACGACAACGACGGTAACGGCGACGACAGCAGTGCAGGCCGCGCAGACGGGCCAGTCGACGCCGCCGCCCCCACCGAACGCGCCGGCCTGCCGTTCGGCGAGCTCTCCGTCGAGGAGCAGGCCGACCGCCTCCGCGGCCCGCAGCTCCCCGAAGCCTTCCACCTCGACCTGGCCAGGGAATGGAAGGACCACATCGACCGCGAGCTCGAGCTCCAGATCGGTGAGCAGGCCGCCACCCTGCCGGAGTTCGGCCCTGTCCTGCAAGGCCTCGGCGATCCCGTCATCGCGCACGACACCATCTACCGCCCCGGCATGGACCCCGACGATCCCGACGGCCAGGAGACCGCCGAGGCCTGGACCGACCTCGGCTATTCCCTTCAGGTGAAGGGATATCGCCCGCTCTACGCCGAGAATCTCGCGTACCTGTTGAGGGTTCAGCTCGCCTCCGCCCGGATCGAGAGCACCGAAGACACCGACGACGGCACGATCTACCAGCTACGCACCGGCCTGATCGGCGAGAACGGCCGGCACGCGATTCTCGTCTCGCGCTGGCTGCTACGCCACGGCCGGCAACGCCCAGAGCTCCTGCGCGTTTGGCCGGAACCCTTTCCAGAGTTGCCATCCGGCGACAGCGCGTGAGCTGGACGCGCTCCGGGCACTAAGCTGCCAGGCCGCTTCTGTCAGCTTTGCTTGACCCGGCGTCCCTTCCACGCCGAGATGGTTGGTGTCCCGCGAGGCCCGGATCGGATCCACCAATCCGTCAGCGTCCTCGCGCACGCTGAAGCATGGGAGGAACCCCACATGGGGCGTCTACTTCGCCGCCGCACAGTCCTAGCCGGATCGGCCGCCACCGCAGTGGCGGCGGCCACCACCGTCGTCGGCTGGGCCGGCCCGGCACACGCCGACGGCTGCTACACCTGGTCGCGCACGCTCAGCGAAGGCGCGAGCGGAAGCGACGTCACGCAACTGCAGATCCGGGTCGCGGGCTGGCCCGGATACAACAACCAGATCGCGATCGACGGCGCGTTCGGGCCGCAGACCAAGGCCGCCGTCACGCGATTCCAGCAGGCGTACGGACTGGGCGCCGACGGCATCGCCGGCTCGCAGACGTACGGCAAGATCTACGAGCTGCAGGACGACGACTGTACGCCGATCCACTTCTCGTACGCGGAGCTCAACGACTGCAACAGTGACTGGTCAGGCGGTGCGGTCTCGGCCGCGACCGCCAAGTCGAACGCGCTGCGCGTGATGTGGCGGCTCGAGGCCCTGCGGCACGCACTCGGCGACAACCCGCTGATCGTCACGTCAGGGTTCCGTAGCCGCGCGTGCAACAGCGCGGTGGGCGGCGCGTCGAACAGTCAGCACCTGTACGGCACGGCCGCCGACGTGATCTCCAACTACGCCACGCTGTGCCGGATCGTGCAGCAGGCGAGGTACCACGGGTTCGGTGGCCTGTTCGGTCCCGGCTACCCGGACCACAACGACCACATCCACTGCGACATCCGTGGCGGGACGGTCTGGGACGCGCCGAACTGCGGCGTCTAGCGACTTACGGGGTGTAGTCCTCGTCCTCGGCCGGCACGATCCGCCGCTGGTCGAGGACGTCGGCTTCGTCGGCCTCCTCCGGCAGCGGTTCGTCGGGGGATTCGGGCTCCTCGGCGTTGCTGAGCGGGCGGCGCTGCTCGGCGGCGTCGGCATCGGGTTCTTCCAAGCCTGGCTCGCCGTTCTGGTCCTGCGCCGCGCGCTCTTCCCACTCCTGCGTCATGCGCCTTGTTTACCCCGATGGGGAGTACGTAGGCATTGGTGCGGTTCACCGTTCCAGCGGCAGCCGCCACGACAGTCGCGTCCGGCCGCCCGGACGCTCGCCGACCTCGAACGTGCCGCCGTACGTATCGGCCCTGGCCACGAACGCCTCCAGGTCTGCACTGCCGGGTGGCGCGCCGTCGTTCTCGACTCCCACGATGAGCAGCTCGGCCTCCACGTCCGCGAGGACGAACACCGACACCTGATGCGCGCTGCCGCGAGCGGCCAGGCCGGCCAGCGCCTCGCGTATGGTCGCGACCAGTTGCGGGCGCAGCTCGTCGTCGACCGCGGAGTCGAGCGGTCCGGACAGCTCGACGTGTGGTTCGAAACCCAGCTGCCCGGCGGCCAGGTCGGCCGTCTGGAGCAGCTGCGCGCGCAGGCTGGCGCGCGCGGTGTGCGCCTCCTGCAGGAAGAAGATGGTCCGGCGGATCTCCGCGATCGTGGCGTCGAGGTCGCTTACGTACCCGCGAACCCGCTCGGACAGCGGTGCCGGCAACGGCTGCCGCGACAGGCCGAGCAGCCCGAGCGCGACCGCGAACAGCCGCTGGATCACCCGGTCGTGCAGGTCGCGGGCGATCCGGTCGCGGTCCTGGAACACCGCGAGCTCCGCGCGGTCGGCCTGGATCTGGCCGAACTCCAGAGCCAGCGCCGCATGCCCGGCGAACGTCTCGGCCAGCTGGAGGTCGACCTCGTCGAACGGCGGCGCGCCGGCCGAACGCACCATCGTCAGCACGCCGGCGGGCTGGGTCGCGACGCCGAGCGGCACGACGATCGCCGAGCCGTGCAGCAGGTCCGAGTCGGTCACCAGGTCCGAGAGCCAGTCGGTCACGCCGGAGGGGTGCCCGTCCAGGTCGTACAACCGCGGCTCGCCGAGCCGGAGCAGCTCGGGCAGCGACGTTCCGGCGACCAGTGCCGTCCGGCCGAGGGCGGCGTCGGCGCCGGTGCCAGTCGCGACCTCGACGACCAGGTGGTCTCTGCGCTCGTCCAGCTGCGCGAGCAGGGCGAGGTCGGAGCCGGCTACCTCGCCGACACGTTCGGCGATCAGGTCGAGCGTGCCGCCGGAGGTCGAGCCGGACAGCAGGCGGCTCATGATCTCGTTGGACGCCAGCAGCCAGCGCTCGTTGCGCACGGTCTTCTCGTACGACCGGGCGTTCTCGATCGCGATGCCGGTGGCCGCCGACAGGGCGATCAGGGCGTCCTCGTCCTCCTGGCCGAACTCGCCACGCCGCTTGTCGGTGACGTACAGCACGGCGTGGATCTCCTCGCGCACGCGCACGGGGACGCCGAGGAAGGAGTAGTCCACGGCGTCGGACCGGCTCACGCGGATGGGGCGCGGGTTGCCGATCAGGTCGCCGAGCAGGCCGAGCCCGCCGTCGGGACCGGACGTCACGACGTCGAGGTCTTCGGCGCTCTCCGACCCGAGACTGGCGAGCCGGCGGAAGTCGGAGATGGTCTGGTCGGGACCGACCACGGCGAGCGCGCCGTAACGCGCGTCGACCAGCGTGCAGGCGGCGTCGATGGCGGACACCGCGACGGAGGAGTAGTCGAGGCTGCGGCCGATCGAGACGACCGCGTCGAGCAGCCGATGGATCCGGTGCTCGTCGTCGAGGACCTGCCCGGCGCGTTCGATCAGCTCGCGCAGAACGGATTCCAGGCGGAGCCAGTTCGGACCGGGTGACACGGGCTCCCCGGGTACGGCGGCTGGCGCGTCGTCCTCGTCACGCATCGCGTCCCCCTCGAACACGGCCAGATCAAGGCTAACCTCTGCCGTTGGCTCGGTGCCGGTGTCATGCCTCAAGAAGTTGGCGGGACCTTCCTGGGGTCTTAGCGTGGGGTAGCACTCCTGGGACTGGTGACAGTGGAGTGCGTGAGAGAGGGCACGCGAGGTATGCCCTCTGGGAGGTCATGGATGCGACTGTTCAGAGTGATCGTTCCGGTGTCGAAGATCAATGCCGCCGCTCAGTTCTACGAAGGGCTGCTTGGGCTCTCGGGAAAGCGTGTGTCGAGTGGGCGGCACTACATCGACTGTGAGGGGACGATTCTGGCGCTGTTCAGTCCACGGGAGGACACGGACCCGTGGGACCCCCGACCCAATCCGGAGCCCGTGTATTTCGCCGTCGATGATCTTGAGGCGGTCCGCCGACGTGCGTCCGCTCTGATGGGTGCGGAGATTGACGATGGGATCGCTGTGCGGCCGTGGGGTGAGCGTTCCTTCTATCTGCGGGACCCGGACGGCAATCGACTCTGCATGGTGGATCGACGCACCTTGTTCACCGGATGAGATCCGCCCGGCTTGGCCACCGAGCCATCCGAGACGCCATGCCGACGGGCAGCCTTCGCATCGACAGCTCACCCGACAACACCGCCAGCACGACCCTCCACCGCCCGTCCGGCGGCACGACCGCGATCCTCTTCCTGCTCCCGAGCGTCAGTCCTCTCCGGCGCTCCCACTCGGGAGCCTGCCAGAAATCTTGGCGCAGCAGACCGGGGATCAGGGACGTTGGCGGGCGGGCTACGGAGTCGAGCCGTTGGGCAACCGCCTCCCGTTGACGAGCTCGATCTTGACTTCGATCAGCCGGTGGGAGTTGTGGGCGTCCCAGCCGCGAAGCGGCAGGCCGGACAGCTCTCGCAGCCGCGCGGGCTCGGACACCGGCGTCGCCTTGCCGACGAAGACGACACTCCATCCGCGCTTGAACTCGGTGTCGAAGTCGTCGACTTCGAACGCGACGACAGATCCGTTGGTCGCGTTGGCCAGCTTGCTGCCTTCGCTGGCTTTGAGATAGATCGAGCCGTCCATCAACGCGAAGGAGACAGGAGTGATCGCGGGCAGAGCCTGCTCGGTGAACACCACCCGGCCGATGGAGCCGGTGGCAGCCAGGGCCAGGCACTCGTCGCGCTCGAGAATTTCGAGCCCGGCGGCGTCGAACATAGAGGTCACCTCAAGGACCGGGAGGGTCAATGTCCATATTGTGCCGGACTTTATGGGATCTGGGGTAGGGCACAAGGACCCCCGCAACTTTCGCTGTTGCCTTTGTCGCGCATGGCGTTCGTGCACCGCTAGGTACATCCGTCCCATCCGGACGGGACCAATGGCACCCGTCCGGCCCAGTTCGCACGGTGATGCTGGAATCTCAGGGCCTGGACTCCAGCCTGCTGGTCGCCGCCGCCGTCGTCGTCCAAAAGGAGAGTGTCATGGCCGAGCCGAACACAGTGCGCGAGCGCTGGGCCGCCCTGCCGCCGCGGCTCGAGGAGCTGCGGCACACCGCTGACGAGGCCAACCTGCTGCCGCGCGGCGAGTTGCTGGACCGGCTCGCCTGGATCGCCGAGATGTGCGAGAACGAGCTGCTGGCGCTGGCCGCCTCCGACCTGGGGATCGACACGTTGTCGGCCCCTTCGTCCAGGAGTGGCGAGAGCGTCGCCGAGGCCGGACTACTGCGTCAGGTACTCGCGGTGCACAGCGGTCAGCTCGCGGCGTTCGTCGAGGAGCTGGCGGAGGCACGCCGCCTGTTCGCCTCCGACGACCCGGCGGGCAAACTCGCGGTCCGGCGGGCGTTGTACGGCCTGCACGCTGCGACGTCGGTTTACGTACGGGTGCAGCTGGACGTCGTACTGCCTCGGCTGGAGAGCTCGCTGCGGCGCTAGCCCGTTCCTGCTTTTGAGAATGCCGCGCCCGCGGCGTAACTCCGGCCCGTGGCGGCCAGTTAGTCGTGGCTGGAAGGCCGTTCGCGTTCTCGAACGGCGGGGGAGTACGATCGGTCACCGCACGTGAAGAGCGCGGGGCTTTACGTCACCGAACTCCGTCACGACCCTCGGGCCAAGGGCCGTGGCTCATGCGAAGGGATTGATCTGGGGTGGGATGCGATGATTCGCATCAAGGGTGACGAAGAGGCTGGCTACCTCACCATGGTCACCTGCGACGAGTGCCACGGCTCGATGATCTTCAAGCCCCAGGAACACGGCTTGTGGGTTGGTTCGGCCCGCCAGGTGCGGGTCTACATGGTGGAGCACAAAGGCTGGGTGTGGGATCCACACACCGGCGCGTTCTACTGTCCCGAACACTTCCGTTAAGGCTCGAACGCGGTACGTTCGACCGGTGAACGATGATCCGGTGCAGTTGGTCGAGCAGGAGCTCGCCTTCTTGCTCCGCCGTGCGCGCGGCACCTGGGGCGCCATCGCCCGTGACGTCCACCCCGACATCGGCGCCGCGGCGTACGGCATCATGCTGCATCTCCAGCAAACCGGCGGCGCCCGAATGACCGACATCGCGGCGTATTTCGGCATCGGCAAGCCGACGATCAGCCGGCAGCTGGCCCTGCTCGAGCGGATCGGCCTGGTCGAACGCACGGAGGACGCCGAAGACCGCCGCTCGGTCCGCGTACACCTCACCGAGACGGGGGCAGCGCGGTTGGGGGCCGCCCAGAACGCCCGCCGGGAACGCTTCCGGGCGATGCTGGCGGCCTGGCCCTCCGACGACGTGGAGACGTTGGGGCGGCTCCTCCACCAGCTGAACGATCTCCAGTTCTAACGACGACGGCGCCGCCGCTCCGGTGGTGGTGGTGACGCGCTGCCCGCGAGGCGAGCGGGCAGGACCGCCCCCGCCGCCGTGTGAGTAGCAGCCTTCCTGCAGCCGCACGCCCGCGAAACCCCACCTCAAGCCGGCGCCGACTATGTACCGGTGCAGCCTCGGCTCCACCTGCCCACCGCGCGCCGGTCGTGGTGGTGTGTGCCGCCGCTGTTGCCGCGCTGGTGCTGCTGCCGTCCTGCCGCCGGGCGCTGTGCTGCCGCCGCTGGCGCTGCCGCGTGCTGCTGGTACTGCTGCCGCGCTGGTGCGTCATCGCGTTCGCCGGGGTCTCGGCTTCGGCGTTGAGCTGTTGCCGCGCGTGCGACTGGGATCCGAGCTGCGAGTTGGCCGACGCCGTCTGTTGTCACACGCGCTGTCAGCTCGCGGCTGGCGCTGAGCCGGCCGTCGGCGGCCTCGCGAGCGGCGCGGAGGCCAAGCCACGCCGACCATCCTGCTGCCACTCGCTGCTCTCTTCCGCCACCCGCCGTGACCTGCGGCGATGCGAGCTGCCGCCCAGGCGCTCCGGTCAGCCAAAGAGGTTAGTTGCTTTAAGCATCTAATCGAGTTATGGTTGCCTAAAGCAATGAATATTTCGGGCAAGGCGGGCGGTGACGGTCTGGTGGACCGGGCTAGGGCGGAGCGCCTGATGCGGGCGATCAACGACATCGGACGCGCTCGTAAGGACGTGTTCGGCATGCTGGGCAGCGAGTGCCCGATCGGCTCGTTGAGCGTGCTCGGCGTGCTGGCCCGCAACGCGGACGCGAGGGTCGGCCAGGTTGCCGAGATTCTGCATATCGACATCTCGGTCGCGAGTCGCCACCTCAGCCAGCTCGAGGCGCACGGTTACGTCGCGCGCAGTCCGGATCCTGCCGATCGGCGGGCTCAGCTCATTCACGTCACGGCGGCCGGGCAGCGGCAGCTGGACCAGGTTTGGGCGAGCATGGCCGACTTCTTCGGCGCCGCGGTCGCCGACTGGAGCGACACCGAGATCGCCTACCTGACCGAACAGTTGCAGCGGCTCGCCGCCGCACTCGATCAGGCTCGCGAGCAAGCCCGCGAGGAAGCCCGCGACAACGTACGCGAGAAAGCAACGGATACACGGGAACCAGGAGTCAAAGCTCTCTCATGACGTCACAAGACGCACCCAAACCGTCGGAAACGATGACTCACCGGCAGGTGCTGGAGGCGTTGTCCGGCCTGCTGCTGGGGATGTTCGTCGCGATCTTGTCGAGCACGGTCGTGTCCACGGCCCTGCCGCAGATCATCGGCGACCTCGGCGGCACACAGTCGGCCTACACCTGGGTGGTCACCGCGGCGCTGCTGTCGATGACGGTATCGACGCCGATCTGGGGCAAGCTGGCCGACCTGTTCAGCCGCAAGCTGCTCGTCCAGATCGCGCTGATCATCTTCGTACTCGGCTCGGCGCTCGCCGGCCTTTCCCAGAACCCCGGCGAGTTGATCGGCTTCCGCGCCCTGCAGGGCCTCGGCACCGGCGGCCTGACCGCCCTGTCGCAGGTGATCCTCGCCGACATCATCAGCCCGCGCGACCGTGGCCGTTACATGGGCTACCTCGGCGCGGTCATGGCGGTCGGCACCGTCGGCGGCCCGCTGCTGGGCGGTCTGATCACCGACTCACTCGACTGGCGCTGGTGTTTCTACGTCGGCGTTCCGTTCGCCGTGATCGCGATCGCCGTTCTGCAGAAGACCCTTCACCTGCCGCGGATCCGCCGCAAGGTCAGCATCGACTACGTAGGCGCCGTGCTCCTCAGCGGCGGCGTCGCGACCCTGCTGATCTGGGTCACGCTCGGCGGCCAGCAGTTCGAGTGGTGGTCGACGACCACGCTGTACATGGTCGGCGGCAGCGTACTGATGCTCATCCTGGCGATCATCGCCGAAGCACAGTCGCGCGAACCGATCCTGCCGTTGTGGCTGTTCCGCAACCGTACGTTCGTACTCTCCTCGCTCGCGTCGATCGCGGTCGGCATCGCGATGTTCGGTACGTCGGTCTTCCTGAGCCAGTACATGCAGCTCGCGCGCGACAAGTCCCCAACGGAGACAGGGCTTCTGACGATCCCGATGGCCGTCGGCAGCTTCGTCTCGGCGACCGTGATCGGCCGGGTCATCACCCGGACGGGCCGCTGGAAGCGCTGGATGGTCCTCGGCGGCGTGCTCCTGACGACCGGGGTCGCGCTGATGAGCACGATCGACTACCAGACCAGCTTCTACGAGCTGGGTGCGTTCATGCTGATCCTTGGCCTCGGTGTCGGCATGCTGATGCAGAACCTCGTACTCGCCGTGCAGAACACCATCCCGATCACCGAGATGGGCGCGGCCAGCTCGGGTGTCGCGTTCTTCCGGAGCATGGGCGGCGCGGTCGGTGTCTCGGCGCTGGGCGCGGTGCTCGCCTCCCGGGTGACCACGCTGGTCCACGACGGGCTCGCCGAGCTGGGCATCCACGCGGGTGCGCTCGGGGGGAACGGCAACAGCGTTCCGGAGATCGACAAGATCCCCGAACCGATCCGTACGGTGGTCGAACGCGCCTACGGCGACGGCATCGCCGACATCTTCCTGGTGGCGGTTCCGGTCGCGGCGGTGGCCTTGCTGCTGGTGCTGTTCATCAAGGAGATCCCGCTCGGCCAGAAGAGCGGTATCGAGCAGCAGCTGGAGATGGCCGGCGGACGGCCCGTGGATGAAGCGGTTCCGGCGGGTGTCGCGGCTGCCGTGCCGAGTGAGCCCGTTCTGGTCGGCTCGGCCGGGAGCGGGAGCGGGAACGGCAACGGCAACGGCGGTGTGGCGGCGGTTGGTGGCTCCGGTGGTGGAGCCGGTGGCGGCGCCGCGGCGGCCGCAAGCGAGCAGGCGTTCCGGGCCAACGGTGCGCACAAGCTGGAGCCCACGTTCGATGTCGTCGACGGCCTGGGCGGTAGCGAGCCGGAGGAGGCCGGCGTCGTCCTCGGCGAGGTCCGGCGCGCCGACGGCACTCCCGTCGTAGACGCGGCGTTGACGCTGATCGACTCCGGCGGACGGCAGGCCGGGCGCGCGGCGAGCGATCCTGAGGGCCGCTACCAGCTGACCGCGGCCGGGCCCGGCTCGTACGTGCTGATCGCCTCGGCGTCGGCGACCCAGCCGCAGGCGGCGACGGTCACGGTGGACGGCCGCCCGACCCGGTTCGACGTCGTACTGGCCGGTGTGACCAGCCTGACCGGCCTGGTTCGCGCGCACGGTGTGAACCAGCCGGTCCCCGGCGCGACGGCCGTACTCGCCAACGAACGCGGCGACATCGTCGCGTCGGCGATCACCGGTGACGATGGGGTGTACCGCTTCGATCAGCTGGCGGCCGGCGTCTACACGCTGGCGGTACGGGCGGAGCGGCGGCAGCCGGTGGCGCTGCGGCTGACGCTCCCGGAGGCGGGCAGCGTCCGGCAGGACGTCGCGCTCGCGGGTGGCGCGCGGCTGCGCGGCCAGGCCTCGACCACGGAAGGCCGTCCGGTCGCCGAGGCGCAGGTCAGCGTCTACGATGCCGAACGCAACCTGATCGACGTCGTAACGACCGACGAGCGCGGTGCCTACGCGTTCGGCCAGCTGGCCCCCGGCGACTACACGGTCGTCGTGACCGGCTACCCACCCGTATCGACGACGGTCCGCCTCGAAGCCGGCCAGTCCATCGACCACGACGTGGAGTTGGGCTACCCGGAGCGGTAGGAAGCGGTAGGACGAAGGAGCGAGCGAGCGCTACGCCGGGCTGCCGAGCCAGTGGCGTAGCGCCCGCTCGAGCTCGTCCACATTGTCGAGAAGGTCGTCTACAAAAGTGTCCGCAGGATTGTCGACACTCTTGTCGCCACGATTGTCGCCACGATTGTCGCCACGATTGTCGCCACGATTGTCGACGGGATTGGCGCCACGATTGTCGACGGGATTGTCGACGGGATTGGCGCCACGATTGTCGACGGGATTGTCGGCGGGATTGTCGGCGGGATTGGCGCCACGATTGTCGACGGGATTGTCGGCGGGATTGGCGCCACGATTGTCGGCGGGATTGTCGGCGGGATTGTCGGCGGGATTGTCGGCGGGATTGGCGCCACGATTGTCGACGGGATTGTCGACGATGTGGGCGACCCACGCCGTGTGACCGTCGGGACGGACGAGGAGCGCGCGCAGCTCTGGATGTTCGGGGCTTCGTGCGCTCACAGCGTTCACTCGGCCCGCCCACTTCGTCGCCGGCAGCCGGAAGCGCTGCTGCTCGGTGAAGTCGACCAGCACCGCACGCCCGGACTCGAGCAGGCCGGTCAGCCGCCCGCCGCCGTCACCGTTCAGCCGGATGTCGGGCGCGAGCCGGCCCAGCCAGGGGTGGGACTGCTCAGCGTGCGGATGCATCTCGTACGTCGTGTCCAGCCCGATCAGGGTCTCCGCGAACGCCCGGTTCCCACCCGGATGCCGGGCGACGCGGGTCAACAGCTCGGCCAGCGGTGCCCCCTGCTCCGCGAGCTCGGCCAGCGCCACCTGGGCGCGGGTGCTCGCCAGCAGCCGCTCGCCCACCGCGTGCCGCTCGGTGTGGTAGCTGGCGAGCAGGTGCGCGGGTGCCGTTCCGCGTACGGTGGCGGCCAGCTTCCAGCCCAGATTGAACGCGTCGTCGAGGGCGACGTTGACGCCGATCGCGCCCGCAGGCGGGTGGATGTGCGCCGCGTCGCCGGCGAGGATGATCCGGCCTCTGACGTATTCCTCGGCCTGCCGCGCGGCATCGCCGAACCGGGTCAGCCACCGTGCGCGAACGATCTCCACGTGCCTGCCGAGGGTCGCGTCGACCACTGCCTGGAAGCGCTCCAGCGAGACCGGCTCGTCGCGGTCCTGGTTCGCCGGCGGGTCCGGATCGGCCACCAGGACGCGTACGTAACCCGGTCGCGGGATCACGAAGACGTTCGCGCTCGGGCCCGGGTGGTTGCCGGGCGGGAGCCCAGCGGGATCGGCCAGTTCGACGTCGCCGAGCAGCATGTGGAGCTTCGCCGCCGTGCCGGGGAACGCGATGCCGGCCTGCTTGCGCACCGTACTGCGGCCGCCGTCGCAGCCGGCGAGGTAAGCCGCCTCGATCCGGTCCTCGCCGTCCGGTCCGTCGATCGTCGCCGTGACCGCGTCGGCGGACTGCCGCAGCTCGCGCAACGCGTGCCCACGCAGCAGGGTCGTGCCGCGATCCAGCGCGGTCTCCTCCAGGATCTCCTCGACCCTCGTCTGCGGGATGCCGAGAGAGTACGGATGATCAGTCGCCGCGCCCTCCAGGCTCAGCGTGACGGGCAGCGAGGTGAACGGCGCGTGCGGAACCTGCCAGCCCTCGGCGACGAACCGGTCCGCGAGGCCGCGCCGGGCAAGCAGGTCGAGGGCGCGGGCGTTGAGGTTGAAGCCGCGGCAGAAGTCCGGACGCACCGGGTGACGTTCGACCAGCGTGGTGTCGATGCCGGCGAGGCGCAGCTCGCAGGCGAGCAACAGCCCGGCCGGTCCGGCACCGACGACGAGCACTTCGGTCTGCCGGGTCACGATCGCCTGCCTCCTGGTTCGCGCTTGCTGGACGTGGGTTTCGGGGCGCGCCCGGGCGCACCGGCCGCCGGGGTCTTGGCCGGTGGGTTGCTGGGAACGTTTCCAGGCAGCGCGCCGGGCCAGGGCAGGCTGCCGTCGCGGATCTCCCGGATGGTCTTGCGTACCCAGTCGACCTCGGCCTCCCAGGCGTGGACCTGGCACTCGACCTCGAGCATGAAGAGCCGCGGCACCTGGCCGGCGCCAACAGTCTCGGCGAGGATCTGCTTGGCCTCCTGGATGCGCACCGTCAGGTGCCGTACGCGTTCGACCAGCGCGTCGTCGGCCTGCCGCGGGCCGAGCGCGCCGAGGTAGGCGACCGCGGCGACGAACTTCGGATACTCGTCGACCGGCACCCGGATGAGCTCGTCCAGCCAGCGCACGAACTCCTCACGACCGAGCTCGGTGTGGACGTAGACCGTGCGCTCCGGCCGGGCGCTGTCGCGCACGGTTTCCTGGGGCGCGATCCAGCGCTCGCGCGCCAGTGCCTCGATCGTGTCGTAGAGCGAGCCGGAGTTGATCTTGAAGCTGCTGTCCTTGAGACGTTCGCGCAGCGTGCTGGAGATCTCGTACGGGTGCATCGGCTGCTCGAGCAACAGCCCGAGCACGGCGAGCGCCAGCGGATTGCGGATCTTGCGATTGGCCATCGGGCACCTTGGTCGGTTCCTATTAGTCGGTTCCTACTATACGTGAACGAACAATAGGTTCCGGCCATCTGGATCCATGCCGATGCGTCCTGGATCGGCCTGGCCGAAAGCCGCCCGCCGTTTTCGACGTTGTAGAACTCGTCGGTACAGTGCCGCCCATGACGATGAGTGGTTTGGGTGACTTGATCCGCGTCTCGAACGCTGTCTCGCGTTCGATCAGCGCGGAGAACTTCACCGGCGAAAAAGGTCGCGGCGGCGCCGCGACGACTGGAACCGGCGCGAACGCCGCCCGAGAGCTCGGCCAGACCTGGAAAGTGTCACCAAGCATCGCGATCGAGCCGGGGGAGACCGCGACCCTCGCGGACATCGCCGGCAACGGCACGATCACGCACATCTGGCTGACCACCCACACGTCGAACTGGCGCCGCCTGCTGCTCCGGTTCTACTGGGAGGGCGACGAGCGTCCCGCCATCGAGGTCCCGGTCGGCGACTTCTTCGGCCAGGGCTGGGGCAAGTTCGCCCAGCTGACCTCGCAGCCGATCGCGGTCAACCCGAACGGCGGCTTCAACTCCTACTGGCCGATGCCGTTCGCCCGCAACGCCAAGATCACGCTGGAGTCCCTCGCCGACGAGCGAGTAATCGTTTACTACCAGGTCGACTACGAACTGGGCGGCCGCGAGAACGACGACAACCTCGCGTACTTCCACTCGCAGTGGCGTCGCAGCAACCCGCTGCCGTACCAGACCGACCACACCATCCTCGACGGCATCCAGGGCAGCGGTCACTACGTCGGGACCTACCTGGCCTGGGGCGTCAACAGCGTCGGCTGGTGGGGCGAGGGCGAGGTGAAGTTCTTCCTCGACGGAGACGAGGAGTTCCCGACGATCTGTGGCACCGGCACCGAGGACTACTTCGGCGGCGCCTGGAACTTCGACGTGCCGGGTGAGGGCTACACGGCGTTCAGCACGCCGTACCTCGGACTACACCAGATCATCCGGCCGGACGGTTTGTACAGCAGCCAGCAGCGCTTCGGGATGTACCGCTGGCACATCGCCGACCCGGTTCGCTTCGCCCAGGACCTGCGCGTGACCGTGCAGGCGCTGGGCTGGCGTTCGGGCGGACGCTACCTGCCGTTGCAGGACGACATCTCCTCGACGGCCTTTTGGTACGGCCGCGAGACGTCGTATGCCCGGCCCGCGACCCCCGACGCCAACACCCTCGAGATTTGCTGAGCAGCCCGAGACAGCAGGCAGCAAGGTGTGGACGCAGGGGGTCGCATCGCTATGAGGAACGAGCAGCGGCGGCGGCAGCCTTGTTGACCAGCGTCGCTACGAAGTCCTCGGTGTGTTGGAGGTGTTCATCCATCAGGATCCCCGCGGCCTTCCGCGCGCGTCGGCGTACCGCGTCCATGATCTTGGCGTGGTAGTCGATCGCGCGGACGGCAAGCTCGGCATTCTCGACCGTTCGCCGTCGTACCTTCCGAAGCGCGTCGTCAACGGAATGGAACAACGTCAGTGCGAACGTGTTGCCAGCCGCCTGCAGCAGGCAGTCATGGAAGTCGACGTCCGCGGAGCTGTACGCGTCGAGATCTCGGCGCGCCCAGGCCGCTCGCATCTGTTCCAGGGCTGTCTGCATGCGTTCCAGGTCGGCTTCGGTGCGGCGTTCGGCGGCGAGCTCGGCGATGCCGCGCTCGACGATCCGGCGCAGCTCTGTGAGCTCGTGCGCCAGCTCGAACCCCTGCTCGGCCGAGGCGCGAGCGTTCAACACGGCACTGTCGAACGGCGACCACATCCGAGGGGGATTGACGAACGTACCGCGACCTTGCTGTACGCGCAGGACTCCGCGTTGACGGAGGTCCTTGATCGCCTCGCGGAGGGTGAGCCGGCTGACGCCGGCCTGTTCCGCGAGGACCGGCTCTGGTGGGAGCCGCGTGTCTGGTGGATAGACGCCGGCTACGACGTCGGCAAGCAAGTGTTCGGCCAGCTGATCGGCCAGACCCGATCTGCTGACGGTTGCGAATGCGCCCTCGGCCGTATGGACGGTCGAGGGCCGCAAATGGCCTATGCGGTGTGTCATGTCCTGCTCCTGCGTGGGATGACCACCTCAGGACAATCAGGTGGTCGAAGAGCGAGTCCACAGAGTAGAGGACGCAAACTTGATCTGTTCGCGCAGTGCCGTCATTCGGTTGCTCGGAGTGCACGTGCAATTGGCACGTTCCGTACGAAGCGGCAGGTCAGGTTGTTCTCGGCGGTCCACGGAGGCGCGAACTACCGTGGGAGTCTGATGATTTGTCGTATGAAGCCCGGAGAGGAAGCGAACAGGGCATGACCGGATCGGTAACGGGTGCGGAGCTGGGATCGACAGTGCCATCGACAGGGGGAGGAACGCTCGACGAGGTGGTCCTCCGTCTCCAGCCGGTGGACAACGTCGTGATCGCGATGCGCGACCTCGAGCCGGGGTCGTACCGGCTGGGCGGCTCGTCGCTCGTTGTGCGGGACCGGGTGCCACGGGGGCACAAGCTCGCGGTGTCGCCGGTCGCGGAGCACGAGCCGGTCCGGAAGTACGGCCAGGTGATCGGTTTCGCCAGTCGCGCGATCTCCGTCGGCGAGCACGTGCACACGCACAACACCGCGTTCGAGACGTTCGAGCGGGAGTACGACTTCGGCGTCGACCTGCGGCCGACGTCGTACGTGCCGGTGGAGCAGCGGGCGACCTTCCAGGGCATCGTGCGTCCCGACGGCCAGGTGGCGACGCGCAACTACATCGGGATCCTCACGACCGTGAACTGCTCGGCGACCGCCGCCAAGCTGATCGCTGAACGGTTCAAGTGGGATGCGCTGGAGGAGTTCCCGAACGTCGACGGCGTGGTCGCGCTGACCCACGACACGGGCTGCGGGATGGCGGGGCCGGGCAGCGAGGGCTTCGAGGTGCTGCGGCGGACACTGACCGGGTACGCCGCACATCCGAACTTCGCCGGCTTCCTCGTCCTCGGGCTCGGCTGCGAGGTCAACCAGGTGTCGTCGCTGGTCGCCGACTGGGAGATCCCGGACCACAAGTTCACGATCCCGATGACGATCCAGGAGCTCGGCGGCACGCGGAAGACGGTTGCCGAGGGGATTGCGCGCATCCGGGACGTACTGCCGGACGTCGACCAGGTCTCGCGTACGCCGGTGCCGGCGTCGGAGCTGATCCTCGCGATGGAGTGCGGAGGATCCGACGGGTACTCCGGCATCACCGCGAATCCCGCGCTGGGAGCGGCGGCCGACCTGCTGGTGCGGAACGGCGGCACGGCCGTCTTCGGCGAGACGCCGGAGATCTACGGCGCCGAGCACCTGCTGGCCAGGCGCGCGGTGTCGTCGGAGGTGGGGGAGAAGCTGGTGGCGCGGATCCGCTGGTGGGAGGAGTACACCCGGATCCACGGCGGCTCGATGGACAACAACCCGTCCCCGGGGAACAAGGAGGGCGGCCTCACCACGATCCTCGAGAAGTCGCTCGGTGCGGCGGCCAAGGGTGGCACGACCAACCTGTGCGACGTGGTGGAGTTCGCGGAGCGGATCCCGACGCACGGCGGGCTGGTCTTCATGGACACGCCGGGGTACGACCCGGTGAACGCGACCGGCATGGTGGCCGGCGGTGCGCAGGTGCTCTGTTTCACGACCGGCCGCGGCTCGGCGTTCGGGTGCAAGCCCACGCCGTCGATGAAGCTGGCGACGAACACGCCGATGTACCAGCGCATGACCGACGACATGGACCTCAACTGCGGCGTGATCGCCGACGGCGAGAAGTCGGTGGAGGAGGTCGGCCGCGAGATCTTCGAGAGGGTGCTGGCGGTGGCCTCCGGCGAGCCGACGAAGAGCGAGGAGCTCGGCTACGGCGACGAGGAGTTCGTCCCGTGGCAACTCGGCGCCGTGATGTAGCCCGCGGGTGAGTTCGCCGGCGCGGCGGGATGGCAGGTAGCTGTCATCCCGCCGCGTGGTCCCTGCGTGTTTCTGGATTCCTTCCATAGAACTGCCGGCCCAGGTGAACCGGGCCGGTGCGCCGGTACGTGTAGCTGGGCATACGCCAGTACAGAAACCGGATGGAAGGGACCTTCCCGTGAGCGACATCGAACGCAGACGCCTACTTGCCGTGGTTGCGGCAGCTGGAGCGGCCGTCCCCCTGGTCGCAGCCTGCGGCGGCGATGACTCCACCAGCCCCGGATCCGGCACCGAGACCGAGGACACCTCGGCACCCGAGGAGACGCCGAGTCCTTCGGAGACCGAGGAGACCCCGAGCCCGGAGGAGACGAGCGAGGGAGGCGGCAACGCTCTGGGCAAGACGTCCGACATCCCCGTCGGCGGCGGCAAGGTCTTCGCCGAGCAGAAGGTGGTCGTCACTCAGCCGCAGGCAGGCGACTTCAAGGGCTTCTCGGCGATCTGCACGCACAGGGGCTGCCCCGTCAAGGACGTCTCGGGCGGCACGATCAACTGCCCCTGTCACGGCAGCAAGTACAAGATCGCGGACGGCAGTGTGTCCAACGGCCCGGCCACCAAGGGACTGGCGGCCGCGAACATCAAGGTCGACGGCGACAGCATCACGCTGGCCTGATCAGGCAGACGGCGGCAACGCCGGGCGCGCGGCACCGGCTGTCGGCGCGGCGTCCTAGGCTCTAGGACGTGGCGGATCCTGCGACTTACCGGCCCGCGCCCGGCACCATCCCCAACAAACCGGGCGTCTATCGATTCCTGGACGCCCGGGGCAGGGTGATCTACGTCGGCAAGGCCAAGAGCCTGCGCCCGCGCCTGTCCTCCTACTTCCAGGACATCGCGGCGCTGCATCCGCGCACCCAGACGATGGTCACCACCGCCGCCAAGGTCGAGTGGACCACGGTCAACACCGAGGTCGAGGCGCTCCAGCTCGAATACTCCTGGATCAAGGAGTACGACCCGCGGTTCAACGTCAAATACCGCGACGACAAGAGCTATCCCTGGCTCGCGGTCACGATGGACGAGGACTACCCCCGCGTCCAGGTCCTGCGCGGTGCCAAGCGCAAGGGCGTCCGCTACTTCGGTCCTTACTCCCACGCCTGGGCGATCCGCGAGACGCTCGACCTCCTGCTGCGCGTCTTCCCGATCCGCAGCTGCTCCAAGGGCGTGTTCAACCGCGCCCGCCAGATCGGCCGCCCGTGCCTGCTCGGCTACATCGAGAAGTGCTCCGCCCCCTGCGTCAACCGCGTCAGCGAGGACGAGCACCGCGCGATCGTCGAAGAGTTCTGCGACTTCATGGCCGGCCACGCCGCCACCTACACCAAGCGGCTCACCAACGAGATGAAGCAGGCCTCGGCCGGCCTGGAGTTCGAACGTGCCGCCAAGCTGCGCGACGACCTCAAGGCCCTCGAGCGCGCGCTGGAGAAGCAGGCCGTCGTGCTGCCCGACGGCACCGACGCCGATGTCTTCGCCGTCCACGAGGATCCGCTCGAGATCGCCGTCCAGATCTTCCACGTACGCGGCGGCCGGATCCGCGGGCAGCGCGGTTGGGTCGCCGACAAGACCGACGACGCCGGCACCGGCGAGCTGGTCGAGCGGCTGCTCATGCAGGTCTACGGCGCCGAGTCCGGCGACGGCGTGCCGCGCGAGGTGCTCGTGCCCGCCCTGCCCGACGACACGACCGCGCTCACCCGCTGGCTGGAGGATCGCCGGGGCGCGCGGGTCGACCTCCGCGTTCCTCAGCGCGGCGACAAGAAGGCCCTGCAGGAGACCCTGGCCCGCAACGCCCAGCAGGCGATGGCCCTGCACAAGACCAAGCGGGCCAGCGACCTCACCACCCGCAGCCGCGCGCTGGAGGAGATCCAGCAGGCCCTCGTGCTGCCCGACGCGCCGCTGCGGATCGAGTGCTACGACATCTCCAACCTCCAGGGGTCCAACGTCGTCGCCTCGATGGTCGTGTTCGAGGACGGCCTCCCGCGCAAGACCGACTACCGCCGCTTCACCGTGCGCAGCCGCGGCAAGGACGACGGCGCCAACGACGTCGCGTCGATGCACGAGGTGATCACCCGGCGGTTCCAGCGCTACCTCGACGAACGCACCGAGCTCGGCGAGCTCGACGTGAGCGAGGAGGGCGTGGCCGCCGCGCTGGTCGATCCGGAGACCGGCAAGAAGCGCAAGTTCGCCTACGCTCCCGGGCTGGTGCTCGTCGACGGTGGACCGCCGCAGGTCGCGGCTGCCCGCAAGGCGCTCGACGAGCTCGGCATCGACGACATCCCGGTGGCCGGCCTGGCCAAACGGCTGGAAGAGGTCTGGCTGCCCGACACCGAAGACCCCGTGATCCTGCCACGCACCAGCGAGGGTCTCTACCTCCTGCAGCGGGTGCGCGACGAGGCGCACCGGTTCGCGATCACGTTCCATCGGCAAAAGCGCAGCAAGTCGATGGTGGAAAGCATCCTCGACGGGGTACCCGGACTTGGCGAGACCCGCCGGAAGGCGCTGTTGCGCAGGTTCGGTTCGCTGAAGAAGCTGCGCCAGGCGAGCATTGACGAGCTCGCCGACGTGCCGGGCATCGGGCCGCAGACCGCGACGACGATCGCGGCCGCACTCGTGCAACACACCTCCGGTGGTCCGGCGATCAACACCGCAACCGGCGAGATCTTGGATGATGGACCTTCCGAAACACCTGACGCCCACGCCCGACCCACGGGGAGTAGAGATGACGACGAGCCCGCCCCCTGAGCTTGTCCTGGTGTCCGGCATGTCCGGCGCCGGGCGCAGCGCGGCAGCCGACGTGCTCGAAGACCTCGGCTGGTTTGTCGTCGACAACCTGCCGCCCGAGCTGCTGCCGACGATCGTCAAGGTGGTGAGCTCCGGAGACAGCTCGACCTCCAAGATCGCGGTGGTGGTCGACGTACGGTCGGGCTCGTTCTTCCCGGCCCTGCAGGGCGCGCTGGAGGCGCTGCGGGCACGCGACGTCAAGCCGACGCTGCTGTTCCTCGAGGCCTCCGACGAGGTCCTCGTACGCCGCTACGAAAGCGTCCGCCGCCCACACCCGCTGCAGGGCGACGGCCGGGTGCTCGACGGCATCGAACGCGAGCGCGAGATGCTCGCCGACCTGCGCGGCGACGCCGACCTGGTGATCGACACCTCGACGCTCAACGTCCACCAGCTCGCCGCGAAGATCGTGAGCGCGTTCGGCGCCGAGGACGACCACGCTCTGCAGGCGACGATCGTGTCGTTCGGCTACAAGTACGGCATCCCCGTCGACGCCGATCTGGTCGTCGACTGCCGGTTCCTGCCCAACCCCTACTGGGATCCCGAACTGCGCGGCCAGACCGGGCTCGACTCCGACGTACGCGACTACGTGCTCAAGCAGGATGACGCGATCCCGTTCCTCGACCAGTATGAGAACGTGGTCGGCCTGCTGGCCCGTGGCTACCTCAGGGAGGGGAAGCGGTTCGTGACGATCGCGGTTGGCTGCACTGGAGGCAAGCACCGCAGTGTGGCGATGGCCGAGGAGCTGGGCCAGCGGCTGCACGCGCACGGCATCGAAAACCTCGTGGTCCACCGCGACCTGGGGCGGGAATGACCGGCGCCCGGCAGGCGCGGACCGCCGCGTCGCTGGTGGCCCAAACGCTGGCGGCGGGTTCGGTGACCGGGTGTGCCGGCCGGGCCGCGCACACGATCGTCCAGCCGGTGAAGCACTCCTACGACGGCGCGAACGTCGCGGGTTCCATCGATGGTGAAGGCCCGGGCCTCGCGGTCTGTCCGGTCCGCTCGGCGAGAGGTGGCGGCTCGTGACGGGTGCAGGTCCTCGAGTGGTGGCGTTGGGTGGCGGGCACGGGCTCGCCGCCTCCTTGTCCGCGCTCCGGCAGGTCACCGACCAGCTGACGGCGGTGGTCACGGTCGCCGACGACGGTGGATCGTCCGGGCGGCTGCGCAAGGAGTTCGGTGTGCTGCCGCCAGGCGACCTGCGCCGTGCGCTCGCCGCGTTGTGCGACGACGACGAGTGGGGCCGGACCTGGGCCGAGGTGCTGCAGCACCGCTTCTCCAGTGATGGCGAGATGGCCGGGCACGCGGTCGGCAACCTCCTGATCGTCGCGCTGTGGGAACGCCTCGGCGACGCCGTCGACGGGCTCGACTGGGTGGCCCGGCTGCTCGGCGCGCGCGGCCGCGTGCTCCCGATGTCGGCCGTACCCCTCGAGATCACGGCCGAGGTGGCCGGCCTCGACCCGGCCGATCCGGCTGCCGTACGCGAGGTCCTCGGCCAGGCCCAGGTCGCGTCCACCACCGGGCTGGTACGCAGCGTGGCACTCGTACCCCCCAACCCGCCGGCGTGCCAGGAGGCCGTCGACGCGATCGGCGAGGCCGACGGCATCGTGCTCGGCCCCGGCTCATGGTTCACCAGCGTGCTCGTCCATCTGCTGGTGCCCGAGCTCGCGGCCGCGTTGCGCAACACGCCGGCCAAGCGCATCCTCACGCTCAACCTCTCGCCACAGGTCGGCGAGACCCGCGGTTTCTCGCCCGAACGCCACCTCGAAGTGCTCGCCGCGCACGCCCCTGGCCTGCAGCTCGACGTCGTGGTCGCCGACGACGCGTTCGTCGCCGACCAGCCGGCGCTGGCGGCTGCCGCGGCCGCGCTCGGAGCCGAGCTGGTGGTCGCCGACGTCGCGTGCGACGACGGCTCGCCGCGCCACGATCCGGGCCGGCTCGCCCAGACCTACGCCAAGGTGCTGTCCTAGCGCGTGTCTCCCAGATATCGCCTGACTCGCGCCGTCCCGCATGGCCCGCCACCGGCAGAGCACCGCGGCCGGGACGTGAGCTTGACCGGTCCGATTCGGAAGACGTGCCCCGGCACGATGTGGAATCTCAGCCACTTACCACGTAAACCGGCCGAATTCGGGCACACCCGCGCTGTGCCGAACTGGCCCGAGCGTGGCAGGATCTGCGCATGGCGATGACGGCCCAGGTAAAGGCAGAGCTCACGAGCACCACGGTGACCAAACCGTGTTGCCGAAAGGCCGAGGTGTCCGCGACGCTGAGATTCGCGGGCGGCTTGCACATTGTGAGCGGCCGGATCGTGGTCGAGGCAGAGCTCGACACCGGTGCGTCGGCGCGCCGGCTGCGTAAGGACATCGCCGAAGTCTTCGGTCATCAGAGCGACGTGCTGGTCGTCTCACCTGGTGGGCTCCGCAAGGGTCATCGCTACGTCGTCCGCGTCGCGAAGGACGGTGAGGCGCTGGCCCGCCAGACCGGCCTGCTCGACCCGCGCGGCCGTCCCGTCCGCGGCCTGCCGCCGCAGGTGGTCAACGGCTCGACGTGTGACGCGGTGGCGGCGTGGCGCGGCGCGTTCCTGGCGCACGGCTCGCTGACGGAGCCCGGCCGCTCGGCCGCCGTCGAGATCACCTGCCCGGGCCCGGAGGCCGCGTTGGCGCTGGTCGGCGCGGCCCGGCGGATCGGGATCGCGGCCAAGGCCCGCGACGTTCGCGGGGTCGACCGCGTGGTCATCCGCGACGGCGACGCGATCGGCGCGCTGCTCACCCGGCTGGGCGCCCACGAGAGCCTGATGCAGTGGGAAGAGCGCCGGATGCGCCGCGAGGTCCGGGCCACCGCCAACCGCCTGGCCAACTTCGACGACGCCAATCTCCGCCGCTCCGCCCGGGCAGCGGTCGCCGCGGGCGCTCGCGTCGAGCGCGCGATGCAGATCCTCGGTGAGGACGTGCCCGACCACCTGCGCGTGGCCGGCGTGCTGCGGCTGGAGCACAAGCAGGCCAGCCTGGAAGAGCTCGGCCAGCTGCACGACCCGCCTCTGACGAAGGACGCGATCGCCGGCCGTATAAGGCGTCTGCTCGCCATGGCCGACAAGAAGGCATCTGTGCTCGGCATCCCCGACACCGAGGCCAGCCTGACGCCCGACATGCTCAGCACGTGACGGCCCGATGACCGACCATTCTTCGGCCCCGGCATCTCAGGGCCGGACGGCACCTGCGGTACGAGTCGTGAACCTGAGCGCGCCGGTCTTCCGGGCTCTCGCCGACGGCGACCTGGTGGCTGCGAACGCCGCCAGTCCCGTTCCCCTCACGGACTACTTCGTGGGGCCGGACTGGCGACCGGTCTGGCGGATGCGCAGCACACAGGTCGAGGACGACCCGGACAGCGCGGGCTGGGTCACCGGCGTCATCTGGGACAAGCAGCGGCAGCTCGCTGTCGGCCGGGCCGGTTACCACGGGCCGCCCGATGCCGACGGGATGGTGGAGATCGGCTACGCCGTCGACCCCGCGTACCGGCGACAGGGCTATGCCCGCGCGGCTCTGGAAGCCCTGCTGCACCGAGCCGCGGTCGAGCCGCAGGTGACTACCGTCCGCGTCTCGATCAGCCCCGACAATCTGGCGTCCTACCAGCTGGCGTCGCAGTACGGCTTCGTCGAGGTCGGAAGCCAGTGGGACGACGAGGATGGCCTGGAGATGATCTACGAGGCGCCTGCCGTCAAAGGCTGAGTAAACCCCACCGGAATCACGTTGCGAAGCGTTGTCGCTGGCAGCACCCCGTTACCGCGACGTCCACCGTGCGCGAGGCGCGTGGCGACCGATCTCGGACACCCGGTAAGGTCCCCGGTGGGGGAATTGGGCCTTGCCCCGGCAGGCCTCCGGAACCTGGCAACGCCGCCGGTGCCGAGCTCAGACTTGAGCTATGCAACGTAAGGCAATACGACCCATGCGAGGGAGCGTCACGTGACCATCCGCGTTGGTATCAACGGATTTGGCCGGATCGGCCGCAACTTCTTCCGGGCGGTTCTCGCCCAGGGCGCGGACATCGAGATCGTCGGTGTAAATGACCTCACCAGTACTGACGTACTCGCCCACCTGCTCAAGTACGACTCTGTGCTGGGCACCCTGAAGGCCGAGGTTCGGCACGACGAGAATTCCCTCATCGTCGACGGCAAGCCCTTCCGCGTGCTCTCCGAGCGCGACCCGGCCGCACTGCCGTGGGGCGAGCTCGGCGCCGACATCGTGATCGAGTCGACCGGCATCTTCACCAAGGCCGCCGACGCCAAGAAGCACGTCGAGGCGGGTGCGAAGAAGGTCATCATCTCCGCGCCGGCGACCGACGAGGACATCACGATCGTGCTGGGCGTCAACGAGGACAAGTACGACCCCGCCAAGCACACGATCATCTCCAACGCCTCGTGCACGACCAACTGTGTCGCGCCGATGGTCAAGGTTCTGCTGGACAACTTCGGTATCCAGAAGGGCCTGATGACCACCATCCACGCGTACACCTCGGAGCAGCAGCTGATCGACCAAGTTGCCGTTTCGCGTAAGGGCTCGGTCAACCTGCGCCGTATCCGCGCGGCCGCCCTCAACATCATCCCGACCACCACCGGCGCGGCCAAGGCCACCAGCCTGGTGATCCCGGAAGTCAAGGGCAAGGTCGACGGCATGGCATTCCGCGTGCCGGTGCCGACGGGCTCGGTCACCGACCTCGTGGTCGACCTCGAGCGCGAGACCACCAAGGAAGAGGTCAACGCCGCGTTCAAGGCGGCCGCCGAGGGCCCGCTGAAGGACATCCTGGTCTACACCGAGGACGAGATCGTCTCCTCCGACATCGTGAACACCGCGCCGAGCTGCACGATCGACAGCAAGCTCACGATGGCCAACGGCAACCAGGTCAAGGTCGTCGGCTGGTACGACAACGAGTGGGGTTACTCCAACCGCATCGTCGACCTGGCTCGCCTGGTCGGCCAGGGGCTCTAAGCCGTGCCGCTGCGAGCAACCAGCGAACTCGGAGACCTGCGGGGCAAGAGAGTTCTGGTCCGTTCCGACCTGAACGTCCCGCTCGACGGCTCCCGCATCACTGACGACGGCCGGATCCGGGCCAGCGTTCCCACGATCCGCGCGCTCTCCGAGCAGGGCGCGCGGGTCGTGGTGACCGCGCACCTGGGCCGGCCCAAGGGCGCGCCGGAGGAGAAGTACTCCCTGCGGCCCGTCGCCGCCCGGCTCGGCGAGCTGCTCGGCAAGGACGTCGCGTTCGCCACCGACACGGTGGGCGAGTCGGCGAAAGGCACCGTTGACGGCCTGGCCGACGGCGACGTCGCCCTGCTGGAGAACGTCCGGTTCAACCCGGGCGAGACCTCCAAGGACGACGCTGAGCGCGGCGAGTTCGCCGACCAGTTGGCGGCGCTGGCCGACTGCTTCGTCTCCGACGGCTTCGGTGCCGTCCACCGCAAGCACGCCAGCGTCTACGACGTCGCGCAGCGGCTGCCGCACGCGGCCGGCGGGCTCGTGCTCGCCGAGGTCGAGGTGCTGGAGAAGCTCACCAAGAGCCCGGAACGTCCGTACGCCGTCGTGCTCGGTGGTGCGAAGGTCTCCGACAAGCTCGGCGTGATCGACAATCTGCTGGGCAAGGCCGACCTGCTGCTGATCGGTGGCGGCATGGTCTTCACCTTCCTCGCGGCCAAGGGTTGTCCGGTCGGCAAGAGCCTGCTCGAGGCCGACCAGGTCGAGACCGTCAAGAAGTACCTGGCGGACGCCGGCGACCGGATCGTGCTGCCCACCGACATCGTGGTCGCGGCCGCGGTCGAAGAAGGCGCCACGCCGACGGTGGTCGAGGCGGACGCGATCCCCGACGACCAGATCGGGCTCGACATCGGCCCCGCGTCGGCCGAACTGTTCGCCGACAAGCTGTCAGGCGCCCGTACGGTGTTCTGGAACGGCCCGATGGGCGTGTTCGAGATCGCCGCGTTCGCGGAGGGCACGCGCGCGGTGGCCGAGGCGCTTACGAAGACCGACGGCCTGTCCGTCGTCGGTGGCGGCGACTCCGCCGCAGCCGTACGCACGCTGGGCTTCGACGAGTCGGCGTTCGGCCACATCTCGACCGGTGGTGGCGCGAGCCTCGAGTATCTCGAGGGCAAGACGCTGCCCGGCCTTGCCGTCCTGGAGGACTGAACACATCGTGGCCAAGAAGAAGAACGACCAGATCGAGGGCCGCCGGGTCCTGATGGCCGGCAACTGGAAGATGAACCTCGACCACCAGCAGGGGGTCAACATGGTTCAGAAGCTGGCGTGGGTGCTGAAAGACAAGCGGCACGACTTCACGTTCGTCGAAGTCGCCGTGCTGCCGGCGTTCACCAGCCTGCGGTCGATCGGGATCCTGCTGGAGAAGGACTATCCCGAGATCGCGTTCGGCGCGCAGGACGTCAGCCAGCACGACAGCGGCGCCTACACCGGTGAGGTGTCGGGGTCGATGCTGGGCAAGACGGGCGCGAAGTACGTCACCGTCGGGCACTCCGAACGCCGTCAGTACCACCACGAGGACGACGCGACCGTCGGCGCGAAGGTGCAGGCCGCGTTCCGGCACGGGCTGACGCCGATCCTCTGTGTTGGTGAGGGTCTGGACGTACGCAAAGAGGGCCGGCACGTCGAGCACACGCTGTCGCAGCTGCAGATCGCGCTGGAGGGTGTGAAGCCCGAGCAGGCGGTGGAGCTGGTCGTGGCGTACGAGCCGGTGTGGGCGATCGGCACCGGTGAGGTGGCGACCCCCGACGACGCGCAGGAAGTGTGCGGCGCGATCCGGGAGAAGCTGCTGGACCTCTACGACTCCGAGGTCGCATCGGCGGTGCGGATCCAGTACGGCGGCTCAGTGAAGTCGGCGAACGTGGTCGGCATCATGGCGCAGCAGGACATCGACGGCTGCCTGGTCGGTGGCGCGAGCCTCGACCCTGAGGAGTTCGCCGCGATCTGCCGCTACCGCGACCTGCCCTCGATCCCCAGCTGACGTCCTCAAGCAACGGAGGGCACCGCGACAGGTGTCCTCCATTGCTTGATTGGCGACAGGATTGTCTACGAAGTCGGCGACAGGATTGTTGCCGGTTCGGTCGGCGGTGTTGTGGTCTGTCTTGGTGGCGGGGTTGGCGACAGGATTGTCTACGGAATCGGCGACGTGATTGTCGGCGGTTCTGTCGGCGGTGTTGTGGTCTGTCTTGGTGGCGGGGTTGGCGACAGGATTGTCTACGGAATCGGCGACGTGATTGTCGGCGGTTCTGTCGGCGGTGTTGTGGTCAGTCTTGGTGGCGGGATTGGCGACAGGATTGTCTACGAAGTCGGTGACAGGATTGTCGGCGGTGTTGTCGTCAGTCTTGATAGCGGGATTGGCGACAGGATTGGCGGCAATCGTGTCGACAATCGCGTCGGGTTCCCACCGGGCGAACCTCACTCCCGCGTGGCGAACGCCGGCGCGGCCAGGCGGTACCAGCGGCGCGCGGTGCCGCCTCGCGCGTCCGCCAGTGCCGCGTCGTCCAGGCCGGCCCTGCGGAGCGCGTTGGTGAGGTCTTCCCAGGCCTCGAGGTAGGTCCGCCGCAGCAGGACGACGGGCCAGTTGCTCGCCAGCAGGAGCCGGTCGGAGCCGAAGCAGGACTCCGCCCAGTTGACGTACGCCGCCAGCGGCTTCGGGTTCCAGCGTGCCCAGGCCGTCAGCGCGTCGATCCCGATCGAGACCTTCAGCGCGATGTTCGGGTGCGCCGCCAGCCGCTGCACCCAGCCCGCCCACGGCTCCCAGCCCGCGCTCTCCACCGGCGGCCGCGCGAGGTGGTCGACCACGATCCGCAGGCCGGGCACCGCCGCGGCCACGTGACAGACGTGCGAGACCTGCCGCTCGGTCACCGCCACCACGTCCCAGGCCAGCCCGCGCGTGGCCAGTTCGTGGAAGACGTCGAGTACGTCGGTGCTCACCAGCCAGTCCGCCGATGACCGGCCGATCAGGCAGCGCACGCCGACGACCGGGGGAGTGGGCAGCCGCTCGAGCTCGGCGTACGCAGCCTCCGGATCGGACAGCGGCAGCCACGCGACCACGCCCCGGACGAACGCCGCCTCAGCGGCGTACTCGAGCAGGCGGACGTTCTCCTCCGCGGTGTCGACCGACTGGATCAGCACCGTGCCCGCGACGCCGGCGCGCTCCAGCTCCGGCGCGAGCACAGCCGGCTGGAACACCGGCAGGAAGTGCTGGTGCGCGTCAATCGTCGTCGCGATGGGCATGGGCTTCCACCGTATCGGCGAGCGTCTGGGCCAGCAGCCCGGCGACCGGAAGCCCCAGGTCCGCGGCCCGGGCCGCCGCCACGACGTCCCAGAGGTCCTTGCTCCACGGCCGGTTGCGTACGGGCACACCCGCCTCGTCGTAGGCCGCGGCGACCGTGTCGAAGAAGCCCCACGTCCGCGCGACCCAGGTGTCGCCGGTGCTCGTACGCACGACATCCAGGACGTCCGAACGCCGGACGCCGTACGCCTCGGCGAGCCGGAGCGCCTCGTGCGTCCCGGCCAGCGCGGCGCACATCATCAGCTGGTTGGCGAGCTTGGTCGCCGAGCCGGTACCGGGCGGACCGAGGTGTACGACATCGGAGGCGATCAGGTCGAGATAGGGCCGCGCGCGTTCCAGCACGGCGGCGTCGGCGCCGGCCATCACCGTGAGCGTGCCCTGCTCGGCACGTTCGTACCCACCGCTGACCGGCGCGTCGACGAAGCCGACGCCCGCGGCGGCGAGCGATTCCCCAAGCTTGCTTGCGGTTTCGGGCAGGATCGTGCTGTGTACGACGACCAGGCCCACGTCGGCCACACCGTCGACGACCGCTTCGACCGCCACATCGTCGGGCACTGCCATCGCCAGGACGTCGCAGCCGGCGAGGTCGGTCAGGCTCCGCGCAGCGAAGGCGCCCTCGTCGACCAGGGCCCGCACCGGATCCGGCCGCAGGTCGTAGGCCCGCACCTGCTGACCACCGCGCAGCAGCGCCTTCACCATGGGCAAGCCGAGGTTGCCCAGGCCGGCGAACCCGATCAGTGTCATCAGCTCACCGTCTCGTCCAGGGCCCAGCCCAGCTTCTCGTACAGCTTGCGCCTGCCCACCTTGTCCTTGTCCAGCTCCTGTCGCGCGTACTTCGCGACCACCTCGGCGTGCTCGATCGGCACCACGATCACGCCGTCGCCGTCGGCCACGATGATGTCGCCGGGCCGGACGAGCGCGCCACCGATGCTGACCGGAACCTGCGCCGCGTCGAACTCGATGCGGCCCTGGACCATGCTCTGCGCCCTGGTGCGGCAGAAGATCGGCACCTTCTGCAGCACGCACTCGTCGCGGTCGCGCACACCGCCCGAGGTGACGATGCCCGCGGCGCCGGCGGCGTACCAGCTGAGGGAGTTGTTCGACCCGATCTCACCGACGGCCACATCCGGCGGCGACTCCACGACGACGACCTCACCGCTGGTGAGGTTCTGCTCCAGGGGGTAGGAGTAGAGCTCCTTGTACCAGTAGGAGTAGGCCCACGTGGTGTACTCCTCCGGGGTCATCGGCGGCACGACCTTCTCCGAAAGCCGGTGCCGCATCGTGTGAGCCGGTCCGTGCAGCCGGGCGCCCTGGAACATGGGAGCGATTTCAGGGGAGACCGTGCCCTTGCCGTGCAGGCCGGCCCAGTCCATGCCGTCGCGTACGTCGGATACCCGGAGCCCTTCGAACAGCGCACCAACGTCGGTCATCTGCGGCCTCCTCGGCTATTGACTCGGCTCGGCTATCGGCTAACTATTGTTTACAAAAGACAAGAGGTCGCCGCAAGGGGCAGCTCTGGAGGCCGCGGTGGCCAACACCGGCCCGCCGCGACGGGGTGAGGCCGCGCAAGTCGAGCTTGCCTCACGGATGGAGTGAAGCCCTGATGCGGATCGCCCTCGGCGACGTCGAGCCGAAGGTCGCGGACACCGCGATCGTGCTGCCGACGGTGACGGTCATCGGCGATGTGGTGATCGACGCGTACGCGAACCTCTGGTACGGCTGCGTCGTCCGCGGTGACGAGGCGCGCATCACGATCGGCGAGCACACCAACCTGCAGGACGGTGTGATCGTGCACGCCGACCCGGACTTCCCGGCGACGATCGGGCCCAGATGCACCGTCGGGCACGGGGCGATCATCCATGGCTCCACAGTGGAGAGCGACAGCCTGATCGGCATGCGCGCCGTCGTACTGAACGGCGCGACGATCGGCCGCGGTTGTCTGGTCGCCGCCGGTGCGGTCGTTCGCGAAGGCATGCACGTGCCGCCGAACTCCTTGGTGGCCGGCGTTCCGGCGAAGGCACGCCGCGAGGTGAGCGACGCCGAGCGGCAACGCATCGAGGACTCCTGGCGCGGTTATGTGGAACGGGCCGCACGTCACCGCGCTGCCCTGGAGGCGCCCTGACGCCGGCGCCAGTTCATCAGGGGTGTGGTGATGACCGGCATCCAAGGGAGGTAGGAAGAGACTGTGCAGCAACCAAGTCTCGAAGGCGTCCGCGTGCTCGAGGTCGGCATCTTCATGGCCGGGCCGTACGCCGGCATGCAACTGGCCGATCTCGGCGCCGATGTGGTGAAGGTGGAGGCGCCGGGAAAAGGCGATCCGGTCCGCGAGATCGGACCGTTCCTCGACGATGAGAGCTCGCCGTTCGTCCGGCTCAACCGCAACAAGCGCTCGACGGTCATCGACCTCAAGCACCAAGCGGGCAAGGCGGCGTTCGAGCGGTTGATCGCCGATGCCGACGTCCTGCTGGAAAACCTGCGTCCGGGCGCGATGCGCGGGCTCGGTCTCGGCTACGACGAGGTCAGGCGGCTCAACCCCGGCCTGGTGTACGTCTCGCTGTCCGGTTGGGGACAGGACGGGCCCCGGGCCGGCCTGCCCGGGCTGGACGTGATGGCGCAGGCGCGGTCCGGGTTGATGAGCATCACGGGTGCACCGGACGGCGAGCCCGCGAAGATCGGGGTGCCGGTGTGTGACCTGGTGTGCGGCATCTACGGTGCGCTGGCGGCGGTCTCCGCGCTGCGCGCCCGCGATCGCGACGGGCAGGGACAGCACATCGACGTCTCGCTGTTCGAGGCCGGCATCTCGCTCGCGGTCTGGGAGGCGGGCAAGTACTGGGCGACCGGCGAGGTCGGCAAGCCGCTCGGCTCCGCCCACCAGACCAGCGCGCCGTACCAGGCGTTCCGTACCCGCGACGGCTGGATCACGATCGGTGCGGTCACCCGCAAGACCTGGCAGGAGTTCTGCGAAACGCTCGGCCTGCAAGAGCTGCTGGCCGATTCGCGGTACGCCACGGCGTACGAGCGGCACGGCCTGCGGCACGAGCTCGTGCCCGCGATCGAAGCGGCCACCGTCGCCTGGACGACGGGCGACCTGGTGGCCAAGCTGGACGAGGTCGGCGTGCCGTGCGCGCCGATCGCCGACTACGCCGAGGTCTTCGACGACGAGCACGCCAACGCGCGCGACTACTACTGGGACGCACCGCATCCGCGGCTCGGCGCCGTACGGCAGCTCGGCTCGCCGATGCGGCTGTCGGAAACGCCAGTCGTACGCCGGGCGGCCGGGCCGGTGCTCGGCGCCGACACGCGTGCGGTCCTGAGCGCGGCTGGGTACTCCACTGAAGAGATCGACGAGTTGATGCGGGCAGGAGCGGTCGCGTGAGCGATGAGACGAACGAGGTGCTGGTCGAGCGCGCCGGCGCGGTGCTGCGGCTGACGTTCAACCGGCCCGAACGCCGCAACGCGATGACCTGGGCGATGTACGACGGGCTGGTGGCCGCGTGCGAGCAGGCCGACAGCGACCCGGAGATTCGCGTTCTGGTGTTGACGGGAGCAGGCGGCCAGGCGTTCGTCGCGGGCACCGACATCGACCAGTTCCTGGAGTTCGAGACCGGCGCCGACGGCGTGGCGTACGAGGAGAAGATGGCGGCGATCCTCGACCGGCTGGCCCGCGTGCGCGTGCCTGTGGTCGCGGTGATCCAGGGATTCTGCGTGGGTGCGGGGCTGGCGATCGCGAGCGTGTGCGACCTGCGGATCGCCGGCCGGTCGGCGCGGTTCGGCATCCCGATCGCGCGGACGGTGGGCAACTGCCTGTCGATGACCGTCTACTCCTTGCTGGTCAGCCACTTCGGTCCGGGACGCACGCTCGACCTGCTGCTGCGCGCCCGGCTGCTCTCCGCCGAGGAGGCGGACGACGCCGGCTTCCTCACAGGGCTGTGCGCCGACGACGAGGTGGAGGCGAAGGCCGCCGAGACGGTCGAACGGCTGCTCGGGCACGCACCGCTGTCGATGTGGGCGGCCAAGGAGGCAGTCCGCCGGCTGCGTACGACGGTCTTGCCGGATGGCGCGGACATCGTGGAAGCGGTCTACGGCAGCGACGACTTCAAGGCCGGCGTCCGTGCGTTCGTCGGCAAGCAGCGGGCGGAGTGGACCGGCGGCTGACCGCTGCCTGTCGATCGCCGGCCTGCCGGATCCGGACAGCGAAACATGTCTGGCACCAAGACCGGATATCTGTAGACAGATGGCCACTACCGAGACCGCCGCGAGCCTCTACGACACCGGCCTGTCGCCCGCCAGGCAACGGATCAACCTCGGCATCGCGCTGGCCGGGCTGCTGCTGAGCGCTGTGCTCGGCTTCCTCGTCCAGCCACCGACGATGTGGGGCCTGCTGCCGATCGTGCTGAACGCCGTGCTCTGCCTGCTCGGCATGGACATCCTGATCGCGACCGTCGCTGCCGTGGCGTCGGCGGCCCTGCTGGCGCAACCCGCGCCCGTCGACTTGGGCAAGCTGCTCGGCGCGTCGATGGGCGACCCGATCACCGTCATCGGCATGGTCATCGTGCTCGGTGCCGGCCTCGGCGAGGTGGTCCGTCGTACGGGCGTCGCCGAGCTCGTCGTCCGCGGGATCCTGAACGTGACCGGCCGGCACAACCAGACCGCTGTGCTGGCAGGCGTCCTGGCGTCGAGCGCGATCCTCGTGGCCGGCACCGGAACGCTGGCCGGCTCGATCGCGATCGCGGCGCCGATCGTGGTGCCGGTGTGCGCACGGGTCGGCTTCACGCGCTCGGCGACGGCCGCGATGCTGTTCGTCGGCGGGTGCGCGGGCCTGGCGCTGGCTCCGTTCGCGGGCTCGAACATCGCGATCCTGACGGCGGCCGAGGTGGGCTACGCGCACTACCTCGCGGTCGGCGCGGGACCGCTGGCCGCGTTGTCGATCGCGATGGCGTTCGTCGTCATACCGTGGATCCAGCGGCGGTCGGCGAAGACCGGCGACTTCTACGCCGACGAGGAGTCCGGCAACCAGGACGAGACGCTGATTCAGTACCGCACGCCTGTGGCCGCCCTGGTGTTCTTCGTCCTGCTGGTGGTGTCGGTCGTGTACGCCGCGATCGCGCAGGGCGGCACGGAGTTTCCCCTGCTGGCGTTGCCGATCCTCGCGATCGCGACCGGGATGGCCGGCGGGATGCGGCTGGAGCAGGTGTTCAACGCCGTCTACCAGGGTGCGGCCAGGCTGATCAGCATGCTGCTGTTGTTCTGGCTGCTGGCCGCGCTGTTCCAGGCGCAGGACCTGCTGAAGCCGTACGACGTGATCCTGGCGCGGTTCGGCGACGAGCTGTCCACGCTCGACGGGGTGGCGTTCGCGCTGGCGATCGCGTTCATCGGCTGGATCGGCGTTCCGGGCGCGACGGCGGCGCAGGTGACGCTGATCGACAAGGTGTTCGGGCCGATCGCGACGGCCGTCGGCGTCAGCACGTCGGCGTGGGTCATCGTGCTGCTGTGGGCGTCGAAGGGCGACACGTACGGACCGTTCCCGAACGCGAACATGGTGGGTCCGATGGGGTTCGCGCGGTCGCCGTCGTTGCGTAACCAGCTGCTGACTGGATGGATCATCATGCTGGCAGCGTCGGTAATGTATGTGCTCCTTCTGACTTTGGTGGTGTGAGATGGCCTACGACCTGGTGCTCCGTGGCGGCAACGTCATCGACGGCAGCGGCGCCGACGGGTTCGTCGCCGACGTCGCGGTCGCGGACGGGCGGATCGCGGAGGTCGGCCAGGTGGCGGCCGGCTCGGCGGCGCGTGTGCTCGACGTGGCCGGAGCGGTGGTGAGCCCTGGCTTCATCGACCTGCACTCGCACACCGACTACACCATCTTCAGCGCGCCCTCCGCGATCACGCAGGCGACGCAGGGCGTGACGACGCTGGTGACCGGCAACTGCGGCTTCTCGCCGTTCCCGATCGTGCCCTCGCACGCCGAGGAGCTGCGGTCGCACGGCGGCTTCCTCGCCGACGGGCTCTCCTGGGAGTGGGAGTCTCTGAAGGACTACGCCGACGCGCTCGACGCGTTGCCACTCGGCGTCAACCTCGCCTTGCAAGTCGGACACGATGCGCTGCGGATCGGTGCGATGGGGCTGGCCGAGCGGGCGCCGTCGGCCGAGGAGCTTTCGGTGATGCGGGCGCTGCTCGCGCAGGCGGCGGCAGATGGCGCGGTGGGCTTCTCGACCGGGCTGATCTACGCGCCGGGCCTGTACGCGTCGCTGGACGAGCTGGTCGCACTGGCCTCGGAGGCCGCCGCGGCCGGGCTGCTCTACTCCACCCACATGCGCAACGAGGGCGAGGCGTTGCTGGAGGCAATCGACGAGGCGCTCACGACCGCGCGACGTTCCGGCGTGCGGCTGGAGATCTCGCACCTCAAGGCCGCCGGCTCACAGAACTGGGGCCTGGTTTCGGAGGCGCTCGCGGCCATCTCGGCGGCGCGCGGGGATGGTGTCGACGTGGCGGCCGACCAGTATCCGTACACCGCTTCGAGCACGACGCTCACGGCGTGGCTGCCGGGCTGGGCACTGGACGGTGGCACGTCGGAGCTGCTGCGCCGGCTGGCCGATGAGGGGGAGTCCGCCCGGATCGCGGGCCAGCTCAGTGGCCTGTCCAGGGAGCTGCGTGCGGAGGCGATCGTGCTGGCGGACACGCCCGACGGGCCGTACCGCCGCTTCGTCGGGCAGAGCGTCGCGGACGTGGCGCGCGAGCTGGGGTTACCGCCGGCCGAGGCGATCCTCGAGGTGCTGCGCGGCCAGCGCGGCTCGGTGGGCATCGTCAACCACACCATGTCGGAGGACGACGTCCGCCAGGTGATGCGCGACCCGATGGTGAGCGTGGCGAGCGACAGCCACACGCCGGGGTGTCCTGGCCGTGGCCGGCCGCACCCGCGCGGGCTGGGCACGTTCACCCGCGTCCTCGGCCACTACGCCCGCGACGAGGACGTGCTGGGACTGCCGCTGGCGGTCCGCAAGATGACCGGCCTGCCGGCCTCCCGCCTCGGCTGGTCCGACCGCGGTGTCGTGCGTCCGGGAGCTGTCGCCGACCTCGCCGTGTTCGACCCGGCGACAGTCGTCGACCAAGCTACGTTCGACGATCCATGGCAGCTGTCGACCGGGCTGATCCACACGCTGATCGCGGGCGAGCCGGTGCTGGAGGCAGGGGAGCCGACCGCCGCCGCCCCGGGTGCGGTGCTGCGGAGGACCGCCTGAGGCAGGCCGTCATCACATGGAGCCGAGGTGGTGGTCCAGGACACGCTCTAGCCACTCGGTGACTTCGGGAACGACCTGGGTCGACAGGGCGGGCTCGCTGTGGCATTCCTGGTGGTCGAGGCCGGGGAACTGGATGACCGTGACGCCGCGGGCGGTGAGGGCGTCGCCGTGGCGGCGGAGGTGGCGGTCCTGGTTGCGGTCGGCCGTGCCGGCGTAGACCAGTCGTGGAAACGGCATCCGGCCTAGTTCGTCCAGCCAGTCGTAGCGCTTGAACCAGTGCCAGAACGTACGCGGGGCCACGGGCACGCGTTGCTCGCGCTCCATCCGGGCCATCCAGGCGTCAGTCGGCTGGTCGATCAGGGAGGCACCGCCGGCGATCAGGGCGGCGACGCGTGCCGGTGCGGCCTGCGCGACGGTCGCCGCCATGCAGCCGCCCTGGGAGTAGCCCCAGACCACGAAGCGGTCGACGGCCTCGGCATCCACCACGGCGAGGACCTGCTCGTAGAGACCGTCCGGCGGATAGTCGGTGGGCCGTTCGCTTCTGCCGAAGCCCAGGGGCTCGATCTGGATCACGTGGTAACGGTCGGCAAGCAGGGTGAAGAGGTCGTAGTCCTTCGGCAGCCGGTGTGGCTTGACGAGCACCACCGCCGGGCCCTCGCCCACGACGCGGTAGGCGAGCCGGTGCCCGGCGAACAACACTTCGCCGTCGCGGGGTTCCATCCGGACCATGGTAGCCAGCGGTGGATCTCTGCTAGGCTGCTTTCCGAAAGCGTACAACCACATATCGTTTGCACAGGGCTTCGTTGGGTGGGACACAACCGGAGGTTGTTGTGTTCCGCCCTTATTTTGTTGTACTCCGTGTGCCTGGCCTCGCCCTGCCGCTGCTCACGAGCTTCCTCGGCTCGCTGCCGATCGGCATGCTCAACCTCGGCATCCTGCTGCTCCTCCAGTCCACCACCGGGTCGTTCACCCGCGCGGGCGCGGTCGTCGCCGCGTTCAGTGTGGGCAACGGGGTCGGGCTGCTCGTCCAGGGCCGGTTGATCGACCGGCGCGGCCAGTCGGCCGTACTCACCACCACCGCGTTGCTGTGCGGGCTCTCGCTCGCACTGCTCACGCTGCTCGCCGTCGAACGTGGCCCGATCGTGGCCATCGGCGCGCTCGCGGTCGTGGGCGGGGCGTGCCTGCCGGCGGTCATCACCTGCATGCGGATCCTGATCCCCGAGCTGGTCCAGGTCGCACCACAGCGCGCGGCCGCGTACGCCTTGCTCGGCACGCAGTTCCAGATCGCCTCGATCGCCGGTCCGCTGGTCGTCTCCGCCCTGCTGGTGCTGGCGAAACCAGCCATGGCCGTCATCGCCGCCGGCGTTCTCGCGACCAGCGCGGGGCTCGTCTTCGCCGAGACACCCGCGTCCCGGAGCTGGCACCCGTCCACGAAGCCCGGCAAGACACACCACACCACTGCCAGGCAGTTGTTGACGCCTGGCGTGACGACGCTCCTGATCGCCGCACTCGGTGCGGGAACGGCCGCCGGCCTGGCCAGCGTCGCGATCCCCGCGGTCGCGGTCACCACCGGCACCGCGTCGCTGGCCGGCCTGCTGTTCGCGGCCGGGTCCGCCGGCGACCTGGTTGGCGGACTGGTCTACGGCGCCCGAACCTGGCGCATGCCCCAACCGCTGCGACTGGTCACCTGCCAGCTCTCCATCGCGGCTGCGGGCAGCTTGCTGGCCTGCACCACCGGGCGGCCGCACCTGATGTTCGCCCTGATGTTCCTCACAGGCCTGGCCCAGGCACCCGGCGGCATCGCCATCTCGATGCTGCTCGACGCCGTTGCCCGCAAGGGAGTCCTCGGCCAGTCCTACACCTCGATGGTCGCGGCCGGCCTGGCCGGCGCGGCCGCGGGCAGCGCGATCGGCGGCGCTGCCGGCGACCGGACAGCGCCCTGGGTGCTGTTCGCGATCGAAGCCGCCGTGATGGCGGCGACCGCCGGTTTCACGTTCTGGCGCAGGCGAACCTTGGCCGGGCAGTGGGAACCCGATCTCGACGGGTAGCGCTCATCGGATGACGGCGTTCGCGGCCTTCTCGGCGTCGGCCAGTGCCTGCTCCGGACTCTTCCTGCCCAGCAGCGCGGCCTGGATCTCCGGCGCCAGCGCCGCCATCACCTCACGTGCCCGCGGGTGCGGCGGTCCGGCCGTGGCCAGGTCGACGTGCTTCTCCGCCGCGCCGAGGATGGGATCCGAAGCGTACAAGGAGCTTTGCGACGTACGAGGGGAGAAGTAGCCGGGCAGCGCGAGGTACTTCTTCATGACGTCGGGCCGCGTGACGTACGCGACGAACGTGCCGGCCTCGTCCTTGTGTGCGGAGCGCTTGAGGATGGCCAGCGAGCCGACCGAGCCGTACGTGACGTCCTTGGCCTGCTTGAACGGCGCGAGCACGGAGACGTTCTCCTTGCCCCAGTAGCCGGCCAGCTGCCGCGGTGCGCTGCTCTGCGTGCAGGCCACCTTGTTCTGCGCGACGGCCTGTTGCTCGGCCGGCGGGACCTTCGTCAGCGGCTGCGGGTCGACGAGCTTCTCGTCGGCGAGTTTCCTCAAGTACGTCAGGGCTTCCAGGCCCTGCGGCGAGTTGAACGCGACCTTGCGGCCGTCCGGGCTGAACACGTCGCCGCCGGCCTCCCACAGGTAGATGTAGAAGCTGGTGTCGAGCGTGCCGGCCGGGTCGGCGGGATAGTCGGTGAGATAGAGGCCCTTGGCGGCGAACTTCGGCCCGAGCGCGGCGAAGTCGTCCCAGCTGGCCGGCATGCTGGAGACGCCTGCCTGCGCGAACACCTTCTTGTTGCAGACAGGCGTGACGACGGTCATCAGCAGGGGAGCGGCCAGCAGGTTTCCCCGCGGTGACACCGACTCGACGGCGTTCTCGCGGTAGTCCCGGACCGTCGCCTTCGGGAGGTACTCCTCGGCCGGCAGCAGGGAGTTCTCCCACGTGGGCAGCTGGTCGGAGGTCAGGTAGACGATGTCAGGGCCCTTGCCACCGGAGACGGCGGTCCGCAGCTGCCGGTCGCGGTTCGCCCACGGGTAGACGGTGACCTCGACGTCGATGCCCGGGTTGGCTTTCCTGAACTCGGCTACCGTGTCGTTCCAGAACTTCCTGTGCTGTGTCTTGTCGGCGACGACGGGATAGATCCACATCGTCACGGTGTCCTTCTCGCCGGCGCTGTCGGATCCGCAAGCGACCTGCCCGGCCAGCAGTGCCAAGCCGGCCGCCGCGGCGGCGGCCCTGCGAAGGCGCATCGTCTCTCCCCACGGGTTGTACAGCGGGCCTGACCGTAAGACGTCGGGCTGCTCGGCGTCAACAACGTTCGGATAGTTCTCCGGAACTAGTCAGGTCAATGCTCGTGCCTGATGCCTGGAACCGGAGAGATTTCTACTGTTCCCGGTGTGTTCCGACGTGCACTGTTCATCTTGGTCGCCCTCTGGGCGGTCCTCGGCGCCGCCACACCCGCGCTGGCGCACGGCCTCAGCGCCGAGGCCGACCTCGCGCTCGCCCAGACGATCGCCGGCAACGAGCTGACGGTCGTCGTCCGGCGAACCGACGAGGTACCGGGCCCGGTACGCGTGGACGTGATCGCACATCGTCCGGTCCGCGCGACGGACGTACGCCTCGGGCTGCGGGCGCGCACAGGCGGCGACCGCTCCACGGCCGAGCTCACGCTGGTGGCCGGCCGCGCCGGCACCTACGCGGCGACCCTGCATGCCGAACGGACCGGCCCACACCTGCTCGAGCTGGGTGCGGGCGGGGAGACCAGCCTGCTGCCGTTCCAGCTCCTGGTTCCACGCGCCAGCGGCTCAGAGCTGCTCGGCTCCGGCGCGTTCGGCGTCGCGAGCGTGCTGCTGATCGGAGCCCTGACCAGTGGCGCGCTGGCCCGCCGGGTGCCGGCTCTCGCGCTCGGCAGCGCCGCGGTACTGGCCGCCGCGGTCGGGCTCACCGCCGGCCTGCTCTCGTCCCAGCTCAACCCCGCCCGGCCGCCCGCGCGGCCCTATGCGCAGCTGAACCTGGCGGCCGCGTCCACACCGCGGGCCGGCACGCCGTTCACGCTGCGGCTGTCGCTGCTGGACGGCGCCACCGGCTATCCGGTCGACGATCTCGTCCCGAACCATGCGGCCCTCACCCACCTCGTCGTGACGAGCGAGGACGGTGGGTACTTCCGGCGCGTCCATCCGATCCGGACGGCCGCCGGGCAGTGGGAGGTACGGCTGACAGCCGATCGCCCGGGCCGCTATCTCGCCTGTCTCGAGCTCGAGCGCGCCGGCTCCGGCGGCCAGCTGGTCGCGGGCAGCTTCGGGGTGACCGGCGCTGCGCCGGTGACCGCGAAACCGGTCGTGGCCGAGCACCTGCGGGCGACGGCCGGCCGGGCGACCCTGATCGAGGTCGACGCAGGCTCCGGCGTGCAGCCGTGGCTCGGCATGGCCGGGCACCTGATCGTGCGCGACCGGTCCGGCGGCTATCTCGGGCACGTACACGAACAGCTCTCGATGCGCCCGGGCGGACCGCCACCGGACGAGACGGTGGCGAGCTACGGCCCGACGCTGCGGTTCACGTTCAGATTCCCCAAGCCGGGCAGGTACTTCGCCTGGGTGCAGTACGTGCGGGACTACGAGATCCACACCGTCGCGTACGTCGTCGAGGTCGGTGCGGGCGCCCCCGAGCCGGAACAGGCCGGCAGCCAGGGCAGGAACTACACCGTCCGGGTCGGCTTCGACGAGGCCATGCGCGAGGCCACCATCCACGTGGAGCCGGACGCGCGAACGGTCGATGTGTCGGCCGTGATGCCCGGGATGGGCCACGCGACGCCGCCCGTGGCGGCACGCAAGCTCGCGCCAGGCAGGTTCCAAGCCCGCACCGAGTTCTTCGGCATGCGAGGGGAGTGGGAGCTCTCCGTCCGTGTCACCGGAGCCGCGGGCGCCGAGATCATCACGATTCCAGTAGCGGTCAACCAGTAACCCAGTAACCCAGATAACCCAGTCAGATGGAGGAGTTCAATGGCAGAGCTACCGAGAAGGGAAGTGGTCGGCGCCTGGACGATGCTGCTCGGCTACGTCCTGCTGATCTTCGGCCTGGCCTGGGACGCGCAATGGCACATCGACGTCGGCCCGGACACGTTCTTCACCGCTCCACATCTCTTGCTGTACAGCGGTCCCGCGATCTACGGCCTGAGCTGCCTGGCCGTGGTCCTGCTCAACACCTGGGGGCGGCCCGAGCCCTCGGACCGGCCGGCGGTCGCCGTGCTGCGGGTGTTCCGGGCGCCGGTGACGTTCCTCGTCGGCGGCATCGGCGCGGCGCTGTTCATGTTGTACGGCGCCGCCGACCTGTGGTGGCACGAGGTCTACGGCTTCGACATCGCGCAGGGCGACACGCCCTCACACGTTGGGCTGCAGTGCGCCTTCCTCGCCACCTCGGCCGGTCTGGTGATGGCGTTCGCCGCGTTGCGCGGAACGCGATCCGGCCGCTGGGGCTTCGCGATCTCGTGTGTGTTCGGGCTGATCGGCGCGCTGCCGCTGGCGACGTCGACGCCGCCGCTTCCCGGCGTGTCGTCGGTCGGAATCGGCATCGGCGCGGTGTGCGCGCTGTTCCTCGGCATCATCGCGGGGACGACGCGCGGCGTCGGCTGGCTGTTGGCGTGTGCGGCGGCGTTCGTCGCGGTGCAAGGGCTCATCTACCTGTTCGCGCCCTGGGCGACCCGGACCTACGCCGACGCGATCGGCCTGTCGTTGCGCGACTACGCCAGCCAGCAGTCGGCGATCGCCAGCGCGATGCCGATCACGTTCCCTGTCGTACTGGCGATCAGCGCCGGCGTGATCTGGTTCGCGCGGAGAACCGGCGCCAGGCCAGGCGTCGTGCTCGCGATCCTGGGCGGGGCGACGATGGTGCTCACGATGCTGCTGTTCATGCTGCTCGCGCCCGAGGGCGGTCTGGTGCCCAACCTGCTCGTGGGTGCGCTGGTGGGTTCCGCTCTGACCTGGCTCGGCTGGCACGCCTCGGCGCTGCTGCGCCGGCTCGCGCCGCGGGACGTGCCGGGAATGGTGCCTGGAGAGGCGCCGGGAGAGGTGACAGCATGAGGCGGCTGTGGGCGTTGCTGCTCGTCGCGTGCGCTGCCGTGCTCGCCGGCGCCGGCCCGGCTGCAGCCGCGGCCGGACGGCTCGACATCGTGCACAGCGAGCGGGTCGAGCTGGGAGACTCGACGCTGATCGTGTCGTTCACCCGCTGGCCGCTGCAGGAGAACCGCTCGCTGGACTTCACGTTCGCACCGGCCGGCGGGATCCAGGAGCGGACCGCGAGACTGCGGGCGATCGACCCGTCCGGTCGGCCGGCGGGGACGCTTGGGCAGCTGGGAGCCGTCGAGGACGACTCGGGATGGTTCCCACTGCCACGGCATCCGCGCGACCGGAGTGTGTGGGGACTGGACGTGGTTTCGCTGCCGGAGGAGGGGAGATGGCGGTTCGAGTTCGAGGTGAAGGGCCCGGAAGGGACGTCGACGGCGAGCCTGCCGCTCGAGGTGGGACCGCAGCCGGGTCCGCCGTACGCGCTCAGCTGGACGGTCGCGATGCTGCCGTGGATCCTGCTGATCCCGCTGCTGGCGTACGGCTGGGTCCGCGCCCGGCCGCTGCGGCTGGCGGGCACCCGCGCCTGGAGTGGCTGAGCGACGGCCTGCTGGTCTGCCTGCCGCCGCTGGTCGGCGGGGTGATGGCGCTCGCCGGCGGGATCCGCGGCCCGTACTGGCCGATGGTCCTGCTGACGCTGGCGGAGTCGCTCACGCTGGCGTGGTACCGCCGGTTCCCGCTGGCCGTGCTGATCGTCGTCACCGGGATGGAGTTCGCGCTGGCGGCGCTGGACATCCCTGTGTTCGTGGGGATCCTGGTGGCGGCGACCGGGCTCGGCGCGTGGGGCAGGCCCAGGCAGCAGCGGATCGGGATCGCGGTCGTGCTCGGCGTGCTGCTGACCGCGGGGGTGCTCAGCCTCTTCCTCAAGCACGGCGAGCCGCTCGTCGTCGCGTTGGTGTTCGCGATCGTGACGATCCTGATCGTCGGCTTCGTCGCGATCGGCCGGGCCGGCGCCCGGCAGCGAGTCCGGATCCAGGAACTACGGGAGCACTCGCGACGGTTGGAGGCCGCCCGGGAGCTGGCTGGGCAGCTGGCGGCCGAACACGAGCGTGCCCTGCTGGCAAGGGAGTTGCACGACATTCTCAACCACGCGGTGACCGCGATGGTGCTGGACGCCGAGGTCGCGGCCGACACCGGCAAGGACACCGAGGTGACGTTGCGGCGGGTCGCGAGCATCGGGCGGGAGTCGCTGGCGGAGCTGCGCCGGCTGCTCGGCGTACTCCGCGATCCGCCGGACGGGCACGACCCGCTGGCCGTACCGCCGCGGCTGGACCAGCTCCCGGAGCTCGTGTCGGGCGCGCGCGGGCGGCTGGAACGACGCGGTGAGATACGGCCGGTGGACGCGAGCATCGAGCTCGCGGTCTACCGCGTCGTCCAGGAGTCGTTGACGAACGTCACCAAGCACGCGGGCGGCGAGGTCGAGGCGGAGGTCGTGTTGTCGTACGCGCCGGACTCGTTGGACGTGCGGATCGGCAACGCCGCGGGCGACCGAGCGTCGCGTCCGGCCGGGAGCGGCGGCGGGCTGGGGCTGATCGGCATGCGGGAACGGGTGGAGCTGCTGGGCGGGCAGCTCCAGGCCGGCCCGCGACCGGACGGCGGGTTCGAGGTGCGCGCGGTACTCCCGCTGCGGGGTGTGGCGCCGTGACCCGCGTGCTGGTCTGCGACGACGAGCAGTTGCTGCGCGAGGCGCTGGTCAAGCTCGTCGAGGCCGCGCTCGATCTCGAGGTCGTCGGGTCGGCCGTCAACGGTGCGGAGGCCGTCACCGCGGCCGCCGAGCTTCGTCCCGACGTCGTGCTGATGGACATCCGGATGCCCGTGCTCGACGGGATCGAGGCGACCCGGCGGATCGTCCGCGCCCGCGGTGACGGCCCCGGCCGGCGGGTGCTGATCCTCACGACGTACGACCTGGATCGCTATGTCTATGAGGCGCTGCAGGCCGGTGCCAGCGGGTTCCTGCTGAAGGACGCGCCCAGCGAGCGGCTGCGCGACGGCATCCGGATCGTCGCGGCCGGGCAGGCCGTCCTGGCACCGGAGGCCACGGCGCGGATGATCGAGGCGCTCCAGCCACAGCTGCCGACACGCGAAGACCGAGCTCTGCTGGCCGCGCTCGGCCGGCTGACCAGCCGCGAGCGCGAGGTCTGCGAGCTGATCGCCGAGGGCCACTCCAACGACGAGATCGCCGCCAGGCTGGTGATCAGCCGGTACACCGTGAAGGTGCACGCCTCCAGCATCCTCGCCAAGCTCGGGCTCACCGACCGGATGCAGGTCGTCCTGGCCTGGTCGCGGCTGCGCACTCTGTTGTGATGCCACGGGTTCAGCGGCGGGGAGGGGCGGCCGCACGGGTCGCGGCCACCCCTCGGCAACGCGCCTACAGACAGCCCTCGAAGCTGGTTTCGATGTCGCCGCCGGCGTTGTGCCAGCCGTCGGTCGGATGGAACCGGGCGTCGCTGCCCCAGTTCCCGGGCCGGCCGATCGCCTGGAACCCGTAGTAGATGTACTGCACACCGGGCCGGATCTCTCCGAAGCCACCGGCATCCAACCGTCCCGAGGTGATGACGGTTCCCCTGACACCATCGACGGCCAGGGCGTTCTGGTTGACACAGAGGAGCTTGTTCACGATCCGGAGATCGTTGGCCCAGGCCGGCAGGCCGGAGCTGTACGGGCCGTACCAGCCGGCACCGCCGAGCGAGCCGTCCAGCTCCGTACACATGCTGAGCGGCCCGAACCCGGTGTCCAGGTAGGGGAGGGGACAGCTGATCCCCGTGGACGGATAGACGTCGAAGATCGGTTCCGCGTTCGGTGCGTATGTCGTGGTCGAGCGAGCCCGTGGGCTGGAATCGGCGGCCGCGGGGCCGGCGATCCACGCCAGGCCCAGGAGAGCCACGCAGATCAGGAAGAACGCGCGCCTCATCCGACCTCAACTCCTTTCCTTTCTCGGTATTCAGGTCTTCACCCGTCACGGTGACGCCGTCCGGTTGCACCGGTGCTTCACGGCTGTTGCACACGTCGCGGGAGCGGGAGCCCGGGACGGGCCGGCTGCCGCGGATCGTTCGAAACGGCGCAAACTCATTTGGCCTTGTCCCGGTGGAGCACGCACAATTGCGGTTCGTGAGTAGTTCCTCCGAACCCGGTGCCGCGGAGTCCGCGCCCAGCTGGCGGCGCAAGCTGGCCGCCCTCCGGCTCGACATCACCCCGCTGAAGACCTCCCGAGACTTCCGGCTGCTCTGGTCCGCGGGCACCGTGTTCTATCTCGGCGCGATGGTGGCCTACGTCGCGTTGCCGTACCAGCTGTACGACCTCACCAAGTCGAACTTCGCGGTCGGAGCCCTCGGCCTCGTGCAGCTGATCCCGCTGATCGTCGCCGGGCTGTACGGCGGAGTGCTGGCCGACCGGCTGGACCGGCGGCTGGTGATGGTCTACACCGGCGTCGCGCAGTTCGTCCTGGCCGGTGCGCTGCTGGCCAACGCGCTGCTCGAGCACCCGTCGGTCTGGGCGATCTACGTCATCGGCGGGCTCTACTCGATCGCGTCGTCGCTGCAGCGGCCCAGTCGGGAGGCGCTGATCCCTCGGACCGTACGCCACGACGAGCTGCCGGCCGCGGTCACGCTGGCGTCGTTCGGCGTGCAGGTCGGCATGCTGACCGGACCGGCCGTCGGCGGCCTGCTGATCGCCCAGGCCGGCCTGCCGTGGGCGTACGCCGTGGTCGTCATCGGCTACGCCATCGCGACCGGGCTGCTCGCGCTGCTGCGCCCGTACGCCCCGACCGAGCAGGCCGACGAGGGCAACGGCCCGCTCGCGACACTCCGCAGCATCGGCGACGGCCTGACGTATGCCGTCCGCCGCAAGGACTTGCTCGGCACCTACGTCGTCGACCTGGTAGCGATGCTGATGGCGATGCCGACCGTGCTGTGGCCGGCGTTCGCCCAGGACGTGCTGCACCAGCCGACCACGCTCGGCCTGATGTACTCCGCCGGCACGGTCGGCTCGCTGCTCGCGACCGCCACCAGCGGCTGGACGAACCGCGTCCACCACCACGGGCGGGCGGTCGTGCTGGCCGCGGCCGCCTGGGGCGCGTCGATCGTGGTCGCCGGGCTCTCGCCGTCGGTGTGGCTCGCGCTGTTCGCGCTGCTGCTGGCCGGGGCATTCGACCTGATCAGCGGCGTGTTCCGCAGCATCATCTGGAACCAGACGATCCCCGACGAGCGGCGGGGCCGGCTGGCCGGCATCGAGATGCTGTCGTACTCCATCGGACCGCTCGGCGGCGAGGCTCGCGCCGGCTTGGTCGCCGACGCGACCAGCGTGCGGGCGTCGATCGTGAGCGGGGGAGTGCTGTGCGTAGCCGGCGTGGCGTTGGTGGCGGCCTGGCTGCGCGACTTCTGGACCTACGACGCCCGGACCGACGAGCACGCCGTCCGCGAGCGCGAGCTGCGCGAGGCGCGTGCCGCGGAGGAGGCCAAGACGGCGGCCGAAGCCGGAATCGGGACCGGCGATGTCCGCGATGTCACAGCCGAGCACGCCGGTGCGTCACCAGGGGCATGACCACTACCAAGCCAGAGGCCTCTCCGGCGACCCGGCAGAAACTAGGCGCGCTGACCACGACTGTGCTCGTCCTCGGCGTGCTGTCGTTCCTCGTGCCGGGCGTGTGGATCTTCGTGGCGACCAGGAACTTCGCCGAGGTCGCGGCGCCGTGGGCGGACTTCAGCGCCCATTTCCTGCGCGACGCCGGAGCGTTCCAGATCGGGATCGGCGTGGCTGTGCTGGGCGTACTGCTCTGGCGGGACGCGATCGGCGTCGTGCTGGCCGGACTCGCGGCCGGGACGCTGATGCACGCGCTCTCACACGGAATCGACGACGACTACGGCGTAGCGATCGGTTTGGCCGTTTTCGGACTCCTGGTGGTGCTGGCCCTGGTGCTTCACCTGCGGCAGATCAGGCGGATCAGGCGGATCAGTCGCCGTTGAACGGGAACAACGGGCGCCACTCCCGCATCAGCTCGACCTCGTAGACCTCTGCGGGGTAGGGGTCGTCGGCCAGGATCTGGCGTACTTCTGCCTCGTCGGCCACGTCGTAGAGCAGGAGCGCTCCCGCGTCGTCGGCGAAGGGACCGGCCGTCACCAGCTTGCCGGCCTCTCGCAGCGATGAGAGGTACTCCCGGTGCTTGGGCCGGGCCTGCAGCCGACGCTCGTTCTCTTGTGGCACGAACCGGAACTGAACCGCGAAGATCGCCATGCCCGGGAGCGTACTAGCCGGGTTGTGGACCGGGCGATACGCGGTTGGTGAGGACCGCGTGACAGCGGAAGTGGCGACAGTGTCGTACGCTGGTGGTTCGCACAGTGCCGAACCGCGGCGTACTCACGTTTGGACAAGGGGTTCACCGGACCGATGGAAATCGCGTTCTCGATCCTGCTGATCCTGGCGAGCGTAGTGCTCGTTGCGCTGATCCTGCTCCACAAAGGGCGGGGCGGCGGATTGTCCGACCTGTTCGGTGGCGGCGTCTCCTCCAACATGGGCGGCGTCTCCATTGCCGAGCGCAACCTGGACCGCATCACGATCGGTGCCGGGATCATCTGGTTTGCCTGCATCATCGCGCTCGGATTGCTCTACAAGATCGGCTGACGACCGCCAGTTCGGATTCGCCGGCCAACGCCTCTTCCCCACTCCCTCGCAGACCGCGAGGTCCGGGGTCGTCCCCGGAATTACTCGGAAACACAGTCGTCGTACGGTATTTCAAGGGAGATAAGTCCGTGGCAAGTGGAAGCGCCATTCGAGGTAGCCGAGTGGGTGCAGGGCCGATGGGAGAAGCCGAGCGGGGCGATTCCGCTCCCCGTCAGCGGGTTTCTTACTGGTGTGCACATGGGCACGAGGCACGCCCGAGCTTCGCCCTCGATGCTCCGATCCCCGACTCCTGGGACTGCCCGCGCTGCGGGCTCCCCGCCAGCCTGGACTCCATGAACCCGCCGCCGGTTCCCCGTAACGAGCCCTACAAGACGCACCTGGCTTACGTGAAGGAGCGCCGCACCGACGAGGAGGCCCGCCAGATCCTCGAGGAGGCGCTCGCGTCCCTGCGTGCACGGGTCGACCGCGGCGAAGTCCTGCTCTGACCTGACCGGTGCTTTTCGCACCCGCAACGCCTGTCGGCGAGCAGGCTCGTGAGTTAACCCTGAGCGGCGTCCGCCTGGCGTCGTTCCGCGGCGACCGAGCACTGCTCGCCGACAATCGTTCGAGCTGTGGGCCACCATGATCCGGTATCAGACCGGGTGTCATGGTGGCCCGCTCGTCAACTGATGATCTGCCTGATGACCGCCGCCACGTCGTCTGCGACGAGAGTGGGGCGGTAGGCCAGCTCTGCGGGCCACTCGCGGCCACGGCGGAGCCAGGCGGTCGAAAGCCCGAGCCGGGCAGGGCCGCCGATGTCGGCCTCCTCGGTGTCACCGACCATCCAGGCGCCGTCCAGGGTGCCGTCGACCACCGCGGCCGCCGCCTGGAAGATTCCCGGCTCCGGCTTCCGGATGCCGACCGCCTCCGAGATCACGCAACCGGCGACCAGGGCGTCGAGCTTGGCGTTGCGTACCTTCGCCGACTGCTGCGCCACCGCCCCGTTCGTGACGACGACCGGCGTCCAGCCGGCCGCGGTGGCCGCGCGCAAAGCCTCGTTGACGCCGGGTTCGAGCCGGGCACGGTTGGCCGCACCCCACCGGAGGAACTCCCGGAACTTCTCGACGGGCAGCGCGCCATCGTACCGCTCGCGTAGCGCCTCGACGAGCTCGGTTCGGGGAGCATGCCCGCGCCGGTCGAGCAGCATGACCCACTCCAGGTCGCCGAGCGGCAGACGGTGGGTCTCGTAGAACTCGATCAGCCCGGCCTGGAAGGCCCGGTCGCGGTCGATCAGAGTGTTGTCGAGGTCGAGCAGCAGCAACGGCCGGGAGGGCACGCCAACCTCCGATTGTCGGTGCTTGTCGGTGGGAGCTGATTACATAGCAGCCAACACATCGCAGTGCTTGTCGTCGGTGACAAGTCGGGCTCAGCCCGATGATACGAGTCGCCTCCACACGGTGGCGCACACGTCGAGCGCTTCGCCTCGCCCGGACAGGGCGTGGCGCAGGGATCTACGGAAGGTGCGCCATGGAGTGGGGTATCAAGATCGGCAAGCCGGTGGAGCACTGGCTCGAACAACTCGACAACGACGGGCTGCTGCGAGTGTGCGCGGCGCTCGACCTGATCAGCGAGCAGGGGCCGAGAATCGGCAAGCCACTGGTGCATCGCACCCACGATCCGGTCGACGGCCGGGAGCTGCGCATCGCCGCGCGGCGCGGTCGCGAGCTCAGGGTCCGCTTCACCATCGACCCCGACGGCTACGCGGTCCTCCTGCGCGACCTGCGCCCCGACCGCCCGCCGCGGCCGGGACGGCACGCACGCACCGGAACGGGGGCGGGATCGGGACATGGGCCTGGGCATGGGCTCGGGCTTGGGCTGCCGGGGCTGGGGCCGGGTGCTGCCGCCGGCGCCCCGGACACGTTCGTGGAGTGGTCGCGGCTGCGCGCGTTGCTCGACGTCGACGAGTCCAGAGTTCGGCGCTACCTCGCCCGCCTGCGTTCCGAGCTGTCCGGCGAACGCCTGGCCGACCTGCGCAAGGGCCACCTCCTCACCCGCCGCGACCTCGCCTCCGCGATGGGCGTCCGCACCTCCAAGGTCGCCCGCCTCGAAGCCGGCGAGCTCGAGCGCACCTCACTCGGCCAACTACGTGCCTACGTCCAAAGCCTCGGCGGCGACATCGAGCTCGCCGCCACGTTCTCCAACCGCCGGATCCTGCTGTAACCAGCGATTGGCCCGTTGCCACCCAGTCAGAACGGACGAACCGGCTATCCGCGGTTGGCCGTGCTGGCCTGCTGGTTCAAGCGTGTGTGCCGCCGGCGTGTCTGCGGGTGGCTGCTGTGCTGTCGCCTTCAATCACGCGGACTCGCAGATGCAGAGTTGAAGCGGCGTGTCCGCGGCAAATGGTCGACCGGACCAGTCACCGAATCGCTCGACGAGCCGCAGTCCGCCGAGCGAGACGAGCAGCGGCAGCTCCTGCGGGAAGATGCTCCTGATGTCGAGCGGTGCGACGACGAAGTCGGGCTCGGAGCTGGTCGAGAGATACCACGTCCCGCGGGTGACCTGCGCGGGCGCATCGTAGATCTCGGCGACATCGACGCTGACGTTGCCACGGTCAGGATCCAGGAACGACGACGACTCTCGGGTGCGCCGCACGCCATCGGCTTCGGCAAGTTGGCGCACGCTCGGGTTGAAGACATCGAAGACGAACCGTGCTCCAGGTGCCAGGTGTCTTCGAACCGACCGGAAGCAGCTCACCAGATCCTCAGCCTCATGCAGATGCAGGAGGGAATTGGCTGTGATGAACACGAAGTCGAAGGTGCGGCCCAGATCGAAGGCCCGCATGTCGCCCTGCGTCCATTCCACCGCTACCCCGTGCTCGTTCGCCTTACGCTGAGCCTCAGCCAGCATGTCCGACGAGAAGTCCAGGCCGACGCACTGATGCCCGTCGGAGGCGATGGGGATCAGCTTGTGTCCGGTGCCGCACCCGAGCTCCAGTACGCTCCCGCCTTGCCGACTGGCGTCGGCCCGGTAGAAGTCGACTGCGGGCCCGCCGCCCGGGAACATCAGGTCGTACAGCCTCGCGTGCGAGTAGAACGCTTCACTCATGGAGCGCTTCCTCCCTTCCGACTCGTCCGCAGATCGCAGCGCGCATCGCAGGCAGGTAAGGGCTCTCGCTGCGAGGGACACCACGATGACCCCGACATCTGCGGTTCTGTGGCGGCCTGCCACCCAGGTAATGGCTGTGGCCGCCGGCGCACCTCATGCCGAAGGCTCGTCCAGGTAGCCGAGCACAGCCCCTGCCTCAGCCTGCGACGACGTCCCGTGCGCGAGAGCGCGCGAGGCCGTCAGCCGCGCCAGCGCGACGTACGCCTCGACCACCTCCGGAGACGACACCGCCGCCAGTGCTGAGAGATGCGCCCGGATCGTGCCCACGTCACCCCGGCGCACCGGCCCCGTCAACGCCTCGTCGCCCAGCACGAGGGCGTTCTCAAGAGACTTGCGGAAGATCGGCCCGAGCAGGTCGGCGGGCGCGGACACCTCCGCCGTACGCAACAGCTCGAGCGCGGTCGCCGTCAACGTGATGATGTTGTTCGCCGCGAACACCATCGCCGCGTGATAGAGCGGCCGGGTCTCATCCGGCACCCACACCGGCACGCCGCCGAATCCCGCCACGAACGCCTCGACCGCATCCCGCGCGGAAGGCGGCGACGTGACGCCGAACGGCAACCCCTCGACCAGCGTGTGGTCCTGCTCCGTCCCGGCGAACGTCATGACCGGGTGCAGCGCCACCGGCACCGCACCGAGAGCCGCCTGCAGGCTCGCGAGCCCGGATCGCCCACTGGTGTGGACGATCCACTGCCCGTTCCGCACCGCCCGCGACGCGGCCAGCGACTCCACGACCGAAGGAATCGCGTCGTCGGAGACGGTGACGAACACGACCTCCGATCGACGTGCCACCTCGGCAGGCGAGACCAACGGCACCGAGGGCAGCCAGCGTGACGCACGAGAGCGAGCCGAAGCCGATCGCGCCGCTGCCGCCACGACCCGGTGGCCGGACGCGAGCAGTGCCGCCCCCAGAGCGGAGCCGACCCTGCCGACACCGATGAACCCGATCGCCCGTGGATCAGCCACCAGACGAAACTACGAGATGACGGGCGAACGCAGGTCCGGGGGCAGCTCCTTGGCCGCCGCCCGGTCGAGCAGCCACAACGTACGGTCCTGCCCGCGCGCACCGGCCGCTGGGATCTGGACGGATCCGGCGCCCGACAACGCCAGCCTGACGGCCGACGCCTTGTCGTCGCCGCCCACGCAGAGCCACACCTCGCGCGCGGTGTTGATCGCGGGGAGCGTCAGCGAGATCCGCGTCGGCGGCGGCTTGGGGGAGCCGTGCACCGCGACCACCGAGCGTTCCTCTTCGTACAGCGCCGGCTTCTCCGGGAACAGCGACGCGATGTGCCCGTCGGGCCCGACGCCCAGCATCAGAACGTCGAACACCGGTACGGAGGAGTGGTTCGCCGGCTGGACGGCAGCGCCGAGCTCCGAGGCGTAGCGTTCGGCCGCCAGCTCGGGATTCGCACCCGCCGGGCCGTCGGAGGCCGGCATCGCGTGCACCCGTGCGGGCGACACCTTCACGTGGTCCAGCAACGCCGACCGCGCGCCCGTCTCGTTGCGCTCCGGGTCGCCCGACGGCAGGAACCGCTCGTCACCCCACCAGAAGTCGACCCGTGACCAGTCGATCGCGTCCCGCGCCGGCGACTTGGCCAGCGCGGCGAGCGTCGCGGTTCCGACGCCGCCGCCGGTGAGCACGATCGAGGCCACCCGCCCGGCCGCCTGAACGTCGGCGAGGCGGGTGGCCAGCCGGGCGGCGATCGCCTCGGCCAGCTGGTTCCTGTCCGCGTGTACGACGATCTCTGGTTTCATGACCTCGCCTTCGCCGTCTTCTTCGTCGACTTGGCCTTGCCGCCGCTGCTCTTGCCGTTGGTGGACGTGGACCTGCCGTTCGCGGCAGCAGTGGACCGCTTGTGCAGCTCGGTGACCGCCTCGGCGTAGATGTCGTCCGGGTCGAGCCGGCGCAGCTCCTCGGCCAGCAGCTCGGCCGTGCCGCGCCGCTTCAACGCGACGGCCCGTTCCGGCTGCCCGGGGATGGCGTAGCGCGCCAGCAGCCCGTCCGGCCGGGTGATGGCGATCTCGCCGTCCGGCGTCACCAGGCGAACGGCGGTGATGCCGGGACCGTCGGACGTCTTCACCGACGCGGGCGCCTTCAGCTTGTCGGCCAGCCAGGACGCGATCAGCTCCGCGCTGGCGTTGGACCGCTCGGCCTCCACGACAGCAGCCTTCACCGAGCAGGGGTACTGGTCCAGTGCCGCGGCGAGCAGCGCCCGCCACGGTGTCGTACGCGTCCAGGTCAGGTCGGTGTCGCCGGGGGTGTACTCGCCGCAGAGCCTCTGCAGCGCCGCGATCGGACGCTTGCTCCCGGCCGCGTCGGTTACCCGGCGCCTGCCGAGCGCGCCGATCGGGTCCTCGGCCGGCTTGGTCGGCGCCTTGCCCGGCCACCAGACGACGACCGGCGACTCCGGCAGCAGCAACGGCATCACGACCGAGTCGGCGTGCCTGCCGAGCTCGCCGTAGAACCGCAGCAGCACGGACTCACCGGACATGCCCTCGGCGATGCGCACCGACGCGTCCAGCTTGGCCGGCTGCCGTCCGCCGTGAACGATCACGCCGAGCACCCGCGACGGGTGCTCCTTGCCGGCCTCGCCCGCCGCGGCCAGCGCCTCGGCGTACCCCTCTTCGTCGGTCACCACGACCAGCGTCAGCACCATGCTCATCGCCGGGCTGCCGGCCGCCCGGCGGGCCTGCACCAGGGCGGACGAGATCTTGCTGGCGGTGGTGTCGGTCAGCTCGATCTTCACGGGCGTCTCCAGGTTCGTCCTTCGCGGGCCAGCATCTCGTCGGCCGACGGCGGACCCCACGTGCCGGAGGCATAGCTGTCAGGCGTGCTCTTCTCGGCCCAGTAGTTGACGATCGGGTCGAGGATCTTCCACGACAGCTCGACTTCCTCCGACTGCGGGAACAGTGGCGGCTCGCCGAGCAGGACGTCGAGAATGAGCCGTTCGTAGGCTTCCGGCGACGACTCGGTGAACGCGCCACCGTAGGCGAAGTCCATCGTGACGTCGCGGATCTCCATCGCCGCGCCCGGCACCTTCGAGCCGAACCGCATCGTGACACCCTCGTCGGGCTGGATCCGCATCACCAGGGTGTTGCTGCCGAGCTCCTCGGTCGCCGTCGCCGTGAACGGCAGGTGCGGCGCCGGCTTGAACACGACCGCGACCTCGGTGACCCGCCGCGGCAGTCGCTTGCCGGTACGCAGGTAGAACGGAACGCCCGCCCAGCGCCGGGTGTCGACCTCGAGCTTGATCGCGGCGTAGGTCTCGGTGTGGGAGGTGGACGAGATGCCCTCCTCCTTCAGGAAGCCGTTGACCTTCTTGCCGCCCGCCCAGCCCGCGGTGTACTGCGCGTGCGCGGTGTGCAGGTCGAGCCGCCGGGGCAGCTTGACCGCTTCGAGCGCCTTCACCTTCTCGATCCGCAGCGCCTTGGGATCGAAGGAGTTGGGCTCCTCCATCGCCGTCAGCGCCAGCAGCTGCAACAGGTGGTTCTGGATCACGTCGCGGGCCGCGCCGATGCCGTCGTAGTAGCCCGCGCGGCCGCCGATGCCGACGTCCTCGGCCATCGTGATCTGTACGTGGTCGACGTAGTTGGCGTTCCACACCGGCTCGAACATCTCGTTGGCGAACCGCAGCGCCAGGATGTTCTGGACCGTCTCCTTGCCGAGGTAGTGGTCGATCCGGAAGATCGCCTCGGGCGGGAACACCTCGGTGACCGTGCGGTTGAGCTCCTGCGCGGTCTCGAGGTTGCTGCCGAACGGCTTCTCGATGACGACCCGCCGCCACCCGTCCGCCTGGTCGGCCAGGCCGTGTTCCTTCAGCTGCTGCACGGTGATCGGGAAGATCTTCGGCGGCACCGAGAGGTAGAACGCGTGGTTGCCGTTGGTGCCGCGCTCCCGGTCGAGCTCGTCGATGGTCTTCTTCAGCCGCTCGAACGACGCGTCGTCGCCCAGCTCGCCGGGGACGAAACGGGTGCCCTCGGTGAGCTGCCGCCACACCTCCTCGCGGAACGGCGTGCGGGCGTACTGCTTCACCGAGTCGTGCACGACCCGCTCGAAGTCCTGGTTGGCCCAGTCGCGGCGGGCGAAGCCGACCAGCGCGAAGCCGGGTGGCAGGTAGCCGCGGTTGGCCAGGTCGTAGACGGCCGGCATCAGCTTCTTACGAGCCAGGTCGCCGGTCACACCGAAGATGATCAGTCCGCACGGCCCGGCGATGTGGGGGAGCCGCCGGTCCTGCGGATCTCGTAACGGATTCGCAGGGTCCATGTCCGAGCTCAGTCCAAACACGGTCACGCGGACACTCCCTCCAACGCTGCGAGCAGCTGGGCGATGCCGGCCTTGCGATCGGTGAGATGCAGGCGGATGACCGGCTGTCCGGTCTGCGCGAGCACCACCGCGTCGCCGGCTGCCTGCGCGCGCTGCAGCTGGCCGAACGTGAACGGCCGGCCCGGGATCTCGAGGTCTTCCACAACGTCGCCCGTGAGCTGGACGAAGCCGCCGTTCTTGTGGCCGCCCTTGTGATACTGGCCGGTCGAGTGCAGGAACCGCGGGCCCCAGCCGAACGTGGTCTGCACGCCGCTGGTCCTGGCGACCAGGTTGCGCAGCCGCTCCGCGTCGGCATCGTCGTCGCGGTCGAGATAGGCCTGCAGCGCGAGATAACCCTTGCTGGGAACGAGGTGCTTCAGCAGGCCGAGCACCGCGGTCAGCGTGGTCTCGCCGCGCATCACCTCAGGCTGTGCGTAGACCTCGACCGCGCCCTCGGTGAACGCGTGCGGCAGGTTGTCGCCCGCAGTGGGGTTCTCCAGCAGCTCGCGCGCCTGCGCCTTGGCCGCCTCGACGTTGGGCTGGTCGAACGGGTTGATGCCGATCACCTTGCCGGCGATCGCGACCGTGGTCTCCCACAGCTGGAACATCGCGCCGAGCGGACCGTCGGAGCGGATGCTCGGCACGCCGTAGTCGGCCTCCCCGAGCGAGACGTACGTCGCGTCGTTGGTGGAGATCCAGCCCGGCGTCTTCTTGCTGGCCGGTCCGACGTCGACGGGCAGCAGCCCCTTGTCGTCCTTGCCGGTGGACTCCGCGATCAGCTGCTCGGCCCAGGCGCCGAATCCGCGGATCGACGTCGAGCCCTCGCCGATGACGACCTTCTCGCGCCCTTGGCCGTGGGCCGCGCCGAGCGCGGCACCGATCACGAGCGCGGGGTTTTCCTTGGACGCGGTGGCCAGCAGCGGCAGGACCGCCTCGGCGTCGTCGAGCAGCTCGGCGATGTCGGCGCCGGCCAGGCCGGACGGCACCAGCCCGAACGCCGTCAGCGCGCTGTAGCGACCACCGACGTTCGGGTCGGCGAGGAAGACCTTGCGGTAGCCCTCCTTGGCCGCCAGCTCGGCGAGCGGCGAGCCCGGGTCGGTGACGACCACGATCCGGCTCGGACCGTCGATGCCCGCGTCGGCGAACGCCTTGAGGTAGGCGCGCCGCTGGCTGTCGGTCTCGACCGTGCCACCGGACTTGCTGGACACCACGAGCACACTGCGGTCGAGCGCGGTGCCGAGCGAACGCCGGATCACCGCGGGGTCGGTCAGGTCGAGCACGGTCAGCGGGACACCGGCCGTACGTGTGATGACCTCGGGCGCGAGCGACGAGCCGCCCATGCCGGCCAGCACGATGTGGTCGAGGCCCTCGGCCAGCAGTTCGGCGCGCAGGGCCTCGATCTCGGCCAGCAGCGGACGTGAGGTCCTGGGCAGGTCGACCCAGCCCAGCCGGATGGACGCCTCGGACTCAGCTTCAGGACCCCACAGCGTGGCGTCCTTGGCGGCGAGTTTCTCCGGCACCTGGTCCTTGCGGAGCTCCAGCGCTGTCGCGCTGAACCAGTCGCCGTCGATTCGCCAGTCGAGCTCGCTCACTTCTTCGCCCCGTCTGCGTTGGAAAGTGCGGTCTGAACTGTCTCGAGTAGTTGCTTCCAGCTCGCCGCGAACTTCTCGACACCCTCGTCCTCGAGCACCTGAACGACATCGTCGTAGGAGATCCCGAGTGCTTCGAGCTCGGCGATCAGCGCCCGCGCCTCGTCGTAGCCGGAGCGAACGGTGTCGCCGCGCAGCTCGAGGTGGTCTTCGCTGGCCAGGATCGTCGCCTCGGGCATTGTGTTGACGACGCCGCCTGTCACCAGGTCGGCGACGTAGAGGGTGTCGGGGAGATTCGGGTCCTTGGTGGACGTCGACGCCCACAGCGGCCGCTGCGGCCTCGCGCCGGCGGCCTCCAGGGCCTTCCAGCGGTCGGACGCGACGACCTGCTCGTACGCCTCGAACGCCAGGCGAGCGTTGGCGATCGCGGCCTTGCTGCGCAGCGTCTGCGCGTGCTCTGAGCCGATCTTGTCGAGGCGCTTGTCGACCTCGGTGTCGACCCGGCTGACGAAGAACGACGCGACGCTCTCGATCGTCGACAGGTCGTGGCCGTTGGCCTTGGCCTGCTCGAGCCCGGACAGCCAGGCGTCCATCACCTCGCGGTAACGCTCGATCGCGAAGATCAAGGTGACGTTGACGCTGATGCCCTCGGCCAGTGCCGCGGTGATCGCCGGCAGGCCCTCGGCCGTCGCCGGGATCTTGATGAACAGGTTGGGCCGGTCGACCAGCCACCACAGCGCACGCGCCTCGGCGATGGTCTTCGCGGTGTCCTTGGCCAGCCGCGGGTCGACCTCGATCGACACCCGGCCGTCGACGCCGTTGCTCGCGTCGTAGGCGGGCCGCATGACATCGCAGGCCCAGCGGATGTCATAGGTGGTCAGCGCGCGGACGGCCTCTTCGAGGTCGACGCCACGGACCGCGAGGTCCTTGACCTGCTCGGAGTATTCGTCGGCGTCCGACAGCGCCTTGGCGAAGATCGTGGGGTTGCTGGTGACGCCGACGACGTGCTTGTCCTTGACCAGCGCGGCGAGGTTGCCCGTGCTCAGCCGCTGCCGGGACACGTCGTCGAGCCAGATGGCGACGCCGGCCTTCGAAAGCTCACCGAGTCGATCGGTCATGAGCTGTCATTCCTCTCTAGAAAAGCTCTCGTGAAGCTCTGCTGCCTGGAACTACTTGGACGCCTCGAGGGTCTCTCGCGCGGCCTGCGCGACGGCATCCTCAGTAATCCCGAACTCACGGAACAGGGTCCTGTAATCCGCCGAAGCGCCGAAGTGCTCGAGCGAGACGATGCGACCTTGGTCACCTGCGAAGCGGTACCACGGCTGGGCGATGCCGGCCTCGACACAGACCCTGGCCTTGACCTCGGGCGGGAGGACGGAGTCGCGGTAGGACCGCGGCTGCTCGTCGAACCATTCGACGCACGGCATCGACACCACGCGGACCGCGACGCCCTCGGCGGAAAGGATCTCGTGGGCCCTGACCGCGAGCTGCACCTCGGAGCCGGTGGCGATCAGGACGACGTCGGGCTGCTTGCCGTCGGGCGCGTCCAGCAGGGTGTAGCCGCCCTTGGCGACACCCTCGACCGAGCCGAAGCCAGCGCCCGTGGAGCGGTCGTAGGTCGGGAGGTTCTGCCGGGTCAGGGCGAGCGCGGTCGGGCCGTTGGTGCGCAGCAGCGCCTGCCGCCAGACCTCGACGGTCTCGTTGGCGTCGCCGGGCCGGGCCACCGACAGGCCGGGAATCGCGCGGAGCGCGGCCAGGTGCTCGATCGGCTGGTGGGTCGGACCGTCCTCACCGAGCCCGATGGAGTCGTGCGTCCAGACGTACGTCACCGGCAGCCGCATCAGCGCGGCGAGCCGGACCGCCGGGCGCATGTAGTCGGAGAACACCAGGAACGTGCCGCCGTACGGACGCGTGCCGCCGTGCAGCACGATGCCGTTGAGGATCGCGCCCATGGCGTGCTCGCGGATGCCGAAGTGCAGCACGCGGCCGAACCAGTCGCCCTGGAACTCCTTGGTCGCGTGCTCCGGCGGAACGAACGACGGCTGGCCACCGGGCGTGGTGTTGTTGGACTCGGCGAGGTCGGCCGAGCCACCCCAGAACTCGGGGAGGTGCTCCGCGAGCGCCGTGATCACGCCGCCGGAGGCCTTGCGGGTCGCGACGTCCTTGCCCGCCTCGAACGTCGGCAGCACCTGCTCCCACCCGTCGGGCAGCCGGCGCTCGCTCATCCGGTCGAGCAGCGCGGCCCGCTCGGGGTTGGCGGCCCGCCAGGCTTGGTAGCCCTCGTCCCACGACTTGTGGGCGGCGGCACCGCGCTCGCGTGCCTGGCGAACGTGCTCGAGCACCTCGGGGTCGACGTCGAAGTGCTTGCCCGGGTCGAGGCCGAGCACCTGCTTGGTCGCCGCGACCTCCTCCTCGCCGAGCGCCGAGCCGTGCGACTTGCCGGTGTTCTGCGCGTTGGGCGCCGGCCAGGCGATGATCGTCTTCAGCACGATGAGCGACGGCTGGTCGGTGACCGCCTGGGCCGCGCGGTAGGCGTCGTAGAGCGCCTGGACGTCCTCGTGGTAGCCCTTGTCGGTCTTCCAGGCCACGGTCTGGACGTGCCAGCCGTACGCCTCGTACCGCTTGGCGACGTCCTCCGAGAACGCGATGTTGGTGTCGTCCTCGATCGAGATCTGGTTGGCGTCGTAGAGCGCGATCAGGTTGCCGAGCTGCTGGTGGCCCGCGAGCGCGCTGGCCTCGTGGCTGATGCCCTCCTCGACGTCGCCGTCGCTCATGAAGGCGTAGATGTAGTGGTCGAACGGGCTGGCGCCGGGCTTGGCGTCGGGGTCGAGCAGGCCGCGCTCGCGGCGGGCGGCCATCGCCATGCCGACCGCGTTCGCGACGCCCTGGCCGAGCGGACCGGTGGTGGTCTCCACGCCCGCGGTGTGACCGTGCTCGGGGTGGCCCGGCGTGCGGCTGCCCCACTGCCGGAAGTGCTTCAGGTCGTCGAGCTCCAGCAGCCCGTAGTAGAAGAGCTGGATGTAGAGGGTGAGGCTGGAGTGGCCGCAGGACAACACGAACCGGTCGCGACCTGTCCAGTCGGGGTCGGCCGGGTCGTAGCGCATCAGCCGCTGGTAGAGCAGATACGCGGCAGGGGCCAGGCTCATAGCGGTGCCTGGGTGTCCGTTGCCGGTGTTCTGCACCGCGTCCATGGCAAGCGTGCGGATGGTGTCGACCGCGCGCTGATCGAGTTCGGTCCACTGCAAGGCGTTGTCCATACCTGTTCCGGCTACCTGTTCCACGTTGGCCTGTGTGATCATCTCGGGGTCCGGGGTCGCCCCCGGGGAAGCACTGCCGCCGTGTTGGAGCCTACTCGTGCGACATTGAGCCACGGTGAACGCTCGCCGTCGCACCCGCGCGAGCAGAACTACTACGTCCGCCGTAGACTGCTCGGCGGCCCTTCGGTGGGGATCTCCTCCCCAGAGCTTCCTTGAGGTGTACGTGACGGCAGTCGACCAGCGGCCCGCGGTGTCCGAGGCGGGCACGGCAGACGCTGCTTCCGCGTCCGCTCCGGTGGGCTGGCGGGACGTCGTTTCCGCCTACGTCGCGCTGACCAAGCCGCGCATCATCGAGTTGCTGCTGGTCACGACCGTGCCGGTGATGTTCCTTGCCGAGGGCGGCGTGCCCTCGATCCCGCTGGTGCTGTTCACCGTGCTCGGCGGCATCCTGGCGGCCGGCTCGGCCAACACGCTCAACTGCGTGCTCGACCGCGACATCGACGAGCGGATGCGGCGCACCCGTCGCCGGCCGCTGCCGCGACACGCGGTGAGCGCCCGGAACGCCGCCGTGTTCGGCGTGCTGCTCGGCACCGTGGCGACGTTGTGGCTCGGGCTGCTCGTCAACTGGCTCTCGGCCGCGCTGGCGCTCGCGGCCAACGCGTTCTACATCCTCGTCTACACGATGGTGCTGAAGCGACGCACGTCACAGAACATCGTGTGGGGCGGCATCGCGGGCTGCTTCCCGGTCGTGATCGGCTGGACTGCCGTCCGCGACTCGCTCGGCTGGGCACCGCTCGCGCTGGTGCTGGTGGTGTTCTTCTGGACGCCGCCGCACACCTGGACGCTGGCGATGCGTTACAAGGAGGACTACGCCGCCGCCGGCGTGCCGATGCTGCCGGTCGTGAAGCCGGAACGTTCGGTGGCGCGGCAGATCGTCCTCTACTCCTGGGCGACCGTGCTGGCCTCGCTGGCGCTGTGGCCGATCGCGCCGACCGGCTGGGTCTACCCCGTCGCGGCGGCCGTGCTCGGCGGTGTGGTGCTGGTCGAGGCCTACCTCCTGCTGTTCCGCGTCGTACGCGGGCGGACCGGGCCGGCCCTGCGGCCGATGCGCTTCTTCCACTGGTCCAACCTCTACCTGGCGCTGCTCTTCGTCGCGGTCGCGCTGGACCCGTTGATCAGCCGCTGATCAGCTGAGTTGTCCGAGTTGTCTGACCTGAAGCTGACCTGACCCGGCCGGTCTCGGCCCGGACCGGAGGTCCGGTCGCCGAGTAGCCTGGAGTCGATGTCTGCTGCTGAGGAGCTCGACAGCTCTTACCTTCCCCTGCATCTCGACTGGCCCAAGTGCCGCAACGCGCGCGATCTCGGCGGGATGCCGACGGTCGACGGCCGCCGGATCCGCTCCGGTGCGCTGATCCGCACCGACGGGCACAACAAGCTCACGTCCGAAGGCGTCGAGGCCGTCCGCGCCTACGGTGTGTCCCGGATCATCGACCTGCGCCGCCAACGCGAGCTGGACAGATCGCCGAGCCCGTTCCACGGCGATCCGGTCTACTTCCACCTGTCAGTGCAGAACCCCGCCGATCCGGATCACGAGTGGCTGACGCTGGCCGAGATCTACATCGCGATGCTCGACCTGCGCCCGAAGCTGTTCACCTCGGCGGTGGCGTCGATCGCCTCGGCTCCCGAGGGCGGTGTCGTCGTGCACTGCGCCGGCGGCAAGGACCGGACGGGTCTGATCGTGGGCATGGCGCTGGCGGTCGCTGGTGTCGACCTCGACACGATCGCGGCCGACTACGCCCTCACCGAGGAACGGCTGGCCGAGGAGTCGGCGGCCTACCTCGAGCGGCTGGACGACCCGAAGATCCGGGAGATCACCCGCCGGCTGCAGCCCACGCCGGCGGCCAACATGGTGCAGGTCTTCGAGCACCTGACCAGCAAGTACGGCAGTGTCGTCGACTACCTCACGGCCGGCGGCATGACGGCCGCCCAGCGCGACGCGCTCCGCGACCGCCTCACCGCATGACGGTCGCGGCCAGGTTGCCCAGGTCATAGGCCACCGCACAGCCCGCGAGTGCGAGCGGAACCGCGACCCAGCCGACGATCCGGGATCGCCCGGCCAGCCAGTAGCCGGCGACCAGCAGTGCGGCGGTGACGGTGATCACCACCGTCCAGGTGACCAGCCCGGCGAGCTCCCCGCCCGAGGTGGCCTCACACCGTGCCACGAGGTCCGGGTCGAAGTCGGCCGGGTCACTGTCCTGCCACCCGAGGATCGGCGGGCAGTCCGGGTCCTCGTACATCAGCGAGGCGAAGAACAGCGACACGAAGCCGGCCGGCAACCCGATCATGATCGCGACCGTGATCAGGATCCGGGCGACGACGCGTGCGCCCGCCGTGACGTCCTTCCGCCTCCGCACCTCGATCACCACGGCACGACCCGCGACGACGATCGCGACGATCAGGATCAGGGCGACGATTCCCGGCGGCATCCGCGGGAGTCTAGGGGAGCGGAGCCGTTGTGGCATTGGAGGCAGGCGACCGGCTCGCGATACGTTCGGGCGATGACTGACGGCGCACTCTGGCTGGACTGGGAAGGCTGCCGCAACGTACGCGACGCCGGCGGTGTTCTCGGCGGCCGGGTCCGTCTCGGCGCGCTGGTGCGATCCGACAGCCACTGCTTCCTGACCGACGCCGCCGTCGCCGCGGTCCGCGCGTACGGCGTGAGCCGGATCGTCGACCTGCGCCGCGCGGACGAGTGTGAGGCCTGGCCCAGCCGGTTCGCGGGCGACCCGATCTATCGCAACCTCCCGTTGCAGGACCCCTCCGATCCCTCCGACTCCTTCGAAGCGCCGTCGATGACCGCCAGGTACACCGCGATGCTGGACCAGCGCCCCGAGCTGTTCGCGGCCGCGGTCGCCGCCATCGCCGACGCCCCACCTGGAGCCGTTGTCGTGCAGTGCGCGGCCGGCAAGGACCGGACCGGGCTGGTGGTCGCACTGGCGCTGGCACTGGCGGGCGTACCGGCGGAGCCGATCGCGGCCGACTACGCGCTGAGCGACGAGGCCATCCGGCAACGCAACGACGAGATGCTGGCCGGCGTCGTCAGCGAGGAGGAACGCGCGCGCTGGCGCTCGATCCGGCACGCCCGCCCGGAGACGATGCTGGAGACGCTGGCACACCTCGACGAGGTGTACGGCGGCGCCCGTGGGTATCTCGTCGAGGCAGGCCTCGACGAACTGCGCTGTGATGCGGTTCCGCGCCGGTTGCTCGGCGACTAACGAGCCTTCCGGCCCCACTCGGCAGGGCGGTTGGCCGTTCGTTTCGGTGTGTGTCGCCGGGGAAGCTGTCTGGCACACCCACTTCGTGGAGGCGCTGATGACCAACGACGGCGAGCCAGCCGCGCTGTCCGACAAGGAGCTCGAGCTGCTCGACGCCTACTGGCGCGCGGCGAACTACCTCTCGGTCGGTCAGATCTACCTGCTCGACAACCCTCTGCTGAAGGAGCGGTTGCGTCCCGAACACGTCAAGCCCCGGCTTCTCGGGCACTGGGGCACGTCGCCCGGACTCAACCTCGTCTACGCCCACCTGAACCGCCTGATCAACGCTCATGACGACTTGGAGGCGCTCTACGTCACGGGCCCGGGCCACGGTGGGCCCGCACTGGTCGCCAACGCCTACCTCGAAGGCACGTACTCCGAGATCTACCCCGACATCAGCCAGACCGAGGACGGCATGCGCAAGCTGTTCCGCCAGTTGGGAATCGGCATCTGGGACTGGGCCGGTGGCGACCCCGCGCGCGAGCCAGACGTCGTACTGGCGTGCGCCGGTGACGTACCCACGATGGAGACGCTGGCCGCGACCGACCTGCTGCGGCAGCACCTGCCCGACCTGAACGTCCGTGTCGTCAACGTGGTCGACCTGATGCGGCTGCAGCCCGACACCGAGCATCCACACGGGCTGTCGGACCGGGCGTTCGACGCGTTGTTCACCCGCGACAAGCCGGTCATCTTCGCGTTCCACGGTTATCCGTTGCTGATTCACCGGCTGACCTACCGGCGGACGAACCACGGCAACCTGCACGTCCGGGGCTACAAGGAGGAAGGCACCACCACGACTCCGTTCGATATGGTCATGTTGAACGATCTCGACCGGTTCCATCTCGTGATGGACGTGATCGACCGGGTTCCGGGGCTGGGAGTGCGGGCGGCGCCGCTGCGGCAGCAGATGGCCGACGTACGGCTCGCGGCTCGGCGCTACACCCGGGAGCACGGAGAGGACGTGCCCGAGATCGCCAAGTGGACCTGGCCGGCTGAGAAGAAGTAGGTGCGGATGCGTGTCCTGACCGTCAACGCCGGGTCGAGCACGCTCAAGCTCAGCCTTCTCGAAGGCGACGAGGTGGTGGCCAAACGGCTGGTCGAGCGGTCGTCCGGCGACGGCTCGTCGGCGGGGTCGGCGTCGGTGGAGAAGGAGCTGTCGTCGGCGCTGGAGGAGCTCGACCCGCCCGACGCCGTTGGCCACCGGGTGGTGCACGGCGGCGACAAGTACAGCTCGGCGGTGCGCATCGACACTTCCGTACGCCACCAGCTCGCGGAGTTCACCGGGCTGGCGCCGCTGCACCAGCCGCCCGCGCTGGAGGGGATCGACCTGGTGGGCCGGCTGCTGCCGGACACGCCGGCGGTGGCGTGCTTCGACACCGCGTTCCACTCGACGCTGCCGCCGGAGGCCACGACCTACGCCCTGCCGGCCGACTGGCGATCGGCGTACGGCTTGCGGCGTTACGGGTTTCACGGGCTCTCGCACGCCTACTCCACCCGGCGGGCCGCGGAGCTGCTCGGCGCGATGCCTGCCCGGCTGGTGATCTGCCACCTCGGCGCGGGCGCTTCGCTGTCCGCCGTACTCAACGGCGCCTGCGTCGACACGACGATGGGCTTCACGCCGCTGGAGGGCCTGGTGATGGCGACCCGCAGTGGCGACGTCGACCCGGGGATCCTCACCTGGCTGCTGCGCAACACCTCGCTGGATGCCGATGCGCTCGAGAACGGGCTGCAGCACCGTTCCGGCCTGGCCGGGCTCGCGGGCACGGGCGACATGCGCGAGGTGATCGCCCACGCCGCCGACGGCGACGTGGATGCTCGGCTGGCCCTGGACGTCTATCTGCACCGGCTGCGCGGGCGGATCGGCGCGATGGTGGCGAGCCTCGGCGGCCTGGACGCGCTGGTCTTCACCGGTGGCATCGGCGAGAACGCCGCCGGCCTGCGGGCCGACGTCGTGGCAGGCTTGCGCTTCCTCGGCCTGGAGCTGGACCCCGTCCACAACAGCCGGACCGAGCCCGACGCCGAAGTGGGCCGCGACGGAGCCGCCGCGCGCTGCCTGGTGATCGCGGCCCGCGAGGACCTGCAGATCGCCGCCGAGACGAGGGAGCTCCTCGGCTAGCTCGGCCGGCCGGGGTTGGGCCGCAGCCCGTCGAGGATGAGCTGGGCGAGATGTGCCGAGCGCTTGCGGCTGTTGTCGGCGTTGGCGTGCCGGATCGCCGCGAAGGCGCCGGCGACCAGGGCCAGGACCTCCTCGACCGTGACGTCACCGCGGACGGCTCCGGCCGCCTGCGCGCGGTCGAGCAGGCCGGCGACCTGACCTCTGAGGTCGGCCGCGATGCCTGGGGCCGCGGTTCGCAGGTCGAACTCCGCGGCCGCCAGTGCGCTCTTCACCGCCACGTTCTCGGCGCCCATGGCGATCATCCGGGAGAGCTGAGTGAACAGCGCCGCCGGATCGTCGGTGGCTGCGAGCGCCTTCGCCTCGGCCACCAGCCGCTCGAGCTCGTCGGTCACGACGGCGAGATAGAGCGCTTCCTTGGTGGGGAAGTGCCGGTGGACGGTGCCGGGCCCGACTCCCGCACGGCGCGCGATCTCGTCGAGTGAGACAGCGAGGCCGTCGTTGGCGAACAGCCGCTGCGCGGTCCGCAGAATCCGGGCGCGGTTCCGGCGCGCGTCGGCGCGCAGCTCGCGGCTCGCCACGGCGTGCTCGGATGGTGGCCTGGACATGTCGGCCCAGTCTAACCGGGGCGCCGCACCGGATAGACTTGGGCATAACCGGGGCGCCGACCCGGTTATCCGAACCCGACGACCACGAGGAGATCGCACCGATGACCACCACGAGCGATGCCGCGAACGCCGACCTGGTGCGGCGGATGCAGGAGTGCTTCAACAGCCGGCAGTTCGACGGGGCAGCCGGCCTCTTCACGTCGGACTACTTCAGCCATCCACTCGGCAGCACCGGATTCGAGGCGGGCAGGGACGTCTGGGAGAAAGTCGTCGCCCGGTTTCCCGCCATGCGCGTCATCGCGGAGGACGTCCTGGTCGACGGCGACAAGGTCGTCGTCCGTTCCTCCGTCGAGGGAATGACTCCGGAGGGCGACCCGCTCCCCACGATGATCGAGATCTTCCGTGTCCAGGACGGGCGGCTCGCGGAGATGTGGGGAGTCAGCGAAGGCCCGCAGAAGAGCGTTCTCGACCAGGGCCGGACGATCAGTCCTCAGACGTCTGAATAACGCCGCCGCTCAACGACGATGTCGACTTCTCAAGGCCACCAATGTACGGATCACTCGGGCGGAGTGGGTCATCCGGGAATACCCGGCATAATCGCCACAGGTGGGGGATCAGTCGTCTTGTCAAATAGATCAACAAAGCTTTTGCAGGGATAGTTGACACGATTGCACCAAGCCTCTAATGATTGGTGACGGTCGTTCCTTGGGGGGATGGCCTCAAGCCACGCAGACGACACCAGCGGAGGGGAATCCACGAGCCTCGCGTCTTCTTTGCTTGTGCGAGGTGTGTTCACGTGCCTTGGCCCCGCATATCTTTCTCCGCTTGGCGAGCTGTGTCTCGTTAGAGAGCAGGAGGGGGTATGGCGACGCAGACCTCGTATCCCGGGGTGTACATCGAAGAGCTTCCCAGTGCGGTCAGAACGATTACCGCGGTCACGACGTCGGTCACGGCTTTTGTCGGTTCGACCAGGCGAGGGCCGCTGGACAAACCAGTCACGATCACCGGTTTCGCCGATTTTGAACGCCAGTTCGGCGGGCTCGACGCGAAGAGCCCGGTGAGCTACGCCGTCTCGCACTTCTTCACCGGTGGCGGCACGCTGGCCGTCATCGTCCGCGTCGCCAACGCTGCACAGGCCGCGTCGGTGAGCATCCCGGACCAGTCGCCGCAGCTCGTCGTCACCGCCCAGGACGCCAGCGAGTGGGCCAACGGCCTGCGAATCGCGATCGATCCGGGCGACAACGACCAGTCGTTCGGACTGCGCGTCATCGACCCTGGCGGCGTCGAGGTCGAGAGCTTCCGCAACCTCTGGATGGAGCCCACCCATCCACGTTTCGTCGAGTCCGTCGTCAACCCGTCGTCGGGGTTCGTCCAGGTCGACGCGAACGGTACGACCCTGCCGCCGCCGTCGGGCACGGTGTCGAGCGACCTGTCCGGTGGCATCCCCGACCTGGCAGGCAAGACGCTGCGGGCAAGCGTCGATGATCCTAGTGTCGATCCGATCGAGATCACGCCGGTCGCGGACGGTGCCACCGAGCCGGACACGGTTGCCCGGCTCGCGCTCCTGCTCGAGCGCGCCATCCGTTCGGCTTCGACGAGCCGCGCGTTCGCCCGGGCCCGGGTCAACGTCTTCGGCGGCAGGCTGCAGGTCGTGTCCGGCACGCCCGACACGACGATGACGTTGACCGACGTCGTGGCCAACGACCTGGGCCTCACCAGCGCGCAGGCGAACGCGTACGCCCTTGGCGGCGGCAGCGACGGGCAGCCGCCCGAGCTCGGCGACTTCCTCGGCAGCGAGGCCGACAAGACCGGCATCCAGGCCCTGCGCGACGTCGCCGACGTCAACCTGCTGGCACTGCCCGACATCGCCGACAGCGACCGGTTCTCCGACGACCAGCGGTTGCTGATCCTCGCCGCGGCCGAGGAGCTCTGCGTCGACAAGCGGATGTTCCTGATCGTCGACAGCCCGTCGGCCTGGGACACGCTGGAAGAAGCCCGCGCCGGCATCGCGGTGTACGACAGCATCCGCAGCAACTACGCGGCGATCTACTTCCCCCACATCCAGCTCACCGACCCGCTCACCGGCCAGCTGCGCAGCTTCCCGCCAAGTGGCGCGGTCGCGGGCATCATGGCCCGCACCGACGGCAGTCGTGGCGTCTGGAAGGCCCCGGCCGGCACCGAGGCGCGCCTGTCCGGCGTGCGCGCCTTGACCGTCACGTTGACCGACCCCGAGAACGGCCTGCTCAACCCGATCGGCGTGAACTGCCTGCGCAGTTTCCCGATCATCGGTCCGGTGGTGTGGGGTGCCCGCACGCTCGAAGGCGCTGACGCACTGGCCTCGCAGTGGAAGTACGTACCCGTCCGCCGGCTGGCGCTGATGATCGAGGAGAGCCTGTACCGCGGCACGCAGTGGGTGGTGTTCGAGCCGAACGACGAGCCGCTGTGGGGACAGATCCGGCTCAACGTCGGCGCGTTCATGGACACGTTGTTCCGCCAGGGCGCGTTCCAGGGCACGACGGCCCGGGAGGCGTTCTTCGTCAAGGTGGACAAGGAAACCACGACCCAGGACGACATCAACCGCGGCATCGTCAACATCCTCGTCGGCTTCGCCCCGCTGAAGCCTGCCGAGTTCGTCATCATCAAGATCGAGCAACTCGCCGGCCAGCTCGAGGTCTGAGGGCGAACCGGAAGGAGGGGTACGACATGGCCGAGTTCACCGTCAACGCGCAGCGGTTCGACCCGTACAAGAACTTCAAGTTCCTGGTGATGTGGGACGGCCGGGTGGTCGCCGGCATCAGCAAGATCAGCCCGATGAAGCGGACCAGCGAAGTCGTCAAGCACCGCAACGGTGGTGACCTCAGCACACCGCGAAAGTCGCCGGGCCGGATCGAGTACGAAGCGCTGACGCTGGAGCGCGGCGTCACCCACGACCCGGAGTTCGACCGCTGGGCCAACAAGGTGTGGATGGTCGGAGCCGGTCGCGGTGGTGAGGTGTCCGCGCGCGACTTCCGCAAGGACATCGTGGTCCAGGTGCTCAACGAGGCAGGCCAGGTCGCCCTTGCGTACAAGGTGTTCCGGGCCTGGCCCAGCGAGTACCAGATCCTCGGCGAGATGGACGCGAACGCCAACGCCGTGGCCATCCAGCACCTCAAGCTGGAGTGCGAGGGCTGGGAACGCGACAGCGAGGTGCCGGAGCCCGAAGAGCCGTCGTTCCAGATCCCGTAGGGCAGCTTCCAGGAAAGGAGCCGCATGGCCGGTCCTGCTCAGCTGCTGGCCACCTGGGAGGCGGGGCTCGCGACGGGCGACACCAACCGGGGCCTGCTGCTGCACGCGCTCGCTCGCCCGTCGGCGGTCGTCGAGGAGCTGCTCGACGCCACGGTCGGCACTCGCACGGCTGACCTGTTCGCCTTGCGGGGAAGGCTTTTCGGTGACCGGATGACGGTGTGCCTGACCTGCCCGGGCTGCGGGCAGGTGCTGGAGTTCGACCTCGACGTGGGCGCGGTCACGTCGAGCGTGCTGCCGGTGTCGAGCGAGCCGCAGACCATCGTTCGTGGCGCGTGGACGGTCGAGGCGCGGCCACCGACGCCGAACGATCTGCTCGCCGTCCGCGAGCTCGGGGATCTCGGCGCCGCCCACGAGGCGTTGCTGGAGCGCTGCGTGCTCGCCGCTTCCCGGAGCGGAAAGGCCAAGCGGGCTTCGGAGATCCCCGCGTCGGTACGCCAGGCCGTCTCGGCGGCGCTGCTGCGGGCCGACCCTGGAGCCGACGTCCAGCTGGACGCCACCTGCCCGGAGTGCGGCGGGCAGGCGCCGGCCGAGCTGGACATCGTGCCGTACCTCTGGGCGGAGCTCGACGCCTGGGCGCGATCGACCTTGCTCGACGTCCATCTGCTCGCGTCGTCGTACGGCTGGACCGAGCCGGACGTGCTCGCGCTGAGCCCACCTCGTCGGCGCTACTACTTGGAGTTGGCGGGCCATGCCTGAGCAGTACGACCTCTTCGACCGGCTGCTGGCCCGGGACGCCGGCCGGCGGCTGGACCGGACACCGGCGCGGCCGCGGCTGCCCGAGGTGTTCCAGCCAGGTGCGTTCACCGAGCAGCCCGTCGAGGTGACGGCTGCTCCTCCGTCCGCGCGGCCGGAACGGGCCGAGCGGACGGGGCAGGAGGAGCCCGCGACCTCCGGCGAACCGCCCGCCCTGGTCCGGCTTCTGCGTCAGGAGGCCACGCATCGGATCGAGCAACGCGAGCGGGTCGTGGAGCCCGCGCCGGTGGCCTTTCCGCAGATCGTCGAGCGCCTGACCGAACGGGTGGTGGAGCGACCTGGCCCCAGGGCACCTGGTCCCGCGGGCTCGCCGGCTCTGGTCGAGGTCGTGCGGGAACTCGACGGCGGAGGAGAGCCGCCGCGACCGGTTGCGGCGCCGGCGGAGCGCCGGTGGTCCTCCGCCGGCGCGCCCACGGAAGCCGGCCGCCGGATCGGCGGCGAGCCGTCGCCCGTACGGCACAGTGCCGTCGCGCGGCAGGAGCCGGTCGTGCAGATCAGCATCGGACGGCTGGAGGTCACCGCTGCCGGTTCGGCGGGCGAGGCCGCCAAGCCCGCGGCCGCCGAACGCCCGGCCCGCCCGGCGGCGACGGTGAGCCTGGACGCCTTCCTGGCCAGGGAGAGCGGAGGTGGCCGCGGATGAGCAACTACCTCGCGATCGCGCAGGCCAGCGAGGCGCTGAAGCTCTTCGTCCAGCGCTCGGTGATCGAGGACACCGGCTTCCAGGTGGACGTGCTGGTGCGCAAGCCGCCGGCCGAGCCGTTCGAGCAGCCGACGATCACCATCTTCCTGTACCAGATCTCGCCGAACAGCTCGCTGCGTAACCAGGACGCGCCGACCCGCGATGCCGGTGGCGCGTTGCTCAGGACTCCGCAGGCGGCTGTCGACCTGCACTACATCCTGAGCTTCTACGGCAACGAGGCCGAGCTGCAACCGCTGGTCCTGCTGGGCTCGGCGGTACGCGCGCTGTACTCCGAACCGATGCTCTCGCGTGCCGACATCGAGCAGGCGGCCTCGGCGGTCTACCTGGTCGGCGGCGACCTGGCCGCGTCGGCGCAACCGATCCGGTTCACGCCGACGAAGCTGGACATCGACGATCTCTCCAAGCTGTGGTCGACGCTGACCCTGACGACGCCGTACGCCACCTCGGTCGTCTACGAGGCCACGCTGGTCCTGCTCGACGGCCGGGGTGCTCCGAAGGCCGGGCGTCCGGTGCTGGCGCGGAACATCCGGGTCGTCCCGCGGATCCGCCCGATCGTCAACCGCGTGCTCACCAGGGATCCCGCCTCGACCGAGCAGCCGAGTGAAGGGCCTGTTCCACGAGGCAACGAGGTCCACCTGATCGGCACCGACCTGACCGCCGACGACGTACAGGTCGCGATCCACGAGCACCTGGTGACTCCGTCCGACGTACGTGACGACCGGGTGCTGTTCACGCCGGACGACACGTTGTCGCCGGGCGTCTATCCGGTGCGGGTCATCCACCAGATCGGGTTCAACGGCACCAGCCGCCGGCTCGACTCGAACGTGTCCGCGCTGATCCGCCAGCCCACGGTGGAGTCGGCGAGCCTGCAGGGCGGCGTGGTGACCGTACGGCTCGACCTGCCGGTACGCAGGGACCAGCGCGTCGTGCTGCTGCTGGACTCGCTCGACGCGCCGCCCGAGCGACCGGTGAGCTACCAGTTCAAGGCGGCGTTCCCGCTGCCCGACGCGGCCGACGACCGGCAGGCGGCGGTCCGGGTCCTCGGCGTGGGGGCCGGCACGTACCTCGTGCGGGCCACGGTCGACGGCGTCGAGAGCAGATCCGACTTCGCGAACCCGACGGTCACGTTCTAGGCACGTTCCAGGCACGTTCCAGAGAAGGGATTTGGTATGCGGGGGGCCGGCACACCGGGCGACGTTCACCGGCGGGCAGTGCTCGCCGCGGTGGACGCCGTGCTGGCCCGCGTCGACGCGCACGCGGCGGACGCGCCGAAGCCGGTGGCCGTGAGCGTGGCGGACGAGTTCGCCGGCTCCGCGCTGGGGACGCTCTGCGCGTGCTTCGGGCTGACGGAGTTCGAGACCGACGTTCTCGTCCTGGCCGCCGCGATGGAGCTGGACCCGACGGCCGCAGGCCGCTGTGCCTCAGCCGGCGGCGAGCGGCCGTACCCGACGTTCTCCCTCGCCCTTGCGGCGTTGACCGATCCGCACTGGAGCGCGCTGACCCGGGCCGCGCCGCTACGCCGGTACCGGCTGCTCGAGCTCGACGACAGCGGCGTGCTCACCACGTCGAGGCTGCGGATCGACGAGCGCGTCCTGCACTTCCTGCTCGGTGTCTCGCAGCCGGACGTACGGCTGGAGGGCATCGCCGAGCCGGTGGGACCGCTAGCCGCCGATGGTGGCGCGCTGCCGGCTTCCCACCAGAGGGTGGCCGGCCTGCTGGCGGAGGCCTGGGACCGGGACCTGGTGGGCGCCGACCCGCAGACCCGGCGGGAGATCGCGGCCGCGGCGGCGTCGGAGTGTGGTCTCGCGCTCTACGTCTGTGCGGCCGCGCACCTGCCGGCCGATCCGGGTGAGCGGGCCGCCTTGGCGCGGATCTGGGAACGCGAGGCGGTGATGCTGCCGGCGGCCCTGCTGGTCGAGGTGGCCGATGCCACGCAGGCGGCGCCGGCCGACGCGTTCGCGGCCGGGCTGAACGTGCCGGTCGTCTTGTCCAGCACGGATCTGCTGCCCGCGTCGACGCGGATCCGGGAACGCGTCATGGTGCCCGGACTGGAACCCGCCGAGCAGCAGGAGCTGTGGGCAGACGCACTCGGGGCTTCGAACGGACATGCCGGAGGCCTCGACGCCGGTGCGCTGCAGGCGCTGGTCGCACAGTTCTCCCTTCCCGCGCACGTGATCCGGGCCGCAGGTGCCACGGCCCGGCGCAACGACGACGGCGGCGACTTGGTGGACGCGGCGTGGCGGGCCGGGCTGGCGCACGCCCGGGTCGCGCTGGACGAGCTCGGGCAACGCGTGGAGCCGCAGGCCGGCTGGAACTCCCTGGTGGTCCCTGGGCCGCAGAGCACGATCCTGCACGAGATCGTGGCGCACGTACGGCAGCGTGGAACCGTCTACCAGCAATGGGGATTCGACCGCGTGCTGCGGCGGGGGCTCGGCGTGACGGCGTTGTTCGCGGGCGGGAGCGGCACCGGCAAGACGCTGGCCGCCGAGGTGGTTGCCCACGAGCTGGGGCTCGACCTGTTCGTCATCGACCTGTCGCAGGTCGTCAGCAAGTACATCGGCGAGACCGAGAAGAACCTCCGCCGGGTCTTCGACGCGGCCGAACGCGGCGGCGCGGTGTTGTTGTTCGACGAGGCCGACGCGCTGTTCGGCAAGCGCAGCGAGGTCAAGGACAGCCACGACCGCTACGCCAACCTCGAGGTCAGTTACCTGCTGATGCGGATGGAGGCCTATCGCGGGCTGGCCGTGCTCACGACGAACCTGAAGAAGTCGCTCGATCCCGCGTTCCTGCGGCGGATCCGGTTCGTCGTCGACTTCCCGTTCCCCGCGCCACCCGAGCGGGCGGAGATCTGGCGCCGGGTGATCCCGCGGCAGGTTCCCGCCGACGGGCTCGACATGGACCGGCTCGCGCAGCTGACGGTGGCGGGCGGCAGCATCCGCAACATCGCCTTGTCCGCGGCGTTCCTGGCGGCCGACGAGGGTTGCGCGCTGCAGATGCGGCATCTGCTGGCGGCCAGTCGTACGGAGTACGTGAAGCTGGAGCGCGCGCTCACGCCCGGGGAGGTCGCCGGATGGGTGTGAGGCTGACCATCGACGAGCTCGTGCTGAACGGGTTCGACCGGCGTGCCGGTGAGCGGGTCGCGCTGTCGTTCCAGCGCGAGCTGACCCGGCTGCTGCGCGAGCAGCCGCCGGCGGTGCCGGAAGCCGATCGGGAGATCGACGTGGCGCGAGGTGTTTCGGCGCACGCGCGAACGCCCCGGCGGATCGGCATCGAGCTGGCCCGCGCCGTGCACACGTCGCTGACCGATTCGGGTGAGCGGCCATGAGCAAGATCTCCGCTGCTCAGCAGGCCGAAGCCAGGCGCAAGCCGGCCGGGGTCGCCGCGACCGAGCCGCAGCGCCGGCGCAAGCGCGGCGTTCCACCCATGCCGGCCGAGATCCTCAACCAGGCAGGACGTCCGCTGGACGCCGGGTTGCGGCGTGAGATGGAGGCCCGGCTCGGCTCTACTTGCTCCGCCATACCCGGAACCCCCGCCTTTGACTTCTCGCGCGTCCGCATCCACGCCGACCGAGACGCCGACGCGCTGACGTCGTTGCTGGGTGCGGATGCGGTCGCGGTGGGAACGGAGATCTTCTTCGCGGCCGGACAGTTCCGCCCCGAGACGGATCTGGGCCGGTCGTTGCTGGCCCACGAGCTGCTGCACACCGTGCAGGTGCCGAACGCACCCGGGCCGCTGCGACTCGGTCGTGAGCCCGGCGCGGTGAGCCTGCCGCAGGACTTCGTCGAACGCCAGGCAGAACAGGCCGTCCGGGGCGAGTCGGGGGTGGTCGAGCAGATCGGAGCGCGACCGTCGTGGCTTCGGTTCGCGACCCTCACGGCGGACCAGCGCCGCGTCGAGCAGCTCGACCCCGCCACCGTCGTCGACCGGGTGGCCGCCGGCGTCCTCCGTAACCTGCGCGGCGACCCGTCCGACGCGTCGGGCCGCGTCCGCCTGCAGCTCGTCCGGCTCGCGCCCGAGTTGAAGGAGTCGGTGCTCGACAAGCTGTCGATCCGGCTTCCGACCGCCGAGTACGTACGCGTGGTGGAGCTGGTCGACAAGGTCGACACCCCGGCCGGGCCTGCCCCGGCGACCGTCGACGTACCGGCGCCGCTGGACCCGATCGGCGGCCCGGAGGTGGAGCAGGCCGAGCAACAGGACCACGCCGAAGCCGAGCAGAGCGACCGGCGACAAGCCGACCGCGAGACCGAGGACGTACCCGACGAGGAGCAGCAGTCCACCGAGGACACGGACATCGACCAGGAGCGGAACGACCAGTCCGAGCAGTCCGAGGAGGACGAGAACGAACGCGCGGAAGCCAAGCAGGACGACGACAAGAGCCGCGACGACACCGAGAAACAGAAGCAGAAGGACAGTACGGAGGAAGACGAGCAGAAGGAGGAGGACGAGCGGGCCAGGCAGGAGGACGAGGCCAAGGCCAAGGAGGACCAGGGCAAGAAGAAGGACCAGGACAGGGACGAGGACCAGCAGGCCGAGCAGCAGCAGGGCGCGGCTGCCGGTGCGGCCGAGTCCGCGGCGGTGCTTGGTGGCGTGCAGGCGGCACCCGCCGGGCTGGCACCGATGGTGGGTGCGCAGGCGACGCCGGCCGCGCGGGACTCGACCGGTGGCCAGGAGTCCGTTCGCGAGGACCGGGCCGACCAGGTGGCCGAGGACCCACAGGGGCCGCTGGTAAGCCATGGACTGGACGAGCGGCGTGGGCGCGCGGACGAGGAGACGGCCGAGCAGGAAGAGCCCGTCGAGACCGAGCCGTCGGCCGACGCCGAGGTCGCGGAACCCGAGCCCGAGCTGGAGTCTCCGGAGGCGGCGAGCGAGCGGGCGGAGGAGGAGTCCGGCGAGGACAAGCCGCCGCCCGACCCCATACCGAAGAACGACCTCGACGTCTCGCAGGTGCCGACCGCCGACGAGGAGCTGCGGCTGCCGGTGAGTGGCGAGCCGCCGGCGCCCAAGCCGGCTCCGAGCTTCCCCGCGCCACCGCCGGTCGAGGCCGAGCCGGCGGAGCAGGAGGACGCCGAGCGTGAGGAGCGCGCGGAGGAGGACCGGTCGTCCGGCCAGGACGATCTCGGCGACGACCGCCGGCTGGAAACCGAGGCGGAGGAGACCGCACAGGCGCCGGACCGCGCGCGGCAGGATCCACCGGAGGAGATGGAGACCGACTCCGCGGTGGGCGTACGGGAGCCGCGGGCGGAGCCGGGGGAGCAGGCTGAGCCGGCCGGTCCGACAGAGGAAGCGCCTGCTCTGGCCGGCGGCGCTTCGCCTGGGCCAGAGCCGGAGCCGCCTGGGCCGATGGGTACGCAGGCGCTCGCTGGACCTGGTGCCGGACCTGGGGCTGGGCCGGAGGCCGGGTTCGAGGCCGGACCGGGGGAGCGGTTGCCGGGTGGCCCTGGGCTGGAACAGCAGCCGGCCGGTCCGGGTGTGGAGCAGGGGCCGGCGATGCCGGGAGCGCTGCCCGCGGACGCCTCGCTCGAGACCGGAGGTGGCGGCTGCGCGGGCGCCGCGCCACCCACGACGGAGGCCGGCGAGCAGGGCGGCGAGGTCGCCCCCGGCGGAGCCGGCGGTGGTGGCGAGGCAGCGGCAGAGGAGCCGGAAGCGCAGGCGGAGCCGCCGGACGTGTCGGCGCAGGAACCGAAGGCGGCGCTGGCCGTCGTGGGCAAGCTACCGGCCGCTCACATGCCCATGGCGCTCGGCGGCGTGGACCAGTCGGTCGGGCGTACGGCCGGCGAGGAGCACCAGGAGCTGGCCGCCAGTCCGCCTTCCGTACAACGGCCTTCGGGTGCGCCACAGACGCTCGACCATCCGCCGAAGTCGGCGCCGCCGGCCGCGCAGAGCCTCCGGCAGTTGGTCCGCGTAACACCGGAAGCCCTTGCCGAGCAACGCCGCGCGCATCCGCCGCCGACGCCGGCCGGGCCGAACCCGGCATCCGGCGTCCAGGCGCCAAACATCGCGGGCAACGGGCAGGGGCAGATCAGCCAGGCCGAGGTGACCAACTTGCAGGCCGCGGTCGACGGTGTGCCGACGACCGACGCGCGGCTGCACCAGACGGTCGGGCCGGCGCCGAAGGTGAAGCTCGAGGGCGAGACCGATCCGGCGCTGGGCGACGAGCAGAACCGGCAGCTGCGGGAGCAGACCGGAGAGCTGCAGTCGATCGGCCGGGAGGACTCCGCCCTGCCGTTGGGCGAGGACCAGATCTACCCGAACGTGCCCGGCGAGACCTTGCGAGCCTCCGTACCGGGGCACCAGGCGACGCGGCGCGGGCGTTCGGCTCCGGCCGGTGGAGGGGCCGCCGCCGGGCCGGAGGCGACGGACGCGAAGTCGCTGTCGCTGGTGGCGGAGCAGGAGAAGGGCCAGGAGCTGCGGGCCGGCTTCGGGCAGGGCGACCAGCAGATGGGCACGGCCGGCGACGAGAAGTCGGCGAAGTCGACGGAGGAGCGGCAGACCAACCAGGAGGAGATCGACCGCGCGATCGCGGCCAACGGCGACCAGCAGGCGCTCGAACGTACGCGGGCGAAGGAACAGGCGACCGGGCAGCGCGCCGCGTGGCGGGCCGAACAGGACAAGGTCGTCGGGGAGCAACAGGCCAAGGCCGACACCGAGCACACCACGAAACGGCAGGGCATCTACGACAAGAAGTCCGAGACCGACGCCAGCATCGAGACGAAGAAGAACGACGAGAACGCCAGGATCGAGCGGGAACGCAAGGCCGCCGAGGAGAAGGCGCGCAAGGAACGCCAGGAGAAGAAGGAGGAGTCGTCGAGCTGGTTCGACCGGGCGGTCGGCTGGGTCAAGGACCGGTTCGACGACCTGGTCAACGCGATCAAGGGCGTGTTCGACGCCGCGGTCAAGCTGATCAACGACATCAAGGACGCGTTCAAGGACTTCGTCAACGACCTCATCGACAAGGTGGCCGGCGCGATCATCGGGCTGATCAACCTGCTCGCCGACGCGCTGATCCTGATCAGCGGTGTGCTGCTGGCGGCGTTCCCCGGCATCCGCGACAAGTTCCGCACGTTCATCGAGAACACGCGCGACGCAGCCGTGCAGAAGGTCCAGGAGGCCGCCGACAGCCTGAAGAAGGCGGTCAACGCGCTGATCGACAAGATGGCCAACGCGCTGATCGGGATCCTCCGGCTGTACGAGAAGGCGTTGCTGGCCGCCGTCAACTTCGTCCGGTCGGCGGTGATGGGGGCGCTGGAGTTCGTACGGAACGCGATCAAGCTGCTCGGCGAGTTCGCGGCGCTGGTGAAGGACATCGCACCGGATCCCATTGGCTGGTTGAAGAAACTCGGCGTCGCCGCGCGGGACGGCATCCGGAACCACCTGTGGAACGCCGTCAAGACCGGCGTACGGCAGTGGTTCAACGAGAAAGTCGAGTCGGTCGTCGGTATCGGCAAGCTGCTGTGGAACGTACTGGTCAAGGGCTGCATGTCGGTCGCGCAGATCGGGCAAATGGCGTGGCAGGCCATCATCAAGGCGCTGCCGATGATGATCATCACGCTGGTCATCGAGAAGCTCGTCTCGCTGATCATCCCGGCGGCCGGCGCGATCCTGACCATCATCCAGGGCCTGGTGGCCGCGTGGGGAACGGTGAGCCGGATCATCGCGGCGTTCTCGAAGTTCTTCACGTTCCTCAAGTCGGTGAAGGGCGGCGGGCCTGCGGCCGCCGGCAACTTCGCCGCGGCGGTGGCGGCCGGCGTCGTGGCGTTGCTGGAGTTCATCGCGAACTTCCTGCTGGCGCGATTGGGCTCGGCCTTGAAGGGCGTCGGCGGGCGGCTGAAGGCGCTGGCGCAGAAGATCATGAAGGGCTTGGGCCGAGGGGCGAAGTCCGTGCGCCGCGCGGCGGGCCGCGCGGTGAATGCGGCGCGCTCGGGCATGCGCCGAGGCGCGGCGGCCGTCCGTTCCGGCGTCCGCCGCGGTGCGTCCGCGGTTCGCCGGGGTGCGGCATCCGCCGGCCGGGCTGTTCGTTCGGGTGCCCGCCGCGCGGGATCGCTCGCACGTACCGGCCTCCGCCGCGCGGGCACCGCGGTCCGCAGCGCCGGCGCCGCGGTCAGGCGCGTGGTCGGCCCGGCCGTCCGCGCCGTAGGCCGCACCCTGAAGCGCGTCGGGCGCCGCATCGCCCGCTCGAGGGTCGGCCGCGCACTGGCTCGCAGCGCCCGTCGGCTCGGCAACGCGCTGAAGCGCCAACGGGACCGCTTCCGCAACTGGCGCCAGCGCACGAAGGACCGCCGCCGCCAACGCCGCGAGGACCGGAAGAAGAAACCGCAGGAGACGAAGGAACAGAGGCTCGCCCGGATCGTCGCCCGGATCAAACCTCGACTCGCTCGCATGCTGGATCGGGGTGTCGGCAGGCTCGTGTTCGGCGGCGTCCTGACCGGGATGCGGTTGTTCTACCGGCTGTCTGCCCTGGTCGCCTCGAGCGCACACCGGTTCAACGTCGAGGCCCGGCTCAACCCGGTATCCGCCGTCATCGACGGGATCGAGTTCGAGCCTAAAGACCTGGTCACCTACATGCACCGGCTGGCCGAGGCGATCATCGCGGCCGGGCAGCGAACCGCCTCGCCCAACGTCGAGCGCGCCAAGTTCAACAGCAGGAACAAGCGCCGGCTCACACCGGCAGAGGAGTCCAGCCTTCCGGCGAAGAAGCAGCGCGAGCTCATCGAGGTGCGCCCAGGTGCGCGCGGTCAGGACGTGCACGCCGCGATTACGCGGGACCCGCAGACGAACCCTGGAACCGCCAGCATCATCCGCTATCTCGACCAGGGCAAGGGCTACAGCAAGGACGTCGGTCGCAAGCAGGGTGGCCGCTGGATCACCGACAAGTCCGGAAAACGTGTACTGCTGGGCAACAAACCCGAGAACCAGCTGGTGCTGATGGAGGATCCGAAGACCGGCAGGCGTCGCGCCCTCACCTATCCGGAGCTCACAGCCAAACTGGCAGGCAACGACGCCGCCGGCCAGCGCAGGATCGCGATCGGCGCGCTCGCGCGGTTGCAGGGTCGCACACCGGTCGGCGCGGAGGCAGGCGTCGCCGACGAGCTGTCGACCTGGATCGTGCAGACGGAAGCGAGGCGCAACCCGGCTGCGTTCGTCACCTCGGCCCTCGCGCTCGATACGGTCGCCCGGGCGGGGGATGACAAGGGTGCGCCCCAACTCTCGCAGCTGGTGAAGGATCTGCCGATGGGCCCGGCCGGCGCTCAGCAGAACGCGCGCGATCTCGACCGGATCCTGCGCGCTCCCAACCGGACGTTGGACTCGGCCCCCAAGGGAGCCAGGGAGCTCGCTCAGGCCGAGATCAACGCGCTCAAGATCTGGGTGGAGACGCTTCATATCCTTACCGACGACGACAAGTCGGCTGAGGACGTCCAGACCAGGCTCAAGATACGGATCCGGGACCGGATGTTCGTCATCTACGCCCTGACCCCAGCCGAGCGCACCTTCGTGATCGGAAAGGTAGGCCCACGTTGACAATCTTTGGTCCCAGGGCGACCCCGCGATATGTCCTGCGCGCCGGCGAGCCGGAGGAACAGGCCAGTGGGTTCGCCGACGAGCAGGGCTGGGATCTGATCAGCCGAGAGCAGGCCGATCCGGACCGGGGCCGGGAGTTCGAGCTGATGTGGGCGACCGACCGGCCTGTCACCTTTCACTACCAGGAAGACAACGTGGCGCACGAGGGCTACGCCTATCTCGCCGGGGACGACCGCGAACTGGTGGCGGGCTACGAGTCCCAGTTGGTGGCGGCGCTCGACCACTGGTCGTTCGACGACCTGCTTCGCGAGGTGAGCGAGCAGCCGGACGGGCCCGATCGTGGAGCCGCGGTTCTGCGGGCGGGCATCGGCGCTCCGATGGACTTCGACCAGCGTTTCTTCGACGTCATCCACGCGGCGATGACCGATGAGAACCCACAGATGCGGGGGATCGGCGTGCTGGCCTGCTCGTACTCTCCGCAGCCCCAGTTCCGGCCGTCGCTCGAGGCGATCGCGGAGAGCGAACCCGACCCCGAGATCCGGGACCTCGCGAAGTCGACGCTGCGGGCATACGACGAGTTCGAGATTGGTGGCGCATGACCAGGTTCGCTGATCTGCCGAAGCCGATCCGGTCCGGCATCGTGATCGTGGATCCGATCCGGGGGACGCCGCAGCGGATCATTGTGATGCAGTTCAATCCCGAGACGCTCGAACGCAGTCTCGCGCCCCAAGCGGCCGGCGGCGAGCAGCAGGGTGACCGCACCGAGGCCCTCAGGCTGAAGGGCCCAGCCATCGAGAGCTGGAAGTTCGTCGCCGAGATCGACTCCACCGATCAGCTCGAAACGCCTGCCCCGCTTGGCATCCATCCCGAGCTCGCCGCCCTCGAGATGTTGCTCAACCCGCCCAGCACCACCGTCAGGACCAGCAACGCGCTGTCGGCGTCGGGCACGCTCGAGATCAGCCCTGTCGAGATGCCGCTCACGCTCTGGGTCTGGGGCAGCAAGCGCGTCCTTCCCGTACGCATCACCGAGCTCGGCATCACCGAGGAGGCGTTCAACCTCGACCTCCACCCGATCCGGGCGACCGTCTCGATCGGACTGCGGGTTCTGACGGTCAGCGACCTGCCCGCCGGCCACCGCGGCGCGGAGCTCTATCTCGCGCACCTCACCCAGAAGGAACGACTGGGCGGCACGACAGCCGCCGGCAGGCTCGAGCAGCTCGGCATCCAGGGCATCTAGGAAGACGAGGGGGAACCATGACCGCCACACCGCTGGACGCGATCCCCGCACCCAGCCCCTATCCGCGCACCAGCCGCTACTACGCCACACCCACCGCCGTGCACACCACGCCGGACGGGCGGCGGCAGATTCCCTATCTCACCAGGCGGTTCCTGCCGCAGCCGGCGACGCTGGTCCAGATCGACGAGCATGTGGTCAGCGAGGGCGACCGGCTCGACCTGATCGCCAACCGGTTCCTCGGCGATCCCGGCGCGTGGTGGCAGGTCGCCGACGCCAACCCGAGCCTGGATCCGCGCGAGCTGACTCAGACGCCGGGTACGAAGCTCCGCATCACCATGCCGCAAGGCATTCCCGCCAACGCCGGCACCGTCAACGGCCCGAACGGCTGACCCGACGATGCCAGACGTCTCGCCGCTGCGGCTGACCATCCTGATGGGACGCCAGATCGCCGTGCCGGTGCCTCTGCCGGTCGCGGAGGCCCTGCTGTCGGCGCAGGTCACGGTGGCGGCAGGGCAGCGCAGCGGCTTCCAGCTGTCGTTCGACCTGTCGAAGTCGGGCATCATCAACAAGACCCTGCTGCCCGCCGGCCTGTTCGACCCGCCGACGCGCGTCATCCTGGCGGTCACCGTCAAGGGAACACTGTCGGTGCTGATGGACGGCGTGATCCTCCGGCAGGAGGTCGGCATCAGCGGCGTGCCGGGCCAGTCCACGTTGACGGTCACGGGCGAGGACCTCACCGCGCTGATGGACCTCGAGCACCGGACCCAGCTCTACCCCGCGCTCACCCCCGCGGCGCAGGCCCTGACGATCATCGGCCGGTACGCGCAGTTCGGCATCGTCCCGCTGGTCGTACCCGAGCTGATCCCGCAGGTCACGTCGCCGACCAAGCTGATCAAGACGCAGGACGCGACCGACCTCGGCTATCTCAACGAGCTGGCCAAGGCCAACGGCTACGTGTTCTATCTCGACCCCGGGCCGGTTCCTGGCGTGAGCAAGGGCTACTGGGGCCCGGAGGTGCGGCTCGGCGTTCCGCAACCCGCCCTCACGGTCAACAGCGACCACACTTCCAACGTCGACCAGCTGACGTTCGGCTACGACGGCTCGTCCCGGGAGCAGCCCGTGGCGCGCGTGCAGATCCCGTTCACCAAGATCTCGGTCTCGCTGCCGGTGCCGGAGGTGAGCATCCTGCGGCCCCCGCTCGCGGTGAAGGCCGCTCCGGCCCTGAAAGAACGAGTCATCAACGACACGGCCAAGAAGGAAACGCCCGAGGCGCTCGCCGAGACACTGGCCAAGGTCGCCGAGTCCGCCGACGCGGTGAGCGGCTCCGGCCAGCTCGACGTCGTCCGCTACGGCCACGTGCTACGCCCACGCGAGCTGGTCGGCGTCCGCGGCGCGGGCATCACCTACGACGGCCTCTACTACGTCAAGAGCGTCACGCACAACCTGCAGCGCGGCGCCTACACCCAGAACTTCACACTGGCCCGCGAAGGCCTGATCTCCCTTGTTCCACGAGTGATCCCGTAGACCCGGACCGGAAAGGAGGCCCACCACATGCCCGAACCTGGCAAGCACTACGGCAAGTACCGCGGCAAGGTCGTCAACAACATCGACCCGGAGCAGCGAGGGCGGATCCAGGCTCAGGTGCCGGACGTCCTCGGCGATGTCGTCTCCTCCTGGGCGATGCCGTGTGTCCCGCTCGCCGGTACGCAGATGGGGTTGTACGTCGTGCCGTTGATCGGGGCCGGCGTCTGGGTGGAGTTCGAGCAGGGCGATCCGAGCTACCCGATCTGGACCGGCTGCTGGTGGGGCTCGTTCGCCGAGGTGCCGAAGCTCGGGCTGGTCGGCCCGCCGCAGTCGCCCAACATCGTGCTGCAGACCAACGGCCAGCACGTCGTGGTGATGTCGGACCTGCCGGGTGGGCCCGGAATCACGTTGAAGACGCCTTCGGGCGCGTCGCTCATCATCAGCGACCAGGGCATCTTGCTCAACAACGGCAAGGGTGCCTCGATCACGCTCGTCGGCAACACCGTCACCGTCAACCAGGGTGCGTTGGTCGTGACCTAGAAGCGTCGAAGGGGAGGGAACAATGGCAGGCAATCTGCTGCATGTCAACGCGACCGTGACGTGCCCGCACGGGGGACAGGCGACGATCCGGCCGGCGCAGACCCGCACGGTCGTGAGCGGTCAGGTCGCGAGCACGCTGGCCGACGTCTACACCATCACCGGCTGCCCGTTCACCGTCGGGAACAAGCCACAGCCCTGTGTGCTGGTGCAGTGGGTCAGTCCGTCGGCCCGCATCAAGATCAACGGCTCGCCCGCGCTCCTGCAGGCGTCGACGGGCCGTACGGTCTCGGCCGAGCAGATTCCGCAGGGCGCGCCGATGGTCTCGGTCGTCCAGCAGCGGGTGGTGGGGCTGTGAGCAAGCAACGTTACGCAACCACAGCAGGCGAAGGTGACGCCCGCGCGGTCGTACTCCGGGCGCAGGACCGGCTGCCGCGCCGGACCGACATCGCGTTCCCGTTCCGGATCGACGCGCGCGGCCGGACCGCCGACGTCGGATACGACGACCACGTACGCCACCTGATCGAGCTGCTGTTGTTCACCAGCCCGGGCGAGCGGGTCCGGCGACCCGACTTCGGCTGCGGCCTGCTGGACCTGGTGTTCGAACCGAACAGCCCCGAGCTCGCGTCGGCCCTGCAGCTGTCGATCCAGGCCCAGCTCCAGCGCTGGCTCGGTGACGTCATCGACATCGAGCTGATCGAGGTGGAGAGCGAGGAGAGCGTCCTCCGCGTCCACATCAGCTACGTGATCCAGGCGACCGGCACCAGGCGGACCGACGTGTTCGAAGGGGGAACGGCGTGACCATCGAATGCTCTACCGACAAACGCCGGGCCGACGTACGCCGGGCGCATCGCAACGGCGTCGACGGCGTGGAAGCGCACGACGACGGCAGCACGCTGACCGTGACGTTCCTGGGCAAGGCGCCCCGGCACCTGTCGCCCGCCAACCTCCGGATCGACGGCGGCCGGCGCGTCACCGACGTTCGCGTGGTCGACATCCAGATCGAACGCGAGGACGATCCCGAGCTCGACGACCGGATGTTCGTCACCGTCGACCGCTCCGGCGACACCTCGACGTATCGCTTGTGCGTTGTGGAGAAGGACTCCTACGGCCGGCCGGGCACCACGCCGCTGCGCGGGTTCGACCCGCGCTACCACTGCGCCGACTTCACGTTCAAGCCGCAGTGCCCGCGCGACCAGGACTGCGTGTCCGCCGAGCCGTGCCCGCCCGTGCAGCACGAGCCGCCGGTCATCGACTACACCGCAAGGGACTACGACACGCTGCGCCGGCTGCTGCTCGACCGCATGACGCTGACCGTGCCGGACTGGAAGGAACGGCACATCCCCGACCTCGGCGTCACCGCGGTCGAGTTGCTGGCGTACGTCGGCGACGAGCTGAGCTACCACCAGGACGCGGCCGCGACCGAGGCCTATCTCGACACCGCCCGCCTCCGCGTTTCCGTCCGCCGGCACGTGAGACTGATCGACTACGCCATGCACGACGGCTGCAACGCGCGTACGTGGGTCGCGCTGACCACCGATCGCAAACTCACGCTGGAGCAGGGCGACTGGCGGTTCGTCGCACTGGACGTGAGCCAGGTCGACCCGAAGGAACGACCCGAGCTGGCCCCCGTCATCTCCGACGAGACGCTGGAAGAGCTGCCGCCCGGTGCCCGCTTCGAGATCTTCGAGCCGATTGTGGCCGAGGCGCTGACGATCCGGCCCGCGCATAACGAGATCCGGTTCTACACCTGGGGCGACGCCGAGTGCTGCATCCCGCGGGGCGCGACCTCCGCGACCCTGCGCGACTGTGCCGACGCCGATGACGATGACGGCGACGCCCGGCTGAAGCTGAAGCCCGGCGACGTACTCATCGTCGAAGAGGTCCTCGGCCCACGTACCGGCGCACCTGCCGACGCCGATCCGACGCACCGGCAGGCGGTGCGGCTGGTGTCGGTGAGCAGGTCCGTCGACAAGCTGTACGACCAGCCGATCCTCGACGTGGCCTGGGATCCCGAGGACGCGTTGACGTTCCCGGTCTGCGTGTCGGCTGTCGGCGGACCGGAGTGCGCGCTGATCGAGAACATCTCCGTGGCCCGCGGCAACGTCGTGCTGGCCGATCACGGGCGCGACCTGACCTACTGCGGCGCCCGCAGGGAAACGCATCCGGTCCCGCCGGCCCCGGTGCCGCCGCTCGACTGTGCTCCCGGGCCCTACTGTCCGGACCGGCCCGAGCGCGGGCCGGCGGGCGACCTGATCGCCACGTTGCTGGAGCAGACGCGAGCCGGCGAGCCGTTCGACGAGGAGGCGTACATCGACCTGCGCCGGCTCGTCGGCCAGGCCGCGCTGGACCGGGCGGCCGTCGACTTCCGCGCACCCGCGCCCGAGCAGACCGACACGCTGGAGACGTTGCTGGCGCAGCTCTCGTACCCGTCGCTACGGTCGCGCTGGCGTCCCGTCCTGACCTACGCGCCCGTGACGCAGGCCACCCTGTTTCCCAGCCCGGGTTGGGTTTCCGCCGGCCAGGCCGCCGTGCTGGCGACGATCGACGACCGGGCGCGAGCGCGGCTCGAACGCCTGCTGCGGGAGCTCGAGGACCACGACCACGGCCGTCACGACCACGGCGGCGGCAGGGACGAGGACCACAGCGAGGACAGCGACCACAGCGATCACAGCGACTACGGCAGAGACCATCGTGACCGCCACGACGGCGATCTGGACGACGACGACGTCGCGTGGCTGCGCATCCTGTTCGGGCAGGCGATCCTCGACGAGCTGGACCTCGCGCACCACCCGGCAACCGCACTTCGCCACCTGATCGCACGGTTCGACGAACTGCTCGCGGCCAAGCTCGCCCGGCTGGCCCGGCTGGTCGCGCGTACGCAGGGCGGCGAAGTACTCCCCGCGAGCGTCGGCTGGGAGATCGCGCAGACCTGGGGCGAGGCGCTCGCCGCCGGCCTGGACCCGGCCGGCGAACGGCTGGCCGGACCGGCCGCCGTCGCGCTCCGCCAGGACCCTCGCGACGCGCTGCCCGCCGTACACGTCAAGGCCTACGACGCGATCGGCGAGCTCGCCGGCACCTGGCTGCCGCGCCGCGACCTGCTCTCAGCGGGGCCGAGGGACCGCTGGTTCGTCGGCGAGCTCGACGACGACGGCCGGCTGGCGCTGCGCTTCGGCGACGGCGAGCACGGCTCGAAACCACCGCCCGGTGGGGAGTTGAAGGTGCGCTACCGCGTCGGCAACGGCACCGCCGGCAATCTCGGCGCCGACGCCATCAACCACCTCGTGCTGTGCTGCGGCGCGATGGACGACGGCGTGACCGAGGTCCGCAACCCGTTGCCCGCGACCGGCGGCACCGAGCCCGAACCGCTCGACCAGGTACGCCAGCTCGCACCGCTGTCACCACGCCGGCAACGGCTGCGCGCGGTCACGGCAGCCGACTACGCCGAGCTGGCCGGCCGGGTGAGCGGCGTACAACGCGCGGCGGCCGAGATCCGCTGGAGTGGAGTCGGCCAGGAGGTACACGTCGCGATCGACCCGCTGGGTGCCGGTGCGCCCGACGCGATGCTGCTCGCGAAGGTCGCGCGCTTCCTCGACGCGTACCGGCGGATCGGGCACGACCTGATCGTCGAGCCGGCCACGCTGGTGCCGATCGACCTCGAGCTGCTGGCCTGCGTCGCGAGCGGATTCCAGGAGGGACACGTACGCGCGGCGTTGCGCCGGGTGCTCGGCAACCGGCGGCTGGCAGACGGCCGGCTCGGGTTCTTCCATCCGGACGCGCTGACGTTCGGCGAGCCGGTCCGGGTCAGCCGGCTGGTGTCGGTCGCGGCCGCGGTGCCGGGCGTCGTCAGCGTCCAGGTCACCAAGCTGCGCAGGCTGTTCAGCCCGGAAGCGGGCGAACTGGAGGAAGGCCTGCTGCGCATCGGCGGGCTCGAGGTGGCCCAGCTCGACAACGATCCTGACCGGCCCGAGGCCGGCAGGCTCACGATCAACCTCGGAGGTGGCCGGTGAGCTGTGGCACGGACTCTGGATGCGGCGGCTGCGGTGGCTGCGGCTGCTGCCAGGGCGTCCAGGCCGAAACGCCCGTACGGACGGACAATCCGCCGGGCCGCACGGAGATCGCGGTGCGAGTCGGCACCCACGGGCAGTTCTTCTCCTCGATGCTGTCGCGACTGTCCGGCCCGGCCTATCCCGCACTGCGTGGGCTGCGGGTACGCAGGCCGGACGATCCGGCGATCGCGCTGCTCGACACCGGAGCGGTGCTCGGCGACCTGCTGACGTTCTACACCGAGCGGATCGCGGTCGAGGGCTACCTCCGCACCGCGATCGAGGAGCGCTCGCTTCGCCTGCTGGGCAAGCTGGTCGGGCATGTCCCGCGGCCCGGCGTGGGCGCCGGCGTACATCTCGCGTACACGGTCGACCGTGATCCGCTGACCGGCGAGGACGTTCCGGTCGCGATCCCGCAGGGCGCGCGTTCACAGAGCGTCCCGGGTCCGGGGGAGGAGCCGCAGTCGTTCGAGACCGCGGAGGACCTGATCGCTCGCAACTCCTGGAACCAGTTGCAGGTCCGCACCCGCAAGCCGTACCAGGTCAACCTCGGTACGACAGGTATCGACCGGCGCGTCCTGCATCTGGCCGGTGCCAGCACCAACCTCGACCCGGGCGATCGTCTGCTGTTCGTCTTCGGCACCGAGACGGGACGCCAGGCCCTGGACGTGGTCCAGTCCGTCGAGATCGACTCGATCAACGACACCACGGCGGTCGGGTTGCCCGGGCCGAGCCTGCCGACGTTCCTCGGGCTCAACGAGCAGTTCCGCACACTGGTCGCCGACGCACACGAGCACGAGATGTTCGGGCGCAGCCGGATCGTCCGCCGTTTCGTCGAGGTGCTGGACGACATCGTGGCCCGGCTGCCCGAGCTGCCGGACGAAGACCTCGCCGCCGGCGCCGCGGCCGAGGACGAGCAGGAGATCGACACGCCGACCAAGTTCGGCAGCGAGCTCGACACGGCGCTGGAGCGGCTCGCCGAGTCGCTCCAGGTGGCGCACCAGTACGAGAACGTCGTGGCGTACCTCACCGAGCTCGGCGCCGCGCTGGCCGGCCTGCGGGCACAGGTCGCGCTGCTAGAGCCGCCGCAGGAACGACCGAAGGAGTCTCGGCCCCAGCCGCTGTACGAGGCACTCGCGCTGTACCGCTTCTCGGGCGGTGGCGGCGAGAACGGCAGCGTAGGAAATGGCAGCCAACCGCCCGCGGACGATCCCGCGCTGCTCGGCCTGGCTGCTCTGCTGGGCGCGCTGCGGCTGCCGCCGGCCAGCCCGCCGCGATCGGCCAAGAACCTCGTCCTGGATCCCGCGAAGGTGTTCGGCACCGGCTCGGACGCCGGTGTCCAGCTCCTGTCCGCGCTCGACCCGCGGCTCGGCAACCTCTACAACGCCTGGGCGAAGGTCAACCTCACCGCGCCGCCCGCACTGGCCGGCCTGCAGGCGATGCGTGTCGTCGCGACGCCGTTCGGCGCGACCGCGCCGCTGCGGCAGGTCACCAACCCCAGCACTGGACGCCAGGAGTTCGTCGACTGGCCGCTCATCGGCGCCGTGGCTGTCACGGCTCAGGTCCTCTTCAGCGGCGAGCGCCCGTCGCTGCTGTTCCTGACCTTCACGGAGAACAACGTCTCGCAGGTGCAGCTACGGTTCCTGCCGTTCGACGGCACGATCGAGAACTTCGGTCCCGGCCGCGCGCGGGTGACCACGAAGACAACCGGAAGCGGCGAGGACGAGGTCGTGACCAGCGTCGAGGTGGAGTATCTCGACAAGTTGCCCAACCAGACCGTCACGCTCTCCGCGATCGACAGCGAGGACGTGGTGACCATCACGGTGTCCGACGGCGACGAACTGTCGTTGGAGCTGGAGGAGGGCCAGGTCAAGGAGGACGTCCACGACGGCTTCTCCGTCACGGCCCGCCGGTCCGGAAGCGGGCAGATCCCCTTCGCCGAGGTCGAGATCGGCTCGGGTGGGCAGCCGGTCAGCAGGGACGTGCTCGCGCTCGATGCGGTCTACCAGGGCATCGGGCCGGGTAGCTGGGTCGTCATCGACCGGCCCGGCAAGGGAAATCCCACGTTGCGTCAGCTCATCACCCGCGTGGAGTCGTCGCGCGTGATCTCGCGGGCCGACTTCGGGATCACCGGCAAGGTCACCGAGTTGACTCTGGTCGACGAGTGGCTGGACGAGAACGACAGCTCGCTCGCCGACATCCGCAACACCACGGTCTACTCCAAGGGCGAAGCGCTGGAGGTCGCGACCGAGCCGGTCACCGACGACGTGTTCGGCGACACGATCGAGCTGGCCCAGTTGTACGACGGGTTGCAGCCCGGCCGCTGGATCGTCGTGACCGGCGAACGTACCGACATCCCCGACACGCCGGGGGTACGGGCGGCCGAGCTCACGATGATCTCCGGCCTCGAGCACGACGTCGCGCCACCGTTGCCGGGCGACTCGGTGCACTCGACGATCACGCTGGTCACGCCACTCGCCTTTACGTACAGGCGGGAAACCGTGTCGATCCTCGGCAACGTCGTGCGCGCCGACCAGGGCGCGACCCGCGACGAGCCGATCGGCAGCGGCGACGCGAGCCAGGCCGGGCAGAGCTTCCGGCTGTTCCAGGGCCCGCTCACCTGGCTGCCGGCCGACAACCCCAGTGGAGCCAGGAGCACGTTGGAGATCAGGGTCGACGGCGTGCGCTGGGACGAGGTCGACAGCCTGGCAGGCCGCGGCGCGGACGAGAAGGTCTACGTCACCAGCACCGGCGACGACGGCCGTACCCTCGTGACGTTCGGGGACGGCGTGCACGGCTCCCGGCTGCCGACCGGGCAGGAGAACGTCCGAGCGCGCTACCGCGTCGGGCTCGGCAAGGCCGGCAACGTCGTCGCCGACAAGATAACGACACCGCTGACCCGGCCGCTCGGTGTCACGGCGGTCACCAACCCGCGACCGGCGACAGGGGGAGCGAACCCCGACGACGCGGCCGCCACCAGGCGGCAGATCCCGCTGGCGATCTCCGCGCTGGACCGGCTGGTGTCGGTGCCCGACTACGAGGACTTCGCACGGGCACGGGCGGGCATCGGGCGTGCGTCGGCGGCGCGGCTGGTCGCCGGCGGCCGCGAGCTCGTACACGTGACGGTCGCCGGAGTCGACGACATCCCGCTCGCCGACGACTCGGATCTCGTCAGCTCGTTGCGATCCGCGCTCGTCGCGTTCGGGGATCCGCAGCTGCCGGTCGCGGTCGCTGTCCGCGAGCTCGTCCTGCTGATCGTGTCGGCCGGCATCCGCGTCGCGCCGGCGTACTCCTGGGAGCTGGTCGAGCCGGTCGTACGCGCGGCGCTGGTGGCCCGGCTCGGCTTCGGCGCCCGCGAGCTCGGCCAGCCGGCGTACCTGTCGGAGGTGATCGCGGCCGCGCAGTCGGTGCCCGGCGTCGACTACGTGGACGTCGACGCGTTCACCGGCGTACCCGCGAGCATTACGCCCGTCGGCCTGCAGGAGCTGGCGGCCGCCCTGACAACCCCGCAGAACGCGGTGCCTGCCCGGCTGGCGATCGCCGACGAGGCGTCCTACGTCGTCGAGCTCGCCGAGGGCGAGTCGCTGACGCTGGTGGCGGCGAAGAACGGCATCACGGTCGCCGAGCTGTTGCGGCTCAACCCCGACATCTCGTCGGCCGATCCGCTACCTGCCGGCCGGCGGGTGCGCGTCTTCGCCGGCGTCCGGCCGGCCCAGCTGGTCAGCCTGTCCGCCGCAGTGCCGAGCACGCTTGTTCTGAAGGAGATCCGATGAGTGATCGGCTGAGTGAGCTGCTGCCGGTTCATATCCGCAAGCGGGACGCGGAGTCGGGTGGCGCGCTGCGGGCCCTGTTGGCGGTGCTGAGCGAGCAGGTCGACCTCGTACGCGACGACATCGACCAGCTCTACGACAACTGGTTCATCGAGACCAGCGACCGCTGGGCCGTGCCGTACCTCGCGGATCTCGTGGGTTACGAAGTGCTGCGGGGTTACGAGGAAGCGCTGGCCGCCGGCGGCCCGGCCGCCGCGGCGCTCGCGGCCCGGCTGGCGCCCCGGCGGGACGTCGCGAGCACCGTCGCCAACCGCCGGCGCAAGGGGACGTTGCCGTTGCTGGAGGAGCTGGCACTGGCGGTCGCCGACTGGCCGGCGCGAGCCGTGGAGTTCCACCGGCTGCTGGTCGGTGCGCAGCCGGTGAAGGTGTTCGGCGCCACGGAGTCGCTGGCCGCGTCGCGGTCGCGGCTCGGGTACGTCGATCTGCGGCGCGGCGACCTGCTGGACTTCGCCGGTGGGCCGTTCGATCCGCTCGGGCACGGCTCGGCCGCCGCCCGCGTGACGTCGAGCCGTCGGCAGGGTGACTATGGCGTGCCCAACGTCGGTTTGTTCGTCTGGCGGCTGAAGCCGTACTCCATCACGCGAGCACCGGCCTACTGCATCGACCGGGCACGTAACCAGTTCACGTTCTCGATCCTCGGCAACGACGTGCCGCTGGTTACCCGGCCGGTCGCGGAGCCGGGTGCGGCCCACATCGCGACCGAGGAGAACGTGCCGGCGTTCATCTCCCGGCGCGTGCTCGCCGATCGGCTGGCCGACTACTACGGGCCGGGCAAGAGCTTCGCGATCTGGCGGGACGCGCAGCGCGACCCGGTGCCGCTGGCCGACATCGTGGTCGCCGACCTGACCGACTGGACCTACCGCGCGCGGCGCGGGCAGGTGCTGGTCGATCCGGAGCTGGGGCGGATCGCGTTCGGGCCGCGGTCGGCGCCCCGCCGTGGGGTCTGGGTGACGTACCACTACGCGTTCGGCGACGACCTCGGTGGCGGCGAGTACTGGCGAGGCGTGGGCGCCCTGGTCTCCGAGCCGAACGCGGCGAAGGTCTACCAGGTCGGGCCGGGTGCGGAGTTCGCGCGGATCACCGACGCGTACGAGGCCTGGACCCGCGACAACGCGCACGGCGACCAGCCCGAGGCGATCATCGAGATCGTCGACAGCGGCTCCTACCAGGAGCAACTGGAGTTCGTGCTCGGGCAGGGCGACCGGCTGGAGCTGCGGGCGGCCGAGGGCGTGCGGCCCGTACTCCGGCTACTGGACTGGTACTCCAACCGGCCGGACTCCTTGCAGGTCAGGGGAAACCCGCCGGCGGAGGACGACGACCGGCCGCCCGGGCGGTTCACGATGAACGGGCTACTGGTCACCGGTCGCGGGGTCAGCGTGACCGGGGCCTTGAGCGCGGTCGTTCTCCGGCACTCGACGCTGGTGCCCGGCTGGTCGCTCGAACCGCACTGCAAGCCGACGCATCCCGAGGAGCCCAGCCTCGTCCTGGAGAACACGTCGGCGTGCGTGCAGATCGAGCGGAGCATCCTCGGCACGATCCTGGTCATCAACGACGAGGTGCACGCCGATCCGATCCCGATCCACCTGGCCGACTCGATCCTGGACGCGACCGGATCGGACCGCGAGGCGCTGTCGGCGCCGGACTGCCAGCACGCACACGCCATCCTGCACGCGTACCGGGCGACGGTGATCGGGGAGGTGCACACGCACGCGGTCCGGATCGGCGAGAACTCCCTGTTCGACGGGCGGATGCACGTCGCGCGGCGGGGGATCGGCTGCCTGCGGTTCTGTTACGTCACGCCCGGATCGCGCACGCCCCGGCGGTACCACTGTGAGCCGGACCTGGTGTGGGCGGCGCTGCGGGAGCTGGTGGAAAGCGGGGACGTGTTGCCGGGCGACCTGGCGAGGTTGCGGGAGCTCGAGGCGTTCCGGGTGCGGCCGCGGTACACCTCGCGCGACTACGGAACGCCCGCGTACGCACAGCTTTCGCGGTCGTGCGCGGTCGAGATCACCCGCGGTGCGGAGGACAGCTCGGAGCTGGGGGCGTTCCACGACCTGTTCCAACCGCAACGGGAGGACAACCTGCGGGCGCGGCTCGAGGAGTTCTCGCCGGCCGGCTCGGACACCGGAATCATCTTTGTTTCCTGAGGTTTCCTGGGAGGGGATTTCACATGCACGGCGACTTCTCGCGATCGACGTTCCGGCCGGACCAGCACTTCTCCGCCGTACTCGCACAGCAGGGGCGAGTGCAGCTGGACGCCGAGGACAACGAGCAGGCCGCGATCGCGCTTCAGCTGGCGCGGACGACCGCCGCCGACCTGATCGGGCCGCACGGAGGGCCTGGCGGCGGCTTCCTGGTCGGGCACTTTCGGGACGGGGCCGGTCAGCCGGCCGATCCGCCTGATCTGACGATTGGGGAAGGGCGGTACTACGTCGACGGGGTCCGGGTCGACTCGACACGGGTGCCGCCCCTTCCGGCCGTACCGGAAGGGGATTCTCCGCCTTCCGAGGCGCCGCCGGAAGCGTGGTCGTATTGGGACCAGCCGTTCGCCTACCGGGACCGCGAGATCGACGACGACCGGCTGCCGACGGACTTCCCGTACCTCGTGTACCTCAAGGTGTGGGACACGCTGGTCACGGCGATCCAGGACCCGTCTCTCCGGGAGACCGCACTCGGCTCGGCGCTACCCGACACGGCGGCGCGGGCGCGTACGGTCTGGGAGGTGCTGCCCGTGCGGCTCGAGCTCGGGAACGACGACCAGCCGGAAGCCGCCTTCGACCGGTGGCTGGCCGGGCTGGCTCCCAGGGAGTGGCTGGCGGCGCGGGCCGAACGGCCGGCCCGGGTCGAGGACGACCCGTGCATCACGGCACCGGACTCGCGGTTCCGTGGTCCGGAGAACCAGCTGTACCGCGTGGAGATCCACGCAGGCACCGCCGACTCCGCCGATGGGAGGGCGACGTTCAAGTGGTCGCGCGACAACGGGTCGGTGACGTTCCCGGTCGCGTCGGTCTCCGGGCCTTGGATCACGCTGGCGGCTCTGGGGCGCGACGACAAACTCGACCTGCACGTGGGGGACTGGATCGAGGTCCTGGACGACGCGAAGGCCGGGCGCGGCCTGGTGGAGCCGTTGCCGCAGGTGATGGAGATCGACGTGGCCGGGCGCCGGGTTCGGCTCTCGGAGCCACCGCGGGGTGCGGTGGGCGCGCTGCCGTCGCTGCATCCGTACCTGCGGCGCTGGGACCACACCGAGACCCGCCGGCGTGGGGCGCCACGTCTTCTCGACGGCGCGGTCGAGGTCAAGGAAGGGCAGTGGATCGACCTGGAGGACGGCGTACAGGTGTGGTTCGGCGCGGACGGCCGCTATCGAGCCGGTGACTACTGGCTGATCCCCGCACGCACGATCCCGGGGACGGTCGAGTGGCCTGTGGACTCTCTCGGGCAGCCCTTGCTGGCCCGTCCAGCGGGCGTGCAGTATCACTACGCGCCGCTGGCGTGGGTCACCGGACCCGAGCCGTCGCAGGTGCAGGACCTGCGCAGGACCTGGACGCCGATCGCCGGGTGACGGCTTCGCGTGGGCTAGCTGGCCAGGGCCGTCACTTGGCCGGCAAGGACCGTGCGTAGGAGACACTGCGGCGCACCCACGCGGTGAGCTGGTCGTCGCTCTCCACCGCAGTGGGGTCGACTCGCAGCCAGCCCCGCATCTCGCGTCCGCCCATGATCGCGGGCTGCACGTGCTGGTCGATGAGGTCGGGTGCGTTGTCGGCGCCTACCCGAGCCAGCAGGCCGCCCTTGCCGCTGACGGCCACCGCCATGGTGCCGTCGACCAGGAACGCCAAGCCGCCGAACATCCGCCGCTCGTCGATCCCCTCTTCGGAGGCGACGAGCTCGCGGATGCGTTCGGCCAGGTCGTGGTCGTAGGCCATGCCGATCCGGCTCAGACTTCCGGCTCGGCCACCGGCAGGCAGACCGCGATCGGGGTCTGCTGGCGGCCCTGCCCGAACGGGTTGTCGCGGAACAGGTCGCAGAAGAACTCGATCACCCGGTCGGTGTCGTGCCCGAGTACGTCACGGCCGAGGTCGTTGGAGTCGATCACGACCGTGCCGCCGAAGGTCTTCGCCAGTTCGTCCGGCACCGCCTCCCGGATGGCCGCACTGAGCTGGCCGGCCACCTGGTCGGGGTCCTTCGGCGGCAGCTTCGCCGACACGTTGGACGGATAGGCGGAATAGGACGTGGGGCCGTCGATCGCGTTCACCCGGTGACCGGCGACTTGGTAGAACCAGCCCTTGCGGCCGAGCAGCTTGCCGACCACGCTCGCACCGGCCGCCGCGACGATCCGCGGCAGCCCGGCCTCGTTGATCGCCAGCTGCATCGTCCACGGGCTGCCCAAGCCGATGCCGTAGGGCGTGCGCTGAACGAACTTCGACAGCACCTTGGCCGGAGCGCCGGGGTTGATCTCCCAGGTGAAGTAGGAACGACCCTGGGAGATCGCCACGATCTTCTCGCTGACGACGACGTACCACTTCTGGCCGAAGCCGGCCTGGAACCGCTTGTCGGCGGCGGCCAGCTCGGTGGTGCTGGTGACGTAGGACGTCACCTTGTCGGCGAGCGCGTCGTCCCGCGCGAACAGCTCGGTCTGGATGGGGATGCGTGCCCAGTGTCCATCCCCACCCAGCTCGATCGTCAGGCTCTTGCCCTCGTTCGGGTCCAGTGGTGCTTTGGGGGTCGGCGGCTCGTGCTTGCCGTCCCCGATCGTTTCTGGCTCGGACATGGGCACCCCTCGGCTCTCGGGGGTGTGGGGGTCGTCCCCCACACGATGACGACAGCGGTGATGTGCTCGCGCTCTCCGCGAGCACAGCTGTCCCGTCGCCGCTGGGCGGTTCTAGACGCGACGTAGGACGGCGACGACCTTACCGAGGATCACGGCGTCGTCTCCAGGGATGGGGTCGTACGCCTCATTGTGCGGGATCAGCCACGCATGCCCGTCCTTGCGTTGGAGCGTCTTCACGGTGGCCTCACCGTCGATCATGGCCGCGACGATCTCGCCGTTCTCGGCGTCAGGCTGCTGACGTACGACGACCAGATCGCCCTCGCAGATCGCGGCGTCGACCATCGAGTCACCCTTGACGGTCAGCATGTAGAGCGTGCCTTCGCCGACGAGCTGGCGTGGCAGCGGCAGCACCTCCTCCACTGCCTCCTCGGCGAGGATCGGCCCACCAGCGGCGATCCGGCCGACCAACGGCACGAACGCCGGCACCGGATGCGCCTCGTCGAAGCCCGCCTCCTCGAACGCGGTCGGCGCGCCCTCGATCGGCTGCAGCACCTCGATCGCGCGGGGGAGCGTCGGGTCGCGGCGGATGAAGCCCTTGGTCTCCAGGCCCTTCAACTGGTGCGCCACCGACGAGGACGAAGTTAAGCCCACCCGGTCGCCGATCTCGCGCATCGAAGGCGGATAGCCGCGCTCCTGCACACACTCGCGGATGTAATCGAGGATCCGGCGCTGCCGCAGCGAGAGGCCGGTCGCGTCGGGTGGGCCGTCGGGAAGCTCCCGTACGAGAGCGGTCGGCTCGCCACCGGCGTCGTCGGACGACGACTTCCGCGGTTCGCGAGCTCTGGTCTGCTTGGGCATTGCGATGGTCTCCTAACCAGCCGAGCTGAGGCGTGGGTTCTCGCTTACCTGACGTTAGACCGTCGGCGCGCTTGGTTCAAACATCTGTTCGACCGGCGTGTTGGCGTGTCGCGGTGAATTTGATGACTGTCCGCGCCACGCCGATCGAACGAATTTTCGAGCCTTCGTACCCATTGTCGGTGGCTTGGTGTACAACTTTGCACATACGTTCGTTCGAACGGTCGTTCGACGCGCTGGAGGTTTGAGATGAACGCATCGGCTGCCACGCGGCAGGGCTGGGCACCGTCCCTGCGGTCGGCCGCGCCCGGGAAGAAGCGGGCGGCGCTCGCGCTGGTGCCTGCTCTCGCGCCGGCGCCGGCACCCGTTGCGCCGGCCAGCCGTCGCAGCGCCGGACGGGCTGGCGCCGGAGTCCGCTCCTGCACCATCGACGACCAGGGCCGCGACCAGGCGCTGCGCGCCGCCGGCCTCCGCCTGACCACCCGCGGCCGCTGGGCCGTGGTGATCACCTTCATGGTGCTGGTCATGGTGGTGGCGGGCAGCCTCGGCCTGGTCCTGACCGAAGTCGTCAGCGCCGCCGTCCCGAACAGCCCCACCCCGACCAAGGTCGTCCAGGTCCAGCCGGGCCAGACCATGTGGCAGATCGCCGAGTCCGCCGCTCCCACCGCCGACGTCCGCGTCACGGTCGACCAGATCGTCAAGCTCAACGGCCTCACCAACGCCGGCGACCTCACCGCGGGCGACTACATCCGCGTCCCAGCCCCGAACGCCAGGTGATGCCCGACCAACCTCAACCGCCCCAACCCAAGCCCTGGTCGCCGCATCACCACTAGGCGCCGAACCACCCGCCACCGCAACACCGCCAACCTCGACCTGCGCCTCCGCCGCAGTGGGTCATCCGCCCCGCGCCGCCATCTGCCACCGGTCATGCCGCGCCACCGCAGAGCCCCGTCCGTGGGCTCGCCGCAGTGGGCCGCCATCCGCCCCGCGCCGTAGAAGCCACCGCCGGTCATGTCGAGCCACCGCAGAACCTCGTCCGTGGGCTCGCCGCAGCGGGCTATCTCGCCCGCGCCGCAAGGCCATCGCCACCTCGGATCTTCGCTGACTCTGCTGACTGTTTCGCCGCCAAGCGGGACGTCGCCATTTCGCAGCAGTGGGCTACCCAGCCCGCGCCACCAACCGGGTCGCCCATGACTGCCAGCCACCGCTGCCTGACGCGCAGCCGCCGCGAGCGCCACCGGGTCGCACCGTTGCGTCGCCGCCGCGATGCCCGCCTGCCATACCCGCGTTGCGCGCGATGGCGGTCGAGCAGTTGTGGCCGCGCCGCCGCGATGCCCGTCGGTGGTGCGGCCGACGTGCCCATCTCCGAAGCGATCGGCGATGCGCTGCCGTGCCGCGACGCCCGCCCACCTGCCGCAGCCGCCGCGCCGTTTTGGCGGCGCCACCCCGGACGCCGGCCTGCATGCTCGGCTGCCGTGCCCGCCGGTGGCGCACGCCCGCCGCTGAAGCCATTGGCGATGCCCTGCCGTGCGTGCCATGGCGCCGAGGCGCGGCGCCAGTCACTCGCTTGCCGCGACGCATGCCTGCCGTGCCTCACCACTCGACGGTGGCGGCCGCCGTGCCGCAACGCGTTGGTCGCCTGCTGGGTCGCTGGCTTTCGATCCGGCCTGCGCGCACGCCGGATCGGAGCTGCCGCGATCGGGGCGGATCCACGCTGCCATAGCCACTCGGAGTTTTCGTGATCATGCTCGCCCGCCGTACGCACCGCTCACCAACCCGCGCCGCCGACTACGAAGCGTGACAACCACCCCAATCGGCCGCCCCGACCGCCGTCCGCGGAAGCTTCTCGCCAGCTGAGCTGGACCGATGCCGGACCGTGAAGAAATGCCCGGCTTTCCGCCTCGACACGACACGCGCGTCGCTTGCATTGGCGTCCGACTCGACGTACGGTAACCCCTAGATCTGGTAGTTACACGGTTGTAAGTCGTCCACAGGTAGTGTTGAGTAGCCCACAGGTTCTCCCCAGGCGATCCACAGGCTCATCCCCAGGTGATTGTCCGGCCAGAACGCTCCACGGCGCGCGCGACACGCCCGCACCGACCAACCCGCAGCCGCACATCATGATCACGGTGCGCACACAAGTCCAGCCGGAGAGAGGAGCCGCAGCCATGCACTGTCCTTTCTGCCGCCACCCCGACAGCCGGGTGGTCGACAGCCGCACGGCCGACGACGGCACCGCCATCCGGCGGCGCCGGCAGTGTCCGGAGTGCGAGCGACGTTTCACAACGGTCGAGCAGGTGACCTTGGCCGTGGTGAAACGCAGCGGCGTCACCGAGCCGTTCCAGCGCGACAAGGTCGTCTCAGGCGTACGCAAGGCCTGCAAGGGCCGTCCGGTCAACGAAGATGCCCTGGCCCAGCTCGCCCAGCGAGTCGAGGACGACATCCGCGCGGGCGGGAGCGCCGAGATTCCGGCTCACGAGGTCGGCCTGGCGATCCTCGGGCCGCTGCGTGAGCTCGACGAGGTTGCCTACATGCGCTTCGCGAGCGTCTATCGGGGATTCGCGAGTCTCGACGACTTCGAGACCGAGATCGCTCTGCTACGCGCCGAGGCCACCGAGACCGTGCCCGAGCCGGAGACCCGCCAGGACGCGAGCCCCCGGCCGTAAGAGCAGCAGCACAAGCAGGCATTGAACGAAACACACGGGAACCGAAGCAAGGAGAGGCATCATGACGGACACGGTGAGCGGTCCCACCCGCGGGGGAACCAAGGGACGCTCGGCGGCGAAGGGTTTGAAGGTCGAGCGGATCTTCACCACGCCCGGCACGCATCCCTACGACGAGGTGACCTGGGAGCGCCGTGACGTCGTACAGCAAAACTGGAAGACGGGCGAAACCGTCTTCGAGCAGAAGGGCGTGGAGTTCCCGGCGTTCTGGTCGGTGAACGCCTCCACGATCGTCACCACGAAATACTTCCGCGGCGCGGTCGGCACCGACCAGCGCGAGTGGAGCCTGCGCCAGTTGATCGACCGGGTGGTGAAGACCTACCGCGGCGCCGGCGAGCAGCACGGCTACTTCACCACCAAGGCCGACGCCGACCTGTTCGAGCACGAGCTCACGTGGATGCTGCTCCACCAATACTTCAGCTTCAACTCTCCGGTCTGGTTCAACGTCGGCACGCCTTCGCCGCAGCAGGTGTCGGCCTGCTTCATCCTGGCGGTCGACGACTCGATGGACTCGATCCTCAACTGGTACAAGGAAGAGGGGCTGATCTTCAAGGGCGGCTCCGGCTCGGGTGTGAACCTCTCCCGCATCCGTGCCAGCAAGGAGCTCCTGTCGTCCGGCGGCACCGCGTCCGGCCCGGTTTCGTTCATGCGCGGCGCCGACGCCTCCGCGGGGACGATCAAGTCCGGCGGTGCCACCCGCCGCGCGGCCAAGATGGTCATTCTCGACGTCGACCACCCTGACGTCGAGGAGTTCATCGAGACCAAGGCGCGCGAGGAAGACAAGATCCGCGCGTTACGCGACGCCGGCTTCGACATGGATCTCGGCGGCAAGGACATCGTGAGTGTCCAGTACCAAAACGCCAACAACTCCGTCCGCGTCACCGACGAGTTCATGCGTGCGGTGGAGCAGGCCGACCAGTTCGGGCTGCGCTCGCGCACGGACGGTGAGGTGCTGGAGAAGGTCGACGCCAAGGGCCTGTTCCGCAAGATCGCGACGGCCGCCTGGGGGTGCGCCGACCCGGGCCTGCAGTACGACGACACGATCAACGACTGGCACACCTGCCCGGAGACCGGACGGATCACGGCGTCCAACCCGTGCAGCGAATACATGCACCTCGACAACTCCTCGTGCAACCTCGCCAGCCTCAACCTCCTGAAGTTCCTGAACGACGACGGCAGCTTCGATGTCGTCAACTTCGCGAAGGCCGTCGAGATCATCATCACCGCGATGGACATCTCGATCTCGTTCGCCGACTTCCCGACCGAGGCGATCGGCGACACCACGCGTAAATACCGCCAGCTCGGCATCGGTTACGCCAACCTCGGCGCGCTGCTGATGGCCACCGGCCACGGCTACGACTCCGACGGCGGCCGCGCGCTCGCGGCGGCGATCTCGTCGCTGATGACCGGCACGGCTTACAAGCGTTCGGCCGAGCTGGCCGGGGTCGTTGGGCCCTACGAGGGTTATGCCCGCAACGCCGAGCCGCACAAGCGGGTCATCCGTAAGCACGCCGCCGCCAACGACGCGGTGCACAGTGTCGGCAGCATGGACCGCGATATCCTGAAGGCAGCCGGCAAGGCGTGGGACACCGCGCTGAAGGTCGGTGAGAAGAGCGGCTACCGCAACTCCCAGGCCAGCGTGATCGCCCCGACCGGCACGATCGGTCTCGCGATGGACTGCGACACCACCGGCATCGAGCCCGACCTGGCGCTGGTGAAGTTCAAGAAGCTCGTCGGTGGCGGCTCGATGCAGATCGTCAACAACACCGTGCCGAACGCGCTGGCCAAGCTGGGATACCAGCAGGAGCAGATCGAGGCGATCGTCGAGTACATCTCCGAGCACGGCCACGTGGTCAACGCACCCGGGCTGAAGCAGGAGCACTACGAAGTCTTCGACTGCGCGATGGGCGAGCGGGCCATCAAGCCGATGGGCCACGTCAAGATGATGGCGGCGGTCCAGCCGTTCGTCAGCGGCGCGATCTCCAAGACCGTCAACATGCCGGAGACGGCGACGATCGAGGAGATCGAGGACATCTACTTCCAGGGCTGGAAGCTCGGCCTGAAGGCACTCGCGATCTACCGCGACAACTGCAAGGTCGGCCAGCCGCTGTCCAACGCCAGGAGCAAGGCGAAGGAGAGCGAGAAGGCTGCGGAGACGGAGCAGCCCGCGGTCGTCGTGGAGTACCGCCCGACGCGCAAGCGCCTGCCGAAGTCGCGGCCGAGCCGCACCACGTCGTTCACCGTCGGCGGTGCCGAGGGCTACATGACGGCGGGCTCCTACCCCGACGACGGCCTCGGCGAGGTCTTCCTCAAGCTCGGCAAGCAGGGCTCCACGCTGGCCGGCGTGATGGACGCGTTCTCGATCGCGGTGTCGATCGGCCTGCAGTACGGCGTTCCGCTGGAGACGTTCGTCCAGAAGTTCACCAACCTGCGCTTCGAGCCGGCCGGCATGACCGACGACATGGACGTGCGGATGGCGCAGTCGATGACCGACTACATCTTCCGGCGGCTGGCGCTCGACTACCTCCCGTTCGAGAAGCGGTCGGCGCTCGGCATCTACTCCGCGGAGGAGCGGCAGCGCCAGCTGGAGACCGGCTTCTACGAGCCGATCGAGGAGTCGCCGTCGAGCGGCGACACCGGCGACCCGGCATCGCTGAAGCAGGTCGAGTCCAAGCCATCGTCGAGCGAGACACCCGCAGCCAAGCCCGCGGGCGACGCGCACACGTCGACCGAACTCCTGGAAGCGATCCAGGGTACGACCGCCGACGCGCCGCTCTGCTTCACCTGCGGCACGAAGATGCGGCCGGCCGGAAGCTGCTTCGTCTGTGAGGGCTGCGGCAGCACCAGCGGCTGCAGCTAACGAGAGCACTGGAGGGCGGAGTGGTGACGCTCCGCTCCGCCCTCCAGACCAACCCATTGAACGCTTCAGGGGAGGAGCGTCCGTGAACCCACCGGAGCTCGACCAACTGCTCGACGACTTCGTGTCGTGGACCCGCGGCCGTGAAGACGCCGACTCCGACCAGGCCCGCATCGTCTACGTCGCGCTGACCAGCAAGCCGGACTTCCCCGGCGCGAGCCCGCGGCGCTGGCGCAAGGGCGACCTGACCGAGCTACTGCTCGAGATCCTGCCGCGCACCTACGCCGCCGACCCCGCCTGGATGACGGCGACGATCCCGGCGCTGCGTGCCTTCTTCCGCTTCGCCGCCGACACTGGCTACCTCGACGCCGATTCCGCGGCTGCGGGCGAGCTGTTGGCCGAGTTGGAGGCGTTCGAGCCGCGGCAGGTCACCACCGCTGTCTGACCCTGGCCGGTCAGGATCCGGCTCCCGTCGTGGAGCTGGATTCGGCACGTCCGGGTGTCCCAGACTGGGTGGCGCCGATGATTCCGGCGCTGCGAGCGTCCTTCTGTTTCGCCCGCCGACTCCGGCCACCTCGACGCTGACTCCGCTGCTGCGGCCGACCTTCTTGCCGAGCTGGAGGCGGTCGAGCCGGGGCAGGTCTCCACGGCCGTCTGAACACCTGGCCGGTCAGGATCCGGCTCCCGTGGTGGAGCTGGATCCGGCAATCTCCTACTCAAAGAATAGGAATTGTGACCGGCTTCACACGCCGTATCGGGAATCGTCGCTGTCGGCGACCGGTTGGAGACCAACGTGAGCGCGCCCAATCCCGGTGGCCGTCTGTGTCCGCCGTCCTCCATGCCCGGCTCCAGCGCACGCTGTTGAGCTGAGCCGCACGGACCTGCCCGCCCACACCCACGCTTCCCGAAGCCCCACAAAGACTCTGGACCCACCCTGTGATCCGAATCGAAGGCCTGCGTAAGACCTACCGAACACCCGGCCGGGAAGTCGTCGCCGTCGACGGCGTGGACCTCACTGTCGAACCGGGCGAGATCTTCGGTGTGCTCGGCCGCAGCGGCGCAGGCAAGAGCACCTTGCTCCGCTGCGTCAACCTGCTCGAACGCCCTGACCAGGGCACGATCTCCGTCGACGGCCTGGAGCTGACCGGCCTGGCCGGCGCGACCCTACGCGAAGCCCGCCAGCACATCGGCATGATCCACCAGCACTTCGCGTAGCTGAGCTCGCGTACGGCCGCGGGCAACGTCGCGTTTCCGCTGGAGGTGATGGGCCTCCCGCGCGAGGAACGCAACACCCGCGTAGCCGAGCTGCTGGATCTCGTCGGCCTCGCCGACCACGCGAACGCCTACCCCGCACAGCTTTCCGGTGGCCAGAAGCAGCGTGTCGGAATCGCCCGCGCGCTCGCCGGGCGGCCCAAGGTGTTGCTGTCCGACGAGGCGACGTCGGCGCTCGACCCCGAGACCACGGGTTCGATTCTCGAACTGCTGCGCGACCTCAACCGGCAGCTGGGCCTGACCGTGCTGCTGATCACGCACGAGATGGACGTCATCAAGCGCATCTGCGACTCCGCCGCGATCATGCGCGACGGCAGGTTCGCGGAGTCCGGAAAGATCGGAGAGTTGCTGGCCAAGCCCGGCTCGGAGCTGGCCCGCGAGCTGTTCCCGCTCGGCCCTCCGCCGCCCGCGGAGCCGAACGAGACGATCGCCGACGTCACGTTCACCGGAGACCAGAGCTGGGTTGCCGCGCTCGCGCGAAACCACGCCGCCGACGTACGTGTGCTGGCCGGCGCCACCGAGATCGTCGCCGGGCTGCCCGCCGGCCGGCTGCGGATCGCCTTGCCGGGCAGGCCGGAAGCCAACGCCGCCGCGCTGGACTACCTGCGCGGCCTCGGACTGATCGTCGAGGTGACCCGATGAGCTGGACCGACTTCGCCCCTGACCTGTGGAGCGCGACGATCGAGTCGCTCTACATGGTCGCCGTGTCGACCGCGCTGACGGCCGTGCTGGGCCTGATGGTCGGCGTGCTGCTCGTCCTCACCGACCGCGGCGGCCTGCTGGAAGCCCGGGGCCTGAACACCGTGCTCGGCGTGGTCGTGAACGTCGGCCGCTCGCTGCCGTTCATCATCCTGCTGGTCGCGATCATCCCGTTCACGCGGTTCGTGGTCGGCACCTCGATCGGTACGACAGCGGCGATCGTTCCGCTGACCGTGGCCGCGATCCCGTTCTTCGCAAGGATTGTCGAGGCCGCGATCCGCGAGGTCGACCCAGGCGTCGTCGACGCGGCGCTCGCGATGGGCGCGACCCGTCGCGAGATCGTCGTCAAGGTGTTGTTGCGCGAGGCTCGGCCCGGACTGGTCGCCGGCCTCACCATCACGGTGATCGCACTGATCGGGTACTCCGCGATGGCCGGCTTCGTCGGCGGCGGCGGGCTCGGCGACCTCGCGATCCGGTTCGGCTACCAGCGCTTCGAGACCGAGGTCATGATCGCCACCGTAGTGCTGCTGATCGTCCTCGTCCAGCTCGTCCAGATGCTCGGCGACCGGGTTGCCCGGCGCCTGTCCCACAAGTAATCGCAAGGAGAACAACAGACATGCGACGCATCATCGCTGCCCTGCTCGCCACCGCCGGTCTGGCCGTGGGCCTGGCCGCGTGCGGTGCGGGCGACTCCTCCGATGCGGACGCACCGCTGAAGGTCGGAGTGAGCCCGGTACCCCACGGCGAGATCCTCAACTACGTCAAGGAGAACCTCGCCGAGAAGGAGGGGCTGAAGCTCGACGTCATCGAGTTCAACGACTACGTTCAGCCCAATGTCGCCTTGAGCGAAGGCGAGCTGGACGCCAACTACTTCCAGCACGTGCCGTACCTCAACGAGGAGAAGAAGTCCAAGGGCTACGACTTCACCGCGCTGCAGCCGGTGCACGTCGAGCCGCTGGGCGTCTACTCCAAGCAGGTCGACAAGCTCAGCGACGTACCGGACGGCGGCGTGGTCGCGATCCCGAACGACCCGTCGAACTCCGGACGAGCGCTGAACCTCCTTGCCCAGAACGGTTTGCTGGAGCTCAAAGCCGGTGCGGGCGTCAACGCCACCCAGCGCGACATCGTGAGCAACCCCAAGCACCTGAAGTTCGACGAGCTCGAGGCCGCACAGCTGCCCCGGAGCCTGGACGACACGGCGCTCTCGGTGATCAACGGCAATTACGCCATCCAGAGCGACCTCACGCCGGCCAAGGACGCGCTGGCGCTGGAGTCGGGGAAGGACAACCCGTACGCCAACCTCGTCGTCGTCCGCGAGGGCGACGAGAAGGACCCGCGCGTGGTGAAGCTGGAGAAGCTGCTGCGTTCGCCCGAGGTGAAGAAGTTCATCGAGGACAAGTACAAGGGTTCGGTGCTGCCGGCCTTCTAGCCGGCGACGCGCCAGCCGTCGAGAACCTTGTCGATGGTGTCGCGGATCCGTTCGCGGGCGATGTCGCGGGGAACGCCCGACATCAGCAGCTGGTCGTAGTCGGTGTCCTCGTGCCGCACCGACGCGACCACCGCGAACGTGACGGCCTCCGGGTCCAGCGAGCGGCCCGCGGCCGACCTGCCGACCCGCCCGCTGCCGCGCACGGCGGCGTGCCTGGCGATGCGTTCGGCGCGGTCGGCCGGGCACGCCGGGAACAGGCGGAGGATCTCCGCTGTCATGTCGGCGTAGAGCTGGACGTCTTCACGCTCGCGTCGCTCCCGGCCGCGTTCGCGTTGCCGGGCACGCGCGTCGGCGTCGGCGAGGCATTGCTGCTCGGCGGTTTCGAGCGCGGCCTCCTCGACCAGCGTGCCCTTGCGTTCGTGCCGTTTGCGCCGCTTGTTCCAGCGAACGACGATCGCCGACAGCGTGCTGGCCTGCTTCGATCGGCGGGTCAGTGCGGTGTCGCCGGCCGGCAGGAAGACCAGGTGGTCGAGGTCGACGCAGGTCAGGCACAGCGGTGCGCCGTCCTCCAGCATGAGCAGTGAGCCGTCGCGCCGGCCGCACTCGGCGCAGGTGAAGTCCTTCTCCGGTTGCACGACCTCGAGGTCGGGTGCCTTGCTCTGCCGTTCGACCAGTTTGGCGCGTCTGGACTCCGGCAGGTCCGGCGAGATCCAGTGGGTACGAAAGGAGGTCTCGTCGCCGGCCCCGACGAACGCCAGCGGGCGGCGCTCGCGGGTGCTCGACACATAGTCGACGGTCATCGGCTGCAGGTCGTTGGCCTGGGCCCAGCCCTCCAGCGCCGCGACGGCGGCCCGAAGTTTCTCCGTGTCGACCTGGATCTCGATGCCGAGCCGGCTGATCCGGCCCTGCCGCCAGCGGTCGATCGAGCGGCTGGAGACCCAGCCGAGCGCTGCGAGCACGTCGACCGGAGCGACGTACTTCTGCTTGGCCAGCGCGGCCGCGGCCGCCGTCTCCACGCGCTGGGTGAGCTTCACGGACACGAGCCTAACCTCACTTCATCCGCAAGACCGGACCCCTTGGCGTGAATGGCAAACGCGCGCCTTCCGTCACCAGGAACGCGTGGAGAACGGCTCCTCGGTCTTCGGCGGCTGGACCAGATCTGGTCCGGGGCGCTGGGCGAGGGACTCGAGAACCCAGCTGTGGATGCCGTTCGCCGCTGCCCAGGCCAGCCAGCCGTCCGCAGACGCGCGCAGGTGAACGTGCACCAGCCGGTTGACCAGCGGAGGCGATCGGCCTGGCCAGCGCGTTGTCGGTCGCGCGGTTTCCGGCTCCGATCACGATCGAGCCGGGCGGCAGCTCGTACGTACCGATCCTGCCCAGGATGAACGGTGCGGGGCCGAGCTGCCAGCTGGTTTCTCGTTCTGCTAGGGAGCTACGACGTCCCAGTGCTCGGCCAGCAGGTCGTCGTCCACTCGCCAGATGTCAACGATGGCGCGGCTTCTCGGCGCTCCCGGCGTGTGCGCCTGATAATGCACGGCCACCAAGTTCCCGTCGGCGACGACATGCTGGATGTCGACTTTCGTGTCGGCGATGGGGGAGCCGACGAGGTAGTCCATGGCCGCTGTCCGGCCGGCCGGAATGTCCGGGTTGTGCGAGCTGAAGTCCTCGTGCAGCAGCCGGCCGAGGCCGTCGAAGTCGCGGGCCGCGAGCCGCTGATATGCGTTCAGGACAAGCTCTTTGCTCGATGTCAACGCTGTCATGTCAGCCAGCATGCGGGTTCGGCCGGCGGCAGTCGATAACCTCTGAGGTCATGAACTCCCGTTCGTTCGGCGAGCTGCTCCGCGACTGGCGGCGGCGCCGCGGCCTCACACAGCTCGACCTGGGGCTGGAGGCGGGCGTGTCGACCCGGCACCTGAGCTACGTCGAGAACGGCCGGTCGCAGCCGAGCCGGGAGATGGTGGAGCGTCTGGCCGAACGCCTGGACGTACCGCTGCGGGAGCGCAGCCAGCTGCTGGTGGCGGCGGGCTACGCGCCGACGTACCAGCAGCGATCGCTCGACCTGCCGGAGATGGCGGCCGCGAGGCAGGCGCTGAACCAGATCCTCGACAGCCACGAGCCCTTCCCCGGCCTGGTGGTCGACAGGTACTGGAACGTCGTGTTCGGCAACGACGCGGCGATGGCGTTGTTCGAGGACGCCGATCCGGAGTTGGTCGCCCCGCCGGTCAACGTGTTGCGGCTCGCCCTGCATCCGAAGGGCTTCGCGTCCCGGCTGGTCAACCTGGCGGAGGTGCGGACGAGCCTGCTCGGGCGGCTGCGGCGTTCGCTCGAGGCATCCGGCGATCCGGGGCTGGCCTCGTTGTACGAGGAGGTTCGCGGCTATCCGCCTGGTGAGGAAGCGTTTCCGTCGCAGCCGCTGCAGCCTTCGCAGCCGGGGCCGAACGAGATCGCGCTGCCGCTCCGCTTTCGGACCGACGACGGCGAACTCGCGTTCTTTTCAACGGTTTCAACGTTTGGCACGGCGTACGACATTACGTTGAGCGAGCTGTCGATCGAGCTCCTTTTCCCGGCGGACCGCAAGACAGCGGAGCTAATGACCGGCCGCCCCGGCCCCGTCGTAGAGTGAGCGCCGTGGAGTCGGAGGAGTTCGAAGCCCGGCAGCGGTCCCGTGGATACCTCCACGGCCTGATGGTGGAGACCGCACGGAAGCGGTGTCGCTCTCGGCGAGCATCGCGACGGCAACGTTCACCCGTGCCGCGGGGGAGCGGGCTCAGTTCGACTCCCGGTTGTGGTTTGGTGCGGGGATCGATGACGTCGTCGACTACTTCTCGTGGCGGCTGGCGGATGCCGCCAGGCACGTGTTGAACAACTGGTGCTACTGGTTCACGAGCTGGCGGCCAGGGGCATGAAGGGAAAGCGTGAAGTTCACGATTCGACAAGCCGGACTTGACGACGTAGATCGGGTGGTCGGATTCGCGATCGCCCACCTGGGCGGGGATCTCGCCACCTGGATCACCCGCTTCGATCCCGACATCCACGAGCCGCGCCGGTGTCTGCTGATCGCGGAGTCCTCGTCCGGCGAGGACGGGTCGGGCGTCATCGCTTATGGGCGAGTGTCGTACTTCGAGCGGCCCCTGGACAGTCCGCCTTCCGTGGCGCCTGCGGGCTACTACCTCGGCGGTGTGCTGGTCGACCCGTTGGCCAGGCGATTCGGCGTTGGGCGGGCGCTGACCGTGGCGCGGATGGAGTGGGTGCGGGAGCGTGCCGATGAGCTGTGGTACTTCGCCAACGCGCGTAACGAGGCGTCCCTCGAGATGCACCAGGAACTGGGGTTCGAAGAGGTGAGCCGGTCGTTCACGTTCCCTGGCGTGACCTTCGAGGGTGGTGAGGGTGTGCTGGCGGTTGTGCGGTTCCGTTAGCGTGCAGGTATGAGTTCCTTGCCCGTAACGGGTTTGCATGCCGAAGTGATCGTCGCGCAGCATGTGGTGCGTGCGCAGATCGACGGACTGACCGAGGCGGAGGTGCGCGCGCCGTCGAGCCTGCCGGACTGGACGCGCGGGCACGTACTCGCGCATCTCGCGACGTTCTCGCAGGCGTTCGCGCGCCAGACGCGATATGCCCTTGCGAGCAAACTGATCGAGGTCTACGACGGCGGCCGGCCGGGCCGCAACGCAGCGATCGAGGCACTGGCCGGGGCGTCGGCGCCCGACCTGGTGCGGGCGGTGAACGACGGGTTCGCCGCGCTGGAGGCAGGCTGGGCCGAAGCCGAGCCGGACGACTGGTCGCGCCCCGTCACCTACCGCGACGGGACGCTGCTCGGCACGCTCTACTGCTGCTGGCGCGAGTTCGGCATCCACGCCGTCGACCTCGACCTCGGCGTGACTCCGGCGAACTGGTCGCCGGAGTTCTGCGCCCACGTGATCGACTTCCTGCAACCGCGCACGCCGGATGGCGTCCAGCTCACCCTGGCAGCGTCTGACGGAGACACGTGGACGTACGGCACGGGCGCGGCGGTCGAGGTCAGGGGAGAGCTGACCGACCTGACGGCCTGGTTCGCCGGCCGCGCACCGAGAGGTCCCCTGGAGTCGTCGACAGGTGCGCTGCCCGAGCTCGCGCCGTGGCCGTAGGCCGACTGCCGCCACACTCGCCGCCGCCCAGCCCAACAGCCCGCCAGCCACCCGTCCGACGCCGACAGGCTGGCAGGGTCAGCCGGCTGACCTGGCCGCTGCCTGACCCGACCGGCGCGGGCCTGCTGCGCGAGTGGCAGCGCTCGCGATGCCTGGCTTAGCCGGCCCGGGCAAGCTGTCCGGCCGGCAACCCGACTGGGTGGCATGACTCTGCCGGCTGCTGTCTAGTACGGCTGCTGTCTAGTACGGCTGCTGTCCAGTACGGCTGCTGTCTGGCGCGGCTGCTGTCCAGCCGGTCCGCAGTCAGAGGCGGTCGCTGGACGGCGTGCCGGCGGGGTGAGTGGCAGCGCCCGCGATGCGTGGCCTTGCGATCCGGCGGGCAGTCCGACCGGCCGGGCACTGCACGCTGCTGGCCGGCGCGGCCGCTAGCCAGCGGATCGGCTGCGTAGGTCGCAGGCGTTCGCGATGCCTGGCTCAGCTTGCTGGCGAGCGGTCCGGCTGGCCGGGCAGGGCTCTGCTGGCTCCTGTCCGGCCCCAGCCGTTGTCAAAGCGCGGCTGCGGTTCGGCGCAGCCGTTAGGCGGCCTGCTGAGCGGGCCGGAGGATGAGCGCCATCGCTGCTCCAGCCAGGGCGATCAGCGCTGCCACCACGATCGCGGTGTTGAGGCCGGTGGCGGCGTTGTGGTCGGGGCCGGAGGTGGCTGCCACGATCGCGATCATCATGGCGACTCCGATGGAGGCGCCGATGTAGCGAGCCGTCTGGTTCGCTCCCGAACCCATGCTTGCCCGGCCGGCCGGGACGCTCGCGATCGCGAGGCCGGCGAGTGCCGCGTTCGTCAGTCCGCTGCCGATACCGGCGATCAGCAGACCGGCCACCGCTCGCGGCCAGGACCACGACTCCGCGATCCCGAGCAGCACCAGGTCGCCTGCCGCGGACAGCGCGAGCCCGATGGCCAGCTGGACTCGCGGGCTCACCCGCAACCTCCGCGACTGCAGCGCCGCCAGGAACGCCATCCCCGACCAGATCCCGAACGTCGCCGCGCTGCCCAGCGGCCCGAAGCCCTGCGCCGCCTGCAGCACGGTGGGGAAGTAGCTCATCAACCCGATCACGGACAGTCCGGTGATCAGCGCGCCGACGGTCGCGAGTACGAACAGCGGTTGCCGCAGCAGCCCCAGGTCGAGCATCGGCGCCCGCCCTCGCCGTTCGACCACGACGAACGCCGTCAGCGAGACGACCGCCACTGCCAGCAGGACGGCCACCGACGGCCGCGCCCAGCCGAGCCGGCCCTCGGTGAGAGCCGCCAGCAACGCGGTCAGCCCGACGCTGAGCGTCCCAACGCCGGCGGGGTCCAGCGCCCGCGACTCCGCGGCCTTGGACTCCTTCAGGACCAGCAGAGCGAACGGAATCAGCCCGGCCGCCGCCACCGCGAACACGCCGTACCCCAGCCGCCAGCTCCACGCGTCGGCCAGCGCGCCGGAAACGATCGGGCCCAGCGCGATCCCGAGTCCCAGCATCGCGCCCCACAGTGCGGTCGCGTGCGCGCGCCGGGGACCAGCAGGGTAGGTGTGCCCGATGATCCCGAGGCTCGTCGCCAGCATCGCTGCGCTGGCGCCGCCCTGCACCACCCGGGCCAGTACGAACACCAGCGTGCCCGTCGCCAGCGCCGCCACAGCACCGGACAACGCGAACAACCCGGCGCCGATCACGAAGACCCGCTTCCGTCCGTAGTCGTCGGCCAGGCTGCCGACGGTGAGCAGCAGCGCAGCGAGTCCGAGCACGATGCCGTTCAAGATCCAGGTCTGCCCGGTCAGGCCGGAGCCGAGGCCCCCAACCGTCTGCGGCAGCGTCGTCATCGGCGCGCAGTAGTTCATCAGCGTGATCAACGTCGCGGCGCTGACCACGGCGAGTGAAGCGCCGGCCCGCCGATGTTCACGGCCGGCGGCGGTCGTAGCAATCTGCGTCTTAGGTTCGGTGATTGAACTCACCCGGCAGACCGTAGCATGCGTTGGTTCATTCAACGAACCGACAAGGTAAACTCTTGGTCATGGCACTCGGCAAGGACTACGCGGGCCAGGACTGCTCGATCGCCCGCGCGCTCGAGCTGATCGGCGAGCGGTGGACGCTGCTGATCGTGCGCGACGCGTTCTACGGCGTACGGCGCTACAGCGACTTCCTCGGCCATCTGGAGATCCCGCGTGCCGTGCTGGCCGAGCGGCTGAACGCGCTGACCGACGCGGGCGCGATGGTCAGGCACCGCTACCAGGAGTCGCCGCCGCGCGAGGAGTACGTCCTCACACCGATGGGGGAGGACCTCTTCCCGATCGTGTACGCGCTGCGCGAGTGGGGCGAGCAGTACTTCCCGGGCGCGAACGGCCCACGGCTGCTGTTCTTCCACACCGAGTGCGACCGGCAGCTCGACGCCCACGCCAACTGCCCGAAGTGCGGTACGCGACCCGAGCTGCGCGACCTGGAAGTACGACCCGGCCCGGGATCCGCCTCCAAGCGCACGGACCGCGTGGCAGCGGCGTTGAGGAGGCCTCGCCGCCTGCTCGAGCCGATCTGAGCCTCCGGCACCCGCCAGCACCGCTCGGCCAGGCGGCACCGCTCGGCCGGCACGGCTGGCTCGGCCAGGCGGCATGGCAGGCACCGCTCGGCCGGCACGGCATAGCCAGGCGGCACGGCATAGCCAGGCGGCACCGCTCGGCCGGCACGGCTGGCTCGGCCAGGCGGCACGGCTCGTCGGCGTTTGCCGGCTTTGGGGGTGGCCGGGTTTAGGCTGCCGGTGATGGACACCACAGCGATCGGCAACGAGCAGCCGGACGCCACCGCCCTCTCGGCCGCCCGCGCCGGTGACGAGGCCGCGTACACCTCGCTCGTCGAGCCCTACCGGCCCGAGGTGCACGCCCACTGCTACCGCATGCTCGGCTCCGTCCACGACGCCGACGACGCCGTGCAAGACACGCTGCTGCGTGCCTGGAAGGCCATCGACCGCTTCGAGGCACGCAGCTCGCTGCGCTCCTGGCTCTACCGCATCGCCACCAACGTCTGCCTCGACGCGATCGGCCGCCGCGCCAAGCGGGCGCTTCCGGTCGACCTCCGCCCGTCGGCCGAGCGGGCCGTCGCCGAGGAGCGGCCGCTCACCGACTTCCCCTGGCTGGAGCCCTATCCAGACCAGGAGCTCGCTCCTGGCCACGCGGCGCCGGACGCCCGCTACGAGCTGCGCGAGAGCGTCGAACTGGCGTTCGTCGCCGCGTTGCAGCACCTGCCAGGCAACCAGCGCGCCGCGTTGCTGCTGTTCGACGTCCTCGGCTTCTCCGTACGCGAGATCGCCGACACGATGGCGACCACCCAGGCGTCGGTCAACAGCGCGCTCCAGCGGGCCCGGAAGATCCTGCAGGAACGCGTGCCGGAGCCCAGCCAGCAGCGCACGCTACGGGCACTGGGCGACGAGAAGATCCGCAAGCTGGTCGCCGACTACTCCACCGCACTCGAGAACGGCGACCTCGACACGCTGCTCAAGCTGCTGACCGAGGACGCTTCGTGGTCGATGCCGCCACTGGCCGACTGGTACGCCGGTCATCAGGCGGTCGCCAACTTCCTGGTGGAGAAGCCGCTCCGAGTCCGGTGGCAGCACCTCCCGGCCACCGCGAACGGCCAGGTCGCGGTCGGCTGCTACTGGTGGAACGAGGAGCACCAGGACTTCCGCGCCGGCGTGCTCGACATCCTGACCCTGCGCGGCGACCGGATCGCCGCCGTGACCGCGTTCATCGACGGCGAGCTCTTCGAGCAGTTCGGCCTGCCGAAGATCTACCAGCCCGCCTGAACGCGCCGGGCAGCCTCGGGCTCGGCCCGGTTTGCCGCGTCGGAACGGGCAGGTGTGCTTCGGCGGCTACGGCCGGCGGCTTCCGGCTGGGGTCGGTATGCCGCGTCGGCGTGCCGGGGTGCTCTGCCAGCTGTGGCCGGCAGCCTCCAGCTGGGATCGGTGTTCCCGCGTCCATGCCAGGGCAGGCCGGGAGTGGTGACACCGCGACAACGCGAGATCCACCCGCCCGGCCGAAATACCGGGGCGCTCACTGCAGCTTCGTCAGCAGCCAGCCGCTCAGGTCGGTGTAGCCCGGCTCCTGTGAGCTTGCGACCCGCACGCTGCGGCTGGAGCGCGGCCCGTCGACGTACCACGAGATGATCTTGGTCGGCGTGATCCGGATGATCTCGCGGGAGAAGAACGGCACAGGCGGCTCGTGGTCGGTCAGCGCCACCGCCGTGCCCCGCACCTCGATGCCTCGCGGCGACCACGGATCGACCGTCGCCACGTCGTCCACGACGAACGAGACCGAGCTGCCTGCCTGGACGTTCCGGAACTTCTTCGACCCACCCAGCCCGTGCCCGCCGATCACGATCGAGCCGGCGTCGAGGAAGAAGTTGACCGGGCTGTTCTGTACCTGCCCGTCCGGCGAGACGGTCGCCAGCCGACCCAGCGGCTGCGTGGCGAGGTAGTCGAGCTCGGCCTGGGTGAAGATCTCGGACGTCGGCATGTCGGCAATTCTCCCTTTCTCGCGGCACACAAGGGCAGCGAGCCCACGCCGCCATACCTGAAAGGGTGACGCGGGCCGGGGCATTCCGGACCCGGCCCACAATTCAGCCGGCCGCCGGGATCTCCACCGCCGCGAAGTTCCAGCGATGCCGGTTCCCAGTCCAGCTGCTCGCGGTGTCCAGCCGTACCTCCGTGCCCGGCATGGCCACGAACCCGGAGCGTCGCTGCAGCCAGTACGAGTCGCCCCACTCGTCCTCGACGTACTCGTCGACCATCACCTGTCCCGCACCGACCACCCGCGAGTGCGCGCCGTCCCAGTCGTTCCCGACGCCCCAGACCAGTGCGTGCGCGGTGGTCGTGGTCAGGCTCACGCCGGCGTGTGTGTCGTCGGACCCGGACGCCACCGCGACCGCGCCCGTACGAGCCGGGTCCGCGTCCCGGAACGCCACCACGGTCAGCGATCCGGCCGAGGCGGTCTCCTCCCGTACGGCGGTCACGGCGACGTCGGTCAGCGCCGACGGAGCCACCGCCCGCCAGACCTCCGACGTGCCCGGCCGATCGTTGGCCTGGGCCACCCGCCGCCAGTGCAGCCCGCCGCCGTAGACCCGCGCGATGCACTGGTCCGGATCTCCGCTGGAGGCGACGAACGCGTACAGCACCTCGCCCGGATCGTGCGTCGACAAACGCGGTGACGTGATCCGGTACGACCCCGGCGGCGCCTGGTGCGTGGTCGCCTGGACGTCGACCGTCGGCGGGGCGGTGTTCAGCGGGTCCGCTGTGCTCTCCGCACGGAACGCGTCGTACAGCGGCTTCGGGCTCCCGTCGAGGTTGAGCAGGTCCATCGCGCCACCCTCGTGCGAGGCGATCGTGAACAGGTTCGCCGCCCACACGTCGTGTTCGCGCAGCATGCGGATCATCGCCGCGACATACGGCTGGACGAACGCCGGATCGGCGGCCCGAGCGTCGCTGTTGTCGATCGTGTAGTTGTACTCCGAATCCGCGATCTTGATCCGCGTGCCGATCGGTTCGCCATCCAGCGACAGGCCGTCCCAGATCTTGGCGATCCCGGTACGCAGCTGGTCGATCTGCCCGCCCCAGTACTCGATCCGGCGGAGGATGTCGGCGAGCGTCGGGTCGTCGGTGGCGTTGGGGTAGGTGTGCAGCGACACGAAGTCCGGCACCACGTCGGCGTCGCCGGTCGCGACGTAGGTGTCGCGGACGCGGGTCAGGAAGTCCTCGACGTAGGCGACCGACTCGGGGTTGGTGTTGGCATGCGCCGGCCCGCCGACGTAGATCTCGAATCCCATCGACCGGGCGTACTTCTTCAGGTCCGGTACGACCCGGTTCCACTCCGAGGCGTACCGCTCGGCCGTCCAGCCGCACTGCTTGTCGGGCTCGTTGCCGAACTCGTACAGCTGCACCCGGCTCCCGGCCTGCTTGACGACCTCGCGCAGCCACTCGGTGTTCCAGTAGTCCGGCGCGGCGTCGCACTGCTGGTCCCAGATCGGAGGCAGCTTGAGCAGCGGAGTCGCCCCAAGATCACGGATGCCGTCGATCGCGGAGTTGAACTGCTCGACCGTCATCGAGTCGGCCTGACCCTGTTGGAGGTAGTCGAATTTCTTCCACACACCCCACCGGATAAGGTGCGTCCTGGCCGCTACGACCGACTGCCGGGCAACGGGCTGGTTGACCGCGATTCCGCCGTCGAGATCCCAGGCTCCGATCTCCGTACCGAAGATCAGATCCTTGCGTTCGAAGACGGATCGGTCGAGCGGCGCCGCGATCCTGGTCGCGGTTGCGTCATCGCTTGCACGCATGCCCACAATGGGGAAAGTGGCCAACACGAGCAAGACGAGGGCCACCGGGGCCGAAACACCACCACGTCGCATGTCAACTACGTCCGGTTAGCCCGCAGCGGGGTTACAGCACCGTCCACCCAGAGCACGACTGTTAACCGCGTTGTCACACACAGACCGGGTACGAGATGCGACACTCGCCTCGAACGCATACAGAACCGCGACGTACCACCCTGGTACCGACCTGCACCTACCGAACCGGAGGAGGTTTCGATGACTCTCGAGCCGCTTGGCTTGACTGGCCGAACTGAGCTCACCGCCGATGCGTTGCTGATGATGTCGAATCTGACTCCGGACGAGCCGGACAGCTCGACGCTCCAGCGCGCTCACGCCGCCGCCCGGATGCGGGCGAGCCGGCTCTACGCGGTGTCCGCTGCCCTGGCCGAACCACCCGGCCTCATCTTCCGCGCGAATCCCTGAGCGCGGGTGGCAACCCCAGACCCGATCCCGCAGTCGGTACCCCTTGGCATCGCCGAAGCTCGGCTCGCCATTGACGCGGGACTAAGCAGTTGTACTGACATCGTCAACAGCTGCCTGCGTGCCGCCGACGGCTTCGACGAGGCGCTGGGCGCGTTCGCGACCCGCTTCGAGGAGTCGGCGCTCGCTTCGGCGCAGGCAGCTGACGAACGTCGGCTGGCGGGGGACAGCGGTGGCTCGCTGTCCGGTATCCCGCTCGCCGTCAAGGACCTGATCCTGACCTCCGAAGGGCCGACCCGGGCGCACAGCGCGGTGCTCGACGAGGGCCTGGCTGGGCAGGACGCGGTTTCCGTACGCCGGCTGCGCGAGGCCGGCGGGATCATTGTCGGCAAGGCGGCGACGATGGAGTTCGCCGTCGGGCCGCCCGAGCAGGTGGCCGAGCCGGATCGGCTGCCCAGCCGGGCGAGCCACAACCCGTGGGACCCCGCGCGCTGGACCGGCGGTTCGAGCGCTGGGACGGCGTGCGTGGTGGCGTCGGGCATGGCGCTCGGCGGGCTGGGCACCGACACGGGCGGGAGCGTACGGATCCCGGCGGCGCTGTGTGGCATCACGGGCATGAAGCCGACGTACGGGCTGATCCCCAAGACGGGGTGCATCCCGCTGGCGTACAGCCTCGACCACATCGGGCCGATGGCCCGTTCGGCGTACGACTGCGCGCTCCTGCTGGAGATCCTCGCCGGCCGCGACGACGGCGACCCGGCGAGCGTCGACCTGGTGCCGCAGGCCTACGCCGCGCAGCTGGCGGCGGCCGTGGGCCAAGACCTGTCGGGCCTGACGATCGGGGTCGACTCGCTGACCCGGTTCGTGGAGCCGCACGTGCTGGACCCTGCGGTGCCGGACGTCTTCGCGTTGGCGGTGGCGGCGCTGCAGGACCTGGGTGCGCTGATCGTGCCGGTCGAGCTGCCGTTGTACGAGGAGCTGACCGAGGTCTATAACGTCACGATGACGGCGGAGGCCCTGGCGTACCACGCCCTCGACCTGTCGACGCGCTGGCACGACTACGGCGTCGGCACGCGAACGCTGCTGGCGTCGGGCGCCTTCTACACCGCGGCCGACTACGTACAGGCGCAACGGATCCGGCGGGCCGGGCAGAAGGCGCTGGCGGAGCTGTTCGGCACGGTCGACCTGGTGGTGACGCCGACGACGAGCGTGGCGGCGCCGCTGCTGTCGGAGCTGGACCGCTACTACAGCGTGGAGGGCCTGGCGGCGCTGCACACGCAGTACTGGAACGCGGTCGGCAACCCGGCGATCTCCGTGCCGATGGGCTTCAACGGCATGGGCCTTCCGCTGGGCCTGCAGATCGTCGGCCCGCCGTTCGCGGATGGCGCCATCCTGCACGCGGCCGATGCGTACCAGCGCCGCACCGACTGGCACCGGCGCGTGCCGGACCTGGTGCGCCCGCTGTACGCGGCAGAGCTGTCGCCGCAGGCATGAGGTACTCGTCGGATCCGACTGTTCGGCTTCGACAGTCGGATCCGGTTTGGTACTCGGTCCCACCTGGTACCGAGTTCCAGTTGGGACTGGGTTCCAGTTGGGACTGGGTTCCAGTTGGGACTGGGTTCCAGTTGGGACTGGGTTCCAGTTGGGACTGGGTTCCAGTTGGGACTGGGTTCCAGTTGGGACCGAGTTCCAGTTGGGACCGAGTACCAAGCTCGATGGCGAGCGAGCGGTCCAGCCGCCCGGTGCGGCCGGTCGTGTTGGGCAGCTCGCTGCGTCTGGCGGGACCGAGTACCAGTTGGAACTGAGTACCAGCTGGGCTCCAGTCGCGTCCGGTTGGTCGGGGCGCCTGCTTGGAGCGGTCAGCTGGATTTGGCGGCGGCCTGGAGGGCGGCAACCGCTGAGGTGACGTCGGAGTGCCAGGCTCGGAGCTCGACCACGGTCGGGGCGAGTTCGAAGCTGTGGTGGTGGGCGACGCGGGACAGGGAAAGCCAGGCGCGGCGGGCTTGTTCGGCCACGTCGGTGCCCACGAAGTCGGGAAGCAACAAAAGCTGGGCTCGCATCGGGGCGCCGCGGGCTTGGGGCAAGCGGGCCTTCCACAGCTCGTCCAAAGCCGACTCCAGCGCGAGCCGGGTCAGCCAGACGCAGGCCCGCGGCCACACCACCGGCGGCCCCGAGCCTTCGCCGAGTAGGCGGTCGGCCTCCTGCAGGAAGGTCTCCGGCGACGCGCCGGAGACCGCCGCGCTCATACTTGCGCCAGTCGTTTGGTCAGCCGGCGCACGACGCCGATGAGCTGCATCGGGTCGCCGATTTCGGCGCGGCCGTGGGTGGCCTGGTCGCACATCCGGAACGCGGCCTGCGCCCGCGCGTCGTAGGAGCCCAGCTCGCTCGCCACGTCGGAGGCGCGGTCGAGGTCGTCGAACAGGCACAGTGCGGTGATCTGGCTCAGCGTCGTGGCCTTGCCCAGCCGCTCCTCGATCCGCAGGTGTGGCACGCCCTTGTCGAGCTCGCGGCGCCAGATCGCCCGGTGGCAGGCGGCCTCGATCGCCGAACGGCACAGGCCCGCCACCACCGGGATACGGGTGGCCGTCGTGAACTGTTTGGTCTTCGCGATCGCCTGGGCGTCGTCGAGGTAGAGCTCGATCGGGTCGAGGACGCGGCGCAGCTCGATCTCGGAGTTTTCCCGGCGTACGACCTCCCAGATCGTCGACGGGAGTTGCAGCCTGCGCAGGGTCTCGGGCAGCCGGTCGTCGTGGCTGAACACCACGACCTGGTGGGTCTGGGCGGCCTCGACCAGCACTCGGGCCAGACCGTCGACCTTGGACGGGTCCATCGCCTGGACCGGATCGTCGATCACCACGAAACGGAACGGGCTCTCGGCAGCCGTCGCCCGCGGCAGGAACAGCGCGAGCCCCAGCGCGTGCAGCTCGCCCTGGCTCATCACGCCGAGCCCGCCGGTCTCGATCGAGTCGACCGCGACGTCGAGCTTCAGTTGCCGTCTGGTGCCGAGCCCGTCGAGCCGCAGGTCGCCGAGCTCGACGTTGCTCTGCTGGCGCAGCTGCTGCCAGATCGCCCGCGAACGATCGGCGAACGGAGCCAGCCGCTCGTCGCGCAGCACCTGGGCCTGCTTGCGCAGCCAGTCGAGCGCGGTCTTGACCGACCTCGCGTCGGCATCGAGCGAGGCCGCGCTGCCGGCCACCTCGACCCAGGCGGACAGCCGGCGCGCCAACGGACGCCAGGTCTCGTCGGCCGACGCGAGCACGCGCGCCGCCTCCGCGCGCACGAGATCGGCAGCGGCCGACACCCGCGCGTATCCGGCCTCCACGTGACCAGCCAGGGCTTCGTCGCCGGCGTCGGCCGGTGGCTCGGCCCACGCGGACCACTCGGCGAGCAGCGGCGCCGTGTCGACACCGTCCTGTTGCGAGAGGAGCGTGCGCGGCGGCGCCAGCAGCGTTCGCACCGAACGCCGGGCGACGCCAAGCTTCGTGTGTGCTTCGTCGATCGCCTTCGCCTCCGACTGCAACTGCTCGACCTCGGCGGCCGCGCCGCCGCGCCAGTCGTCGTCGAGCCGGCCCTCCCCGCACACCGGGCAGAGACCACCCGGGCCGTGCTGGTCCTGGTGGTCGATCGCGGCGCGCAGCAGCTTGGCCCGTCGCCTGGCCGCGTCGGCGCTCGTGCCTGCCATCGCCGACACCGCCTGGCTCGCGGCGGCCAGCGCCTCGAGCCGATCGCGAACGTCGGACGACGGTGGCACGGCGAGCCCGGCCAGCTGGCGCAGCTGCCGCAACTCGCCGACGTCGGCCACCTCACCGGCCGCCAGCCGTTCCAGCCCGGCCAGGTCACCGGCACCCAGCAGCTCCAGCGCCTGCCCGGCCCGCGGATCGTCGGCCTGCCCGAGCGCGGCGGTCAGCCCGGCCAGCTCGGCCGACAGCCGTTTGGTCTCGTCCTGCAGGCGTTTGCGCTCGGCCTTGAGGCCGGTCTCCAACGACACCAGCCGGTCGAGCCCGAGCAGGCTGTGCAGGGCATCGTGTAATTCGGTCGGCTTCGCGTTGAGCAGGCTGCCGAGCTCGGCGTAGGAGAGGAACGGCCGGTAGAGCTCGAGCGCGTGGTCCCACCCGAGTGAGCTCAGCGGCTGCACGGCTCCGTTGGGGGGTACGACAACGGCGTCGGCGTCGCCCAGGTCGGCTTCGGGCTCCCAGACCCGGCTGACCTTGGTGGTGCCGCCGGTGGCGTCGAGCGCCAGTCCGATCGTGATCGAGCACGGGTCGGGGGAGTGGAGGTTGCGCCAGCCCTCGCGCCACACCGCCGGCCGGCCCTTCCACCGATGACTGTCGCCGGTGAGCGCGAACTCCAGCGCCTCGGCGAAGCTCGACTTGCCAGAGCCGTTACGTCCGACGATCAGCGTGAGCCCAGGACTCGCCTGCAGCTTGACCGAACGCCGCGGCCCGATGCCGCGAAAGCCCTCGACGACGATGCTGCGGAGATATGCCTGCAAAGGCCGGGTTCGCGGGGTTTGCGCCGGAACGCGCGCCCCGGCAACGCGTTCGTCGTCGCCGGACGACTGAGCGAGTCCGGCGAGGATGAGCGCGGCGGCGTCCTCGTCGAGAGCGGTCTGGTCCAACCGCTCCAGCACGAGCTCCCGCAGCAAGTCATCCGCGGCCATCTCGCCCCCTCCGGGCTATTTCGAACAACCTAGGCCGCCACTCTACGAGCCGCCGCCGACATCCGCGCCCCCGCCGCGAGGACCACGGGTGCGAGGTCATCCAGGTCTTGTCAGGCGAACTTGCATGGCAGCTGCGCAACGACCGGCGCATGTGGTCATTGCGGCCCGGCGCGGAGGGCGGCCAGCGCCGACGCCGGATCGGAGGCCGGGGCACCGGCCAGATCCCAAGCGCCGAACGACTTCACGAACGGGTACCACTGAGAGTCGTGTCCCAGCCTGAGCTGGTGCTTTCCGCAGGTCAGCCGGTTGCTCTCCACGCGGACATCTTCACCGGGGTACGCCGACGCCAGCGCGGCCGCCGCCTCCGACATCACCGCGCTGTCGGGATCCCACGGCTCACGCAGCACGTCGACGCCACCCGCGCCGCCGAACTTCCACGCGATCGCCCATCCGGTCAGCTCCCGGGCGGGTACGCCGGCGTGCCGGGCCGCTTCGCTCAGCTCGTGCGTGCCGAGCAGCTCCACCGCTCGCCGCGCCGCGTCCTGCTCGTAGGTCAGCTCGCACGAAACGGCCTCACCGGTCGCCAGGGCCCACGCTCGCTCGGCGGCGTCGGTCGCGAGCGTGGCCAGTGCCTCGGCCGAGATCCCGGACTCCGCCGGCGGGGGTACGCCGAGTGCCGCCGGCCGCCCGGGCTTCGGCGGAGGCACCGACACGTGCGGCAGGTCGTAGTCGATCGAACGGGAGTAGGCCTCCCTGGCCACCACCCCTTGATCCTCGAGCGATTCGCCCGCGGGCCGTGGTCCCGCGGCTGTTCCCCGCCGCGACCGCAGGGCCGTCAGCACCTCGTCGCGGGACCGGCCGCGCAACTGCAGAAGCGCGAACGGGTCTTCGTCGAGCGCCTCGGCGATGACGTAGCAGACGGCCGCGGAGTGCTTGCAGGGATCGGCCCAGTCCGGGCAGTTGCAGCGCGGCTTGACCTCGCCGGTGCCGGGCAGCAACGACAGCCCAGCGTCGTAGGCGTCGTCGACGATCTCAGGCGGCAGCTCACCGTCGAGCAGCGCCGCGGTGCGCCCGAGCTGGGCCGCGATCATGTCGAACACGCGGTCCCACTCCTCGGCGGAGAACGCTCGCACCCGCACGGTCACGACGTACGGATCGAGCCGCGAGCCCTGCACCCGTGCGAGCACCACGCCAGGGGCGACCTGCAGCTCGCGAACCGTTCCGCGACGGGCGTAGCCGCGACCGCGCGACAGCCGGTTGGACTCGAGCTCCGCGCGTTCTTCCAGCGCCTCGACCCACGCGCGACCCCACCAGGTACGGCCGAACGACCGGCGGCTGCCCGGGCCACGCGCGGCCGGCGGGCGGTGGTCTTCGCCGTCCCGGTTGGCCCACCACGGACCCGGCACCGCCTGCGTCGGGCTCATTCGCGAGCTCCGAGCTGAACCAGATCGGCCAGGGCGTCGTTAGAGAGCTCGGTGAGCCAGCCCTCGCCGGAGTCGACGACCGCGTCGGCCAGCTCGCGTTTCGCCTGCATCAGCTCGCCGATCCGGTCCTCGAGCGTGCCCTCGGTCATCAGCCGGTGCACTTGAACCGGCTTGTCCTGGCCGATGCGGTAGGCCCGGTCGGTGGCCTGGTCCTCGACCGCGGGGTTCCACCAGCGGTCGTAGTGGATCACATGGCTGGCCTGGGTGAGCGTGAGGCCGACGCCGCCGGCCTTCAACGACAGCAGGAAGATCGGCACCTCACCGGCCTGGAAGTCGGCGACCATCCGGTCACGCTGCTTGACGGGCGTGCCGCCGTGCAGGAACTGGGTGCGCACGCCTCTGCCGGCCAGATGCTTCTCCAGTAAGGCGCACATCTCGACGTACTGGCTGAAGATCAGCACCGACTCGCCCTCGTCGAGGATGACGTCGAGCAACTCGTCGAGCGCCGCGAGCTTGCCGGAACGCCCGGCGATCGGCCCGTTCTCGTGGAGGTATTGCGCGGGATGGTTGCAGATCTGCTTCAGCGTCGTCAGCAGGCCGAGCACGAAGCCGTTGCGCTGGATCCCTTCGAGGGTTCGGATCTTGGCCATCGTCTCGTCGACGACGGCTTGGTAGAGCGAGGCCTGCTCCGAGGTGAGCGGCGCCACCAGATCGGACTCGGTCTTCGGCGGCAGCTCGGGCGCGATGCCGGGGTCGGACTTGCGGCGGCGCAGCAGGAACGGCCGGGTGATCCGGGCCAGCCGGGCGGTGGCGTCGGCGTCGCGGTAGCGCTCGACCGGAACGGCCAGGCTCTGCTGGAACTTCGGCAACGTGCCGAGCAGGCCGGGCATCGTCCAGTCGAGGATCGACCAGAGCTCGGACAGGCGGTTCTCGACGGGTGTGCCGGTGAGCGCGACCCGGGCCACGGCGGGCACCTTGCGGATCGCGCGAGCCGTACGAGACAAGGGGTTCTTGGCATGCTGCGCCTCGTCGGCGACGACCAGGCCCCAGACGGCGTCGGCCAGCTGGTCGGTGTCGCGCCTCGCGACGCCGTAGCTGGTGAGCACGACCTCGTCGGGCTCGAGGTCGTCGAGGTCGCGGACCGCGCCGTGGTAGCGGCGGACCGGAACCGTCGGCGCGAACTTCGTGAACTCGCGCTGCCAGGTGCCGAGCAGCGTTGTCGGGCAGATGACGAGCGTGGGCCCGGCGCCGAGCTCGCGGCGGTGGAGGTGCAGCGCGATCAGCTGCAGGGTCTTGCCGAGGCCCATGTCGTCGGCCAGGCAGCCGCCGAGGCCGAGGCTGGTGAGGTGAGACAGCCAGGACAGGCCGCGGCGTTGGTACGGACGCAACGTGGCCAGCAGATCAGGCGCCGGCTCGAGATCGTGGTCGGCGGCCGGCGCGTCGGCGATCGCGGCCGCGAGGTCGGCGAGCTGGCCGGTGGTGCTGAACGCGACCAGCTCACCGTCGGCCTCGAGTTCGCCGGCGAGCGTGGCGGCGAGTGCTTCGGCCGTGGTGAGGCGGCGTTTGGTCTTCCTGCGCAGGCGTTCGAGCATCTCCTTGTCGACGCGGATCCAGCGCCCGCGCAGCCGGATGAACGGGCGCTTGGCGTCGGCCAGCGCGGCCAGCTCGTCCTTGGTGAGCGGCTCGCCGTCGAGCTGCGGCTGCCAGCTGAACTCGACGAGATTCTGCAACGACAGCGTGGTTTCGACGCCGCCCTGCGGGGTGGGAGTGGACGCGGTGGCCTTCATCGCGAGGCCGCCGCCGAACAGCTCCTTGGGCCAGAGCACCTCGAGGCCGGCGGCGTCGAGGGCTTCGGCGCCTTCGTCGAGCAGGTCGTCGAGGTCGGCGTCGCCGAGGTCGATGCCGGTGGGGGTCGCTGCCTTGAGCGCGGCTTCGAGTGGGGGCCAGGCGCGGGCGCCCCGGCGCAGACCGAGCATGAGGTCGGCCTCGGCCTGCTCGCCGAACCGGGAGAGCACGGCGGCCGGAGCATGCCAGAAGTCGGCGATGTCGACTAGCAGGCTGGGGTCGGCGACGCTGCGCAGTTGGAGGACCGCACGCCAGGGCGCGGTGTCGTCGGCGTACATCGCAGCGGTGCCGACCGCCTTGTCGCGGGCCTCGCCGTCGGCATCGGCATCGGCCGCTTCGTGGCTGGCCTCGTTCTCGGCGCCGGCTGCCTCGGTGTCGTAATCATTGGCGACAGGATCGCCGACAGGATCGCCGACAGAACTGGCGACAATCGCGGCACCAGGATTGGCTGCGGGATTGGCGACGGGATTGGCTGCGGGATTGGCGACGGGATCGCCGACGGGATTGGCGACAATCGCGGCACCAGGATTGGCTGCGGGATTGGCGACGGGATCGCCGACAGAACTGGCGACAATCGCGGCACCAGGATTGGCTGCGGGAATGGCAGCGGGATTGGCGACAGTCGCGGCCTCGGGGTGGTCATCGTCGTCCGTGGGTTGGACGCGCAGGACGACCTTGGCGCCGGCCTGGTCGGCGCGTGCAGCTTCCACCAGCCAGCCGGTCGCGCCCGGCACAGCCACCGGTTGCCGACCGGCGAACGGTTCGGCGGGCCCGGCCAGGTGAGCGGCCGGCGTGCGGACCAGATGGTCGGCCAGCGCGTCCCAGAACTCGCGGACCAGCGCACCTGCGGACCGGATGCGTAACGGTGACGTGCCTTCGATCGGCAGTGCGTGGGCCTGCGGTGGCACGGTCGCCACGAACTCGCGTAGCCACCCGTGGTCGGACGGGTCGAGCGGCCCGACTCGCCAGGTGCCCGTGCCGTCGCCTGCGACCGCCGGCAGCAGCCGGCCGCGGGCGATCAGGCCCAGTCCGGCGAGGGCGGCCAGCGCCCAGGCCCGGCAGGTGCTCGGTCCGGACTCGGTGTCCCAGCCGAGCAGGACCGGCAGCGCGGCCGGCAGCGAAAGCAGCTGCGCGGGCTTGCGCACGCGCCGGACTCGTCCCGATTTGCCGGTGGGCAGCGCGAGCTCCACAGTGCCGTTGGTGTCGCCGTCGACGTTCCACAGTGCGAGCACGCCATCCCGAGCCGGCCGGCCCGGGACGAACACTGCTTCAACGCTCGACGACACCTGACGCAGCTTAACCTCGGGCACCGACATGGCTGGTTCCGGACAGCTTCCGCTCGTTGGATACCACCTGGGCCGGATCGCGGCTTTGCTGGGACGATGCGACGGCGCCGATTTCTCGCGCTCACGACCGGCGCTGCCAGCGCTTTGGCGCTGCAGGGAGTCCGGCCGGACGTTGCCGCGGCTGCCGACGGAGTCTCCGGCCGGGTCACCGACGTCGCCGGAGCGGCGTTGCCGAACGTCGAGGTCGTCGCCCGCCGGCCGGACGGGTCCGAGGCCGGTCGCGGTCGTACGAAAGAAGCGGGCGAGTACGCGATCGGGCTGCCGCCAGGCGCCTACCAGGCCACGGCGTACGCGGCCGGTTACGACCCGCAGGAGCGCGACGTGTCGGCCGGCGGTCCGGCCAAGGCGGACTTCGCACTGACCGCGACGACCAAGTTCTCGGGGACGGGACGGATGGTGCCCGGCCCGGTGAGCGAGGGCACGCCGCAGGACATCGTGCTCGCCAACGACCTGCTGGCGATGGCCGTCGCCGTGAGTACGGTCGACGCGGAGCTGCCCGGCAGGACCACGGGCAAGCCGGTCGACCTGGCGGCGGTGGGGCACCTGGACCAGCTCGACTGGCTGAGCCTGCCGTACGCCGCGTCGGCTCCGCTGCGTGGTCCGGATGCGTGGAGCCGCGGGCTGGTCTCCGCCTTGTTCACCGAGCTGCCGTCCGCGCGCGGTGCGCGTGCGGAGGCCCGCAGCGTCGGATTCGCCAACGAGAGTGGCGATGTGCTGGTCACGACAACGTACTCGATCGCACCTGGCGAGCCGTGGGTCGCCGTGGAGAGCGTGTTCGCCAACGGCTGGCAGGACGGGCCGATCGTCGCGTACGTCGGCGACGTGATCGACCGCGACGGCGATGCGCAGCGCAGTGGTGTCGCGGGGCACGGCGTGATCACGACGCCGGAGGACCAGCCGGCGGAGTACGTGCCGGCCGGCACCTGGATCGGCATGGCCGGCAACGACCGGCAGACCTACGGGCTGGTCTACGAGGACGAGGATTTCGTGGCGTACGGCACGGGCGCCTGGATGCTGACCGAACGCCGGATCGAGCTGCCGGCAGGGGAGACGTACACACTGCGCCGCCGCATCGTCGCGATCGACAACGGCGACGACAACGACCCGTTCGCCGTCCTCGAAAGGCTCAGCGGCTAACGACGGACGACCATCAGAAGCGATCCGGGCGGCAACCCGACAGAGCCGACTCAACGGTTCCGTCGACCAGCTCCCGCGCGACCAGGCGGCCCACGGCCGCGGCGAGCGTGACCGCCGAGTGCATCACGGCCACATAGAGGCCGGGGACGTCGGTGACCAGGCCGATGATCGGCTCACCGTCGGCGGGCATCGGGCGCACCCCGAGCCGGGTGCCGAGCAGCTCGACGTCCTCGGCGCCCTGGAAGGTGGACCGGACGGCGGCCAGGGTCTGTTCGGGTGAGTCCGCGGCGGCGATCAGCCGGTCAGCGGAGACCTGCCGAAGGTCGAAGTCCTCGGTGTTGACCACGGTGCGGACCAGACCGGCCGGGGCGCGAAGCTGGAACAGCGGCGACGGCGACGGTTCGACCGGGACGCGCGCACCGAGCGGCGCGCTCAGCGCCGCCGTGGCGACTCCGGCCGCCAGCACGACCGTCGTACCGGACAGGGATCCCGCCGTCGTCTCGACCCCGGCGGTCCGGCCCGCTGTGTCCCGGCGAACCGCGGTGACCGGCGTGTCCAGCTGTACCTGAGCTCCATGGCTGCGAGCGCCCGCGACCAGCCGCTCGGTCACGCCCACCGAGTCGACAGCGCCGTCACCCGGCGCCCAGACCGCCCACTCCGGGGGCTGCCGAAGGGCGGGCTCGAGCGTCGCAACGGTGGCCGCGTCCACGATCGTCTGCCCGGGCCCGGCGTCCGGCGCATCGTACTTTCTGGTCCAGCTCAGCGAGCCGGACCAGGTCACCGGGAGTCCCGGCAACTCGGCCGCGAGCCGGTGGTATTCAGCCGCCGCGGTGGCCCGCAGCCCGGCGGCCGGACCTGTACGCACGCCAGACGCTCCGACCCAGGCGAAGGAGTCCGCCGTCACGCCGGCGCCCGGCCGCCCGGCGTCGACCAACGTCACGATGGCGCCCGCGCGAGCGGCGTGATAGGCCACCGACGCGCCGACGATGCCGGCGCCGACAACGACCAAGTCCCTGCTCACCGTTGGGTTCGACACCTTCGCGAGCCTAGCGTCCGTAACGATTGCCCGCGTGGCCTGTCGCTCAGGCGGCGAGCAGCACAGGGCTGAAGCCCGTGAGGTTGCTGTGGTCGTGCTCGGCGCGCCAGCCGAGCTCGGTCAGCAGGATCAGCTCACCGGTGTAGACGGGCAGGCGATGGTCGGCGTGCTGCCAGCCGATCAGCCAGCTGTATTCGGCCGGCTCGAAAGCGAGATCCCCGTTGCGCGCGACAATCGTGACGAACGAGTGGCGCGGCGGCCCGATCGTGGCACGTGGCTCGAACAGCTGACGTGCGGCATGCTGCGCGAGCTGCGCGCAGAGCCGTGCGTCGGTTGGTGTGTCGTCGCCTTCGTAGATCACCATCGTGTCGAGCAGTTGCTGCGTCGTGGACGGGAGCTCGACGAGCGCGGCCACGACCACACCGGGGTAGAGCCGATGCCGGCGCGCGATGCCGTCGACGGCGGCTGCCGGGTCTCGCAACTCCCACGGATACGGTGCCATGGAACGATGATGCGCCTTCCGCGCGATCGTTCGCCATTCTTTTCCACAGGCCTGTGTGAAGTTGAGGGTTTCTACCTAGGTACACGGAAGCGGGACGTGAGTACGTCTACTGGCCGGTCCGGCGGGCCCGCGTGAGGACTTCGTACCGATCGCCGCGATAGACCGACCGCCCGGACTCCAGCACCAGACCCGCGGCATCCCGGGTCGTCTGCTCGATCAGCAGACATGGCTGCCCAGGGCCGATCTCGAGCAACGACGCGTCGGCCGGTTCGGCCAGTACGGCAAGGATGTGGGCGTCGCAGGTGACCGGGCGAACGCCGTGGAGTTCCTCGAGCGTGCCGAACAGCGAGCGTTCCTCCCAGTCGAGCGGCTCCAAGCCGGGAAAGCGTTCCAAGGCCACTCTGGTGCGCTCCAACGCCATCGGCGCACCATCGGCCGTGCGTAATCGGAGGAGGTGCAGCACCGGCGACTCCTCGGCGACCTCCAGCAGCCGGGCGAGTTGAGGCGGTGCCGGGACGACATCGGAGGACAGGACGCGCGAGCCCGGCGTCAGCCCGCGCGCCCGCATGTCTCTGCTGAACGACGTCAGCAGATCGGTGTAGGCAGGCTTGGGCTGGGCGACGACCGTGCCGTGCCCGTGGCGGCGGAAAAGTACGCCGTCGAGGACCATCCGTTCGATCTCCTGACGGACGGTCGTGCGCGAAATAGCGAAATGGTCGGCGAGCACGCGTTCGGAAGGCATCAGCGCGCCAGGGCCGATTCGTTCGGCCAGCTCTTCGAGAATCTTGCGCAGCTGATGACCTTTGGGCAGGTCACCAGCGAGGGTGCTCACCGACAGCAGTTTCGGGTCGAGTTCGTGCCGGGACCGAGGCATGCGGAACACTATCGGATTTATGGGTCATCGGTACGAATCGGCGCGCCGTAATGCGACATCCGCGAATGCGCTGACCCGGGCCAGCCAGCGTTCTGGTTGGTCACGGTGCAGGCAGTGCCCCCCTGACAGGATCGCGAAGTTTCCGGGTGGAAGCAGGCGCTGAACGGCCTCCCGGTCCAGGCCGCGCAACGCGCTCGGCGCGTCCTCGGCCGGCAGCATGGGATTGTCCGGAGCCGCGAGTACGAGCACTGGCGCCGCCGCGGTCGCGATCAGGTCGACCAGATGCCACTCCCGCGGTCGCCGCAGACCGGCCGCGATCGCGCCGGTGTCGGCGAGTGCGATGCCTTCGACGCTGTGCTCGACGTCGCGGATATCCCAACCAGGGTTGGCGGTTCGCTCCCGGCGCACCAGTCGGGCCTGGTCCTTGCGGGCGAGCTCGGCGTCGGCGAGGAGCTTCCGCGCCGAGGCACCACGATCGCGGGGAGACGTACCGGGCGGGTCCTCGAGTACGAGCGCCCGGGCGATCTCCGGCCGCTGGTCGGCCAGCGACAGTGCGACGACCGCGCCCAAGCTGTGCCCTATCAGCAGGTCGACGGGGAGTTGCAGACCAGGCGTGGCGTCGAACTGCGTCGAGACCGCATCGGTCAACGTTTTCAGGTCGAACGGACGCCGCATCCGTCCCGCGTCGCCGTGGCCGGGTAGGTCGAAGGCGTAGGTATGCCAACCCCGCTTGGCCATCTCGGGCCCGATCCGCCACCAGGTGCGTGCGAGTGACAACATGCCGTGCAGCAGGACAGCCCGGCCGCGTTCGGGCCCGGGAGGGACCCACTCCAACGTCATGGGGGACATTCAACCCGATGTCCACGAGCAAGATCAGTTAACCCGGGAACGTCAGCCGGTCTTGGCCGGTGGCCGGAACACAGCGAACTGGTCCGTGATCCGGATATCCCTGCACGTGAAGCGGAACAGCGCCGCCGGCCGCCCGCCCGACGGGCCCGGCGGTGCCATCTCACCGGTCGGCTCCAGCAGTCCGCGCCTGGACAGCACGCGCTGCAGGTTGGTCGCCGACACGCGATAGCCGAGCGCTGCGGAGTAAAGCGATCGCAAAGCCGAGATCGTGAAGACCGGGGGAGCGAGGGCGAAGCCCACGTTGGTGTACGACAGCTTCGAGCGCAGCCGGTCTCGCGCGCGCAGCACGATCGCCTGGTGGTCGAACGCCGTCGCGGGCAGCGCGTCGACCGGGTGCCAGGCGGTGTCGGACGGGAGCTCCGGGTCGACGTCCCAGGGGATCAGCCCGAGGAACGCGGTCGCGATCACGCGCGGCGCCGGCATCCGATCCGGTGCCGAGAACACCGCGAGCTGCTCGACGTGCGCCAGCTGGCGTACGTCGACCTTCTCCGCTAGTTGCCGGCGTACGGAGGGCTCGATCGCCTCCTCCAGGCCGACCCGCCCGCCGGGAAGTGACCAATGTCCCAACTGCGGTTCGCGGGCGCGTTGCCACAGCAACACCTGCAGTGACAATCCGCGGGTGGCAGGCTCGTCCGCATTCTGGGCACCCTGAGCCGGTTCCTCAGCGGAGCTGTCCGAAAGCGGCCCTTGGGAGCGCACCTGCAGCACCGCCGCGAGAACTTCATGCTCCATCCGACTCACGCGGTGATAGTATCGCCGACAGTTTTCGATTCATAGGCGAAAACCCTCGAAAGAGGGAGGGTGAAGATGACCACGGTGGTCGACACAGACGGCAGGTACGCCGGAGTACTGCCTGACCAGGCTTGGCAGGACGAGGTACGGAGGCTCGCGAAGGAGCGGGACGCCGTGATCCTCGCGCACAACTATCAGGTGCCCGAGATCCAGGACATCGCAGATCACACGGGCGACTCGCTCGCGCTCAGCCGCATCGCCGCGGCCAGTGAGGCGTCGACGATCGTGTTCTGCGGCGTCCACTTCATGGCCGAGACCGCGAAGATCCTGAGCCCCGGCAAGACGGTCCTGATCCCGGACCAGCGAGCCGGTTGCTCACTCGCGGACTCCATCACGGCCGACCAGTTGCGTGCTTGGAAGGCCGAGCACCCCGGCGCCGTCGTGGTGTCGTACGTCAACACCACAGCGGAGGTGAAGGCAGAGACCGACATCTGCTGTACGTCCTCCAACGCCGTCGAGGTGGTCGCGTCCGTCCCGGCCGACCGGGAGGTGCTGTTCCTGCCCGACATGTTCCTCGGCGCGCACGTCCGGCGGGTTACGGGCCGGGAAAATCTGCATGTGTGGGCCGGTGAGTGCCACGTCCACGCGGGCATCAACGGCGCGGAGCTGAGCGCGAAGGCGACCGCGTCTCCTGACGCCGAGCTGTTCGTGCACCCGGAATGCGGTTGTGCGACGTCCGCGCTCTACCTCGCCGCGGGCGGGGCGGTGCCGGCCGACCGCGTGAAGATCCTGTCGACCGGCGGCATGCTCGACGCGGCGAAAGCGACGCGTAGCAAGGCGGTTCTGGTCGCGACCGAGATCGGGATGCTGCACCAGCTGCGCAAGGCGGCGCCCGGCGTCGACTTCCGTCCGGTCAACGACCGCGCGTCGTGCAAGTACATGAAGATGATCACCCCGGCGGCCCTGTTGCGCTCGTTGCGCGAAGGCGTCGACGAGGTGCACGTCGACCCGGCGATCGCCGAACGCGCACGCGGTGCGGTGCGGCGGATGGTCGAGATCGGGCAGCCGGGCGGCGGCGAATGAGCGGCCCTTCAACTTCCACCGGATGGGAGGCGGCCGCCGACCTGGTCGTCATCGGGTCGGGCGTCGCCGGGCTCACGGCCGCCCTGGAGGCGACCAGGCTCGGCCTGCGCGTGCTGGTCGTCACCAAGGCGGCAGCCGACGACGGCAACACCCGTTGGGCACAAGGCGGCGTGGCCGTCGTGCTGCCGGGTGAGCACGACGCCGACGACTCCGTACGCCGGCACATCGACGACACGCTCGAGGCCGGCGTGGGGCTCTGCGACCCGATCGCGGTCACCACGATCCTGGCCGACGGGCCGAGCGCGGTCGCGGCGTTCCGGCAGCGCGGTGCGCGCTTCGACGCCCGTCCGGACGGGCAGTTGTCACGTTCGCGCGAAGGCGGGCACACGGCGTTCCGCGTCGTGCACGCCGGCGGTGACGCGACGGGTGCGGAAGTGCAGCGAGCCCTGCTGGTCAACGCCAGCGAACGCAGGATCGCGTTGCTGGAACGCCATGTGGCGGCCGATCTGGTCCGTACGCGTTCCGGTGCGGTCGCCGGCGTGCTGGTGCTCGACGACGACGGTGTGCCCGGTGTGGTGCGCGCCCCGGCCGTCGTGCTCGCGACCGGCGGGCTCGGCCAGCTCTACCAGGCGACGTCCAATCCGGAGGTCGCGACCGCCGATGGGGTCGCGCTCGGGCTGCGGGCAGGGGCGGCGGTCGCGGATCTGGAGTTCGTGCAGTTCCATCCGACCGTGCTGTTCACCGGCCGCGACGCGATGGGGCGGCGGCCGCTGGTGACCGAGGCCGTCCGCGGCGAGGGCGCCGTGCTGATCGACGCGACCGGTGAGCGGGTGATGAAAGGCGTTCACCCGTTGGAGGACCTCGCTCCGCGTGACGTGGTGTCGTCCGCTGTCAACCGCCGGATGGCGTCGGCGCCGGGCGGAGTCTCGGACCACGTGTTCCTGGACGCGACGATGATCGAGGACTTCGCGTCGCGGTTCCCGACGGTGCAGGCGGCCTGCGCGGCTTCGGGAATCGACCCCGCGCACGAGCCGATCCCGGTGGCGCCGGCAGCGCACTTCGGCAGCGGCGGCGTGGTGACGACCGTCGACGGGCGTACGTCGGTGCGCGGGCTGTATGCCGCGGGCGAGGTCGCGCGTACCGGCTTGCACGGCGCGAACCGGCTCGCGTCCAACAGCCTGCTGGAGGGCCTGGTCGTGGGTGCGCGGGTGGCCCGGGCGGCCGTCGCCGACCGGCTGAGCGGCCTGCTGGCCGACCTGACGGCGCTCGACGTACCGGTGGCGCTGCCGCTGCTGCTGGCGCCGTCGGATCGTGCGGTGTTGCAGCAGCTGATGAGCCGGCACGCCGGCATCGGCCGCGACGCGCACGGGCTCGCGACCATCCGCAAGACACTCGACTCGATCTCGGTCGCCCGGGTGGTCGACTCCCGTACGTCTGTCGAGGACGCGGCACTCGAAATCGTCGCGAGAGCTCTTGTTCTGCTGGCATCCGCGCGCGAGGAGTCGCGTGGGAGCCACCTGCGTACGGACTACCCCGGACGAGACGACCAGCACTGGCGGCGCAGCCTGACCGCGCGTCTCGACGACACGGGCGTACCCATGTTGTGTGGAGAACTGGCGCTGGGAGGCGCGGCATGACTGAGTTGGACCTGGATCTGGACCTGAACCTGGACCTGACCGACGTACGGCGGGTTGTCGAGCTGGCGCTGGGGGAGGACCTCCGCTACGGCTCGGACGTCACGACGGAGTCGACCGTGCCGGAGGCCGCCGTCGCGGAAGCCGACATCACGCCCAGGCAGGCAGGGGTGGTCGCGGGCATCGCCGTGGTGCTCGAGACCTTCGAGGTCGTCTCGCCCGGTGCCGTGTCGGTGCTGTCGAGGCTGAGCGACGGCTCGCCGTTGGTGCCGGGCGTGCCGGCTCTCACAGTGCGCGGGCCGGTGCGGACGTTGCTGACGGCCGAGCGCACCGCGCTCAACCTGCTGTGCCACCTGTCGGGCGTCGCGTCGCTGACCGCGCAGTGGGTCGCCGAAGTCTCCGGCACCGGGTGCGTTGTCCGCGACACCCGCAAAACCCTGCCTGGCTTGAGGTTGCTGGAGAAGTACGCCGTGCGCTGTGGCGGTGGCGTCAACCACCGGCTCGGCCTCGGCGACGCGGTGCTGATCAAGGACAACCACGTCGCGGCGGCCGGCTCGGTGACCGCGGCCTACGAAGCGGCCCGGGCCGCCGCGCCCGACCTGCCCTGCGAGGTCGAGGTCGACGACCTGGCGGGGTTGGACGAAGCCCTTGCCTGCAAGGCCGAACTCGTGCTTCTCGACAACTTCGGCGTCGCCGAGTGCGCGGAGGCGGTCCGCCGTGTCCGGGCGATGGGCGGCGACACGAAGCTCGAGGCGTCGGGCGGGCTGACGCTCGACGTGGCGCGTGCGTATGCCGAGACCGGCGTCGACTACCTTTCCGTCGGTGGGCTCACGCACTCGGCGCCGGCGTTGGACCTCGGTCTCGACCTGCGGTAACCCTCGCGCTGGTTGGAGGAATGGCGGTCCAGAGACCGACATTCCTCCAACAGGTCGGGTGCGAGCCTGGCTAAGGGTTCGCCTCCGCGGCGGCCTCGGCCTCGAGCTCGACGAGGTAGAGCAAGGAACGCGGGATGTGTAAAGAGTCCTTCACCGGCAGGGCGACCACGCGCTCGACGGGCGTGCCGTCGCGGCCGCGGATCTGGATCCAGTCCTTGCCCGGGCCGGCCGGGAACGTCGACATGGTGTAGGAGCGCACCTTCTCGTGCCAGCGCGCGAGCTGCTCGTCGTCGTAGCGTCGCGAGAGCATCGCCGTGGCGTACAGCGCCTCGGCGTGCACCCACCACAGCTTGGTGTCCCAGGTCTCGCGGACGAGCTTTTCGTACGGGTCGTTGAGCAGCCGTCCGGTCGGCGCGCCGCCGTTGAAGTCGACGCAGCGGAACAGCCCGCCGTCGACGTCGTCCCAGCCGATCTTCAGCGCGTGCCGCGCCACCAGCGGGAACCACTCTTCGTCGTCGAGGATGTCGCTGACGCCCGGAACGGTGTCGGCCGCCTGCGCGAGGAACCACAGGCACTCGAGCATGTGGCCGGGGTTGCGGTGCCGTGCGAGCAGGGTGTCGGACAGGCCGTCCTTGCGCGGGCGAAGCTCGAGGATCTCGTCGTTCTGGTGCAGGCCGCGGCTGATCGACGTCGCCGCTCGCGCGGTGACCTCGGCGCTGAACGGGCTGCCGGTCGCACGGTGCACCTCGGCGGCCGTCCGGATGAGAATCATCGGCGGCGCGAAGGAGGAGAAGTGCGGGTGCACGGGGTAGGGCTCGGTGCGGGCCCGGCTGGTGAAGATGCGGTCCTCGGCCGAGTGCAGGATCATCTCGGCGGCCGACGCGGAGTCGGCGTCGTCGACCACCCAGGCAAGCGCGGCCAGGCCGAGCGCGACGAAGCAGTCGGCGAACACGCTTGTGTGCAAGCCGGATCCGGGCGTCGGCTCGTACGGTGTGCCGGCCCGGTCGGTGACGTAGGCAGTGGTGTAGTCGGGGAGCAGCGCGTGCTTGATGACGAAGCGGGCGGCCGACTGCGCCAGCTCGATGCAGCGTTCGGCGTCGAGGTCGCCGTGCGACTCCAGCACGCCGCGTTGCAGAGCGTCGGCGGTTCGCGCCATCAACCAGATCCAGCGGCCCTGAGACCAGGTGAACTTGTCGGTCGAGATCAACCGTTCGCCGCTGTTGTCCCAACAGGTGAAAACTCCGCCGTGCTCATCGTCTGGGCCATGCCGAAGCCACCAGCCAAGCACGTCACGAGTGAGATGTTCACGTAGTTCAACGTTGGCAGGCTCAGGCATACGTGCGCGTCTCCTACCTTGGTCGCCGGCCATGTTTTGCCCCTCGCCTCCCGGCCATGAGTCTGGTCGACTCAGACCCCTCGCGTCAACCCGTTCACCTAACTGGACGGCGTTGTAATCGCCGTTCCGGTTACGAAAACCTGCTCGATGACGAGCGCTTCATCTCCCGGTAACCAGCGGAAACGGATCAGGTCGGCGGGCGCTCCCACTCGCAGCGCACCACGGCCGCCGCCAACCAGCCGTCCGGGTGACCGGGTGGCCAGTCGTACGGCGTCGCCGAGCGAGTGACCCGGCAGGTTCGCGACTCTGGCGACGCAGTCGGAGAGCGGACGCGCGGCGCCGGCGAGTAGGGGAGTACCAGCGTAAGACAGGCGGCCGTCGGCCGTCAGCTCGACCTCCCCACCGACCGGGGTCTGGTAGACGCCGGGCCTCTCACCGGCCAGTGCGACCGCGTCGGAGACCAGGAACGCCTGCTCGCCCTTGGCGCGGAGCATGACGGTGAGGGTGTCGGCCGGCAGGTGGTGACCGTCGGCGATCAACCCGGCGGCGAGGCGGTCGTCGGCGAGCTGCGTCCAGAGGTAGTTGGGATGGCGCTTGATGGTGGCGTGGGCGCCGTTGCCGAGGTGGGTGGAAAGGGTCGCGCCGGCGTCTGCGGCAGCCGTGATCTGCTCGGGGGTGGCGTGAGTGTGACCGATCGCGACGTGAATTCCCTGTCCGGCCAATTCGGCGATGTAGGCGTTCGAATCCGGCCAATGTGGTGACAGTGTCACCATTCCGACGACGTTATTGCTGGCAGATTGCCAGCGTTGGAATTCCGCGATATCAGGTGGGCGAAGGAATTCTTTCGGATGAACACCGCGCGGACCGTCCTGGTCCGACAGATGCGGGCCCTCGACGTGGGCGTAGGGGATGGCGTGCGCCACGAGAGGGTCTTCGGCGCGGGCGGCCTGGATCCTGCGGAGGGCGGCGACGATCTGGTCCTCGGCCGAGGTGATGACGGTGGGGACGACGGTGGTGACGCCTCGTTCGAACAGCGCGTGGACCATGGCCACGATGGCGCCGGGGCCGGCGTCGGCGGGAGCGGCGTTGACGTCGTATCCCGCGAAGCCGTTGACCTGCACGTCGACCAGGCCGGGGGTGAGCCAGGCTGGTGCCTTGTCGCCTGGTTTGTCGCCTGGTTTGCCGGCTGTCGGCTCGATGGCGGTGATCCTGCCTTGCGCCATGGTGACGCGGAGCGTGCGGCCGGTGGTGGGGTCCGTGCCGGTGACCTCGGTGCTCGGGCTCGGCTCAGAGCTCACTCGCGGAGTCCTTGTCGAGGTAGAGCGTGCAGGCCTCGTGGGTGCGCAGGGCGGTGGCGGGGCAGGCGGTGCCGATCTTGTCGTTCAGGGTTTTTCGTACGGCGGCGGCCTTGGCCGGTCCGGGGACGACGCAGAACAGTCTCGCCGCGTTCAGCAGCCTGGGGACGGTCAGCGTGATGGCGTGGGTGGGGACGTCGTCGAAGGCGGGGAAGCAGCCGTCGTCGACCTGCTGTGTACGGCAGACGTCGTCGAGCTCGACGACCTTGACATCCAAGGGATCGTTCAGGTCGGCGACCGGCGGATCGTTGAACGCGATGTGACCGTTGACGCCGATGCCGAGGCACACGATGTCGATGGGCGCGGCGGCGAGCTCGGCGGCGTAGTCGGCGGCGGCCTGCTCGGGCTCCTTGTCCGGGTCGATCAGGTGAACGGCCTGAAAGGGCAGCTTGTCGAAGAGCGCGGCACGCAGCCAGTTGGCGAACCGCTCGGGCGCGCCGGCGGGCAGCCCCACGTAGTCGTCCATATGGAACGCGGTGACCCTCGACCAGTCGATATCCTGCTCGGCGACGAGTGCGTCAAGCGCCTCCTGCTGACTCGGCGCGGCGGCGAAGATCATGCGCACACCTGCCCGTGGGTCGGCGTCCAGCCGGGCCCTGATCTCGTCCGCCACATCGGCGGCTGCGGCCCGCCCCATCGACTCTCGATTGGGAAACGTCTGCACGTTGAGCATGTACTGGAGTGTGCCAGACGGAGGCGTGAGTCGAGATGTGGGCAGGACCTTTTCTTCGCTAGATTTCAGCGTCCTCGCAGGTGGTGGTCGAAGAACGCCAGTGCCTGCTTCCCGAGCTCGGTCCAGGGCTCTGCCGGCCATTCGCCCTCGCCGTCGGGCTGGAGGTTGTGGTAGCGGCCGGCCATCGCGTGGAAGGTCACGTCGGCTCCGGACTCGCGCAGTTTCCCGGCGAAGTGCTCCGCCGACGCGAACGGCACGGTCTCGTCCTCCGTGCCGTGCACGATCAGGAACGGCGGCGCGCCCGGGCGGACGTGGTGCACCGGACCCGCCTGCCGCATCAGCTCGCGCCGCTGCGCCGGCTGACCACCAAACAGCGCCGACAGCACCTCGCCCTGCCCGTGATCGTCGGTCAGGGCCCACTCGAAGTCGGCAGGTGCGCACCGCGCCACCACCGCCTGCACCGCGGCATCGGGAGAGGGAGAGACGCCGAGCAACGCGGCCAGGTGACCGCCGGCGGAGTCGCCCCAAGCGCCGATCCGATCAGGGTCGATGCCGTACGTAGCGGCCTGCGAACGCAGGAACCGAACCGCCGCCCGCACATCGTCGAGTTGCGCGGGAAACGGCGCCTGGCCGGTGAGCCGGTACGACACGTTGACAGCGACGAACCCGTGCGCGGCCAGCAACGGGCTCAGCCAGGGATACCAGCCGTGGGTCCGTGAGCCCCACGCCCAGCCACCACCGTGCAGGTACACCACAGCGGGCACGGCCGACGACGGCAGTGGTGACGGCACCAGTACGTCGAGATAGAGCCGGCTCTCCCACTCCGGTCCGGGCACACGCGCGTACTCGACACCGGTCACGTAACGGAAAGCGCAGGGAGCACCCGCGAGCGACATCAGCATGCCCCGACGCTAGACAGTCATCGCCCGGCGTGCAAAGGCTGAATTGCGAGCGCCTACTTCGCCTTGACGGTCACCGCCTGGCTTGGCCTGCTCTCGTTGGCCACGCGGTCGAGGGCACTGACCGCGTATGTGTAGTGCTTCCCGGCCGCCGCCGTCGAGTCGGTGAACGCCTGCAGCGCACGCCCGTTCCCGCGCACGGCGGTGAGCAGGTGCGTGGCGTCGGTGAAGTCGCAGGCGTCCAGTCGGACCTTGCCGTCGAACCGGTAGATCGCGTACGACGTCGACCGCTTCGAAGCAGGCTGCAGGTCGGCCCAGGTCAGCCGGACACCGCCGGATTCTCCACGAGCGTTGACGATCGCGGGCGCGTGCGGGGTCCATCCACCCAGCTGCGGCATGACCGGCAGCAGTGCCGGGCGGCTGTAGTGGTCGGCCTGCAACAGGTCCATGTGCCCGAGCCGGTTGGCGCGTACCTGAATGGCCGAGAAGTAGACGTCGCCGCTCACCTGGGGGTACGAACGGTTGAAGAACAGGTGCTTGGTCATCTCCGACGGGTCCTGCCAGGCCGGCGACTGTGTGGACGTCTCCACCTTGTATGTCGCCTGCCCGATGTAGAGCTGCACGTCGGTGCCCGCGACCTGCTCCGACCACCAGGGGATCAGCTTGGCGTAGTCGGCCGCGGTGAAGCCGATGTTCCAGTAGACCTGCGGAACGATGTAGTCGATCCACTCCTCGCGCACCCACTTGCGGGTGTCCGCGCCCAGGTCGTCGTAGGTCTGTACGCCGGCCGTGGTGTCCGAGCCCTCCGGGTCGGTCGCCTTGTTGCGCCAGACCGCGAACGGGCTGACGCCGAACTTCACCCACGGCTTGGCGGCCTTGATCCGCTGCGACAGCTCCGAGATCAGCAGGTCGATGTTGTTACGCCGCCAGTCGGCCTTGGTCGCGAAGCCGCCGCCGTACTGCGCGTACGTCGCGTCGTCGTTGAAGACCTGGCCGGCGACGGGATAGGGGTAGAAGTAGTCGTCGAAGTGCACGCCGTCGATGTCGTACTTCTCGACGGCATCCATGATCGCGTCCTCGACGAAGTCGCGAACCTCCGGAATGCCGGGGTTGTAGTAGTAACGGCCGCCGTAGAGCACGATCCACTCCGGATGCAGCCGCGCGGGATGGTTCGGCGCGAGCTCCTCGAGCTTGTCGTTCATCGACACGCGGTACGGGTTGAACCAGGCGTGAAACTCCAGGTTGCGCTTGTGGGTCTCGCGCACCGCGAACGCCAGCGGGTCGTAGCCCGGGTCGGTGCCCTGCGTGCCGGACAGCCAGCGCGACCACGGCTCGTACGGCGACGGCCAGAACGCGTCGGCGGTCGGGCGGATCTGCACGATGACGGAGTTCAGCTGCCGCTCCTGCGCGAGGTCGAGCCAGCCGAGGTACTCCGTCTGCTGCTGCTCGGCGGTCAGGCCGGTACGCGACGGCCAGTCGATGTTGGTGACGCTGGCGATCCAGTACGAGCGCAGCTGCCGCTTCGGCACGGCCGGGTCGGGCGGCGGGCACGTCACCGCCTCGTCAGCTTGGGCGGCGGTCGCTCCGGCAGTCGCTCCAGCGGTCGCCGCGGCTCCCGCGGTCAACCAGCTCACGGCCGCCAGTCCGGTCATCGAACAGAACGTTCTCCTGCGCATCGCTCAAACCTCCTCGCAGGATTCTGGCACGTCGCGCCTGTGTATGGGGAGTTTTTGGCGTCCGGTTACGGTAGCTGCATGTCAAAGGCCGGGGTGTGCGTGTTCGGCAGCGCCAACATGGATCTGGTGGTCTACGCCGACCGGGCGCCGGGAATGGGCGAAACCGTTGCGGGCAAGCGTTTCGTCACGATCGCGGGCGGCAAGGGCGCGAACCAGGCGATCGCCGCGGCGCGCGCTGGCGGCCGGGTCGCGATGGTCGGCGCGGTGGGCCACGACCCGTACGGTGACGACCTGCTCGCGGTGCTCTCCGACGCCGGCGTCGACGTCTCAGGCGTCGCCCGGGTCTCCGAGGCAACCGGAACCGCGCACATCGTGGTCGACACGAGCGGCGACAACTCGATCATCGTCGTACCCGGCGCGAACGGCTCGCTGGCGTCGGTGCCGCCCGCGCTGTCCGCGGCCCTCGACGGAGCCGGGGCCCTTCTGATGCAGCTGGAGATCCCGCTGGAGGCGGTGACCGAGGCCGCCGAGCTGGCCCGCGCCAAGGGTGTACGCGTCGTACTGACGCCGGCGCCGGCCCGCGAGCTGCCCGGCGAGCTGCTCGACTGTGTCGACCTGCTGCTGCCGAACGAGCACGAGGCCAAGCTGCTGACGGGAGCGTCGTCGGTGGAGGAAGCCGCGTCGGCCTTGCTGGAACGCGTGACCGACGTCGTGGTGACACTGGGCGGCCGGGGCTCGCTGTGGGCGGCGCGCAGCGGCGAGCGGGTCGAGGTCCCGTCGGCGAAGGTCGAGGTCCGCGACACCACGGCGGCGGGCGACACGTTCGCGGGTGCACTGGCCGTGGCGTTGGGGGAGGGCCGCCCGATGCCGGATGCCCTGCGGTGGGCGACCGCCGCGGCCGGCGTGTCGGTTCAGCGCGAAGGCGCCAGCCCGTCGATGCCCAGCCGTCCCGAGATCGACGCCGCGCTCTCCGTCGTCAACGCCGGCTAGGGGGTGTCCTGCAAGTGTCGCCGGGCTGCGGCGGCCCTGGCCCCACGCTGGCTGCGTTGGACGAAGATCGCCCGTATGACCGATACGAACGACTCCGCCCGCCTTGCCAGCCCGGCGCCATGACCGTCCTCGCTATCCGCCGACACTTACAGGACACCCCCTAGCCGCGAGTGTCCTTGCGCTGCCGGATCAGGCCCTCCTGTACGACCGAGGCGACCAGGCGCCCGTCGGTGGTGAACAGCCGGCCGGTGGTGAAGCCTCGCGAGTACGACGCCGACGGCGAGACCTGGTCGTACAGCAGCCATTCGTCCGCCCGGAACGGACGGTGGAACCAGATCGCGTGGTCGAGTGAGGCCGTCTGCAGCCCCGGCGTACCGATGTAGACGTCGTGCGGCACCAGGGCGGCGCCGAGCAGTGTGAGGTCGCTGGCGTAGGCGAGTACGCAGGTGTGCAGCACCGGGTCGTCGGGCAGGTCGCCGGCGGCGCGGAACCAGACCCGGGCCTGCGCCGGGTGCTCCGGATCCTGCGGCATGCCGCCCCTGCGTGAGTCGCCGACGTAGCGGACGTCGAGCGCCGCCCACTCCTCCGCCCAGGCCTCGCTGGACCGCCCGGACGCGCGTTGCATCACCTGAGCCAGGGTCGGGCAGTCCTCGGGCGCGGGTGCCTTGGGCGCGGTGTCCTGATGCTCGAAGCCGTCCTCCGGCTGGTGGAACGACGCCGACATGTAGAAGATCGTGCGCCCGTGCTGCCGCGCGACGACCCTCCGGGTACTGAACGAGCGCCCGTCACGGGTGCGTTCGACGTCGTAGACGATCGGAACGCCGGTGTCGCCCGGACGCAGGAAGTAGGCGTGCAGCGAGTGCACCGACCGCCCGGCTTCCATCGTCCGATACGCGGCGACCAGCGCCTGCCCGGCGACCTGGCCGCCGAAGACCCGCTGCATGTGAGTCTTGGGCTGCCTGCCGCGAAACAGGTTGTCCTCGATCACCTCGAGGTCAAGCAGGTCGATCAGTTCATCCAGCGAAGCGGGCACGTGGATCAGCATAATTTGTCCGGTACGAGATCCAGCGGCCGGTTAACATCGTCGCATGCGGATTGGGATCGACGCGTACGTCACCGCACCGCATCACGGCGGGTTCATCAGCTATATCTCGCATATCGCGGAGAATCTCGCGGCAAGCGGCAAGGACGAGATTCTCCTTTACGCCCCGAGCACGTCTCCTGTCGAGCTCTCGCTGCGCAACGTCTCACCGCGTCCAGTCGGGTTCGACCTGGCCGGCTATCCCGAACGGCTGGAGCGCGACATCACCTGGCATCAGCAGGCCCTCTTCAGTGCGCTCGAGACTGATCAGCCCGACGTCCTGCTCGGCACGTCGTTCTTCCTGCCGTTGCGATGGCAACGGCCGATGGTCGTCACCGTCCACGACGTCATCTTCGAGCACCATCCGGAGTACTTCACCGCCGCCAACCTGGAGTTGTACCAAGTCTGGGGCAGGCGATCAGCGGAGCGAGCCGACGCGATCCTCACCGTCTCCGAGTCGACGGCCAAGGAGGTCGAGGTCGCCTGGGACCTGCGGGACAAGCCGATCGTTCCGGCGCCGCTCGGTCACTCGCTCGGTTTCCTGCCCGCCAGCCGGGAGGAGTCGAAGCGGATCGTCGCCGGCCAAGTATTCGAAGGAACGGTAACCGACTACGTCCTCAGCGTTGCCGCTGGTCACCGCAGGAAGAACCTGCCAGGCCTACTCGAGGCCTACGCGCTCCTTCCAGCCTCGCTGCGCCGCGCCAATCCCCTCCTGCTGGTCAACCTCGACATCGAACGAACGCACCGGCTCGTAGCCGACCAGGGCCTGAGCGACGACGTCCGCATCACTGGACGGCTGCCGGACGAGCTGATCCCGCATGTGTACACCGCCGCGAGAATGCTGGTGCATCCGTCGTTCTACGAAGGATTCGGCATCCCGGTGCTCGAGGCGATGGCGTGCGGAACCCCGGTCGTGTCCTCGATCCGGCCGGCGATTCCCGAGGTCACCGGCGACGCGGCCCTGCTCGTCGACCCCGACGACACGTCGGCGATCGTCGAAGCGATGACCCGCGTCCTGACCGACCGAGGGCTCGCCGAGTCGCTGGGAGCGGCTGGACGCATACGAAGTCGGGCCTTCGACTGGGCGACGACAACGAGGATCACGCGCGACGTACTCGCCGCGGCAGCCGCCGCATGACCTACCGCCTGCGCGCCTACGGAGGACTGGCCGCACTCCAGGCACGAACCGTGTTGACCTACCGCGCCGACTACTTGTTCGGGCTTGTCGGCGTCCTCCTGCAGGTGTTCCTGCTCAAGGTCGTGTGGACAGCGGTCTACGCTCAGGCAGGCAGCGACCGGATCGCCGTCAACGGAGGAAGTGCGCAGATCACGCTTTCGATGCAGATCGCCTACGCGACGTTGGCGAGCCTGCAGTACTGGCTGCTCTCACCCTGGTCGTTCACGACGACGCACTACCGGATCCGCGACGGGAAGATCGCCATCGACCTGCTTCGCCCGTTGCGATTTCTCGAGCAGACGTTGGCCGGTCAGGTCGGCGCGACCGTCGCCATGCTTCCGTTCGTGCTGGTGGCGCTGCCGTTGGCTGTCCTGATCGGCGGTGCGCAGGCGCCGGAGTCCGTCATGAGCGGACTGGCGTACGCCGGAGCGCTGGTTCTCGCCTACACCATCAGTACATTGGTAAACGCCGTCGTCGGCCTGGTTCCGTTCTGGACCCTCGAGGTCCAGGGCATCTTCATGATCTACCGGATGCTCGCACAGTTCCTCGCAGGCGCTCTGGTTCCCTTGTGGTTCATGCCGGACTGGCTGCGCACCATTGCCGAGTGGCTACCGTTCCAGGCCACGACCTACACCCCGATGGCGGTGTATCTGGGGCAGGTCGAGGGTGTGGACGTGTTCGGAGCGCTCGCATTGCAGCTGTTCTGGTGCGTCGTGCTGTGGTTCCTGTTGCGCATCATCTGGTCGCGTGCCCTACGTCGCGTTGTCGTGCAAGGCGGGTGAGCGCATGTGCGCGAAGGTCCTGCGATTCTGGCGGATCTATCTCGCCTTGACCGCCGCCGCGTTCCGCAGCCAGCTGCAGTATCGCGGCAACCTCATGCTCTCCATGATCGGTGGAATCCTGTTCCAGACAGCGGGCCTGGGTTTCGTGTGGGTGGTGGTGAGCAAATTCGGCGGAATCGGCGGCTGGAGCCTGGCCGAGGTCGCCTTCCTGTACGGGCTGCGGCTGATGGCACATGCTGCCTTCACCGCACCGCTGTCGCAGGTCTTCCTGCTCGACCTTGTCGTCCGGGAAGGCGAGTTCGATCGCTACCTGGTCCGGCCGGTCGGCGCCCTCGTCCAGCTCGTCACACGCGGGGTATCGCTGTCGGTGTTCGGCGATCTGGTGGCCGGCGTCGCGGTGTTGACGGCGGCTGCTCGGCTGGTGGACGTCGACTGGTCACCGCCGGCGCTCGCGTTCCTGTTCCTGGCGGTCGTTGGTGGAGCACTGGTCGAGGCCGCTGTGCAGTTGGTCGTGTCCACGTTGTCGTTCCGGCTGGTGTCGGTGCGCTCGATCCGGGTAACGATCGACCAGATCTTCGGCACGTTCAGCGGATACCCGCTTTCGATCTTCCCCTCGGTGGTTCGGTTCGGCGTCACGTTCCTGCTGCCACTCGCGTTCGTGGCATACCTGCCCGCGACGGTGTTACTGGACCGCACCGGCGAGCTGTCCATCGATCCGTGGGTCGCCTATCTCTCACCGCTCGCCGGTGGACTGCTGTTCTACGCCGCGTACCTCTTCTGGCGCAGGCAGACCGAGCACTACAACAGCACCGGCCACTGAGCCCGATCAGCGCTCCTCGAAGGAACCTTGTAGGACGTTTGCCCGCTCTGCAAGCGAGACCTTGCCCTCGGTCAGCCTGCGTACCTTGGCGATCGGCCACTCGCCGTCCGGCCCGGGCTTGGGGTAGAGCACGAGGGCCCTGGCGATCTGACGATAGAGGTCGCAGGCAGCGGAGTAGAGCTCCTCGCCGAACTGCGGGGTGTCGATCGGCACCTGGTTCGAGCCGAGATAGCGGCAGGCGTGGTACAACGCGCCCACCTCGGTGACAACGCGATCGGAGGATCGTCTGGTCGCGCCAGGTAGGGCGGGACACAGATGTGGTGACGAGATCATGTGCTGCATCTGGTTGAGCTCGGGATCCTGCTCCACAGCCCACCGGCGCGGCCCGGGCTGGTAGCGGGCGTATGCCATGCCTGGGTTGCCGACATGGATCTGGCACAACGACACAGCGCCACGTGAGTCGGATCCGTCGTTGCCGAAGACATAGACCTGCGGAACGTCGAGGGCAGGACATGCATGGAACGGCTTCGCCGACTCCGCGCCCGATTCCAGGCGGTCGACATGATCGAGATAGGCGATGGTGAGCTGTTCGTCGCCGATCACGTGTTGTCTTAGCTCCGTCTCGGTGAAATACAGCAGAGGGACGTTGAAATGGGTGAGCTCGGCACGATGGGCGTCGCGGAAGTCGTAGAGCTGCCGTGCGAGTGCACGCCAGGCCAGCGGATCGACGTGATCCAGACCGGCTTGGTCCGGGTCGTCGATGCCTTCGAGCGATCCGCAATGGAACGCGAATCCCCGCACGCCCAGATCGTAGAGTTCGTGCACGGAGTCGACGATCGTCGGATAGTTGAGCGGCCAGACTGTCAGCTGAACCTTGATCGGCAGGTCGTTCTCGACACAGTGACGAATGACCGCCAGCGTTCGGCGATGGGCGTAGTCGCGGCCGCGAAGCGTGTTGTTGACTGCTGGATCCGTGGAGTCGAGGCTGATATTCAGCTTGTACATACCGTTTTCGAACGCCTGCCGGAACGTCCTCTCGAAGCGCTGAATCGACACGGCGCCGTGAGTGATGGACATGAAAGGCAGCCCGCGGGCGGCCACCCAGGAAAGCTTCGTGGCGGATCCGGCGGGGTCCATCGTCGGTTCCGCCCCGATCAGGAAGAAGTCCTGCAGGCCGTCACCCAGTGCCTCGATCTGACCGGTGAAGTCGTCCACATCCACGACTTTTCGCCTGCCGGTCGCCCGGTCCGACTCGGTCTCGCCGGCCCGCAGGCGGCTGCCGGTGTAGCAGCCAGGACAGGCGAGCTGGCAGCGATCGTCCCCCTGATAGGTGACTCGAAGGACTTCCCGCTGATCCAGAAAGGCCGGATCATACGGATTTGGGGCCTGCGAAACGCGCTGCGTCACCCGAGGAAGATTCAGGTCTTTCGAGGTCTTGACTCCCACCCGATCCTGAATCGGACTGTAGTCGTGCGGGTTGCGCCACGCGATGCGAGGATTGGTTTCGACGCCCATCGACCCGTCCCCCTAACGGCCGTCACTGGCGAGAAACTCACGTTAACCCGGGGATTGACTTGGAGCAAGATGAAAGTCCTGGTGACGTCCGATCCGCCCACCGGGCATGTGCGACCGCTGCTTCCACTTGTCGATGCGCTGCTCGAACGCCGGCACACCGTTCATGTCTGGACAGACGAAACGGCCTTAAGACACTTCCATGGCCGCCCCGTCGAGACGCACGCGCGACCGGCGAGCAGCGAGCAACTCTCCAGAGTCGAGCTGGCGACCGCGAGCTTCGAAGCTCTCGGACCGGTCATCGATCGGGTCCGGCCGGATCTCCTCGTGCACGAAGGTTCCGAACGCGGGGCAGAGTTGCACGCCGCCGTGTCCGGCCTGCCTTCCCTTTCGGTGCTGACATCGAGTGACTCCGTGCTGAACCGGGTCGTCGCGCTGCAGCACGGCGTTCTCGAAGCGGCGAGCGTCGCGCTCGGCCTGGAGCACGCGTGGCGGTCTCGGTTGTATGCACATCCGCGCCGAGTCACCTATATGCCACGTCAATATCACCAGCCCACCGACGTTCGTTCGTTCGCACCCAACCTCGAGTTCCGCCGTTACCGGCTTCCAGAACAGGCCGGCAACGAGCGGTTCCCGACCGGCCGGCGACGAGTTCTCGTCACGTTCGGAACAACCGATCGCGTGCCTCACAAGGAGGTCATCGAACGAATACTGACGGAGCTTCCGCTCGACGAGATCGACGTCGAGGTGGCCTGCCCGCCGGCTCTCTCCGAAGAACTTCAGGACCGCTTTCCGTCAGCCGGCATCCTGGGCTTCACGTCGATCGTGGATCGGCTGCCGACAGTTGACCTTGTCGTCACCCACGGCGGGGCGAGCACCGTCACAGAGACGCTCTTCATGGGCGTGCCGCTCTTCCTCATGCCGTTTCGCGGCGACCAGTTCTACACCGCCGAGCGCTGCGTGTCCCAACATGCGGGAACAGTTGGTCGCTGGACCGCTGGGAAAGACACTGCCGTCTCCAAGGGCATCGTCGCGGCGTTGGAGGATCCGTCCTTGCGCGATGGCGCTCGGCGAATGAGCCGGATGATGCGCGCGCTTCCCGAGTTGACCGAGCTGGTCGACCGCGTCGAGGCCGAAGTCGTCTGAGCTGCCGAAGATCGACTTCACTTGCGCTACGGTCGGTCGCTGTGACGGAACTGAGACCTGAGGCCGAGGCCGGAATCCCGAGCGGTGTGATCCCGCCGCTGTGCACTCCGCTGACGCCGCAACGCGACATTGACGTGGCTTCGCTCGAACGGCTCTGCCAGCACCTCCTCGACGCCGGGGCCACGGGGCTTTTCGTCGGCGGATCCACTGGTGAGGCGGCCTATCTCTCCGACGAGCTGCGCGTCCGCGTACTCGAGATCGTCGTCCGTTACGCGGCCGGCCAGGTGCCCGTCTTCGCCGGCGTGATCGACATGACGACGCCGCGGGTTGTCGCGCACGCGCGGGCGGCGGAGAAGCAGGGGGCGGACGCGCTGGTCGCCACCGCGCCGTTCTACGCGCCCACTCATCCGGCCGAGATCGGCGTCCACTTCCGGACGATTCGCGCGACCGTCGACCTGCCGTTGCTCGCCTACGACATTCCGTCCGCCGTCCACACGAAGGTGCCGGCCGCGCTGGTCGCCGAGCTCGCGACCGCCGGCGTGCTCCAAGGGCTGAAGGACTCCAGCGGCGACCTCGACGGTATGCGTACGGTCCTCCAGCTGCTCGACCCCGACGTCCGTGCGGCCGGCTTCAAGGTGTTCACCGGTTCGGAGGTGATGGCCGACGTCGGGCTCGCGCTCGGCGCCGACGGCATCGTGCCGGGTGTCGGCAACGTCGACCCGGAGGGCTTCGTCCGGCTGTACGAGGCCGCGACGAGCGGCGACTGGGCAGCCGCCGCGCGCGAGCAGGAGCGCCTGCGCCGCCTGTTCAAGCTGATCACCGTCGGAGACTCGACCCGGATGGGCCGCTACTCCTCCGCGATCGGCGCGTTCAAGGCCGGGCTGCTGCATCGCGGCGTGATCGCGCACGGCACGACGAGCCTGCCGATGATCCCGCTCTCGGAGTCGGAGACCGCGGCCGTCCGTCCCTACCTCGTGGAAGCCGGCCTCGTGTCATGAGCTCTGAGGCCGGGACTGCCAGCGGCACCGTGGTCTTCGAGTCGGGTACGGACGGCTACCACACGTTCCGCATCCCGGCGATCGTCCGCACCGACGCCGGAACGCTCGTCGCGTTCGCCGAGGGGCGGCGGGAGGGAGCCGGCGATGCGGGCTCGATAGACCTGGTGCTCCGGCGTTCGGCCGACGGCGGCGCGACCTGGGGGCCGCTGCGGGTGGTTCACTCCGATCCGCCGCACACGGTCGGAAACCCCGCACCCGTTGTGGATCCGGCCAGCGGCGACATCGTCCTGCTGACCGTACGAACGGCCGGCTGGGCGTCGGAGGACCGGATCCTGCGCGGCGAGGTCGAGGCAGCCGACGCACGGCGAGTGCTGCTGCAGCGCGGCACGTCCGACGGCGAGACGTGGAGCGCGCCGCAGGACATCACCGACGCCGTGAAGCCGGCGGACTGGCGGTGGTACGCGACCGGGCCCGGGCACGCGATCGCCTTACGGCACGGGTCGTTCGCGGGCCGGCTGGTGTGCCCGGCCAACCACTCGACAGCCGACGGCTACGGCGGCCACGCCCTGCTCAGCGACGACGGCGGCCGGTCGTGGCGGATCGGCGCCGTGCAGCCCGCCGACGGCACGGTCGACGCCAACGAGACGACCGCCGCCGAGCTCCCGGACGGCCGGGTCTACTTCTCCACCCGTAACCAGGCCCGCGACGCGCCGGCGACGCGGGCGTACGCACTGAGCGACGGCGGCGGCGAGAGCTTCGACCAGCCGTACGTTCCGGCTCCAGGACTGCGTACGCCGGTGGTGCAGGGCAGCGTGCTGGCGATCGGCAGCCGCCTGGCCCACTCCGGTCCGAGCGACCCGTCGGCGCGCCGGCGGATGGTGGTCCGGATCAGTTCCGACGGTGGGCTGACCTGGCGTACGGCATGCGTGGTGTCGGAGGCGCCTGCGGCCTACTCGGATCTGGTCGAGCTTGGTGGGCAGGTCGGTCTGTTGTACGAGACCGGTGTGGACGGCCCGTACGAGCGCATCTGCTTCGAACGGATCCGCTGGACCTAGCCGGCGTAAGCCACCGGGCCCGTCAGCCGTCGATGCGGTCGGGGGTGCCGAAGGCGCGTAGGCAGTCGCGGCCGAAGAAGACGGTGATGTGGCTGATGCCCTCCTTCGACATCGAGAGCACCTGCACCGAGTGCAGGAGGTAGGCGCCCACCTCGTCGTCCACGTACGCCAGGACCGCCGGCTGGCCGTTGGCGCCGGCCGGGAGCATGCGGAACCGGTGCGCCCGCGGCACGCGCGTCGCGAGGAAGTCGAGGACGGTCGCACGCCCCGCGAAGTACTCCACGGCCGGTGGCATCTCCAGCACCACGGCCTCGGCCAGCAGCGAGGTCAGCAGCTTCATGTCGCCGGCCTCGAACGCGCGTACGTAGCGCTCCAGCATCGACTTCCGCTCCGGTTCCGACGGCTCGGCCACGGAGTCCTCCGAGAGCGACAACGACGCCAGCGTCGCCCGTGCCCGTTGCAAGGCGCTGTTGATCGCCGGCCGGCTCATGTCGAGCAGCGCGGCGACCTCTGCCGCCGGCCATTGCAGCACGTCACGCAGGATCAGGACTGCCCGCTGCCGCGCCGGCAGGTGCTGTAGCGCCGCCACGAACGCCAGCCGCATGCTCTCCCGCGACACGGCCGCGGCCGCCGGATCGACCGGCGCGCCGACGAACAGCAGATCCGGGATCGGTTCCAGCCACGGCACCTCCGGCGCCCGCGTCAGGCGGTCGTGCGGATCGGACGAGGGCGCCCCCAGCGCTGACGGCAGCGCCCGGCGCTGGGCGTTCTCCAGCGCCCGCAGGCAGGCATTCGTCGCGATCCGGTAGAGCCAGGTCCGCATCGACGCCCGCCCCTCGAACTCGGAGTACGCCCGCCAGGCCCGCAGGTACGTCTCCTGTACGAGGTCCTCGGCGTCGTGCAGCGAGCCGAGCATGCGGTAGCAGAACGCCAGCAGCTCCCTGCGGTAGGGATCGGCCAGCCGTACGAAGTCCGGGTTCGCATCACTCACATACGTAATGATCCGTGAGCCCCCCGAAATTCATCGCCGGCCACCGATGAATCGGCGCGGCCCCGCGTATCGGTACCGCCATGACGACAAAACAACGTTGGGTCCTGGTGCTGACCTCGGTCGCGACGTTCATGGCCGCGCTGGACGCCCTGGTCGTGGTCACCGCGATGAGCACGATCCACCGTGACCTTTCCGCCTCGCTCGGGTCACTGCAGTGGATCGTCAACGCGTACAACCTCTCCTTCGCCGTCCTGCTGCTGACCGGCGCCGCGCTGGGCGACCGGCTGGGCCGCAGGCGCGTCTTCGCGAGCGGGCTCGTGCTGTTCGCGCTCGCCAGCGCCGCCTGCGCGGTGTCGCCGACGGCGGGGACGCTGATCGCCGCGCGTACGGTGCAGGGCGTCGGCGCCGCTCTGGTCATGCCGCTCGCGATGACGCAGCTCACGGCGGCCTTCCCGCCCGAACGCCGCGGCCGCGTGCTCGGCCTGTTCGCCGGCGTCTCCGGGCTGGCGATCTTCGCCGGGCCGTTCGTCGGCGGTGCGATATCGGAGGGTCTGGCCTGGCAGTGGATCTTCTGGTGCAACGTGCCGATCGGCCTGCTGGGCGCGCTGCTCGTACGGGCGCGGCTGGACGAGACGTACGGCCCGAAGACAAGGTTCGACCTCCTCGGCAACGCCCTCGTCACGGCCGGTGCGCTCGGCCTGGTCTGGGCGCTGGTCCGCGGCAACGAGGCGGGCTGGGGGAGCGGTGAGGTGATCGGCTCGGCCGTGGCCGGCGTCCTGCTGCTGGCCGCGTTCGTCGCCTGGGAGCGCCGGACGGACGCGCCGATGCTGCCGATGCGCTTCTTCGCCTCGCGGGCGTTCAGCGCGGCCAACTTCGCGGGCTTCGCGTTGTCCGCCTCGACGTTCGGCGTGGCGTTCCTCGTACCGCAGTTCCTGCAGAACGGCCTTGGCGACGACCCGTTCGAGGCCGGCTTGAAGCTGATGCCGTGGACGGGCACGCTGATGGTCTGTGCACCGATCGCGGGCGCGCTCGCCGACCGGATCGCCGAACGCTGGTTCGTGGTGTCCGGCCTTGTCCTGCAGGGCGTTTCGATGCTCTGGCTCGGTTCGGTCACCTCGGCAGAGCTCTCGTACGCGGGCCTGATCGTCCCGTTGATGCTCGGTGGCGTGGGGATCTCGATCGCGATGCCGACGGTGCAGCGCGCGGTCGTCGGAGCCGTGGCGCTCCCGGACATCGGCAAGGCCTCGGGTACGTACACCATGTTCCGCTTCCTCGCGACCGTGTTCGGTGTCGCGATCGTCACCGCGGTGTTCGCTGAGCAGGGCGGGTTCGGATCGCCGCAGCTGGTCGCGAGCGGAGCCGGGCCAGCGTTGCAGGTCGCGGGCGTGATCGCGCTGGTCGGAGCGGCCGGCGGAACGCTCGTACCTGCCCGGAGCCGACGCCCGGTGGCCGCGCCGCTGCCGTCCGACGGCAACCTCGGGTGGGCATCCTCCTCGGTCTCGCGCCAGAGCGGCGCCAGGCACGGTACCTAGCGTTCGTGTGCGTTGGCCAACGCACACGAACACAGAAGGTGACCGATGCGAAACAAGGACTGGTGAACCATGCGTGACCGCGAATACTGATCGACCGACACCATGGCCTGATCGGGTCGGTCAGAGCGGCGAGCTGGCTGTGTGAGTGCTCGCGACGGCGAAAAGCAGTTGAGGACGGGCGCGTGGACCGCGACCCTGATCAGGTGCGCCAGAGATTTCTCACGGAGTTGGACGTCCAGCCCGACCCGTTCCAGACCGAAGCACTGGACGCCCTCGATGCGGGGCGTTCAGTGCTGGTCATGGCGCCCACAGGTTCCGGCAAGACGCTGGTCGCCGACTACGCCATCGCCCGCGCGCTCGAGGCCGGCACGACCGCGGTCTACACCACTCCGCTGAAGGCGCTGAGCAACCAGAAGCACCGCGACCTCTGCAAGCGGCTCGGCAAGCAGCGGGTCGGGCTGATCACCGGCGACCGTGTGGTCAACCCCGGCGCGCCCGTGCTGGTGATGACCACCGAGGTGCTGCGCGCGATGCTGTACGACCGCGCGTTCGCCGAGCGCGGGCTCGGCGTCGTCGTGCTCGACGAGTTCCACTACCTCCAGGACCCCGACCGCGGCTCGGCCTGGGAAGAGGTCGTCATCCACGCGCCGGCCGAGGCGAGCCTGGTGTGCCTGTCCGCGACCATCCCCGACGCCGAGGTCGTGCGCGACTGGCTGCGGGACGTCCACGGCCCGACCGCGCTGATCGTGGCCGACCGGCGGCCCGTCGAGCTCCACCACGTCTATGCCGTGGGCAGCCTGCGGTCGGCACCGAAGCTGCTTCCGATGCACGTCGACGGGCAGATCAACCAGATCGCCGAGCTGTTCGACGGCAACCGCCGCGCCACTCGTACGGAGGACGGCCTGCGGCAGCGCGATCGCGGCCGGGCCGTGCCACCGCAGCGGCCCGACCTGCTGCAGAGCCTGGCCGAGTCGAGCCTGCTGCCCGCGATCTGGTTCATGTTCTCCCGCGCGGGTTGCGACGACGCGGTCGCGTCGCTGGTGGCCGACGGTGTACGGCTCACGTCGGAGGCGGAGGCCTATCGGGTCCGCGAACTCGTCCGTTCCGCGCTCACCGAGCTGGACGCCGGCGAGCTGCGGGCGATCGACGCGGAGTCCTGGCAGCGCGGGCTGGAAGCCGGGATCGCTGCTCACCATGGCGGCCTGGCCCCCGTGCAACGCGAGGTTGTCGAGGCGGCGTTCGGCGAAGGTCTGTTGAAGGTCGCGTTCGCGACCGAGACGCTGGCGCTCGGCGTCAACCTGCCGGCCCGTACGGTCGTGTTCGACCGGATGGTGCGGCCGGGCGGCGAGCTGGTCTCGGCGGCGGAGTTCGCGCAGCTGGCGGGACGGGCCGGGCGGCGCGGCATCGATTCCGCGGGACAGGTGATCGTGCCGTGGTCGGAGCAGGTGTCGTTCCGGCGGATCGCCGATCTGGTGGGCGGGCGGCTGGCGTCGATCCGCTCGGAGTTCCGGGTGACGCCCGCGATGGCCGCCAACCTCGTACGCACGACGGGCCACGCGGGAGAGGCGGTGTCGTTCGTCGAGTCGTCGTTGCGGCACCGGCTCGACAGCCTGCAGGTCAAGACGCTGCGCGCGGACCTGGCCGAACGTCACGCAGAGCTTGCGCTCCTGCCCGCTGCCGAGGTGCCGTTGCCGGCCGGGGACTCCGGCGCCGACCAGGCCGAGTTCCGGCAGCGGATCGAGCAGAGCCTGACCGGACTCGAGCCCGGTGACGTCCTGATCGACCCGTCCAGAACGGCCGCCGGTCCGGTCGTCGTGCTCACGGTCGGGCGCAAGCGGGGCAAGGTCTACGTCGAGGCCGTGCGGCCGGACGCGCGGCGCGTGCAGCTCACCGTGCAGTCACTGCGTACGCCGATGGTTTCCTGCGGGCGGATCGACCTGCCGGAGTGGGTACGCACCGAACGCGGGCACGCCCGGCGGGCCGCCGACGCCCTGGCGGCGTTCGACCTGCCCCCGGTGGCCGACGTCGCTCCACCGGCTGCCAAGCCACGGTTGTCGCGGTCCTCCGATGGCCGCGAGCAGCTGACCGCCTCGATCGCCAAGCTGGAAAGCCTGATCGCGGCCGCGACGGGTGCGGTGGAGACGGAGCTGGCCGCGGTGATCCGGCTGTTGCGGCGGCGCGGTCACCTTTCGGATTGGTCGCTCACGCGGTCCGGACACGTCGTGCGCCGGCTGTTCCACCCGTCCGGCCTGCTGCTCGCCGAGTGCCTCACGGCCGGTGTACTCGACCCGCTCGAGCCGGCCGAGCTGGCGTCGGCGGCCTCCTGGTTCACCGTACGCACGTCGCTCGGCGGCCCGCGGCCGACGGGCTTCGCCAACCAGCGCCTGGTGGAGGCGTACGAACGCGTGCGCGACATCACCCGTTCGGTGCTGTCCGACGAGCAGTCGGAGGGCCTGCCGCCGACGCAGCACCCCGAGCCGGCTCTGGGCGTTCCGGTCTACCGGTGGGCGAACGGCGACCCACTCGACGTGGCGATCGGCTCCAGCGGGGTGCTGGTCGGCGACCTCGTACGAGAGCTGCGGCAGGTGGCCGAGCTGCTCGACCAGGTGCTCACCGTGCCGGGCTCGCACCGGGCAGCCGCCGATGCCGCCATAGCCGCGATCCGCCGCGGCACAGTCGTCTCCGGCGACGTCGCATAATCGGCCGGCTGGGAAGCGACCGGCACCACGCGCTGATGGCCGGAGTGCGACGACTTAGGGTTGACGGCATGATCGTGGCGTTCAGCATCAGCCCTGGAGCGGGCGACGAGACCGGTGGCGTCAGCGAGGCGGTCGCCGAGGTCGTACGCATCGTTCGCGCGTCCGGCCTGCCCAACGAGACCAATGCGATGTTCACCAACATCGAGGGCGAGTGGGACGAGGTGATGGCCGTCGTCAAGCAGGCGGTCGACGTGGTGGCGGCCACGTCGCCGCGGGTCGGGCTGGTGCTGAAGGCCGACATCCGTCCGGGCTTCACCGGCCAGCTGTCGGCCAAGGTCGAACGCGTCGAGCGGTTGCTCAGCGACGAATAGCAGTCCTCGCGTCCCACACCAGGCTGTCGACGAAGTGCACGTCGTACTTCTCGTGCATCGAGGCCAGCTCGGCCTCCGGGATCTCGCCGCTGAGGATCTTCGGCAGCACCCGGAAGTAGTCGAAGCGTTGCACGCCCGGCGTGATGAACACGAAGGCGTCGACGCGCGACCCCGGCGTCGCGCCGAAAGCGTGCACGACTCCGGGCGGCACCGCCACCAGCCCACCCCCGGAGACGGTCACCAGCTCGTCGTCCAGCAGGATTTCCAGCGCACCGTCGACGATGCAGAACACCTCCCAGGAGGCCTTGTGGAAGTGCGGTCTCGCGTTGTCGGCGCCGGCCGCGATGGTGCCGCTGGAGATGCTGAACGCTCCCTGGCTGGCGTCGCTGTCGGCGCGCAGACGGATCGGGTTCACGCCTTCGAGGACTTCGGCTTCGGATGCCTGTACGACAATGGGTTTCATGCCTCGATTCCAGCGCGGGAACGACCACCGGCCAAGAAGCGGTTTCGAACCACAGTGATCACCGATCCTGATCACTGGAGCTGGTGACCGCTGATGGAGATCCGTCAGCTGCGTTACTTCGTGGCTGTCGCGGAGACCGGCGGGTTCGGCCGCGCGGCTCGCAGCCTCAACATCGTGCAGGCCGCGGTCAGCCAGGACATCCAGCGCCTGGAACGTGAGCTCGGCGTCCGGCTGTTCGACCGGTCCACCCGGCACGTGCGCCTGACTGCCGCCGGCACCCGCCTGCTCTCAGAAGCCGAAACGGTGCTGCGAGCGGTTGAACGGACGCGCCAGGTCGCCGCCGACCTGAGCTCCGGCCGCGAGGGCGTGATCCGCCTCGGCATCGGCCGCGCGTTCGACCGGCAGGTCCACAACCTGCTCACCAGCCTCGCCAACGACCTGCCCGGCATCGGAGTCGATCCGGTCCGCGCCACCCGGGCCGACCGGCTCGCCCGGGTACGCAACGGCGAGCTCGACGCGGCCGTCGTCCGCGACGTCGACCCGCCGCCGGGCCTGGCCGCGACGCCACTGTGGACCGACCAGGTGCTCGCGGTCCTCCCCGCCGGCCATCCCGCGGCAAAGGGCGACGTCGCCCGCGCCGCCGACCTCGCCGACCTCGTCCTCCGGCTGGCTCCACGCCACTCGAACCCGCCGTTCCACGACCTCATCGTCCGTACGTGCGAGGCCGCCGGCCTGTCGCCGCAGCGGGGCGAGCCGTTCACCACGCTGCAGGGAATGCTGCACGACATCGGCGGCGGCGAGCCCGCGTGGACCGCGTTCTACCCGCTGGACGAGCCGCCCCAAGTCGACGGCGTGGCGGTACGTCCGCTGGCCGGCGTGACGGTCGGAGCATTCCTCGTCACCAGGCCGGACGGCGAGTCACCCGCGGTGATCCGGCTGCTGGCTCAGCTCAGGTCGTGAAGCGCGGGCGTGCCGGCAACGAGCTCGGCGACGCGTTCGGGTAGTACGACCCGGGCGCGGATGACGCCGGACGACAGCTTCCGGGTGAGCGGCTGGAGGGGGAGCGGGCCGTTCGAGGCGAGCAACAGCACGTTGCCGTACCGCCGCCCGCGCAGCTGCCCGGGCTCCGCGACCATCGCCACCTGGTCGAAGATCGTACGCAAGCTGGCGGCTTCCATCCGGGCGTGCAGCTGCTGCGCGCGATCGGCGACGTTGGCGACGTAGACGCCGCCGGGCGCCAGCACTCGTGCGACCTCCCGGGCGAACTCCACGGTCGTGAGGTGCTCGGGCACGATGTTGCCGGCGAACGCGTCCCGGATAACGATGTCCTGGCTGCCGGCGTGCAGGGTCGCCAGCCCTTCGCGGGCATCGGCGGCCCGCAGGCGGACGCCCGTACGCCGCCTGAGGTCGAACGCCTCGCGCATCAGCTCGGCGAGCAGCTCGTCGATCTCGAACACCACCTGGATCGACCCCTGCCGGGTGGCGGCGACATAACGGGCGAGCGTGCAGCCGGCCCCGCCGAGGTGGGTGACACGCAGCCGCTCGCCCTCCGGCGCGGCGACGTCGAGCAAGTCGCCGATCCAGCGTACGTACTCGAACACCAGGATCGTCGGGTCGTCCAGGTGGACGTACGAGCTCGGTACGCCGTTGACGTTGACGAACCACCCACCAGGATCGTCCCGGTCGGCGATCAGTTCTGCTTCGCCGGTGCTGATCGCGTGCACACCGGCGAGGTTGCGCTCTGCCACGCCAGGCAGGCTAATCGATGTGGCCGGAGCGGTACGCGGATGCAAGCCGGTCCTGCAGCTTCGCGTGCCGGAACTGGTACGCCGGGCCGACCCGCCGCAGCAGCCCGAGCCGGTGCATGTCGGCCAGGAACGCCGTCAGCCGCAGCGGGAGCCGTCGCCGGACCCTCGATGCCAGGGCGGCGGGCGTCAGCACTGATTGCCGGGCCACGTAGTCGTACTCCCCGCGGGTGTCGAGCCGGTCGGCGAGGAAGCCCAGCCAGCGCTCGGCGTTCGCCGCGCTCCAGCGTCGCTCGCCGGCGGCAGCCGAGACGACCGCCTCGACGAGCTGGTCCAGCAGGTGTTCGGTGATCGCGTCGACGGTGGGAAACGCGCTCGGGTCGCACAGACCGGAGGGTTCACGGCGGCCGTCGACGTAGACCTTGCGCAGCAACCAGAGCGTGAGCGGCGTGCTCAGCGCGCGGGCGAGGACACCGGCCGGTTCGGCTTTGAGCTGGGTGAACAGGCGCGGCCACCCGGCTCGACCCGGTGGCAGGCAGCGTTCGAGGTGGCGCAGTACGTCGGAGGCCTTCAGCGGGACGGGCTCGATGACCGCGGCGCCGGCCAGGACATCACCCGCGCAGCCGGCGACCGCCGAGGCGTACTCCTCCGTACGGCAGGTGAGGATCAGCTGGTCGGCGGGTGTCAGCTCGGCGTTCAGCGCGGCGATCGCCTTCGCGCGTACCGGCTCGGCCAGCTCGTCCAGGCCGTCGAGCATCGGGAGGACGTGCCGGCCGGCGACCAGCCGCTCCGCTGCGCCGGTGCCGGTGCCGGGACCGACCGCGCGCAAGGCGGGATAGGTCTCGTCCAGCCGGCGGACCAGCCAGGACTGGAGCTCTGCTCTTCCGGGTTCCAGCCGGACATCGTGAACAGGACCGGCACGGCGTCGCCGCGTTCGGCGGTGCTCAGCAGCTCGTGCAGCACCAGCACGGCGAGGGTCGTCTTGCCCATGCCCGGCTCGCCGACGATCGCCAGCCGCCGGTGGCCGAGCCGGCGGAACCGTTCGACGATCTGGCCGGCCCGATCCGGGGTCCCGCTGAACCGTAGCCGGCCCCAGCCGAGCAGGAAGAAGCTCAGCGGGTTGGAGCTGAGCACGTTCTTCGCGTGGTCCAGCAGATCCAGTTCGGTCAGTCGCCAGCGCACGTTCTGCGGTGCGGGATCGTCCAGTCGCCGCACCGCGATCTCCTGCCGCCACTGGTCGAGCGCGAGCTCTGCCAGTAGGTTCCGGGCCTGCTCCAGCTGCGCGGCCGTCGCTCCCATGCGTTCATGGTGCCGTGTTCGAACGGCGAGATCAGCCGAACGATCGACTTCTTGACCGTCGCCGTGCCGCGAGCTACGGTGACCGATGACTGGATATCTATTTCAGTCACGAGTCATCAGTCACCAGCCAGATCCGGGAGCAGCCGATGACACCCGCGCAGCCGACCGACCGGCGGGAACGAGCCGACCGCATCCTCGATGTCACGTCGGACCTGCTGCTGCGCTGGGGCGCGCGGCGGGTGTCGATCGACGAGGTGGCCAAGCGAGCCGGCGTCGGCAAGGGAACGGTCTACCTCCACTGGCGCAGCCGCGAGCAGCTGTTCGCGGCCGCCGGCGCGCGCGAAGCCGCTGCCATGGCCGATGCGATCGCCGCCGCGATCCGCGACGACCCGGCGGAGGTGGCGTTGCATCGCGTCCTGCGCCGGATGTACGTCGAGGCGATGGCGCGGCCGATCCTGCGTGCCATCTATACCCAGGACTCCGAGGTGTTCGACAAGGTTCTCGCGGAGCCGGCCCGGCAGCCCCTGCAGGCGGTCAAGCTCATCGCGCTCCGCGAATATCTCGGCCTGCTCGCCGGCAACGGCCTGCTTCGCGACGGGCTGGATCCGGAGAACGTCGACTACCCCCTGACCGCGACGCTGTTCGGCTTCTTCGCGGCCGAGCCCTTCCTGCCCGACGGTCTCGCGCTCGGCGTCGAGGACAAGGCCGACCAGCTGGCGATGGTGCTCCATCGCGCATTCGAGCCCACCCGGCCTCCGGTCAGGCGGCAGCTGCGAGCCGTGGGCGGCAAGGCAGCGGACATCTTCACCCAATGGGCGTCCGACTACCGCACGTCCATCTACGGCGACGACTGACCAGGAGAACCCCTATGTGCGGAATCACGGGCTGGGTGTCGTACCAGCGCGACCTCGCCTCCCCGTCGGAGCGCGCGACGCTCGAGGCCATGACCGGAACCATGGCGCTGCGTGGTCCGGACGCGAGCGGTGTCTGGACCGATCGGCACGCCGGCTTGGGACATCGCCGCCTCGCGGTGATCGACCTGGCCGGCGGCGCGCAGCCGATGACGGCGGAGGCAGAGGCGGGCGATGGCCGGCCGGTCACGTTGGTCTACTCCGGCGAGGCGTACAACTACCGGGAGCTGCGCGCCGAGCTGCGCCGCCGCGGGCACGCGTTCCGCACGGAGTCCGACACCGAGGTCGTCCTGCGCGGCTATCTCGAATGGGGCGAGGCCGTGGCCGAACGACTCAACGGCATGTACGCGTTCGCGATCTGGGACTCCCGCACCGAAACCCTCGTCCTGGTGAGGGATCGGCTCGGGATCAAGCCGCTCTACTACTACCCGACCGACGACGGCGTGCTGTTCGGCTCGGAGCCCAAGGCGATTCTCGCCAACCCGCTGGCCGATCCCGTCGTCGATCTGTCCGGCCTGCGCGAGCTCTGCACGATGGTCGTGACGCCCGGGCACGGAGTCTGGGCCGGCATGCACCAGGTCAAGGCCGGCACGGTGCTGTCGGTGAGCCGGTCCGGCCGGCGCGAGCAGACGTACTGGCGGTTGGAGACCAGGCAGCACACCGACGACCGGGACACCACGGTCGCGAACGTTCGCGCGTTGCTGGACGACATCGTGCGCCGGCAACTGGTCGCGGACGTGCCGCGCTGCACGCTGCTCTCGGGCGGGCTGGACTCCAGTGTGATGACCGCGCTGGCGGCACGCGAGCTGGCCGGCCAGGGGGAGAAGGTGCGTAGCTTCTCGGTCGACTTCGCCGGCCAGGTCGACAACTTCACCGCGGACGAGCTACGCGGCACGCCGGATGCGCCGTACGCGCACGAGGTCGCCGAGCTGGCCGGGTGCGAGCATTCCGACATCGTGCTCGACAGCGCGACACTGGCCGATCCTGCCGCGCGGGAGGCGGTCGTACGATCGCGTGACCTGCCGTGCTACGGCGAGGTGGACGTGTCGCTGTTCCTCTTGTTCAAGGCGATCCGGGACCGCTCGACCGTGGCGCTGTCGGGCGAGTCGGCGGACGAGGTGTTCGCCGGCTACTCCTTCATGCACGACGCCGAGGTGCAGCAGGCGGCGACGTTCCCGTGGCTGGCCGGGCTCGGCGGCATGCTGCCCAAGCTGCTCGGCGATCCCGCGATGTTCCAGGGCGATCTGGCCGCCCGCCTCGACCTGCCGTCGTACGTCGCCGATTCCTACGCTACGGCGGTCGGCGAGTTGGAGGAGGTCGCGGGCGAGGACGAGGACGCCTGGCGGAAGCGCAAGATGTGCTACCTGGAGATCACGCGGATGCTTCCCGCGTTGCTGGAGCGCAAGGATCGGCTCAGCATGGCGGTCGGGCTGGAGGTACGGGTGCCCTACTGCGATCACCGGCTGGTGGAGTACGTCTACAACACGCCGTGGTCGCTGAAGACGTTCGACCAACGGGAGAAGAGCCTGCTCCGCCACGCGGCCAGGGACGTGCTGCCGCAGTCTGTGGTCGAGCGGGTCAAGAGCCACTACCCGTCGACGCAGGACTCGGCCTACGACGTCGCGTTGCGGGCGCAGGTGCGCGACCTGCTGTCCAGTCCGGATCATCGTGTGTTCGAGCTGGTGGACCGCCAGTGGGCAGCCGATCAGGCGTCGGGACGGGGACCGGCCATCCTGACGCGGATGCGGAGCGAACGGGTCCTCAACCTGGCCACCTGGATGGAGCTCTACCAGCCACGGCTGTCCTTGGCGAGCTAGGTGCTGCCGCTCTTCATGGTGGCGTCATTCGACCTTGGGTGTGCTCCTGCCCCACATGTGCACGAAACGCCCGTGCGGTGGAAGGTCGAGGAACGCCACTGGATCCCACGGCCCTTGGCTACCTGAAGTGCGTTGGACAAATCGCACGTTGTCCAATGCCCGGAGGTCCAGTTCCAAGATGTCGGTCCCAAGCTCGCGGGACATCGGCTCCTGCAGGCGCAGGATGCCCTTGAGCCCAGCGGCGCCGAAGACCACCTCGAGCTCCCACCCGCGGCGCAGGTAGGTGCCGAGGTAGGGCCGCGGATCCACGTCGTCGGGCGCGTTCTCATCGCTGGTTGGCTCCGCCTCAGGTGGGATCTGGATGCCATGGAGCGCACCGAGAATCTGGTTGAAGAGGTCGTGCTGGAGGCCGCCACCGTTGCCTCCGTTGGTGGTCAACGCCAAGCCCACTTGCCGGCCGGGCAGGATTCGCAGGAAGGCGGAGATTCCCACCGCTCCGCCATCGTGTCCGATCAACCGGTCTTTGCCCCTGTCGAACAGTTGCCACCCCACGCCCCAGCCGGCACCCGTCCGCGCGTCTGGCGAGCCGATGTGAAGGCGCTGCATCTCGGCGACGGCTTCCTGGGACAGTACGCGAGTCCCGTCTCCAGAGACACCACCTGCGAGATGCATCCGGGCGAAGCCGAGCAGGTCGCCGATGCTGCACAGGATCCCACCAGCCGGACCTGCTGAACGTGGCACTGGCCAGGCTGCGACGGCGAGGCCATCCAGGTGTCCTACCGCCGTCCTGAAGCCCGGGTTGCCGTAGGAGTAGATCACGCCCGGCGATGCCAAGCGCGGCAGATCCGAGCAATCCCGCACGTAACGCTGGAGCGCATCGTCTCCCCGGCCGGTATCCCCGTAGCTGTCCTCAAGTCCGCTGGAGTGGGACAAGAGATGACGCAAGGTGACAGCCGGCTCGCCAGCGCGAGGCGGCAGTGCCAGCTCGTCCAAGACGTCCATCACCGGTGCGTCCAGATCCACCAGTCCGCGATCGGCCAGCCGCATGATCACCGTCGCGCCCCTGCCAACTTCTTGACTCATGACCAGGTTGCGCGTGGGGTTGGTGGGGATGGGTGGGGCTAGGGTGAGGTGGTTCAGTCGTGTGCCACCGCGTCTTGGTACGGCTTGTAGGCTTGCCGCCGCCGGGAGGTTCTGGTCGCCCTCTTCAGGGGAGGTTGTGAAGGGTGGTGAGTGGGTCGGAGGATGTCGCGGATTCGATGTCAGGGCTGGTGTCGGCGGTGTTGTCGGCCCTGCGTGCGGGTGGCGACGTGTCCGGTCCGATGGTTCGGGTGTGTCAGGCGTGCGTGGCTTTGCTGCCGGTGGATGGCGCGTCGATCTCGGTGATGCTCGGCAGGCAGCATCGGCAGAGCTTGTACGCCACGGATTCCGTGGTGGAACGCATGGAGGCTGTGCAGTTCGGTTTGGGTGAGGGGCCGTGCTATGAGGCGTTCGAGACCGGGCGGCCGGTGCTGGTGCCCGATCTCGAGCGGGATGCCGGGGCTTCGTGGCCGGTGTTCGCGGGAGAGATCCGTGGCTGGTCGCAGACCGAGCCGGCGATGGGGCGGGTTGGAGCGGTCTTCGCGTTTCCGTTGCGACGGGGGGCGGCCAGGTTCGGTGCGATTGATCTGTATCGGCGTGAGCCTGGCTGGCTGTCGGATGCGGAGGTGGAGCTGGCGTTGCGGATCACCGATGTCGCGACCAGCGCCTTGCTGGCGGTCTCCAGCACTGGCCCGGAGGGCGAGATCAGCGAGGCGTGGTTGCTGGACCTGACGCGGGATCGCGCGGTTGTGCATCAGGCGACGGGGATCGTGATCGCCCAGTTCGGGATTCCGGCTGACGAGGCACTGGCCAGGTTGCGTGGCTACGCCTTCACCACGGGTCGTCTGCTGGAGGAAATCGCCTCCGATCTGGTGGCGCGTCGCCTGCATCCACGGGTGATCCAAACATGAACGACCAGCCCGCGAACAGCCCAGCGATGATCAGCCGGCGAATGCCGCGGATCAGTCCAGGGTCGAACCGTTACAACCTGTATGCCGGGCGGCTACGGTTGTCAGGGGAGATGAGACAGCTATGAGTGACCACTCCAACCCAACCGAAGAGGGCCAGCCGCTGGTGCTGGCGTTCGTGGACATGGCCGACACGTTGGTCGACGACTACGACGTGGTGGATTTGCTGCACAGGCTTGCCGGCTACTGCGTCACGCTGCTGGGTGCGGCCGCGGCGGGGCTGTTGCTGTCCGACCAGCGGCAGGGCCTCCATGTGGTTGCCGCCTCCAACGAACGGACCCGGCTGCTGGAGTTGCTGCAACTACAGGCCGACGAGGGGCCGTGCCTGGACGCCTACCGCACCGGCGAACCCGTCAACATCACTGACCTGTCCACCGTCGTGGAACGCTGGCCGGTGTTCGCACCCGAAGCCCTCAGGGAGGGTTTCGGGTCTGCACACGCCATCCCGCTGCGACTGCGTGGACAGGTCATCGGCGCGCTGAACCTCTTCAGCAGCGCTGGTCCGCTCGGACCGGACGACCTGACGATCGCGCGTGGCCTGGCCGACACAGCCACGATCGGCATCCTGCAAGAACGCGCCATCCGGCGCGGCGAGGTCCTCACCGAACAACTCCAAGGCGCCCTCAACAGCCGGATCAGCATCGAACAAGCCAAGGGCGTCCTGGCCCACGCCGGCCACCTCGACATCGACCAAGCCTTCGAGCACCTGCGCGGCTACGCCCGCCGCCACCGCCGGAAACTCAGCGATGTTGCCGAAGACCTCGCCACCGGACGCCTCCAGCCCACCACCGTCCTCACCGGCCAAACCCACCCGACCGACCGGCAAACCTCACAGTAATCGACCACCGGTCACACCCACCACCGGAAACCAGGAGCCCCCCACAGCCTGAGTGGGCACGTGACAGCGCACTTCGCGGCCCTTGCATGCCTTGCCCGCAACCGCTCTTCGAGCACCACTCACGTACCCACGAAGGAGTTGTGAACGCGCCGGAGCGCGAGCGCGTCGGCCGCGACGGTGGTGACGAGAGTTCCCTGTCCTGCGAGGGGAAGCACGGCGTAGTGGCCTTCGACGGCGATGTCCGTTTCGGGCTTGGGTTCGGGACCGGCGCCGGCGAACAGCAACGAGCCGGCAGCGCGGGCTTCGCCGAGTACGGCGGGGCCGTTCCAGGCTAGTGCGGAGGGCCCGACGGCCAGTTCGTGCGCGAGCAGGGGAGCGCCGCCGTAGTCGACGACGAGCCGGCTGACCGTGTCTCCGCCGGGCTCGCCGTGGCGCCCGCAGGCCAGTTCGTCCCGCCAGAGCAGGTGGCCGCCTTCGGTGACGTCGATCTCGGCGACTGCCCGATGCCGGCAGCCCTGGGCGGCGATCACGGGCTCGGGGAGCCAGCGCAGCGCGGCGTTCTCGGCGACGGTGGCGGTGACCTCGGTGCGCGACCAGTCGCCGTGGTGGCTCGGGAGGGCGACCGACGCGGCGACCGTACGTACGACGAGCGTGGCTCCGGCCTCGACGTCGATCTCGATGCGGAGGTGGTCGCCGCCGAGCGGTCCGGCGGCGCCGCCGACCAGATGGACCTCGCCCGCGCCCGTACGCCTGAGCAGCAACGGCGACTGCGACCGCAGGACGGTGAGCCGGGTCGTGCCGGCCGGCCCCGCGGCCGCGACGATGCGCGCGGTGGCCCTCACACCCGCCCTTCCCCCCGGTGCTGGCGCGCGAATGACCACGTTAACCACGCCTTTGGCGGGTTAACCACGCCCCGGGGCGTGGCGGGGCTCCTGCTGGCGTGGCGAAGCGCGGATGGCGTGGCGAGGCGCTCGGCGTTCATCGGGCGGTGACGGCCAGCCGGTCGCGCACCCAGCCGGTGACGGCCGACGCCGCCGGATCTTTGGCCAGCGAGCAGAACAACGTCACCCGACTGCCGCGCACCGCGGCCGCGTCCCGTTCCATCACGGCGAGGTCGGCTCCCACCAACGGCGCCAGGTCGATCTTGTTGATCACCAGCAGGTCCGACGTGGTGATGCCGGGTCCACCCTTGCGGGGCACCTTGTCGCCGCCCGCGACGTCGATCACGAAGATCTGGAAGTCGATCAGCCCGCGGCTGAACGTGGCCGTGAGATTGTCGCCGCCGCTCTCCACGAGAACGAGATCGAGCGGTGCCAGCCGCGCCTCCAGGTCGTCGATCGCTTCGAGGTTCGCGGAGATGTCGTCGCGGATCGCGGTGTGCGGGCAGCAACCGGTCTCGACCGCGCGGATCCGTTCCGGTGCCAGAACGCCGTTACGCAGCAGGAAGTCGGCGTCCTCCGTGGTGTAGATGTCGTTGGTCACCACGGCCAGCCGGAGCTCGTCGCGAAGCGACCGGCACAGCGCGGCGACCAGTGCGGTCTTGCCGGAGCCGACCGGGCCGCCGATGCCGATGCGGAGTGCTCTCCCGTCGCCGGGCGAGATCGAGAGCGGTTTGGCCGCGCTCTCGGTGGGCGAATGGTCAAGATGCAAAGAGACGCACCTCCCAGGTGGCGTGGTCGGCAGCGGAGATGTCGAGCAACGGCGCGCTCGCCATCGGCAGCTCCCGCAGGGGTTTGCCGGCGGCGGTTGCGGCTTCGCGCGCGACCTGCTCGCAGGCGGAGCCAAGGCGGGCCAGCACCGCGTGGACGGCGTACGGATCGAGCCCGAGCATCCGGATCGCTGCCGAGGCAGGTCCGGAGATCGAACCATGAGCAGAGGCGAGCGCTGCCTGGTCGGGTGGCACACCCGCCACGGCCGCGAGGAGCCCGAACGCCACCGGCTGGTGCGGGCCGTCCGGCCGGGCGGCGGCGAGCTCGTCCAGCCGCGGCGAAGGCCAGATCGCCCGTCCCGCGCGGATCAGCGCGCGTCCCTGGCTGCGCGACACCTGCCGAAGCGGAGGAGCCGGCGTCCGTACGTCGGCGGCGACATCGGCCGCGGCCGGGTCGGCACCCGCGCACACCGCCGCCGCAAGCGCGGCGCCGACCATGCCGCTGGTGTGCAACCGGCCGAGCAGGAACCCTTCCAGGCTTGGGATGTCGTGCACCCGGCCGGCCTGTACGGCGGACTCCAGCCCGCCGGAGTGCGCGTGGCCGCCCGACGGGAACCGGCCGTCGGCCAGCAGCAGAAGCGTGGCGAGGCTCATCAGAACAAGAAGTAGCGCTGCGCCATCGGCAGCCGTTCGACGGGCTGGGGCTCGACGACCACACCGTCGACTCGAACCGTGAACGTGTCGGGGTCGACTTCGATACCGGGCAGCGCGGAATTCTCCGGCAGGTCGGCCTTGCTGCGCCGGCGTACGTCCGCGACGGCGGCCAGCGGGCGCACCAGTTCGAGTTGCTCGGCGAGTCCGGCATCGATGGCGGCCGGACTGACGAAGGCCAGGCTGGTCAGCCCCGGAACGCGTCCGTACGCACCGAACATCGGGCGCGGCAGCACGGGTTGTGGTGTCGGGATCGAGGCGTTCGCGTCACCCATCGCCGCCCAGGCCAGCGCTCCGCCCTTGAGAACAGCGTGCGGCCGTACGCCGAAGAACGCCGGCTCCCACAGCACCAGGTCGGCGAGCTTGCCCGGCTCGACCGAGCCGATCTGGTGGTCCAGGCCGTGCGCGACGGCGGGGCAGATGGTGTACTTCGCGACATAGCGCCGCGCCCGGTGGTTGTCGGCACGGCCGTCGCCCGCGAGTGCGCCGTACCGCTGCTTCATCACGTGCGCGGTCTGCCAGGTGCGCGTCACCACCTCACCGATCCGGCCCATCGCCTGGCTGTCGGACCCGATCATCGAGATCGCGCCGAGGTCGTGCAGCAGGTCCTCCGCGGCCATCGTCGTCGGCCGGATCCGGCTCTCGGCGAATGCCAGATCCTCTGGTACGGAAGGGTTCAGGTGGTGGCAGACCATCAACATGTCGAGGTGCTCGTCGAGCGTGTTGACGGTGTAGGGCCGGGTCGGATTGGTGGATGACGGCAGGACGTTGGGCCGGCCGGCCACCGTGATGATGTCGGGCGCGTGCCCGCCGCCGGCGCCTTCGGTGTGGTACGCGTGAATGGCCCGGCCCGCGATCGCCGCCAGCGTGTCCTCGACGAACCCCGCCTCGTTCAGCGTGTCGGTGTGGATCGCCACCTGCACGCCGGACGCGTCGGCGACCGTCAGGCACGCGTCGATCGCGGCGGGCGTGGTGCCCCAGTCCTCGTGCAGCTTGAAGCCTCCGGCACCGGCGCGCAGCTGCTCCCAGAGTGCTTCCTGGTTTACGGTGTTGCCCTTGCCGAGCAGGAGAACGTTGACCGGCCAGGGATCCAGTGCCTGCAGCATGCGGGCCAAATGCCACGCGCCCGGCGTGACAGTGGTGGCCTTGCTGCCTTCGGCCGGGCCCGTACCGCCGCCGATGATGGTCGTGATGCCGGCGCCGAGCGCCTCGTCCAGCAGCTGTGGGCAGATCAGGTGCACGTGGCTGTCGATCGCGCCCGCCGTCAGGATCCGGCCGTTGCCGGAGATGACCTCCGTCGACGGCCCGATCACGAGGTCCGGGTGTACGCCGTCCATCGTGTCGGGATTGCCGGCCTTGCCCAGCGCGACGATCCGGCCGTCGCGGATGCCGACGTCGGCCTTGACGACGCCCCAGTGGTCGAGCACGACGGCACCGGTGATGACTGTGTCGGGCGCGCCCTCGGCCCGGGTCGCGGTCGACTGGCCCATCGACTCGCGAATCACCTTGCCGCCGCCGAAGACCACCTCGTCGCCGGCGTACGGGCCGGCGCTGCGGTCGTCCTCGATCTCGATCAGGAGGTCGGTGTCGGCCAGCCGGATCCGGTCGCCGGTGGTCGGACCGTAGAGCGCGGCATAGCGGGAGCGCTCGATCTCGTTCGTCATGCGGTCGGCCCGTCCAGTGGTCCGCCGCTCGCGCCCCTGAGCCCGGGGACGATCCGCCTGCCCGCGATGGGGACCACCTCGACCTCGCGGGGGATGCCGGGCTCGAACCGGACGGCCGTACCGGCGGCAACGGCCAGCCGGGTGCCCCAGGCCGTCTCGCGGTCGAACTCCAGCGCCGGGTTGGCCTCGGCGAAGTGATAGTGCGAGCCGACCTGGACCGGACGGTCTCCGGTGTTGACGACCGTGAGCGTACGGCGTTCACGGCCTGCGTTGAGTGCGATCGGCCCGTCGCCGTGGAGGATTTCGCCGGGTGTGCTCATGGAATCGGCTCGTGGACGGTGACCAGCTTGGTGCCGTCGGGGAAGGTGGCCTCGACCTGGACCTCGGTGAGCATCTCGGGGATGCCGTCCATGACGTCCTCGCGGCTCAGCACGTGCCTGCCGGCCTCCATCAGGTCGGCGACGGTGCGTCCGTCGCGCGCCCCTTCCAGCAGGAACGACGTGATCACGGCGACCGCCTCGGGATGGTTGAGCCGCAGGTTGCGGCCCCGCCGCTGGTGCGCGAGCTCGGCGGCGACATGGATCAGCAGCCGCTCCTGTTCGTGTGGGGTCAACCGCATGCGCCGACAATGACCGCCGTCCTTTGCCGACGTGTTACCGAACCATCACAACGCTGTATCGCGTCGGGCGAGACACAGCTCACGTTCACTCACGTCACGATTGCTCGATCCTGCTGGTCTACGAGGTGTAACGACCAACAGCGAAACGACGAAGGAGTGCACGATGGATGCCCGGTTGAACCTCTTCGGCAACCAGGTCGCTGGCAAGTTCCTGAAGCACATCGTTGGCGCGAGCCGGACGGTCAAGGGCTCGCCGCTCCCGGCCGCGACGCAGGAGCTGGTGGCGCTGCGGGCCAGCCAGATCAACGGCTGCGGCTACTGCGCCGACATGCACAGCAAGGACGCCCTCGCCGCAGGGGAGAGCACGCTGCGGCTCAACCTGGTGGCGACCTGGCGGGAGGCCACGGTGTTCACCGACGCCGAACGGGCGGCGCTCGAGCTGGCGGAGGAAGGCACCCGCCTGGCAGACGCGGCCGGTGGTGTGCCGGACGAGGTGTGGGCGAACGCCGCCAAGCACTACGACGAGGACCAGCTCGCCGCACTGGTGTCGCTGATCGCACTGATGAACGCGTTCAACCGCCTGAACGTCATCACCCAGCAGCCCGCGGGCGACTACGTGGTCGGCCAGTTCGGATAGCTCGACCTGGTGGAGGGATCCCGGCGTCCGAGCCGGGATCCTCCACCAACGGAGTGCCTTCCGCCGTCAGGGCAGCAGCTGGGCGGGGCTGGTGTCGTGCAGATGGATCAGCAGGTCGTAGCCCCGGCCGAGCGCGACCGTGGTCGTCGGCGCGGGGTAGTTCTCGGCGAACTCGAACGTGGGGCGCGCGGTACGCAACCAGTCGGCCGCTGGTGGGCGTACGCGGCGCAGGTCGACGAGATCTCCTCGGAGACGATCCGGCGGGGATCGCCCCTGCCGTGCAGGACGTAGTCGTTGAGCCGGAGGCCGCCGCTCCAGCTCGCCTCGAGCGCGAACGTCGTGAAGCCCTTCTCCTGTGAGAGATATCGGAAGATCCGTGCTTTGGCCGTGAAGACTCATGGGTGCTGTGCGTTGCTTCACCGACGCCCACGACCCGCGTCCCGCCGACCATCTGGCCGAGCGGGCGTAGGTCTCCGACCTGGGTCGGGCCGGCGGAGGGATTCAGCGGATGGGCCGGGCGCTCCAGCGCCCGGACGCCGCCGGCCTCCGGCGACCCCGCGGTTCGGCCGGGTTGGGCCACGGTGGCGATGGCCAGGCCGAGGATGGCGAGAGAATGGGGACCTCAACTATAGTTGGGGTTTGACTGTCAAGTGAATTCGCTCAGAGCGTATACGCCCACAGCGATCATGCTCAGAGTGAACGTATCTTATTTCGCGCCCTGCTCGCGACTAACGTCCAACCTCATGAGCGAGAACACCAGTGCCGCGCCCTTGTTGGACGACGCCGTCTATCAACGGCTGCTGAAAGAACGCATCATCTTCCTCGGCTCGGAGGTTCGCGACGCCAACGCGAACGCGATCTGCGCGCAGATGCTGCTGCTCAACGCCGAGGACCCGAAGAGAGACATCTGGCTCTACATCAACTCACCCGGCGGTGTCGTCGACTCCGGGCTCGCGATCTACGACACCATGCAGTTCATTTCGAACGATGTCGCGACCGTCGCGATGGGAATGGCCGCCTCGATGGGGCAGTTCCTGGTCGCGGCCGGCACCAAGGGCAAGCGATTCGCCTTGCCACATTCGCGCATCATGATGCACCAGGCGCTTGGCGGCGTCGGCGGCACCGCGTCCGACATCAAGATCCAAGCTCAGCAGGCGATTTACCAGAAGAAGAAGCTGTTCGAGCTCACCGCAGAGCACACCGGCCAGCCGTTCGAACGGATCGAAGCCGACGCCGACCGCGACCGGTGGTTCACCGCCGAGCAGGCCAAGGAGTACGGCTTCGTCGACCACGTAGTCACTTCTCTGCAAGATGTGAGGCCCTGATGGCCGACTACTACATCCCACGCTGGGAGGAACGCACTCCCTACGGCTATCGGCAGATCGACCCGTACGGCAAGCTGTTCGAGGAACGGATCCTCTTCCTCGGCTCGCCGATCACCGACGACGTGGCAAACGCCGTGACGTCGCAGTTGATGTGCCTGGAGTCGATGGATCCCGATCGCCCGATCCAGATGTACATCAACAGCCCGGGCGGCTCCGTCACCGCGACCACCGCCATCTACGACACCATGCAGTACATCACGTGCGACGTGCAGACGGTCTGCCTCGGCCAGGCGGCGTCCGGCGCCGCGGTGCTGCTGGCGGCCGGCGCCCCGGGCAAGCGTTCGGCGCTGCCCAACAGCCGGATCGTCATCCACCAGCCCGCGATGCAGGGCAGCGACTACGGCCAGGCCAGCGACCTGGAGATCCAGGCCAACGAGATCCTGCGCATGCGGGCGCTGATCGAACGCCTGATCTCCGAGCACACCGGACGCCCGCTGGAGGAAGTGGCGCTCGACATCGAACGCGACAAGATCATCGCCGCCGATGAGGCCATCGCCTACGGCCTGATCGACGAGGTGATCTCCTCCCGGAAGCAGAGCCTGGTCGCGGTCTGATCGCCGGCTGAGCCGGAATCGTCCACGCGTTCGACGGCAACGTGCATGCCGGTTCGGAGACAGTGGCTCCATGAGGAGCAGGTTCCCGGGTCGACACACCATCGTCGTCGCGCTCGTGTCAGTGGTCGCCGCCGGGATCACTGCCGCGAGCTCGCCGGCGCCGGTCGCCGTTGCCGGCGCCGCCGAGACGAGTCCGATCGGTTTTGCGAGCGTGAACGCGCTTGGCCTAGACGGCACGACGGGCGGGATCGCCGGGCCCACCGTGACGGTGACCAACGCGACCGATCTCGCCTACTACGCCGGGCGCAACACGCCGTACGTGATCATGGTTTCGGGCCGGATCACGTTCGACGACATGATCACGGTCGTCGCCGACAAGAGCATCATCGGCGTGGGCTCGAACGCCGAGATCTCCGGTGGCGGGCTGCAGATGGGCTCGACGACGCGTCCGGGCAACAACGTGATCGTCCGCAACCTGACGTTCACCAACGCCTCCGACGACTCGGTGAGCGTGACGAACTCCGCGCACCACGTCTGGATCGACCACAACGACTTCTCCAGCGGCTTCGACGGCCTGCTGGACATCAAGCGGGCCAGCGATTACGTCACCGTGTCGTGGAACCACTTTCACAACCACAGCAAGACCGCGCTGGTCGGCCACTCCGACACCTACACGCAGGACGTCGGGCACCTGCGCGTGACGTACCATCACAACTTCTTCGACGGTACGGAACAGCGGCATCCGCGGGTGCGCTTCGGCGATCCCGTGCACGTGTTCAACAACTATTACCTGAACAACGGCCTGTACGGCATCGCGTCGACGATGAACGCCGGTGTGCTGGTCGAGGGAAACTACTTCGAGAACGTCGCGCACCCGAGCCACGTCGGCTACGACAAGAGCGGTCCCGGACGCCTGGTGGCGCGCGACAACGTATTCGTCAACTCGGGCCTGCCGGAGACCGCCGGCACGGTCACCGAGCCGCGGACGTACTACGGCTACACGCTCGACAACCCGGCGAACGTCCCGTCAATCGTGCGCGCCGGCGCCGGCACCGGCCGACTCGCGGCGGCCACCCAAGCCGCGCCGACCGCGCCACGCGATGCGGCCGCTGCGTCGAACGCCCCAGACGCGGCGGCCGCCGTCGCAGCGACAGCCGACGATTTCGCGAGCGTGAACGATCCGGGCAATCTCGCCGTCGAAGGCCGGGGTCGCCAACGTTGAGGTCGTCGCGGTCGGCAGCGCGGCGGAATTAGGGCCATATCCGCCTGGATCACTACGAAATCGTCGATCCGGCCGGTGGCTCGATCGCGTTCGCTACAGCTGCGAGATCTGATGTATGACAGTCCTTTGCCCCCGGGCGACATGACCAACGGCCGGTAGGCTGGGCCGAAATCCTCTTCGCGCGGGCCGCTGGGCGCCCGGACGATATCGGTAAGTAACCACGGGCGCTGTCGAGTGGACAAACCGTGTAAGCCAGCGGAAGAGGCGCCGCCATGAAGACGTTCTACAAGTACAAGATCGCTCTCTTGACGGAAGGTCGGTGGCAGGTCACCGTCGTCGAGAAGCGGAATTTCAGCCGCGACCCGCGGTCTATCGCACGCCAGTTGCTCGAACAGTGGATCATTGGCCAACAGGGGCACCTGCCAGGTGGGCGAATCGTCGTTGTCTACGGCGGGAACGACGGGGCCCCGGCAGGCATCATTCCGACGGTCCGCGTGCAGGTGTACAGAAGTGGACCGACTGGTGAAGACGGCCCGTTGACCGCGGCCGCGTATCTGGGACACGCGATGCGGGACTACGGAGCCGCCTGACGTCCGTCGCCGGAAGGACGATTGCCGCAAGTATTCACGAAAGCATCCCGAACGGAGAGGGCCGCAGCCGACGCCCGGCTGCGGCCCTCACGTATGCGCCGATGCGGCCCAACCCGAAGCCAGGGACCAAAGGCCCGCGATCCCCGTGTCCGTTGGACCGAACTTCGGCTGCACGCTGCAAAAACCCGTAACTGCGTCGGTATCCAGGCGTCAAACTCAACAAGACAGGCGCGCAAAAGAAAGGCGACCGACATGGGGTGGGGTGCGCTGTTGAAACAAATGATGCTGGGGAAGCCGCGGTCGAAGCGGCAGCCCTATGAATACACGATCTCGCGCTGGAAGGAAAATGACTGGCGGGAGGGGCCACCGGAACGAATCCTTTCCAACCAGCGAGCTCGCGTCCTCGCCCGGCAGCTGCTGGAGCGTTGGGTCAACGACCATGTACGAGACCTTCCAGGCGGCCGGATCGTCGATGGTGAAAAGGGCGGCGGACTTCCGAAGGGCGTCCTGGAGCCGAACGTACGGGTCAGGGTCTACCAGACGATGGAAGCGGCGTACCTCGTTCATCTGCGCAAGGACTACCAGTAGGTCATCCTTCGGTCCGACGTAGGCGCCGAAGATTCGATCGCCGGTCTGACGCGCATCCGCCCGCACTCGTTGAGAATCGCTTCCTGTGAACGAGATGATCAGTGGAATCGGCCTGACGCCGATCGAAGTAGTCCTGGTGCTGGGCGCACTCGCACTGGTGTTGGCCCGCTGGCTTCCGCCGCGGTTTCGGCGCCCGGTCGCGATCGGCGCCGCGGCGGTGGCATTGGCCTCGGCGGCGGTGCTCGTGGCGCTCGGTCTTCGCTGGCAGCTGATCCCGGTGCTGGTGGCGGTCGTGGTGGCGCTGCCGTTCCTGGCCCGGACCATGCTGGGGAAGGCCGGCGACCGGCGGGTTCGCTGGTGGCTGGCCGGACTGGGTTCGGCCGCCGGCGTCCTGGCGATCGTCGCCGGTGTCGGCACGGCGGTCGCCTTCCCCATCGGGGACCTCCCGACGCCGACCGGCAAGTACGCCGTCGGCACCACCGTCCTCGAGTGGACCGAGCCCGATCGGCCCGAGACGTGGACGGCCGATCCCGACGACGTGCGTACGCTGCAGGCCCAGCTCTGGTACCCCGCCGAGGCGAGCCCGGACGAGGCGGAGCGGGCGCAGTACGCCGGCCGCTCTCAGGCCGAGGCGAGCTTCGCGACCGGTGCCTTCGCGGAATATCTCGGGCTTCCCCCGTTCCTCCTCGATGGCGCGGTGGCGTCCCGCACCAACGCGGTGCCCGGCGCGCCGGTCGCCTCCGGCAGGGAACGGTTCCCGGTGGTGCTGTTCACACCGGGCATGGGCGCCGGGCGCTGGACGAACACCGCCTGGGCCGAGGAGTTGGCCAGCCATGGTTACGTGGTCGCCGCGCTCGACCACCCCTACGACACGGCCGCGGTCATGTTCGCCAACGGCCGGACGGTTCCCAGAGCCAAGCACCACATCAAGAACGACGCCGACGGCTACCGGCTGGGCGAGCAACTGGCGGCGGTGAAGGCCGCCGATCTCAGTTCGGCCCTCACTCGCCTGGGCCGGCTCGACCGCGGCGAAGTGAAGAGTGTCCTCGCCGGCCGGCTGGACACCGGCCGCGCCGCGGTCGTCGGCATGTCGGCAGGCGTCGGCGGCGCCACTCAGGCGGCCCGCACCGATGAGCGCTTCTCCGCTGTGGTCGCCCTTGACGGCTTTCCGTACGACGCCCGTCCCGGGCCGTACGACCAGCCGATGCTGGCACTGACCCACGAGGGTGCGCTGGAGGACAATCCCAGATATGGCCCCGCTGTGAAGCGCGTGCTCGGGCTCAGCACGGCGACCTCCTACCTGCTCGTCGTCCCCGGCACCACCCACGGGACCTTCACCGACGCGCCGCTGTGGTGGCCGCCGGTGCCGTCACTGGTCGGCTCCCTCGGGCGCACCGAAGGCAACCGCGTCATCTGCGAGCTGACGATCGGGTTCCTGGACGCCGAGCTTCGCGACCAGCCGACCGACCTTCCAGGCCTGCTCTCCAAGCATGGCCGGCTGAGCGTCTACGACGACGAATAGACGAATAACGGTACGTCCGTCGTGGGTATGCGCGGCCGCGCATACCCACGACGACCTTTCGCACGGCCTATTGCGTGGTGCAGGTGGTGCCGTTGAGGGTGAAGGTGGTGGGGTTGGTGTTGGTGCCGGTGTGGGTGGCGTTGAAGCCGATGCTCGTGGAGTTTCCTGGCGCGATGGTGCCGTTCCAGGACAGGTTGGTCGCCGTTACGTTGGCGCTGCCGGACGGCTGGCTCCAGGTGGCGGCCCAGCTGTCGGTGATTCGCTGGCCGGACGGGAAGGAGAACGCCAGGGTCCAGCCGTTGATGGCGGTGGTGCCGGTGTTGGCGATGGTCACGGTGCCGGTGAATCCGTTGTTTCCGCCCCAGTTGTTGGCTGAGTAGGTGATGCGGCAGGTGCCGGTGGTGCCGCCGCTTTGTGTGGTGAAGGTGACGAGCGCGGAGTTGCCGGACAGGTTGCCGGCGCCGTCGCGGGCGCGTACGTAGACCTGGTACTGCGTGTTGGCGGTCAGCCCGGTCAGCTGGACGGAGTTGGTGGCGGAGGCGGCCAGTTGCGGGTCGGTGGCGCCCTGCTCCCGGTAGACGTTGTAGCCCGCGAGCCCGCTGCCACCGGTGTCAGCGGACGTGCCCCAGGTGAGGTTCGCCGTGGTCGCTGTGACGCTCGAAGCGGCAGGCATTCCCGGCGTCGTCGGCGGAGTGGTGTCGGTGCTCGTACCGCCGTAGATCGTCGCCCGGCGAGAAGTGGCAACGATTCCATTCGCGCCGTTGAAGATCCGCTGCCCCCACGACGTCAGCGCGCTCGGGTTGAAGTTCGTCGTCATGTCGAGGTACTCCACGCCGCCGCCGTTGCCGCTCCACGACCAGCCGATGTACCCGATCCCGCGCGACTGTGCCTGCGCCATGATCGTGTCCTCGTCGGGGTTGCCGTCGGAATGGTTGAACCCGAACTCGCCGATGACGAGCGGCAGGCCCGCGGTCTGGAACGCCTGCAGATAAGCAGTGATCTCGGCCGCGGTGTCGAACACGCCGTACATGTGGATCGAGAACACCGTGTTGGCGTCGGGATCGCTCGCGAAGATCGACGCGGCGTTGTCCCGCATGACGAACTGCCAGTCCTGCCCCCAGTTCGGCGCGTCGACCATCAGCGTGTGGTCGAATCCGGCGCTGCGCATCCTGGTGATCGCGTTCCGCGTGGCGGTCGTCCACTGCGCGGCGTTGTTGTTGCCGATCGGCTCGTTGCCGAGGTTGATGATGACGTAGTTCTCCTGGCCCTGGAGCGCGCTCTGCACGCTGATCCAGTAGCTCACGGCCTGGTCGAGCGTGGCCGCGGCACCGTCCTCGCCGAAGCCAGTGGTGTCGTGTGCCTCGAGGACGCAGATCAGGCGGTTCTGCTTGCACAGGTTGATGATCTGCGTGACTTCGGCGGCCGGCGTCGGCCCCCACCGCTGCCCGCTGCCGAGCACCACGCGAACGGTGTTGGCGCCGAGCGCGCTGATGTTGGCGTACGAGCTGGTCTGGCTCTGGTACCAGACATGCGGATGGCTGACCCCACGCATGACGAACGGTGTGCCGTTCGCCTCGACGAGACGGCCGCTGCTCACCCGCAGCCCGACCGCCGCCTGCGACGGCTGCACGAATACGAGAAGGGGAACGAGCAGCGCCACCACTCCGGCGCCGGCGAGCATCAGCCGCCGAAAGCGCCCCGGCCGGAGACGAGCCCGGAAAGTCGCGATCATGATCTACCTCAGCCTTGGGATGGGGACGAGGAACGACGGAATTAATTAGTTTGGGTGACCCGTAAAAATTAATTGCTGGTGCGGTCTCGCTGGCCGGCCGACAGCGTGATCCCAGCTCAGCCGGAGGTTGCAGGGGAGCGGCGGCACACCTGGCAACCCGGCCGGTTCGGGGGAGCGCCAGGTGCTTGGCAGGCGCGGCGGCAGAACAACCCGCGCGATTCCAAGCCGGCGCAGCCCAAGGACCGCCGGTGAGTCAGCTTCGCCGATGCCCTCCGCGAAATGTCCGTATGAGCTGTGAACCGATTGCCGTCAGCCTGAAACTGACGTCTGGCCGGCCCGCAGGGCGAGCCAGCTCGCTCTGGATGCAGTGTGGGAGCGCTCCCAAATTCGTAGCGTACAGGAAACGCCCGGGATGCGGAAGTGGTCGGCTTGACGTGTCAGACGGTTGGATGTAATCGTTTACAAGAACGATTACAACATCCCTGTGACAGTCCGGCGACCGAAGGTGAAGCAGCATCGCCATGGCCCAACTCGAAGCCGACCCTCCGCCCGGCACCGGCCGGCCGACGGTGCAGACCGTCGCCGAGCTGGCCGGGGTTTCGGTCGCCTCGGTGTCGCGCGTGCTCAACGGCCTGCCGGCCAGCGAGGCCATGACACGTAAGGTGCGCGAGGCCGTCGAGCGGCTCGGCTACCTGCCTGACGCCGCCGCGCGTTCGTTGAAGGCCGGCCGCACCGAGCAGCTGGCGTACGCGGTCCACGACGTGGGCAACCCGACGTACGTCACCGTCATGCGCGCGATCGAGTCCGTCACCCGTGCTGCCGGCTACCGGCTGCTGGTGAGCTCGACCGACGCGGACCACGACGTGGAGATGTCGCTGCTGCGCAGCCTGAGCCAACGGCACGTCGACGGTCTGGTGATCAGCCCGATCCGGATCACCGACGAGCACCGCGAGGCGCTGCGCAACGCGCCCGTCCCGGTCGTCGTGGTCACCGGATCGACGTCGGAGGGCCTCGGCGTCGAGGTCGACGCCGTGACCACCGACTCCCGCCTCGGTGTCGAGCTCGCCGTCACTCATCTCGCGGAGACCGGACGCATCCGGATCGGCTTCATCAACGGTTCCGAGGACACTGTGCCTGGCCGCATGCGGCTCGCCGGCTATCGCAACGGCCTGGCCGCCAACGGCCTGCCGCGCTTCGACCTGCTGGTGGAGACCGCGGGCGAGTTCACCTACGCCGCCGGCTACCAGGCCGCCCGGCGCCTGTTCGAACGCATCCGCCCGGACGCCGTGATGTGCGCCAACGACCTGATCGCGGTGGCCACGATGCGCGCCGCCACCGAGGCCGGCCTGCGCATACCGCAAGACCTCGCGATCGTCGGCGTCGACGACATCGAGCTGGCCGGCATGGTCTACCCGAGCCTGTCCAGCGTCTCACTGGGTTCCGCCGAACGTGGCCGGATCGCCGCCCGCTTCCTGCTCGAACGGATCAAGGAGCCAGGCCTGCCACATCGCCAGGTACGCGTCTCGCCCCGCCTGGTCGTCCGTGAGTCCTCCGCCCCAGCCGGCAATCCTGGCGACGATCCTGGCAGCGATCCTGGCAGCGATCCTGGCAGCGATCCTGGCAGCGATCCTGGCAGCGATCCTGGCGACGATCCTGGCGACGATCCTGGCGACGATCCTGGCGACGATCCTGGCAGCGATCCTGGCGACGATCCTGGCGACGATCCTGGCGACAATCTTGCCGACGATCCTGGCGACGATCCTGGCGACGATCTTGGCAGCGATCTTGGCGACGATCTTGGCAGCGATCTTGGCGACGATCCTGGCGACGATCCTGGCGACGATCTTGGCGACGATCCTGGCGACGGCGGCGCTCGTACCGGCTCAGGCTCGGAGGAAGGGGCCGGCGGCCGATGAGGCCGACGAAGACCGAGCCACGCTCCGCGCCCGCAGGCCCGCCCAGGCCGCGCCGGAAGTACCGCGCGCCCGGCGAGACCGACCGGCGCGAGGCGTATCTTCTGCTGGTCCCCGCGCTGATCCCCGTCGTCATCTTCAGCGTCTATCCGCTGCTGCAGGGCATCTATCTCGGCTTCACCGACGCCCGCGCCGGGTTCAACCAGGACACCCACGTCACCGGATTCGCCAACTACGCCGAGCTGCTCCACAACGGGCTGTTCTGGAACTCCTTCAAGATCGGTCTGATCTGGTCGTTCGCCGTCACGATCCTGCAGTTCGTCCTGGCGCTCGCGCTCGCCCTGCTGTTGAACCAGAAGCTCCGCTTCCGCTGGCTGGTAAGGACGCTCGCCCTGGTTCCCTGGGCGATGCCGAGCGTGATCGTCGCGATCATGTGGCGGCTGATCTACCATCCCGACGCCGGGCTGCTGAACGAGGCGCTCCTCAGGCTCCACCTGATCGACCACACCGTCGACTGGCTCGGCACGTTCGAGCTCGCCCTCCCCGCGGTGATCGTCGTCGGCGTGTGGGCGGGGATGCCGCAGACCACCGTGACCCTGCTCGCCGGCCTGCAGAACATCCCGGGCGAGCTGCACGAAGCTGCGGCCGTCGACGGCGCGAGCACCTGGCAGCGGTTCTGGCAGATCACGCTGCCCCAGTTGCGCCCGGTCATCGTCGCGATCACGTGTCTCGACTTCGTGTGGAACTTCAACTCCTTCGGCCTGGTCTACGTGCTCACCGAGGGCGGGCCCGGCGGCCAGACCATGCTCCCGATGCTGTTCGCCTACAACGAGGCGTTCCAGTACGGCCACTTCGGCTACGCCGCCGCGATGGGCAACGTGATGGTGATCCTGATCGTCGGCATGGCGGCGTTCTATCTCCGGATGCGAATGAAGGAGGTGGACTGAGTGCGCGCGCACCCGCTCTCCCGCCTCGGCCAGTACGCAGCGCTGGCGTTGTTCATTCTCTTCCTCGGTTTCCCCTTGTTCTGGATGGTTTCGACGGCGTTCAAGACGCCGCAGGAGATCACCGCGCTGCATCCGACGCTGTTTCCGCAACAGCCGACGATCCAGAACTTCGCCGCCGCGCTCAACGACTCCGGTGTCGTACGTGCGGGCATCAACAGCCTGGTCGTCGCCGTGTCGACCGCGCTGCTCACGCTCGTCGTCGCGCTGCCGGCGGCGTACGCGCTCGTCCGGTTCCGGACCGCGCTGCGCAAGCCGGCACTCGGCTGGATCCTGGTCAGCCAGGTGTTCCCGCAGATCCTGATCACCATCCCGTTGTTCGTCATCCTGCGGCAGATCGGCTTGCTCAACAGCGTTCCCGGGCTGATCCTCGTCTACATCGTGTGGGCGTTGCCGTTCACGCTGTGGATGCTGCAGGGGTACGTTCGCTCGATCCCGTCGGAGATCGAGCAGGCCGCGGCCGTCGACGGCGCCGGGCGCCTGCGCACGCTCATCTCCATCGTGCTGCCGTTGCTCGCACCCGGCATCGTGGCAACGGGAATGTTCACGTTCATCGTCAGCTGGAACGAGTTCTTCTTCGCTCTGGTCTTCCTGCAGGACCCGGAACTCAGCACGCTTCCGCTGGCGCTCGCACGGTTCATCGGAACCGAAGGCGCGGTACGGCTGGGCCCGCTGGCCGCCGCGTCCCTGCTGGCGACCCTGCCAGGACTGGTGTTCTTCGCCTTCCTGCAGCGCCGGCTGTCCTCCGGGCTGATGAGTGGCTCGGTCAAGGGATGAGAGGAAAACCAATGAAGTACAAGGCACTCGCTGCAGTCGCCCTCGCAGCCGTGGGCTCACTGCTCGCGGCGGCGTGCGGGTCGTCCTCGGGGGACAGCGACGGCAAGGCAGGGTTGACGTTCTCGACGTACGCCTGGCAGACGGAGACGGTGAAGGCCACCAAGAACATCGTCGCCGCCTGGAACAAGAGCCATCCGGACACGCCGGTGAAGATGGTGCCGGTCGACGCCGACTCGGTGCACGACAAGCTCGTCACGCAGTTCGGCGGTGGCGAGGCGCCCGACATCATCCACGACGAGTCGGCCGACCTCGGCGGCTTCGCGCAGCAGGGCTACCTCGCCGACCTCGGGCCGCTGCTCTCCGACGACGTGAAGAGCCAGGTGAGCAAGGACGTCTGGGGCTCGGTGACCTACGACGGCAAGGTCGTCGGCATGCCGACGTTGCTGCAGTCGTACAACGTCTTCGTCAACACCGACCTGCTGAAGCAGGCCGGCATCACGCCGCCGACCACCGACAACCCGTGGACGTGGGACGACTTCCAGGCGGCCGCCAGGAAGCTCACCAAGGGCAAGACCTACGGCGTCGGCTGGGGCCTGAAGTCTCCGGTCGCGGCCGTGATGAGCCTGTCGATGAACTTCGACGGCAAGTACTTCGACGGCGCCGGCAAGGACGCGAAGCTGACGTTCGGCCCGAACGAGCAGCAGGTGCTGTCGCGGATCCACGGCATGATCTACGACGACAAGTCGATCGCGAAGGAGTCGACCAGCCTGTCGGCAGGCGACATCCTGCCCGGCTTCTACGGCGGCAAGTACGCCATGATCGTGGCCGGCAACTACAACGTCCAGCAGATCCTCGAGCAGGCGCCGAAGGACTTCAACTGGCAGCTGCTGCCAGCCTTGAAGGGCACCTCGGTCACCCAGGCCGCCAACCCGCAGACGCTTTCGGTCGCCGCGCAGAGCGAGCACCAGAAGGAAGCCGCGGAGTTCGTCGCGTACTACGCCAACGCGCAGAACCTCGCCAAGCTGGCGCAGGGCGACTGGCTGATCCCGGCGACGACCGGCGCGTCGGAACAGGTGCTGAAGGACACCAAGGGCGAGGACGGCTGGGACACGATGGTCGCCGCCGGCAAGACGCTCGCGGTCGCACCGTTCCAGAAGGTCGACAACTACCCGCAGTGGAAGGACCAGATCGCCACTCCGGGATTCCAGCAGTACTTCGCCGACAAGGTGAGCATCGACGAGCTCGGCAAGCAGCTCGAGTCCGGCTGGCAGTCGGTCGCGGGCCGGTGAGAAACCAAGGGAGATCAGTGAACGTGCTCGAACAACGGGCGGTCGGATGTCTGGCCGGGGCGGCTGTCGGTGACGCACTCGGCGGCGCGACCGAGGGGCGCAGCCCGGAACAGATCAGGGAGCGGTACGACGGCTACGTCACGGGGATCGTTCCGCCGTTCCTGCCCGACTGGGCGACGGCCCGGCCGATGTCGCCGTACCACAAGGGCGACGGCCACGTCACCGACGACACGTTGATGACCAACCTGGTGGTCAAGGTGTACGAAGCCAAACGCGACCACCTCGACGCCTACGACGTCGCCGACCTGCTGGTTCCTTTGATGCTGGACGAACGCGTCTGGATTCCGGAGCTGGAGAAGGAGTCCGTCGCTCTCGTGCGGGTCTTCCTCGCCGAGAAGTGGCTGGTGAGCCGGCTGCACTACGGGCACGTCGATCCGCGCGAGGCCGGCGTCGGCAACATCGTCAACTGCGGCGCGGCGATGTACATCGCGCCGGTCGGCATCGCCAACGCGGCCAACCCGCGCGGCGCGTACGCCGAGGCGATCGAGCTCGCCGGTGCCCACCAGAGCAGCTACGGGCGCGAGGCCGCAGGTGTGATGGCGGCCGCCGTGGCCGAGTCGATGCGGCCTTCGGCAACCGCGACGAGTGTCGTCGAGGCGGCGCTCTCCGTTGCGCGCGACGGCACGCACACGGCGATCGAAGCGGTCGCCGGCGCGGCCGCGAAGGTGCCCGCCGGTGACTGGAAGCAGGCGATCGGCGTCCTGCGCGAGGCCGTGATTCCGTTCGACACAGTGGGTCCCAACTATCGCGAGCCCGGGCTGGGTGCGCGGCGGCCGAGCCGCCTGCACGCCATCGAGGAACTGCCGGTGGCGCTCGGCATGGTGCTGATGGCCGGCGGCGACTACTCGGCGGCGGTGCTGGGCGCGGTCAACTACGGCCGCGACTCCGACTCGATCGCCACCATGGCGGGCGCGATCTGCGGTGCGCTGAACGGCATCGACTCGATCCAGCCGGAATGGCGCGACGCGGTGGAGGCCGGCAGCCGGCTCGACCTCTCAGCGACCGGCCGTTCGATGGCGCGAATCGCGTTGGAGATCAGAGCAAAGGACAAGGAACGGCAAGCGGCGTACGACGCGGCCTTCGCACCGCTCGAGAGCACCGTGTGAGCAGCACTCTCGGGACGCGAATGACCACGTTAACCACGCTTTCAGCTGGTTAACCACGCCCCGGAGCGTGGCGAGGCTCCTATTCGCGTGGCGAAGTGCGGACTTCGCGGCTACGCGGGCGAATGACCACGTTCGCCACGCCAGTAGGTGGTTCGCCACGGCCCGGGGCGTGGTTAACCCGCCAATTACGTGGTTAACGTGGTCATTCGCGGCAGAACGAGTGGGCGAGTTGGGCGAGTTGAACGGGAAGGGTGAGCATGAGGGTCACGTGGGTCCAGCCGGAGGACGTCCTCCCGCACGAGTTGCGGCAGGCGACGGCCGAGGGCAACGACGTCACGGCGATCGCCGAACGCTGGCGGCGGGCCGGGGGACCGGTCGCGCCGCCGTACGGTGGAGCGTCCAAGCCGCCGGCGAGTGACGAGCTGCGAGCACTGGCCAGGCAGTTGCTGGCCGAGCTCGCGGAGCTCGCCGGCGCCGGCTCGGCCGACGAGCCGAACGACATCGAAGCGATCCGGGCGGCCTGGGACGGCATACCGGAGCTGCCGAAGCCGCCGGCGGGCCACGCCGGCACAGAGCTGCTGGACCGGCTGCACGGCGGCTGGCTCGGCCGGGCGTCCGGCTGCCTGCTGGGCAAGCCGGTCGAGCGGACGCCGCGCGAGGGCATCCGCGAGATCCTGGAGGCCACCGGCCGCTACCCGTTGGACTACTACTTCACCGCCGTCGGCCTGCCCGAGGAGGTGAGCGCGAAATGGCCGTGGAACCGCGCCAGCCGGCCGACGTCGCTGGTGGAGAACATCAACGGCATGCCGGAGGACGACGACACCAACTACACCTTGCTGGCGTTGCACATCCTCGAGACGTACGGCCGCGACTTCACCACTGACGACGTGGCGCAGACCTGGCTGCTGGAGCTTCCGGCCGGCCGGGTGTTCACGGCCGAACGCGCCGCCTACCGCAACCTGCTCGACGGCTACGACCCGCCGGAGACGGCGGTCCGAGGCAACCCGTTCCGCGAGTGGATCGGCGCGCTGATCCGTACCGACCTGTACGGCTGGATCAACCCCGGCGACGTCGCGACCGCGGCGGAGATGGCGTGGCGCGACGCCCGGGTCTCGCACACCCGGAACGGCTTGTACGGTGCGATGTTCGTTGCGGCGATGGCAGCGGCAGCCTGTGTCACCGACGACGTGAGCACCGTGCTGGACGCCGGCCTGTCGGTCGTGCCGCCGCGCAGCCGGCTGGCGCTCGCCGTCCGGCAGGCACGTGAGCTCGGACGCAGCGGGCTCAGCCTGGACTGCGGGCTCGACCGCCTGCACGACGCGTTCCAGGGCATGCACTGGGTGCACGTGCTCAACAACGCCGCGCTGGTGGCGTACGCGCTGGAGTACGGCAAGGGCGACTTCGCGACGTCGATCTGCGCGACCGTGACCGGCGGCTGGGACACCGACTCCTCGGGCGCCACCGTCGGCGCGATCACCGGCGCGCTGGCGGGCGCGAAAGCCCTTCCAGAGCAGTGGATCGCGCCGCTGAAGAACCGCATCGCCTCCAGCATCACGTCGTTCGACGGCATCGGATTCGACGAGCTCGCCGAACGCACGGTACGCCATGTTTCCCGCTAGCTTCGACCCGCTCGTACCGCGGCCGATCGACCTGCCGACGGCTGTTCCGCTCGCGGAAGGCGCCGATCTGAGCGGGCTCGACGAGGCGAAGATCTTCGCCGCACCGGACGACCCAAACGAGTGGGACGGCTGGCGGTCGCAGCTACGCCGATGGCGGGCCGAGGCCGCCGCGCGGATCGGTTACGACGGCTCGATGTACGACCGGCCGGAGCTGGCCTGGACCGCAGGGTGCTACTCCGTCTGCCTCGCATGGCTGTGGGACGAGCAGCTCTACGACCACGAGACCGGCCGGTTCACGCCGGAAGCCTTTCTGGACCACGGAAATCGTGAGTTCGGCGGCTACGACGCGGTCGTGCTCTGGCACGCCTATCCCGTGATCGGCGTCGACGAGCGCGACCAGTTCGACTTCTACCGGCAGGTGCCCGGCCTGCACGAGCTGGTGCGCGCGTTCCAGGCGCGCGGCGTGAAGGTGTGCTTCGACTACAACCCGTGGGACGTCGCGGATCTGCGGCTGCTCGCCGACGTGGTGAAGGACTACGGCGTCGACGGTGTCTTCCTCGACACGTTGAAGGAGGGCAGCGGCGAGCTCGCGGCGCTGCTCGAAGGCGCTGCCCTGGAAGGCGAGTCGCGGGTTCCGCTGGCCCGGATCGGCGACCACGCGATGTCGTGGGCACAGTGGTTCGCCGACAGCGCGGTCCCCGGTGTGCTGCGAGCGCGGTGGTTCGAGCGCCGGCACATGTTGCACCACACGCGGCGCTGGAACCGGGACCACAGCGAGGAGCTGCAGTCTGCATGGCTGAACGGTGCCGGGATGCTGGTGTGGGAGAACGTCTTCGGCGTGTGGGTCGGCTGGAACGACCGTGACAGGTCGATCCTCCGCGCGATGCTGCCGGTGCAGCGCCACTTCCACGACCACTTCGTACAGGGTGAGTGGACGCCGCTCGCGTCCGGTCCGCCGTACGCGTCGAGGTTCGACCTGCCCGGCAGCAGCCTCTGGACGATCGTCAACCGGTCGGATCACGACTACGCGGGTCCGCTCGTGCGTGCGGAGGACCGGCCAGGCGTCCGGTGGTTCGAGGTCACCAGCGGCACCGAGCTCGTGCACCAGGACGGGGGAGTCGCGGGCCGGATCCCCGCGAGAGGGATCGCCGGAGTGCTGGCCACCGACCGGGTGGACGCGCCGCTGCTGGAGTTCCTGCGGCATCGGCAGGGCACGCGCCTGTCGGCCGATTCCACGTTTCCCGCCCGTGAGACCGTGCGCGTCCGGCCCTATCGGACGACGAGGGCTCCGGACGGTTTCGCCAGCGTGGCAGGCGGTTTGCGGCACCTGACGATCGACTATCGCGTGCGCGAGACCGGGCTCTACGACGAGACGCCCTACGTAGAGGAGTGGAAACCGCTGCCTCCGCGCCTGCATCAGCCCTGGCAGCGCAAGGAGACCGTCAGCGTCGGGTCGTTCGCCATCCAGCCGCTCGAAGTCAGCAACGCCGAGTTCCGTGCCTTCCTCGACGACTCGGGCTACCAGCCGAGACAGCTGGAGCGTTTCCAGTTGGCGCACGGGACCGAGGAACAGCCGGTTACGCACGTGAGCCTCGCCGACGCCCGGGCGTACGCGAGCTGGGCCGGGCTCCGGTTGCCGACCGAGCATGAGTGGCAGATCGCAGCCGAGGCAGGCCTTCTGGAGCGGCGCGAGCCGCTGGTGTGGAACTGGACCGAGAGCGAGCACACCAACGGACGTACGCGATTCGTCATCCTCAAGGGCGGAGCGGCGTTCCGGGCCGAGGGCTCGGACTGGTACGTCGACGGCGGTCCGCAGGAGCCGTCGGTCTCGGTGAAGCTCTTGCTGTGCGGGGATCCCGTCGCCCGCTCGTCGCAGATCGGCTTCCGATGCGTAGGAGACCTGCCATGAACGCGCTCGACGGCATCAAGGTGATCGAGCTGTCGACGCTGTTCGCCGGCCCGCTGACGGCGACGTTCCTCGGCGACTTCGGCGCCTCGGTCGTGAAGGTCGAGCACCCGCGCAAGCCCGACCCTTCTCGTACGCACGGCGTCAGCAAGGACGGGATCGGCCTGTGGTGGAAGGTGATCGGGCGCAACAAGCGGACCGTCACGATCGACCTGTCGCGGCCGGAGGGGCAGGATCTGCTGTGCCGGCTGGCCGAGGACGCCGACGTGCTGGTGGAGAACTTCCGTCCCGGCACGCTGGAGCGCTGGAACCTCGGCTACGAACGGCTTTCCGCGATCAACCCCGGACTGGTGCTGGCGCGGGTGACGGGGTTCGGGCAGACCGGACCGTACGCGCGACGGCCCGGTTTCGGCACGCTGGCCGAGGCGATGAGCGGATTCGCTTCGCTGACGGGCGAGCCGGAAGGCCCGCCGGTGCTGCCGCCGTTCGGGCTGGCCGACGGGATCGCCGCGTTGGCGACGGCGTACGCCGTGATGGTGGCGTTGCGTTCGCGCGAGCAGACCGGACGTGGGCAGGTCGTCGACCTCGCGATCATCGAGCCGATCCTGATGCTGCTCGGGCCGCAGATCACGGCGTTCGACCAGCTGGGCTTCATCCAGCCGAGGAGCGGGAACCGGTCGGCGAACAACGCGCCGCGCAACATCTACCGTACGGCCGACGGGCGCTGGCTCGCGGTCTCGACCAGCGCGCAGAGCATCGCCGAGCGCGTCATGCGGCTGGTGGGCCGAGCCGACCTGGTGGAGCAGCCGTGGTTCGCGACCGGGCGACAGCGGGCCGAGCACGCCGACGAGCTGGACGCGGCTGTGGGGTCGTGGATCGCCGCGCGTTCGGCGGCGGAGGTGGTCTCGGCGTTCGAGGAGGCGCAAGCGGCGGTTGCGCCGATCTACGACGCGTCGGACATCGTGGCCGATCCGCAGTACAACGCGATCGGGACGATCGCCTCCGTCGACGACCCCGACTTCGGTGAGCTGCGCATGCAGAACCAGCTGTTCCGGCTGTCGGAGACTCCGGGCGCGATCAGGTGGAGCGGGCGTGCGCTGGGTGCGGACACCGACTCGGTGCTGGGCGAGCTCGGCCTGTCCGCGGGGGAGATCGCCCGCCTGCGAGAAGCGGGCGTCGTATGAACCGGCCGCCGCTGACGTGGCTCTACGTTCCGGGTGATCGGCCGGATCGCTTCGGCAAAGCGTTGGACAGCCCAGCCGATGTGGTGATCCTCGACCTGGAGGACGCGGTCGCGCTGCCGGGCAAGGCTCTCGCGCGTTCGGCAGTGTGCGAGTTTCTCTCCGCCGAGCAACCGAAGCCCGTGCAGGTGCGGGTGAACGACCTGCGAGGACCGCTCGGACGGGAGGACGTGGCCGCGCTCGCCGGGCTGCCGGGGTTGGCGGGTGTGCGGGTGCCGAAGGTGGAGTCCGCATCGGAGCTGGCGGCGCTCGGCGAGTTGGGCGTGCCGGTGCACGCGCTGGTCGAGAGCGCGGTCGGTGTGGAGGCGGCGTTCTCGATCGCGTCGGCCGGACCCTGGGTGGCGAGCATCGGACTCGGCGAGGCGGACCTGTGCAGCGAGCTCGGCGTGACGGAGGAGGCCGGGCTGGCCTGGGTCCGCGGCCGGATCGTCGTGGCGGCCCGAGCCGCGGGCTTGCCCCGGCCGTCTATGAGCGTTTACGTATGCCTGAGCGATCCGGCCGGACTGGAGCAGTCCTGCCTGGCGGGCCGGGCGCTGGGCTTCCGCGGCCGAGCGGCGATCCACCCGTCCCAGCTGCCGGTGATCGAACGCGCGTTCCTGCCGACGCCCGAGGAGACCGCGGCGGCGAAGGAGCTGCTGGCCGCCGTCGAGTCAGCCGCTCTCGACGACAGGGGAGTGGCGGTGCTCCCGGACGGCCGCTTCGCCGATCGCGCGATGGTGGAGGCCGCGGAGGAGACGGTGGCGCTGGCAGGCCGCTCCGCCATGCGCTGAGTTAAATATTACGGGTGACCCGTACAAATTAATTCCAGCCGGTGGCCGGCTTGCGCTGGGCACCGTCACAGTGGCGAAGGCTCGCCGGGAAGCCGGAACCAGCCGGTGCGGAAGTGCCACGTCCGCCCGGCGGTGATGTGGTCGATCACGCCCCGCTGCAGCGAGGTCGTCCTCGGAAGTCGTTCGAGCTCGTCGATACCGCGCCGGAACAGAAACTCGACGATCGTCGAATTCTGGTCAGGACCTACGTCGTCGAGCAACGTGAAGCGGCGCTGGAATCGCATGATGTTGGTGTCGGGATCGAGGTACTCCGCCAGTTGCGGATCGAGCACCCACGAACTGCACGTCGCGTACTCGAACCGCTCGTGCGGGAAGTGGGTGGCGAAGAAGCGCTGGGCGCGGCCGATCGCGTCGTCACAGGCGTCGGGAGTGAGCCGTCCCGTTGGAATGTGCAGGCCCAGCGCAGGTGCACCTGGGCGTGGCGCACCTTGACTCCCTGACCCGTCGAAGTTGATGAGCAGGCGCTCGAAATGCAGCCTGCCGATCGGGTAGACGGTGCCCCGGAAGTGATGGGTCAGCCAGTCGTGGGTGTGCAGGCCGCCCGTGCCGTAGCGCGCCTTGTGGTTGCCCATCTGTTCACCCAGGCAGGCCAGCGCGGCCCAGGAGTCGGCGTCGGAGATGCCGAGGTCGCGGTGGTAGTCACGGGTGAACGGAACGCAGAGCAGGAAGGTCCAGGCGTAGAGGTAACGGCCTTCGGCGCCGAGCTCGGCCGGGCACCTGGGCCAGGGCGGCAGCGGACCGACCGTCCCGATCCCCGCGACGAGAGCCGCGAGCGTCCGCTCGAGGAGCCACCAGAGCGCCGGCGACCGGTCCGCCGACGGCTTCGCCGCGAGCATCTCGGCGATGTCCTCCGGCGTGAGTCCGAGCCGGGTCAGGGTGCGTTCGGCGTCGGCGTCGGCGTCGGCGTCGGCAGGCAACGAAACGGGTGCGGGATCGTGGGTGGCGAGGTGGCGCACCTGCGGGACGGCCTCGGCTGGGAGAGCGAGAGTCCGTACCACCCGGTCCGCTTCGGAGTCAGCCACGGTTGACACTTCTACAACCTGGATGCCGCGGCTGACAAGACCACGACGGTTCGAGTACGCGGCCGCGGGTCGCGGTGGGGGTGTCGGTGGGCGGTGGCTCTAGGGTGTCGCGGGTGTGGACACCACCGCCTGGAGCGAAGCTCGAGCCGTTGACCGGCGGCGCCAACCACAGCGGCTGGCTGGTCACCGAGCCGGGCGGTGCCCGCTATGTCGTGAAGACGACGCCTGACCTGCCGCCTGACCTGTTCGAGGCCGAAGCCGAAGGGCTCACCGTGCTCCGCGAGTCCGGCTGCGTCACCGCCCCTCACGTACTCGAGGTCAGCGCCGATCTGCTCAAGCTGGAAGCGCTCGAACGCGCGCCGTCGTTCGACGACCACACGTTCTGGGAACGGCTCGGCCGCGAGCTGGCGCAGTTGCACCTCACGGCCAGACACGACCGGTTCGGCTGGCACCGGGACAACTGGCTCGGCACCGTGCGCCAGTACAACACGTGGATGGACGACTGCTATGAGCACTTCGTCCAGTTGCGCTTGCTGCGCTACCTCGGCGAGCCGATCGTCGAGCAGACGTTGAGCCGGGCCGACCGGGCGGACATCGAGCGGATCTGTGCGCGGTTACCGGAGCTGCTTCCGCCGTCATATCCGGCGTTGACGCACGGCGACTTCTGGCACGGCAATATCCTGGCCGACGCCACCGGCCGGCCCGCGTTGATCGATCCGCACGTGTCGTACAGCTGGCCGGAGGTCGATGTCAGCCTGATGTTCTGTTACGGCGGTCCGGAGCGGTTCTTCGCGGCCTATCACGAGCTCCGCCCGCCGACGGCGGCTGACTGGCGGGAGCAGCTGCGCCTGGTGCATCTGCGGGAGCTGCTGAGCGTGCTGTCCCACGGCGACGACGTGGCCAACGTCCACCAGCAGATCGTCGCGCTGGTGCGGCGGTACGGCTGACCGGCGCCGGCCGCTGCGGCCGCCCGGGTCTGGGCACGCCGAACCCACGGCGCCGCTCACTGCTCGCCCCCGTGCGGCGGCGCCGTGGTCCGTCGTATGTCAGTGGTTGTGCTCGATCTGCCCCCGCACTTCGCCGCCCGTGTACTTCATCGAGTGCACGTTGACGTACGTCTTGTCCGCGCGGATCGCGTCGAAGAGCTCAGTAAGCTCTCCTGCCCCGATGCCCTGCGTGGTGGGCCCGATGACGTCGGCTGCCTTGATCGTCCCGCTGATGGTGGCGGGAGCGTTGGGGCAGGCCTGCGTACCCGCGGGTCCGTTGCCGAGGTTCGAACACAGGAACACGCTGATGCCGCCGCTCTGCGCGCGGCCGCCGAAGTGAATGTGTGCCTGCGTCACCGCGGCCTCGAGGTCGCGATAGCTCAACCGGTAGTTGATCTCCCCGGACTCCTCGTCGATTACCGCCCGGAACGTCGCGGATCCGGTCGTGGACAGGGTGTTCGGGTCCTCCTGGTATCCGCTCAGCTTGACGCGAACGGTCGTCGTGTCGCCCGAGTCGCCACCACCTCCGCTAGCCAGCGCCACCGAGCCGCCCGCGATCGCGAGCACCGCCACCCCGATTCCAACTGTCAGAACGCGTGCCCGACTGAACATCGGCACCCCTCCCAGGTTTGTTGCGGCAGGCTGCTATACCCACCCGTCAATGTCACACGGCTGGCCGGGCGGGTGGGTTCATCGGCTTGGCAGAATTGGACAGTCGTCGACGACAGGGTGGGAAGACGCATGGCTCGTCTGGTCGGGGTCATCGGAGTTGCCGTGCTGCTGCTGTCGGCCTGTACAGGCCACCCGGCACCGGCGCCCACGTCCACCGCAAGCCGCCCAGCAGGGGTCAAACCACCCAATCCGTACGTGAATCCGGTACGCGAAGCGGTTGCCGAGCTGGCGTGGGCGCCGGCCGTGCGCTATCGGGGCAGTGTCAACGACCCGCTCCGGCGTTCGGTCGAGGTCGACCTCACGATGACGATCGAGGGATCCGGCGCCGGAACGTTCGAGGTGGCCGGGCAGTCCGGGCAGCTGCTTGTGGTCGACGGCGCGACCTATCTGCGGGCCGGCGCGGCGTTCTGGCGTACGTTCCCGCGCGTGCTCGAGGAGGGCGCGAAGGCCGAGCGTGACCTGCGTGCGAGGGACGGCGAGGCGTACATCGACGATCTGGTCCGGTCGACCGTCACCGCGATGGCCGGTGGCCTTACGAGTCACTGGGCGAAGGTCGACCCGGCCGATCTCGGGCTCGTCGACCCGGAAACCCTCGCACCGCAGGCGATCGCGAGCTCGGCCGGCTTCGACCTGGCCCGGGTGGACGCGGCCGGCTCCGGGCTGCCCACCACGGTCGGCAGGACGGCGGCGACGAAGCTGACGGCTGGGACGGGGACGGCTGCGATGGCCTACTACCTTCGCCGGAGCGCGCCGTACCGCCTGCTCCGCGTCGAGGCGACCAGCGGTGCGGCGGGCCTGCGGCTCGACGTGGTGCGGCTGTCCGCGCCGGCCGCGCAGCAGGCGCGCGACGACATCGCCTTCCAGGTAGGCGGTCTGGACACCGCGCTGGACCTGCAGATCGAGCTCGAGTACATCCCGAAACGGACGATCGACGTGAGCTGCTCACGTTCGGGCGGCTGCAGGAGTACGGCCAAGCTCACCACGGCCGGCAAGCTGCCGCCGCTCGCAGGGGGAACGATGTTCGTCGTCGGCGTCGGGCCGAACGGATACCTCGGCACCTGCCTGACGCTGTTCGGCGGCTTCGGTGTGGGTGCGACGAAGCAGGCGGCGTGCACGATCAACACGGCGGCGCTACGCAAGTGGTACAACGCGGGCACCGGTGAGGACGCGTGGTTCAACTCCGTCCTGCTGCCGAACCGCGGCCTCGGAACGGCCGCCCTCGAAGCGATCCGGCGCCGGCTGGCAACCCCGTCGACGTCAGCGGAGCCGGACCCGGAGCCGCCGTCCGCCGGTGCCGCGGCGGCTGTGTGGGAACGCTGGACAGGCGTGTCCGCGACGGACGGCGGCTGCGAGATCTACACCCGGATCCCGCCGGAGTGGGTTCCCCTCCTCGGCGGCGACCCGCTGGCCCTGGCCAACCTGGTGGCGATGCGTCCCGCGACCCACCGCTCGCGCGTCGAGGCCGGCTGGTCGGTCCGGCGTACCTTGCTCTTCGGCCGCAAGCCGGCAGCCACGGAGATCGAACGCTGGGCCCGCGACCTCGACCGCCTCCACGGCGCCCGGATGCAGGTGGCGGCCAAGGGCGTCGTGCCGTCGTGTGACTGAGTGACAGGGCCGCGCCGGCCTCGTGTTGTCACAGCGCTCGATCGAGTGACCGCCGGATGTAGTCCATCACCTTGTCCAGGTCGGCCGCGAAGGCCGGATTGACCTGGACCATCCCGGCGTACCACAGGCCGAAGGCCACGTCTCGAGTGGTGACGAAGTCGTCGAGGTGAGCGAGATCGGGCAGTTCGCGGCGTTCGGCGTAGCCCTCGAGCAGGGCCGCCCGGATCGCGCTGATGTCGGTCCGGCTTCGGTTGTCCCACAGGGGCACCGCGAGGTCGTAGAGCCAGTAGCCGAATCCGCAGTCGTCGAAGTCGATCACCCGCACCGCATCACCGTCGAACAGGGCGTTGTCGAGATGCAGGTCGGCATGGATCAGGCCGAAGACGTCCGGCTTCGATCCGAGGTCCGTCATGACGGCATCCATCCGGCGTGCGATCTCGTCGAACTGCGCGCGCACCGGTGCCGGCAGCAGGTCCCAGCACGCGGCCGCGGAGACGCCGCCGTACTCCATGGTGTTGCCGAAGAAGGTCTCCCAGTCCCACCGCATGCGTACGAAGCCCGCCGGCGGTGTCCACACCGAAGCGTGGTCGTGCAGACGGGCGAGGACGCCACCCAGTCGCCGGAAGTGCACCGGCCGCGGATGGGCTGCGCGCATCCGTCCGTTCTGCCAGCCGAGGACCGAGCAGACCCGGCCGTCGGCGACGGTGGACCACTGTCCGTCGCGGGCCCGGATCGGCGCCGGCACGCTCAGCTCCGTGTCCGCCTGCAGCGCGGCCAGCCAGGCCAGCTCCGATCCGACCGCGACCCGCGAGTCGACTCCGGGACCGTGCCGGTTCGGCCGGTGTACGCGCATCAGGAACCGGCCATCGCGGGAGTCGACCCGGAACGTGGTGTTCTCGCCGTGCGCGATGAACGACAGGCGAGGCTCGTCGATCAGGTAGTCCGCGAGTGCCCGCATAGCTGTCCGGCGGAGGCGCGCGACCTGTGCGCGCTTCGACACCAGCTCGGGCATTCCCGCAGCGTAACGCCGCCGCCTCGGTCGCCGCCGGGAATTAACCGTTGCCGAGCAGGGTCCGGACGTCGTCGGGGCCGGCCAGCAGCGCATCCGGATCCAGCGTCGCCGGGGTGACGTGCGGCAGGTGGATCAGCGCGTCGAATGCTTCCAGGGGGCGATAGCTGTGGTTCGTCGTACCCAGGCGCTGCTGTGTGATGCCGCGGAGCGTGGCTTCGTCGGACGTTGGCAGGCGGTGCAGGTCGACGCCGAACGGGCCGTCATGGGTGGCCGCCATTGTCCCGTCGAGCGTGGCCGGGCCGGGCGCGGGCAGCTCCTTGAACAGCTTGCCCGCAAGGAAGTCCGCGACGTTGTCGGTGAGCGTCTCGCCGGTGCCGGAGGTCGTGCCGATGACCTGGTAGGCGTCGCCGAGGCGGTCGGCCAGGTGCAGGCCGAGCGGCGTCGCCGGTGGCATGCCCGGCAGGGTGGCGGGGAGGCGCTGGAGGTGGGCGTTGTGTGCGGCGAGGACGACCTTCGGCTCGCGGCGGAGGAGCGCTTCCATCGTGTCGGCCATCGCTGCGTCGCGGTTGAACAGCACGCTCTGCTGGTCGCCCTGGCTCATCGCGCGGGCCACGCTGTCGAGCGTGACCGTGAGGCGGGCGGCGCGCAGTGCTCGGTCGTACGCCTCCTGCGTTGTGCGCTGAACGTAGTCGAGCCGCCGGCCGTGGACGCGTTCGGCGAGACCGGTGAGGCCGGCCGTCAACGCGTCCTTGCGCCCTTGGGCGAGCTCGCCGTAGGCGCCGAACGCCGTGTAGATGGCGAACGGCGACTGCGCGGCGAACGTCGCCGCTGTCTCGCGCAGGCTCGGGTCGACGGCGTAGTCCGGGTCGGCCTGTGCCAGAAAGGCGATCACGGCGTCCAGGCCGGGCAGGAGCGAGGCGTTGGAGCCGGACAGGTCGACGCCGGTGAAGCTCACGTCCTGGCGGCCGCGGAGGTATTCCAGCTGGGCGCGCACCTCGGTCCACAGTCCCATCAGCGACGTCAGACCTCCGGCCATGACCTGGCCGATCTCCTTGTCCTCGCCCTCGCCATGGATCCAGGCGTCGACCCGATGGCCCTCGACGTAACCGGTCTCCATCGCGAACGCGCGGAACCCGTGGCGCTCGATCAGGTAGCGAAGCACGCGGTGGCGAAGCTGCAGGAACTCGCGGTTGTAGTGCGCGCTCTCACCGATCGCGACCACCCGCGCCCCGCCGATCACGTCGTCGAGCCAGGTCAGGTCGTCGAGCGGAGCATCGGGGTCGAGCGTGTGGAGCGGGTGGATCGCCCTGGGGCTGAGTCGAGTCGCCTCGGTGTTCGCGGTCACGGGTCTGCTGCCCTTCGTAGAGGCTACTCCCAATTTTGGAAACGGTACCAGATGTGGGATCGTGGCGTCGTGGATACGCTCGATCTGCTCCTGCACCCGGTCCGGATGCGCATCGTCCACGCGATGTCCGGCGGCCGGCCCCGTACGACGTCCGAGCTCTGCGCCCGCCTGCCCGACGTACCGAAGACCTCGCTGTACCGGCAGGTCGCGATCCTGGCCGAGGGCGGGATCCTCGACGTGGTGGACGAGCGGCGCGTGCACGGCGCGGTGGAGCGGCACTACCGGCTGCGCCAGGACCGCGCCCGAATCGACCTCGAGGCAGCCAAGCGGATGAGCCTCGACGACCACCGGCACGCCTTCGCCGGCGCGGTGGCGACGCTGCTGGCCGAGTTCAACGCCTACCTCACCCGCGACGGCGCGGATCCGGTGGCCGACCAGGTGGGCTACCGGCAGGGCGTGCTGTGGCTCAGCCCGGAAGAACTGGCCGAGTTCGTCGCCGACCTGCTCACGTCCTTCCGCGCGAGAGCGGAGAACGGCCCCGGCGCCGGCCGCCGCCCCTACCTCCTGAGCGCGATCTTCTTCCCCTCCGACGCCCCCGATCCCGACCCCGACCACGCGAAGGACCGAGGCTAGGCCTGGCCCTGTTCGCGGAAGGCGACCTGCACTCCCGCCTGGAAGCGCGAGTTCACCCCGAGCTCGTCGAGGAGGGCGGCGATCCGGCGCTGGACCGTACGATGCCCCACGCCCAGCCTGCGCGCGATCGCGGCGTCGGTGAGGCCGGACAGCAGGAGCGCGATCATCCGCTCGTCCCCGGCGTAGGTGCCTGGCCGGGCGCGGACGTCGAGGGGGATGGCGCGCTGCCAGAGGTTCTCGAACAGTTCGCTCAGCACGTCGAGCAGCGCACACGGCCGTACGACCACCACCGCCTCGATTTCGGCTGCGGGATCGGAGCGCAACGGCAGCACGGCAGCCGCGTCGTCGACCAGCAGCGTGCTCATCGGCAGGTCCGGCAGTGTTCGCGACAGGCGCCCGGGTCCAGGCGCCAGCGGCGACACCAGGAACGCCCGATCGTGGATCGTCCGGCACGACACCGCCGCCGGTACGCGTTCCAGATCCAGCAACCGCACCTCGGCTGCCGGCGGGCCCTGCGACAGGCACCGCAGCTCTCGCCGGGCGCTGCCGTTGAGCTGCCCGAGTCGCTGCAGCACCGCCTGCCGCCCGGTCACCACCTCGATCAGCGAACGAGGCGGCCGGCCCGCCGCCCGGTGCTGCTCGGCCAGCCGCGCGGCGTACTCCCGCGCGGCAGCCAACCGCCGTTCCTGCTCCAGTACCAACGACTCCAGCGCGACCGGCGGCGCCGCCACCAACACCGAGCCGGACTGCTCGACCAACCCCTTCGCCCGCAGGCCCTCCAGCACCAGCTCCAGCGGCTCCGGCCGATCCCAGACCAGCCGCAGCCGGGCCAGGGTCGCACGGGGTACGTCGAGCAGCAGGAGGTACGCCGTCTCCTCCACCCCGCTGAGCCCGAGCGCCGCCAGCCCGCCGTCCATAAGAAGCTCTCAACCTTCCCCGGACACAGGCTTGGTCAGCCAGCCACGCCGGACCGCCTGGTATCCGGCCTGGAACCGCGTCTCAGCGTCCAGCCGCGCCATCATCGACCGCAGGTGCCGGTGCGCGGTGCGTTCGTGCCAGCCCAGATGCTCGGCGATCGCCTTGTCGGTCAGGCCCGCGAGCAGCAACGGCAGCAACGCCCGCTCGGTCTCGGTCGGCCCGTCGACGGTCATCAGGTCCGGCCGCCCGCGCGCGACGTGCAGCGGCACGGCGCGTTCCCAGTACGTCTCGAACAATGCGGACAACGCCTCCAACAGGACCGAGTCGTGTACGACCAGCCAGCAGTCGACGTCCACCGGGTCGGTACGCAACGGCAGCATCGCCATCGAATGGTCGCTGAGGCCGAGCTTCATCGGTACGCGCGCGACCCGCGCCTGCTCGCCCCAGCCGATCGTCTGGTCGATGTCGGGCAACCGGCCCGGCCGCCCGACGGCCTGCCAGTCGTAGATCACGCGATACCGCACACCGTTGCGCAGCCCTTCGAGCTCGAAGTGGCTCGGAGCCGCGGGATCGTTCAGGTACGGCGGCGCGTCGAAGCCGCGCATCTCCTCCCGGGCGCTGCGAGTCAGCTCGTCCAGCCGGGCTTGCACCGCCTCCCGGCCGCGCACGATCTCGACCAGGTCGAGCGGATCGCCACCGGCGTACGAACGTCCGAACCGCTCGGCCAGCTGTCCGATCCGCTGTCTCGCGGCCGCCAGCGAGCGTTCCCGGGCGGCGATCAGCGCGTCGGTGGCGGCACCAACCGGGACGACGACGTGCCTGGGCGGATCGTCCGGCAACCGGGCGACCAGCCCGAGGCGCTCGAGCCGGCGCAACACCTCCTGCACCGAGCCCTCCGAGCCCCCAGCGATCCCCGCCCGCTCCACGAGCAAGCTCAGCTCGTCGGTCGTGACCGGTGGCAGCGCCACCATCAGCTCGTACACCGCCTGTTCGGCGGCCGAGATCCCCAGGGCAGAAAGCACGTTCCCGATGATGAGGAGTGTCGCTGGCGCGCCGCTGGCGTATTCACGCCGCTGGCGTAAACCCGGCGCCCGCAAGGGTTCAAACGGCTTCCGCCGGATGTCAGGGTCACCCATGTGCGGATGCAGTTCAGACCCTTTGGGAGACACCCATGAAACGGCCCTTCTTCGCGGCGACGGCTGTGACGGCGGTGACGGCCGTGCTGGCCACCTTCGCCGTCGGCCTCGCCGCGCCGCCCCCGACCGCGGCGGCACCGCCGCCGGACGCCAACGGAACAAGGGCGATTCCGGACGGCACGGCGAAGATCACGTTGATCACCGGCGATCAGGTCGACTACCGCATGGACGCGGCCGGCCACATCGAAGCCGACTTTCTCAGCGAGACGCCGTTCCGCGGCGAGTCCGGCCCGGACGGAACGTACGTGATCCCGGTGGCCGCGGAGCCCTACCTGGCGTCCGGGCTGCTTGACAAGGAGCTGTTCGACGTCCAGTACCTCGCCGAGCACGGCTACGACGACGCCCACCGCAAGGACGTGCCGGTGATCGCCGATGTGGGTGGTGCGCTGCAGGCGAAGACCATCCGGCAGCGCACCGAGCCGCTGGCCGCGAGCCACACGAGCGCCGTCCTGCAGAGTGTCGGCGCGGCCGCGTTGTCGGTGAACAAGGCCGAGGCGAAGGCGTTCTGGACCAGCCTGACCAGGCAGCGATCCACCGTGACCAAGCTCTGGCTGGACCAGAAGGTGGAGCCCGTGCTGGACGAGAGCGTTCCGCAGATCGGCGCGCCGGAGGCCTGGGCCAAGGGCTACGACGGTACGGGTGCCAAGGTCGCGGTCCTCGACACCGGCTTCGACACCGAGCACGCCGACCTCGCCGGCAAGGTGGTCGCGTCCCAGTCGTTCATCCCCGGTGAGCCGGTCGACGACCTGCACGGGCACGGCACCCACGTCGCCTCGACGATCGCCGGCTCCGGATCGGCGTCGGGCGGGCAGTACAAGGGCGTCGCACCGGGCGCGGACCTGCTGGTCGGCAAGGTGCTGAGCAACGCCGGCAGCGGATCGGTCTCCCAGATCATCGCCGGAATGGAGTGGGCGACCGGGCAGGGCGCGGACATCGTGTCGATGAGTCTCGGCGCTGGTGCGAGCGACGGCAGCGACATCCTGAGCCAGACCGTGAACGAGCTCACCGAGTCGACCGGCTCGTTGTTCGTGATCGCGGCCGGCAACGACGGGCCGGACAAGGAGACCGTCGCGACGCCGGGGGCGGCCGAGCTCGCGTTGACCGTGGGCGCGGTCGACAAGCAGGACAAGCTCGCGAGCTTCTCCTCGCGTGGTCCGCTGGTCACCAGTGCGGAGCTGAAGCCCGAGATCACCGCGCCGGGCGTGGCGATCACGGCCGCCCGGGCCGGCGGTACGACGCTCGGCACTCCGGTCGACACCAACTACACCACGCTGAGCGGTACGTCGATGGCCACGCCTCACGTCGCGGGTGCCGCCGCGATCCTGCTGCAACGGCACCCGGACTGGACGGCGGCCCAGCTGAAGTCGCAGCTCGCGGCCACGGCAAAGGACGGCGGCTATCTCGCCTGGGAGCAGGGCGCCGGGCGGGTCGACGTCGCGCGATCCGTCTCGCAACAGGTCACGGTCGACACGGCCAGCATCTCGCCGGGCGTGGTGGTCCTCGGCTCGGAGCCGCGGACGACGCGGCTGACGTACGCGAACCCCTCCGCCGAGGCCGTCACGCTGACCTTGCGGGGAACGCTGCGGAACGCCGCCGGCGAGCCGGCACCGGCCGGACTGCTCGGGCTCGACCACGACGAGCTGACCGTCCCCGCCGGTGGAACGGCGACGGCCGTCCTCACGCTCGACGCGTCCGGCGAGGTTCCGCTCGGCGTGTACGAAGGGGTCGTGCTGGCCACCAGTGCGGGCGGCGACAGCCTGCGCGTGCCGATCGGGCTGCGCGTCCTGCCGACCATGCAGAAGCTGACCGTTCGCCTGGTGAAGCCGCGCCCGGTCGGCGAGCTGTCCTACTTCGGCATCACGCCGTGGGAGGTGCGACGGATCGACGACGTGGAGCTGCCGTGGCGCGAGCCGCTGGCCTGGCGTGAGACCGACGACCCGAACGTCATGGAGGGGAGCGCGCTGGTGCCGGCCGGCACCTACCAGATCAGCGGGTCGGCCGACTGGTACCTCCGCACCGGTACGACGGTGCGGCAGTTCGCCTCGGTCGCCGAACCCGAGGTGGTCGTCGGCCAGGGCACCACGACCGTGATCGACCTGCGCAAGCTCGTCCCCGTCAAGGTGAGCACCGACCGGCGGACGGAGGTCGCCGCCGCGATGTACGCGTTCACCCGGACGACCCAGAGCGGAGTGCTCTACGGCAGCTGGCTGGGGACCGCGCAGTGGGCCTATCCGACTGCTGAACCGAAGCTCGGCACCTTCAAGCTGAAGGTGCACGAAACGCTCGCGCAGCCACAAGCGGTGGTCGAGGTGACCGCGGATCGTCAGCGGATGACGGTGCAACCGAGGTATCTCACGCTGGCGAAGGGTGAGCCCGGGCAGGGCAGAGCTGTGCCGAAGTTCGCTCGCGACCGGTCGCTCCAGCTCGCAACGATCGACGACGTACGCGCCGGCCGCGACGTCCGCGGGAAGCTGGTGTTCGCCGACCTGCGCACGGAATCCCCGGCGGCCAACGGCTGGCTGGACGACATCAAGGCGGCGCTCACCGCCGCGGCCGACGCCGGCGCCGCGGGTGTGCTGATGAGCAGCGAGCTCTTCCCCGACCTCCTCCTGTTCGGAGACCACCGCGACGCACTGCGGGTTCCGGTGCTGTGGCTCGACCGGCCGGAAGCCATCCGGCTGGGCGCGTTGCTGAAGGACGTCCGGCGGCCGGCCCAGGCCGAGATCGACGCGCAGCTGGACTCGCCGTTCGAGTACAAGCTCTGGTTCCACGAGCTCGGCCGGGTACCCGACCGGCTGGTGTACACGGTGCGGACGAAGGATCTGAAGCGGGTCGACACGAGCTACCACTCGGAGCTGGCCGTCGATCCGGACGAGAGCAACAGCTACGAGGCGTCCCACGTCTATCGGCCGGAAGACACGCACAGCATCGCGATCGCACGATGGTTCGACGCTCCCGTGCGCCGGACGGAGTACTCCAACCTCACCGGCCCGGACGTGGTCTGGTCGTCGTCGTACACCCTGCAGGACCGGAAGACGAACACGAGACGGTCGGGCCACAGCGACGTCAGGGTGACCGACCTCCGCGCGGCGCAGGACGACTGGGGCGAAGCCCCGAGCACGCCTGGGCAGCCGAAGATCGACGTGGGGAGGCATCAGCAGATCTTCGAGCTGTGCGCGGCTTGCCGGCAGGCGGACACCCTGTGGTTCACTCCGCTCCTCCTGGAAGGCCGCGGCGTGCACTCGATGAGCGGCCTGCGAGGACAGGTGCCGCGGTTGTACGCCGGCGGCGTGCAGATCCCCGCGGGCTCGACCGGTCGCGACTTCCCGCTGCCGCGCGAGTCGAGCAGCTACCTCCTGGAAGCCACGTGGACGCGGGGATTCCCCGGGTCGGCGTACCCGAGCAGCGTGGAGAGCAGCTGGTCGTTCAGGTCACCTGGCACACCGGTCCGTGACGAGGTGCGGCCGCCGTACGCCACGGCCGCGCGCGCCTACTTCGGCGACACCCGGCCGGCTGCCTATCTGCCGCTCATCTTTCTCAGCTACGACGTGCCGCTGGCGCTGGACAACACGGCACGGGCGGGGCATCCGTTGCGGTTCACGGTGACGGCCGCAGGTTCCGAGCCGGGGAGCGGAGTGGACGTGCGCGGCCTGAAGCTCGAGGTCTCCTACGACGACGGCGCGCAGTGGCGAAGCGTTCCGGTACGGGCGCTCGGTGGTGGGGCGTACGACGTGACGCTGCTGCCGCCAGGGGACAGCGGGGGAGCGGTCAGCATGCGGGCCAACGCGTGGGACGCGCACGGCAACCGGGTGACCCAGACCGTCATGCAGGCGTTCGGTCTGCGCCGCTGATCCGCACACCGACCGGTCGACTCGAAACTGACCCACCGCCTGCCGGACCTCCGGCGAGCGGTGGGTCAGGCGTCAGTCGAGGACGGCGAGCTCGAGCGACGCCAGTCGGTCGGCGTCGGCAATGACGTCCATCTGGGTGATGTGGTCGCCGACGATCGTGAAGGACAGCGCGATGGCCAGTCTGCCGCGCGCGGGCATCACGAGCCCGACCGATCCGTCGACCAGCGCGACCTCCGACCGCGCTGCGCGCAACGCCGCGAGCCGCGCGCCCTTGGCCACCTGCTGGGCGCCCCGCAGCACGAACGGCGTAGGCGTTGGACCGGCCGCCGCGTCGGCCCGCAGGACGACGTCCGGGTCGAGCACGGTCAGCAAAGCCTCGAAGTCGCCCTGGCGAGTCGCCGCCAGGAACGCTTCGACCACTCGGCGCTGCCGGGCGAGGTCGGCGGTTCTGGACGCCGGCGACGCACCGCGTACCCGCCGCCGGGCGCGGCTCGCGAGCTGCCGGGCCGCGGTCGGCGAGCGTTCGAGCATCGGCCCGATCTCGTCGAACGGCACCGCGAACAAGTCGTGGAGGACGAACGCCACCCGCTCGGCCGGCGTCAGCGTGTCGAGGACGACGAGCAATGCCAGCCCAACGGAGTCGGCCAGCACCGCTTCCTCCTCCGGGTCGACGCCGGCGTCCTCGCCAACGGCGAGCTCCGGCAGCTCCGGTCGGTCGGGCCGGTCCAGCGGCTCCTCGTGCCGCGCCCGCCTGGACCGCAGGAAGTTCAGGCAGATCCGCGCCACCACCGTGGTCAGCCAGCCGGGAAGGTTCTCCACGCCGCCGGCTCCGGCGCGGCTGATCCGGATCCACGCCTCCTGCAGCGCGTCGTCGGCCTCGCTGAGCGACCCCAGCATCCGGTACGCGACGCCGCGCAGCCGCGGCCGCTGCTCCTCGAACCGCTCGGCCAGGCTGATCAGCTCGCCCCGGGCGTCCTCGTCCATCCGGTCACTCCGTCCCACAGCCCCCGCCCACCACCGTGATATCGGCCTTCGGGTCACATTCCTACGGCCCGCTGTGTCACTGCACTGGACACGGGAAAGTCCCTTGCTGTGACACGGAGGAAATGATGACAAACGTGCTACTCACCGGCGGTACGGGCACGCTCGGCCGGCTCGTCGCGCCATTGCTCGCCGACGCGGGCCGCAAGGTGCGCGTGCTCAGCCGAACCGCCCACGAGCCAAAGCCGTCGATCGAGTACGTCCGGGGCGACCTGACCACCGGCGAGGGAGTCGAGCGAGCCGTCGCAGACGTCGACACCATCGTGCACTGCGCCGGCACCCAGAAGGGCGACGGAGACAAGGCCCGCCTGCTCGTGGAGGCCGCTCGCAAGGCGGGAAACCCGCACCTGGTCTACATCTCGGTGGTCGGTGCCGAACGGATCCCGGTCGAGAGCGGTGTGGACCGCTCGATGTTCGCCTACTTCGAGTCCAAGCGGGCCGCCGAGCTCGTCATCGAGCAGTCCGGCCTGCCCTGGACCAACCTGCGGGCGACCCAGTTCCACGACCTCACGCTGATGACCGCACGAGCCCTGGCCAAGCTCCCCGTCGTTCCGTACTTCTCCGGCATCCGCTTCCAGCCCGTCGACACCCGCGAGGTCGCCGAGCGGATGGCGGAGCTGGCCCTCGGCGAGCCGGCGGGGATCGTGCCCGAGCTCGGTGGTCCGCAGGTGTACGAGATGAAGGAACTGGTGCGCAGCTACTTGAAGACCGCCGGCAAGCGCCGGCTACTGGTGCCGCTGCGCGCGCCGGGCGCCGCGGCCAGGGCGCTACGGCAGGGCGCCAACCTCACGCGCGGCGAGCAGCGGCTCGGGCATCGGACCTGGGAGGACTTCCTGGCCGCCAGGCTGGCACGCTAAGGCAGCATGACCCAGCCCATGACCCAGCCGATGACGCAGCCCACGATCCACTCCGCGCTCTGGTTGCCGATCTTCGACGCGCTCGCCGATCCGCTGGTCGTGCAACGGCTGGCCGTGCAGGCCGAGGAGGGCGGCTGGCACGGCGTCTTCGTCTGGGACCACGTGCGCTGGCGGCCGCCCGTACGCCAGGTCGCCGATCCGTGGATCACGCTGGCGGCGATCGCGGCTGCCACCGAGCGCGTACGGATCGGCCCGATGGTGACGCCGCTGGCCCGCCGCCGGCCGGTCAAGGTCGCCCGGGAGACCGCGACGCTGGACCTGCTGAGCCAGGGCCGGCTCACGCTCGGCGTCGGCCTGGGCAGCGACCGGTTCGGCGAGGAGTTCTCCCGTACGGGGGAGTCGATCGAGGACCGGGTACGCGCGCAGCGGCTCGACGAGTCGCTGGCGATCCTGACCGCCGCCTGGTCGGGCAGCGCGGTGAACCATCGCGGCGAGCACTTCGTCGTCGACGACATCGAGTTCCTGCCGCGCCCGGCGCAGCGGCCGGGCGTGCCCGTCTGGGTCGCCGCGTTCCCGGGCAACCGCCGGCCACTGCGGCGGGCCGCGCGCCACGACGGCTTGTTCCCGGTCAACCTGCAGGGCCCGGACCAGCTCGCCGAGATCGCCGGCACGGTGGCCGACCTGCGCAAGGACCAGCAACAAGCAGGCCCGTACGACATCGCCGTGGCGGTCGAACCGGGCATCGACCCGGCGCCGTACGTCCGGGCCGGCGCGACCTGGCTGCTGACCGACTTCGAGGCCGAAGACGTCACACTCGACGCGGTACGAGGCGCGCTGCGCGACGGACCGTACGGAGGATGAGCTCATGATCCCGCATCGCCTGAAGTATTCCGACCTGCTCGACGCCGAGATCGCGCCGCACAACGTGCGGTTCCGGGCAGCCGCCGGCATCCAGCCGGGGGAGCGTGTCCTCGACATCGGCTGCGGCACCGGCCAGTCGACCATCGAGGCCGCGCGGGCTGCCGGGCCGGACGGGCACGTGCTCGGCGTCGACGTGTCGGAGCCGATGCTGGAGTTCGCCCGCGAACGCGCAGCCGGGGAAGGGCTCGGCAACGTGGCGTTCGCGGCGGCCGACGCCCAGGTGCACCAGCTCCCGGCCGAACGCTTCGATGTGTGCATCAGCCGGTTCGGCACGATGTTCTTCGCCGACCCGGACGCGGCGTTCGCCAACTTCGCCCAGGCGCTGCGACCCGGCGGCCGGCTGGTCCTGCTGGTCTGGCAGACGGTCGACCACAATCCCTGGTCGACCGAGGTCCAGGAGGCCCTGCAACCTGGAGTGCCGCCGAGCTGGCAGCCCGGGCAGGACCCGTTCTCGCTCGGCGATCCCGCTGTCGTCGAACAGCTGTTGACGGCAGCCGGGTTCACCGATGTGGAGTTCGAGGACGTCGACGAGCCGATCAGCTACGGCCCCGACCCGGCGACCGCACTCGAGTTGTTGTCCGGTTTCGCGGCCGTCCGGCAGGTGCTCGAGAAGCTCGACTCCGCCGAGGCCGGCCCTGCCAAGCAGCGGTTGACCGAGCTGCTCACCGCCCACCACACCGACGACGGCGTCCTGGTCGACTCCCGCGCCTGGGTCGTCACCGCCCGGCGATAACGTCGGCGCGTGAAGATCAAGGCGGTCTGGGAACGCCGGGACGAGCGGTTCGCCCGGGTTGACGGCGACGAATACCTCGAGGTTCTGTTCGACGACGGCGACTGGGTCGAAGGCCCGGCGTACTTCCCAGCCGGTCGCTACCTCCTCTTCAGCGACATCCCGAACGACCGCCTGCTGCGCTGGGACGAGACGAGCGGCGAGGTCGGAGTCTTCCGCGAGCCGGCCGGCTACACCAACGGCCACACCGTCGACCGCGCCGGCCGGTTGCTGAGCTGCGAGCAGGGCGGCCGCCGGGTCAGCCGCACCGAGCCCGACGGCACCGTCACCACGGTCGCCGACAGCTGGGACGGCAAGCGGCTCAACAGCCCGAACGACGTCGTGGAGCACTCCGACGGCTCGATCTGGTTCACCGACCCGAGCTACGGCATCGACAGCGACTACGAGGGCCACCGCGCCGACAGCGAGATCGGCGCCTGCCACGTCTACCGCGTCGCGCCGGACGGCGAGGTCCATGTCGTCGCCGACGACTTCGTGCGGCCGAACGGGCTCGCGTTCACCGCCGACGAGCAGGAGTTGTTCGTCGTCGACACCCGGCAGAAGCACATCCACCGCTTCGGCGTCGGCAAGGACAGCAAGGACAGCAAGGACGGCAAGGACGGCAAGGGCGGCAAGGGCGGCAAGGGCGGCAACGGCGAGTTGGAGGACCGCGGCGTCTTCCGCGTCTGTGAGTCCGGCAGCTTCGACGGCGCCCGGTTCGGTGATCAGGACACTTGTCGAACTGTTGACTTGTTCTCTTGTTCTCTTGTTGAACAAAACTACCGAGGCGCGACTCCGACGGCCGCCTGTGGGGCGCGGCCCACGACGGCCTGCACTGCTTCGACCGTCGTCACCGCCACCACGACCGTCTACCGGATCCGGCTCAACGTCACCGGCGCGAGGTACCCCATCTGATGCGAGTGTTGTTGTCGACGTACGGCTCACGCGGTGACGTCGAGCCGATGGTCGCGCTGGCGGTGGCGTTGCAGGCAGCCGGCGCCGACGTGCGGGTCTGCGCGCCACCCGACGAGGAGCTCGTCGCGCTGCTGGCCGGTGCCGGCGTGCCGATGGTGCCCTACGACCGGCCGTGGCACACCTGGGAGCGGCCGTCCACGCCCGAGGAGCAGGCGCGGCGGGCGAGCGAGTTCATCGACGCGCAGTACGACACCCTCGCCGCCGCGGCCGAGGGCTGCGCCGGCGTACTGGCCACCGCGATGTCCATCTTCGTCGCGCGCACAGTAGCCGAGCGGGCGGGCATCCCGCACCGGTTCGTGGCGTTCGCTCCGATCGTGGTCGAGGACATCGGCGCGCAGGACTGGAAGGCGATGTTCGGTGAGCCGGTCAACGCCCACCGCGCGTCGATCGGCCTGCCGGAGCTGAACGATGTGGCCGACGTCGGTGAGTTCCTGTTCACCGATCGGCCCTTGCTGGCCGCGGATCCGACGCTCGGTCCGCTGGGGGAGACACCCGGGCTCGACGTCGCGCACGCCGGCGCGTGGATCCTGCCGGACGAGCGTCCGCTTCCGGCAGACCTGGAGGCGTTCCTCGCCGCGGGCGAGCCGCCGGTCTACGTGGGGGTTCGGGAGCATGCGTACCACCACCGACGAGACCGGTCACGCGGCCATCGCGGCGGTCCGCGCGCAGGGCCGCCGGGTGTTGCTGGCGCGCGGCTGGGCCGGACTGGCCCCTCGCCGACGACCGGGACGACTGCTTCGCCGTCGGCGAGATCAACCAGCAGGCGCTGTTCGGCCGGGTGGCCGCCGTCGTACACCACGGCGGCGCCGGAACGACGACGACCGCGGCCAGGGCCGGCGCTCCGCAGGTGGTCGTCCCGCAGGCCGGCGGCGACCAGCCGTACTGGGCCCGCCGGGTCGCGGAGCTCGGCATCGGCACCGCCCACGACGGCCGGCGCCGACGATCGAGTCGTTGTCCGCGGTGCTCGGGCCGGCGCTGGCCCTTGAGACCCGCGAGCGGGCGACCGCCGTCGCCGGCCAGATCCGTACCGACGGCGCGACCGAGGCCGCGAAGCTGCTGCTCGAAGCCTTCAGCTAGCGAACAGGTGAACCGTCCGGCGAGGTTCGTACCACGTCTCGCCGGCCGGTTCACCGTCGAGATTCCAGCTCCACGAGACCGTAGGCGCGATCCGGGCGTAGATGCCGGGACCCACCATGCCCACCCGCTCGATCGGCTCGTCGGCCACGCCGTAGACCCGCAGGCTCCGCGCGACGAACGGGTCGAACGACACCAGGTCGTCGAAGACCAGCGCGATCTTGCGGTTGCCGGCCACGATGTTGCGGAACTTGCGCGTATGAACCACGGCGTCGCCGACACCGCCGATCCAGAAGTACGTGCCGTCGTACTCACACGCGAGCGGCACCACGTCCGGCTGCCCCTCGGAGTCGACGGTGGCGACCCGGGCGAGTGGCTGCGAGCGCAGGTAGGCGATCTCCTGATCGGTGAACGTCACTCGGAATCTCTCCTTCGTCAGCTGCTTGCTGTCACCCTCTACACGAACGCCCACCGCTCGGATCGACATCCGCGAACTGGTCGATCCCGCCGAGCTCGTCGATGTCCTCGATGTCGTCGAGGATGAACCCCGGCCAGACGGCTTCGACCTCCGGCCAGACGATCGCCAGCTCACCGTGCCGGGAGAGCAGCTCCCGGGCCTGCTCGACGCTCCGGTAGCGCCCCAGGTAGGCGGTTCCGGTGAGCGGACTGCGCAGGAAGACGTACGCGGCGCGCGGTGTGTCGAACCCCCACGCGATCGCGTCTTCCGGGTGAGTGATCGCGTCGGTGGTCACCCACCGGGTTTCGTAGAGCGCGAACGGACGTGGGATCTGCCGGTCGTCGCGGAGGTCTAGAGTTGTCGGGTTGGAGTCGTCGGGCGTCGTGCACTCGATGAGCATGGGCGTTCGGCCTCCGGCCTCAGGGCCGGGACGGACATGGCTGGCAAACCCGTTGACCGTCCCGGCCATATCTTTCCTTTGCCGCAATCGCAGTCGGTGACTGTGCTTGCACGCAGCAGAGTTGCACAGATCGCAACGATGTGCAAGCGTTAGGTAACATTGCGCTGAAGGAGGTCGTGTTGTCGGCGAAGAAAGGCCCCACAGTGCGGGCGCAGATGCTTGGGCATGCGCTGCGCAGGCTGCGCGAGACGTCCGGCAAGACGGGGCGCGAGGTGGCCAGCGATCTGGGCAAGGACACCTCGACCGTCAGCCGGATCGAGAGTGGGTTCTCGCCGCCGCACGAAGAGGAAGTCGTCAAGCTGCTCAACATCTACGGCGTCGACGACGAGTCCGAGCGCCAGGTGATGCTGCGCCTGGCTCGCGATGTCTATCGGCGCGGCTGGTACGACGCCTACGGCGACTCGCTCGACGAACCGCTGATCGAGCTGTCCTGGCTGGAGTCGCGAGCTGTCGCGCTCCGCTCGTTCGCAGCCGTGGTGTTGCCTGGCCTGTTGCAGACCCAGAGCTACGCACGCGCGATCCACGATGCGGTCGGCGCCCTGCCAGAACCGGAGATCGAGCGCGGTGTCGAGGCGCGAATGCTGCGGCAACAAGCGCTGACTCGCCAGGATCCTGTGCGCTACGAAGCCGTGCTCGACGAGGCGGTGCTTCGCCGGCCGGTCGGCGGCACCGAGGTGATGGCCGGGCAGCTCGAGCATCTGCTCGACCTCATCAAGCGTCCGAATATCACGTTGCGCGTGCTGCCGTTCGCAGCAGGCGCACATGCCAGCCCGGATGGCGGATTCGAGCTCGTCGAGTTGCCGTCGCCCTATCTCCAGATCGGTCACGCCAACACTCCGACCGGAATCGTCTATGTCGAAACTGAAGCGCTCCAGCAGCTGATCACGACATACGATCGGTTGTGTAGCAAGGCACTCGACCCCAGCGAATCCATCGCCCTGATGAAGGCGGTGGTCAAGGAGTTCACATGACCGACGGCTCGACGTGGCGAGTCAGTTCCTACAGCAGCAGCGGGGGAAACAATGCCTGCGTCGAGGTTCGGTACTCGGTGGAAGAGATCGCGGTGCGGGACTCGAAGGACCGAGGTGGACCCGTTCTCGGTTTCGCGACGGCGGACTGGCGCGCGTTTCTCCGTCAGTTCAGCTGATCGATCGCGCTCTCGGCGAGCTTGACCGCGACCGGTAGCGCCTCTTCGTAGGTGAGGTTCTCTCCGCGCAGCATGGGCACATTGTGCTGCTCCGGGTAGTCCGCGCCTTCCCAGTACGCCTGTACCAGCACGTTGCGCGTCCGCACGGCGACGTGCGCACCCTCGATCGCGTACTTCTTTCCGTCGGTCTCGATGATGTTGCTGGCCTTGGTGCCGAACGCCTCGTCTCCCACGCCGTCGACCGGCAGCGGGTTCGCGTCGTCCTTGTCGCGGGTGAACTCCTCACTCGCGTCGATCACCGACAGCTTGGTGTCGTCGCTGTGGATCGCCTCGATCGAGAGGCTGAAGTACCGGGCGCCATCGGGCTTGTAGTACTGCCACACGCAGTGCTGCTGCTCACCGTCGTCCAGCGTCATCTGGCCCGGCTCCTGGTCGCGCAGCTCCGCGGGCACCACGGACCGGTCGATCAGTCCGCAGAGCTTCGCCGGCAGCTTCTCCACCACCTCGCCGGTCGCGGGCTCCGCGGACGTGGTCTCCATCGGTACGGAGTAGGGCGTCGGGCTCGGCGAGGCAGCTCGCCGGTCGCGGTCGGCCTCGGCGGCGACCGCGGCCCAGGCGACCAGCGCGGCGACGCCGGCCAGCCCGAGCACGGATGCCGCGACGGCGACAGCGATGCGCCGTCGCGGTGGTGCGTCGTACATTCCGGGCATGCTACGGGTTCGCGATGGCGCGACCCTGGCGCCGTAGCCCCATGCCCGCGACGGCGACCGCGACACCTACAGCGACCACGGGTACGACGAACCCGGCCCGGATCGCCTCCAGCGGCGTGTCACCGAGACCGGCGGCGTAGACAGCCGTCGCCGCCGACAGGCCGAGCGCCGTGCCGAACTGCGAGGCGGTGTACAGCAGTCCGCCGGCCAGGCCGTGCTCGCGCTCGTCCACCCCGTCGGTCGCGGCCATCGTCAGCGGTCCGTACGCCAGCGTGAACGCCAGCCCGAGCACGACGAAGGCCGGGAGCATCGCGGTGTAGGCCCAGTCGAGCCCGACCGGCAGGAACAGCAGGTACGCCACCACTCCCAGCACGAGCCCGCCGAACAGCACGGGCAGGTTGCCGTACCGGTTGACCAGGCGCGGTGTCAGCGTCGGCGCGAGTACGACGTCGATCGCGACGACGAGCATCGCGAGGCCGGTCTCCAGCGGGCTCCAGCCGCGCAACTCCTGCAGGTACAGCGTGACCAGGAACTGGAAGCCGGCGAACGCGCCGATGAACAGCAGCGCCGTGACATTGGTGCGAACGAGCGGCGCCGACCGCAGGATGCGGAGCCGGACCAGGGGATGGGGCACCCGCCGTTCGATCGCGACGAACGCGGCCAGGAGCGTCAGCCCGCCGGCGAACGCGCCCGCCGTTCCCAGCCGGCCGCTACCGGCGTGCTCCAGCCGGACCACGGCGTAGACCAGCAACAACATCGCGCCGGTGATCGTGAGCGCACCACCGATGTCGAACTCGCGCGCGCTCGGCCGCTGCAGCGGCACCGGGTCCTTCACCAGCGGGATCGCCGCCAGCAGGAGCAGCGCAGACAGGATGACCGGCGCGAAGAACACCCAGCGCCAGCCGGCCGTGACCAGCACACCACCGGCTGCCAGGCCGAGCAGGTAGCCACCGGCGGCAGTACCCGCGTAGAAGCCCAGCGCCCTGGTTCGAGCCGGACCCGCGGGAAAGTTCGTGGTGATCAGCGCCAGCCCGGCCGGCGCCATGAACGCCGCCGCGACGCCCGTCGCGAACCGGGCGAGCAGCAACAGCCAGCCCTCGTTGGCGATTCCGCCGAGGCCGGAGAACGCCAGGAAGACCGTCAGCCACAGCAGGAACATCCGGCGCCTGCCGAGCAGGTCCGCCGCCCGGCCGCCGAGCAGGATGAACCCGCCGTAGCCGAGAACGTACGCACTGACCACGCCGCTGAGCATCCCGGTCGACAGGCCGAGGTCCTCCCGGATCGACGGCAACGCGACGTTGAGCATCGCCACGTCGATGCCTTCCAGGAAGATCGCGCCACACAGGACGAACAGCACGCCCCACGCGCGAGCGTTCATGCTTCCTCCACGTTCGTTGGTTCTGATTGGTTACCAGGTGGATCTTCGGGGACTATTGGGGACCGTGGAAGAAGGAACTTCAGAGTCCCTCGGTTACTCCGGGGATACCGGTCACTGCGAGCTGGCCGACACCGATGACTACGACGTCAAGCAGTGGGACGTGCGAGAGGGCTGCGAGGTGCGGCAGATCCTCGACCGGATCGCCGACAAGTGGTCGCTGCTCGTCATCGCGCTGCTCGACTGCCAGGGCCTGCGGTTCTCCGAGCTTCGCCGGGAGATCAACGGCGTGAGCCAGCGCATGCTGTCGCGCACGCTGCGCCACCTGGAGCGCGACGGCCTGGTGAGCCGTACGGTGCACGCGGCGGTGCCGCCGCGGGTCGAGTACGCGCTGACGCCGATGGGGCGGACGTTGCACGGCACGATCCGCGCGCTGGTCACCTGGACCGAGGAGCACCAGCTGCAGATCGCGGCGGCACGGGCGGCGTACGACGTCCGGATCGCGGCCGAGGCCTCGGCCGCGACCGCGGAAGCGGCCCGGCGGGATGCGGTCGCCCGTGAGGTGCTCGACAGCTTGCGTTGAGGCCGTGTCCGGCCAGCCGTGACCCGATCCGGGTGGCACCGGGCATGCTGGCAGAGTGATGCCGGACCCGGTGAAGTTCCAGTTCGAGTACGACCAGCGGATCCGCTGCGCGTTCATCGGCGCGGGGGAGCACGCGTTCCGCAACGTCTATCCCGCCTTGCAGTACGCGCCCGTCAACCTGCTCGCGGTGTGCGACGTGCGCGCGGAGCGGGCCGCGACGTACGCACGGATGTTCGGCGCCGCGGCGCACTACAGCGACCACCGCGAGATGCTCACGCGAGAGCGGCCGGATGCCGTCTTCATCGTGACGTCGTACGACAACGTCACCGGGCGCGTGCAGGCGACCGACATCGCGCTGGACTGCCTGCGGGCCGGCGCGCAGGTCTGGATGGAGAAGCCGACGGCCGCCTCCGTACGAGAGATCGAGGAGCTCGCGCGGGTCGCGTCGCAGACGGGCCGGTTCGTCATGACCGGGCTGAAGAAGATCTTCACACCGGCCATGGAGAAGGTGAAGGAGCTGATCCAGCAGCCGGAGTTCGGCCCGGTCGCGTCGATCTCGGTGCGTTATCCGCAGAGCCTGCCGCCGCCGGAGCAGCGGCACGACCTGCTGTCGATGCGGGGTTTCCTCGACCACATCTACCACCCGGGCGCGATCCTGGGCTTCCTCGGTGGGCCGGTCGCGCGGTTCTCGTACGAGTGGGAGCCGTCGTCCGGCAGCAGCGTGGCGTCGTTGCGGTTCGCGTCGGGCGCGATCGGCTCGCTGCACCTGGCGTCGGGGGTCGCGCACACCAGCCCGCTCGAGCGGGTCGAAGTGATCGGCCGGGACGCCAACGTCGTGGTCGACAACGGCGTGCGCGTGACGTACTACCGGCCGGGCGGGCACCGGGCGTACGGTCGCTCGGCTTCGTTCCTGGTCGATTCCGAGAGCGCGCCCGTGGTGTGGGAGCCGGAGTTCTCGCTCGGGCAGCTCTACAACAAGAACCTGTTCTATCTCGGCTACGTCCCTGAGGTCGTTGCGTTCTGTGAGTCGGTTTCGCGGAACTCGCCACCGGCGAAGGGGACGTTGGACGATTCCCTGGAGATCATGCGGTTGTTCGAGGCATACCAGCAGGTGCCGGCCGGCACCGTGGCAGAGCTGCCGTTGAAACCGACGCCTGTGAAGGAGAACTGAACGACATGGCGCCTAGAGTCCTGTTCATCGGCGGCACGGGCACGATCAGCTCGGCGTGCAGCCGGCTCGCGGTCGAGTCCGGGCTGGAGCTGACGATCCTCAACCGGGGCAGCACCTCGCATCGTCCGGTGCCATCCGGTGCCGAGGTCGTGCAGGCCGACATCCGGGATCCTTCCTCTGTGCGTTCGGCGCTGGGAGACCGGACGTTCGACGTCGTGGCGGACTTCGTGGCGTTCACGCCCGAGCACGTCGAGACCGACATCTCGCTGTTCTCGGGCCGGACCGGGCAGTACGTCTTCATCAGCTCGGCCTCGGCGTACCAGACTCCGCCGGCGCGGCTGCCGATCACCGAGTCGACGCCGCTGCGCAACCCGGAGTGGGAGTATTCGCGCAACAAGATCGCGTGCGAGCAGCTGCTGGTGGACGCGTATCGTTCCTCCGGCTTCCCCGCGACGATCGTGCGGCCGTCACACACGTACGACCAGACGGCTCTTCCCGTTCTGGGGCGCTGGACCGACATCGACCGGATGCGGCGCGGACTGCCGGTCGTCGTGCAGGGGGACGGGACGTCGCTGTGGGTGCTGACGCACTCGGACGACTTCGCGAAGGCGTTCAACGGGCTGCTGGCCAACCCGCAGGCGATCGGCGACTCGTTCCACATCACGTCGGACGAGGTGCTGACGTGGAACCAGGTCTACACCGCCTTGGGCGCGGCGGCGGGCGTGCCGTCGCCGGAGCTGGTGCACGTGCCGTCGTCGGTGATCGCGCGGGTGTCTCCGTCGCTGGGGCCTGGCCTGCTCGGCGACAAGGCGCACTCGGTCATCTTCGACAACAGCAAGGTCAAGGCCCTGGTGCCCTCGTACGTCGCGACGATTCCGTTCGCTGTCGGTGCGCGGGAGATCATCTCGTGGTACTCCGCTCATCCGGAGCGGCAGGTTGTGGACCAGGCGACGAACACGCTGATGGACGACCTGGTCAAAATGGTTCGGTGACTGACGACTCCTCCCTGACCGTCCGGCCCGGCATCTCGATCCCGCGCGGCGAGCTGTCCTGGCGCTTCTCGCGATCCAGCGGGCCAGGTGGTCAGTCGGTCAACACGACCGACTCGCGGGTCGAGCTGTCGTGGGATCTCCTGGGGTCGTCGGCGCTGCCGGCGTCGCTGAAGGAGCTGGCGGTCTCGCGGCTGGCCCGGCGGTTGCGGGACGGTGTGCTGACGGTGACGGGGGAGGAGCATCGATCGCAGCTGATCAACCGGCGGTTGGCGGAGGAGAAGCTGGTGGCCGTTGTGAAGCGCGCCATCGAGCCTGGGCCGCCGCGGCGGCGGCCGACCAAACCGACGAGGAGCTCGGTCCGCCGCCGGCTCGACACCAAGCGCCGCCGCAGCGACACCAAACGCCTCCGCCGCTCCACCGACGACTGAGGTCGGCGCTTGCTGCCGCCCGCGTGACTTTGGGGCTTGGGTTGTTTCGCGGCGGGTGGCCTTGGTGGGTTGCCTCCGGCGGGTCGGACACTCAGGGCTCGGAACCGGGGGCTTCCCGGCCCCTCACCCGCCGGACGCGCCACCGAAGGTTTAGCCGACGCTGCCCAGGGCCGCAAGGCTGCCTCAGCGTCGGTTTGCTTTTGGTTTTGGCCTTGCACCCCTGGGCATCGCCGGCCAAATGCAAGCATGTCGCGTCCGACGGGTGAGGTTCCGGGAAGCCAGGGACCAAACTGTGCAGGTGCACAGCCCTTTACTCTCGGCGCTCTTCGGCTACTGGGGCTGTGCCGCGCCCTCCTGGTCGCAGGCTTCGGCGAGGGTTTGTTCCCAGGAACGTGCCTTCGCCACGACCTTGGGCAAGTACTCGATCCGGGCTCGGATCTGCTCCTCACTGTGGCCGCCTTGGAAGTATCCGCCGAGTGCGGTCGTGATCGTGGCCAGGTGTTGGCCGATCACCCGATCCAGCGAGCCCGTCCGTACGACCAGCGGCTCGCCGCCGGCTGCGATGTAGGCCGCGTGGGCTCGCCGGATCACCTCGGGATCCGGGTCGAGGCCGTGGGCTCGGCCGGCGAAGTCGACGAAGACGTACGCCGATTCCAGCGGAACGCTCTCCCAGCCGGCGGAGTCCCAGTCGATCACGATGGGACGATCGCCGGCCAGCAGAACGTTCGACGGCTTGAAGTCCAGGTGGCTCACGACGTAGGGCGGCGAGGCGTTGAACGTCGCGAGGACGCGGGTCGACTGGTCGAGTACGAAGTCGAGCTGCTCCCGCAGCGCAGGCGCCCAGGACCTGCCGTCGCGTTCACCCTCGTCGAGCCAGTCCAGCCATTGCCCGTGCGGCACCCGCGGATCCTGGCCGTACCACCAGTTCGGATCCGGGCGCGTGTCGAGCGGCCACAGCTGATGGATGTGCGCCAGCGTGGCACCCGCCCACTCGGCGAGGTCGTCGTCCCGGCCCACCGTTCGATGTCGCACGTACGGAAACGCGCGGAACAGCCCGTACCCCTCGATCCGGGCGACGCTGCCGAACGCCGGCCGCACCGGCACGAGGGGCGCCGGCGTGTCGATGCCGGCGCGCAGAGCCCGCCGCTCGAGCTCCATGATCCGCTCGTACCGGTCACGCCACGGCAAGTCGTCGTATGGCCAGAACTGCTTCACCAGTACGCGTCCGTCGCCGGTGTCCAGGCACCAGAACTGCTTGAACCCACGATGAGGCAACGGCTCCAGGTTGCCAATCGGCGGCGTGAGCCCGAACGCCTCGGCGAGAGCTTCGGCTGTCACGTCAGTCACGAGCCATCCCTCTCACCCGAACGACCAGCTGGTCCACCGTCGTCATCGCGTACCGCCTCTCCCGAGCCGAGAGCGGCAAGGCGCTTGGCTCGTAAACGAAAAGAGCACCCGAAGCCACACCAACCGCTTGACACGGTTGGCACGTGGCTCCGGGTGCTCTAAGCCAAAGCTTCCTTGAGCTAGCGCACCGGTCCCCTCAAAGCGAGAGACTCGGCGCGTTCCCCCGAAGGGATATGGGGTTGTTCCGTGAACGCTAGCAAAGCGAGCAACGCCGGAACATCTGATTAGCCGGCCGCGCTCATTCGGCGCCGGCGGACACGCTGGGCTGCTCCTGCGTCGCCGCCCAGTGGGCGAGGAGCTGCAGGGCGTCGGCCGAGGCGGTGCCGGGCGGAGCTGTGTAGATGATCAGCGTCAGCCCGGGGTCGGACGGGAACTCCATCGCCACGAAGTTCATCTCGAGGTCTCCGACGACTGGATGGTGCATCCGCTTCATCCCGGTGCGATGGAACCGCACGTCGTGCGCGGCCCAGCGGGTACGGAAGGTCTCGCTGCGCGTCGACAGCTCGCCGATCAGTTCGGTCAGCGCCTTGTCGTGCGGGTTACGCCCGGCCGTCGAGCGCAGGATCGCCGCGATGTCGTCGGCTACGCGTTCCCAGTCGAGGTAGAAGTCCCTGGACGCGGGATCGAGGTAGACGAACCGTGCGGTGTTCGCCGGGCGGCGCGGGTCGGCGAGAACGGGGGACAGCAGCGCCCGCGCCAGCCGGTTCGCCGCCAGGATGTCGTGCCGGTCGTTGCGTACCCACGCGGGCGCCTCCGTGATCGCGTCCAGCGCCTGCTGGATGACCGGACGTACCTGCTTGGTCGTGGCCCGGCGCCGGCTCGTCGGCGTCGCGGTCGACTTGCGCGCGAGATCGAACAGGTGCGCCTGCTCGGCCTCGTCCAGCTGCAGCGCACGGCCGAGCGACTCGAGCACGCTGTCAGAGGCACCGGCGAGATTCCCGCGCTCCATGCGTACGTAGTAGTCGACCGACACGCCCGCGAGCATCGCGACCTCCTCACGACGCAGCCCCTTCACCCGGCGGTTGCCGCCGTAGACGGGCAGCCCCGCCTGCTCCGGGGTGAGCCGGGCACGCCGGGAGCCGAGGAACTCACGAATCTCCGCTCGGTCGCGGTCACGGTCGCGGTCGCGGTCGTCCATACGACCACGCTACGTCACGCCCGGCAGTCCGGGCGAGAACGAGGGAGGTACTGCCGTTACCTGGAACGACAGGAACTCCCCACCTCGTCGCGGATCGCATTCACTGGACGACATGCGAGCAACCTTCATGTACGGCGCCGGTGACGTTCGGGTCGAGACCGTCCCGGACCCGGTGCTCAAAGAGCCAACCGACGCGATCGTACGCGTCCTGCGGTCCTGCATCTGTGGCAGCGACCTGCACCCCTACTACAATCTCCCGCCGGCAACACCAGGCACGGAGGGCCACCCGATGGGCCACGAGTTCGTCGGCGTGGTCGAGGAGACCGGCTCCCAGGTGACCACGCTCCGCAGCGGTGATGTGGTCATCTGCCCGTTCGCCTGGTCCGACGGCACCTGCGACTTCTGCCGCGAAGGCCTGCAGACCTCCTGCCGTACCGGCGGGTTCTGGGGCCGCAACGGGATCGGCGGCCTGCAGGCGGAGGCCGTCCGCGTGCCGCTGGCCGACGGAACGCTGGTGAAAGCGCCCGTCGAGGAGAACGACGACGAGCTGCTCCCTCACCTGCTCACGCTCTCCGACGTCTACGGCACCGGCCACCACGCCGCGCTCAAGGCCGGCGTCAACCCGAGTACGACGGTCACCGTGATCGGCGACGGCGCGGTCGGGCTGATGGCCGTGCTATCGGCCAGGCGCCTCGGCGCCCAGCAGATCATCCTGATGGGGCGGCACAAGGCGCGTACCGACCTCGGAGTCGAGTTCGGCGCGACCCACGTCGTCGCCGAGCGTGGTGCGGAGGGCATCGCGCGAGTACGGGACCTGACCGGCGGCGACGGCACCCACACGGTGCTGGAGGCCGTGGGCTACCGCGAGGCGTTCGACCAGGCGCTCGGCGTCGTCCGGCACGGCGGCGTGATCAGCCGGGTCGGCGTACCGCAGTTCGCCGAGGTGCCGTTCGGCTTCGTCGACACCTTCGTTCCGAACATCACGCTCACGGGCGGCGCGGCACCGGCGCGGGCGTACATCGAGGAGCTGATGCCCGACGTCCTGGCCGGAAACGTCCAGCCGGGCAGGGTGTTCGACCAGACCCTCGGCCTGGACGACATCGCCGACGGCTACCGCGCGATGGACGAGCGCAAGGCGCTGAAGGTGCTGGTGCGGCCATGACCGAACGAGAGCAAACCCCGGCCCAGCGCATCATCGGAGACTTTTCCCCCAAGCTCGTCGAGCTCACCGACAACGTGATTTTCGGTGACATCTGGGAACGACCAGAGTTGTCGCATCGCGACCGTAGCCTGATCACGGTCGCCTGCCTCATCTCCGGCGGCAACACCGAGCAGTTGCGGCACCATCTCGCCCGGGCGAAGGACAACGGACTGACCGAGACCGAGCTCAAGGAGGTCATCATCCACTTGGCCTTCTACGCCGGCTGGCCACGTGCGATGTCCGCGGTCGGGATCGCCAAGGAGGTATTCGAAGAAACATGACCAGTTGGACAGCGGACGAGTTGAGCCGGATCGGCGAGGCCGAGGAGCTCCGGATCGCGTCGGTACGCAAGGACGGCACGCTGCGCCCGTACATCACGATCTGGGTCGTGCGCGCCGGCGACGAGCTCTACGTGCGCTCGGCCTACGGCGTCGACAACCCGTGGTTCCGCCGGGCCAAGGCCAGCGGCACGGGGCGGATCGAGGCCGGCGGGCTCGAGCGCGACGTGACGTTCGCCGAAGCCGCCTCCGACGCCCAGGCAGCGATCGACGCGGCGTACCACACGAAGTACGACCGTTACGGCCCGAGGATCGTCGGACCCGTCACCGACGCCAGGGCCGCGGCCGCGACGTTCCGGCTGCTGCCACGCTGACCGGCCACGCATCCGACAAGGACAAGAAGGAATCCGCCCATGGAATACACACGGCTTGGCAACTCCGGACTGAAAGTCAGCCGGATCTCGCTTGGTTGCATGAGCTTCGGCGACACATCGCGCGGCTTCAACCAGTGGGCGCTCGACGACGCCGCGGCCGAGCCGATCTTCCGGCAGGCCGTCGAGCTCGGCATCACCTTCTGGGACACCGCGAACATCTACGGTTTCGGCAGCTCGGAGGAGATCGTCGGCCGGGCGATCCGGAAGTACACCCGCCGCGAGGACGTCGTGCTGGCGACGAAGGTGTTCTTCAAGCTGCACGACGGTCCCGGCGGCTCGGGCCTTTCCCGTAAGGCGATCATGGAGAGCATCGACGCGTCGCTGGCCCGGCTCGGCACCGACTACGTTGACCTCTACCAGATCCACCGCTTCGACCCGGACACTCCGGCCGAGGAGACGATGGAGGCACTGCACGATGTCGTGAAGGCGGGCAAGGTGCGCTACCTCGGCGCGTCGTCCATGTGGGCCTGGCAGTTCTCGAAGCTGCAGTACACCGCCGAGCTCCACGGCTGGACGCGTTTCGTGTCGATGCAGAACCAGTACAGCCTGATGATGCGCGAGGACGAGCGCGAGATGTTCGGCCTGCTGGCCGATCAGGGTGTGGGCAGCATTCCGTGGAGCCCGCTGGCCAAGGGGCGCCTGGCCCGGCCCTGGGGAACCCAGACCAACCGCGCCGACACCGATCCCATGGGCAAGCGGTTCACCACCGAGCAGGACAAGCCGATCGCCGACGCGGTGGAGCAGGTCGCCAAGGACCGCGGCATCCCGATGGCGCAGGTGTCCCTGGCCTGGGTCCTCCGCAACCCGGTCGTCGACGCGCCCATCGTCGGCCCGACCAAGGACCACCACCTACCCGACGCCGTGGCGGCGCTGGACGTCCACCTCACCGACGACGAGGCCGCCTCGCTCGAAGCGGCGTACACCCCTCGGCACCCGACTGGTTACTGAGGAGCTGCGACGCGGGGAGAGCCCGAGGATTGGCCTCGGGCTCTCCACCGGTCACTGCTTTGCGACTACTACGGATCGATCACGATCGTGCAGGTGACGGTACGCGGCGACGGGTCGATCGGGATGTCCTCGTGGGTCACCGAGTTGTCCCAACCGGTTGCCGGTGTCGTGCTGGGGGTCGTCCCGGCGTTGGTGCACACGATCGACGTGGCACTGGTCTCGCCGGAGCCACCGTCGCGGAAGTTGACCTGGATGTCCGCGAGCGGTGCGTTGGTGAACGTCGCCGTGTTGGCGGCGCTCGGCTGGTTGTCCGTGCAGTTGGTTCCGACCACGACCGTGGCGGTCACGTCGGTCTGCGTGGCACCGCCGTAGCCAGGCGGCGGCGTGGTCTCGTTGACGGTGTACGCGCCAGGGCTCAGGCCCGAGACACAGATCTCACCGATCGTGGAGTCCTCGTCGCCCGTGCCGTTGTCCGTCACGCTCGAGCTGTCGTAGGAGAACACGGCCCCGGCGTTGGAGACCAGGGTGTTGCTCTTCGTGCTCTGCTTGACGATTCGCAGGGCGCCGCGCTGCAACGTGTTGGTGTACGTGCAGTCGACGACGTCCAGCGGCTTGAGGTTGAAGCTCGCCGTTCGGGTGGCTTCGTTCTCCGTGATCGTTGTGCCGTGGGACGTGTTCGAAGCCGAGCAGTCGATGTTGCTCAGCGCGAAGGCCGGGCTCGGGTCGGACTCGGTGACGGTGTAGGACCCCTGCAGCACCTGGGAGCCGTAGTCCTGCGACTCGCCGTTCTTCAGGTCGAACGTCGACGGGCTGAGTCCGCCGGTGGTCGTGTAGTCGAACGTCGTGTCGGTCGGATCCGGGCTCGGGTCGGTCACCTTGCGGATGATCACCCTTCCACAGTTGGTGATGTTGACCGCACCAGGACCCACGAGGTCCTTCATCTGGGCGGTCGCGGAGTTGCCGGACGACCGGCTCACGGCGTACGCCTTGCCGAACGACTCGCAGTCGGTCGAGGAGAAGACACCGGCGTCGGTCAGGTTGATCCCGGCCTCACCGAACTCGTTGGTTCCGAGCGTCACCGGTGGTGCCGGTGGCGGCGGCGCGATCGCGTCCGAGACGGAGCCGGTGGTGTTCACCTTGGCCTCGGCGAAGCCGAGCGCGGTCAGGTTGGTGGAAGGTCCCCAGCACGGCGGGCTGTCGGAGCCCACCTCGCAGGAACCGGAGGTGACCCAGCGCCGCAGCGTGATGGTCGGGGTGTCAGTGGCGCCACCCTCGAAGTCGTAGACGATCAGCATGTCGCCCGCGGTGCGGCGCACCAGGCCGCCCGAGCCGGCGGGACACGCGGTCGTGCCCTTGTTGAACTCGAAGCCGATGTGCGCCGACGGTGAGGTGGTGTTCTGCGGAATTCGCACCCAGGACAGGCCGAGGAAGACATCGCCGCCCACCGTGTTGCTGGTGACGTAGACCCGTTTCAGGTCGTCCTTGTTGGGTGCCTTGGCACCGATGACCGAGGCGCAGTCGTTGTCCTGCTTCACGCCGCCCGCGAAGGCGGAGTCGGTGCCGGTCGCCTGTGCGTCCTCCAGTCCTGTGAACGCCCAGCCGGCAACGGTTTTGCTCGACGTCCGGGACGGCGCGCTCCCGACCCACGTGGTGGGAGCGAAGTCGTTCCAGTCCATCAAGGTGTTGTGGACCAGGTTGCCGTCGGCGAACTCGAAGCCCGCGTCTGTGGAAACACTCGCCGACGCGGGTCCGGCGGATGCCAGCAGGCCAACTGCTGTTAGTGAAAGCGCCGCCATTCCGGCCAAAGCACGTTTGGACCGGCTGGCACGACGATGGGTCGGTTTGACACTCGAGGATGGATTGAGGTGTTGCATGTGCCCTACCTACGAGCCGAAGAAAAATACCCTCCCTGATCCGCGACGCATGACGGGTCGCGGTTGACGGTGACACGCCTTGTTTCGCAGGGTTACAGGACAGGCAGCGCCACCGACTCGAGCGCCACGCCTCCGAACGGGGCAGATCAAATGCCCCTGATACACGCTCCAGGGATGACGTTAAGCCCTCCTTGACGAAGAAAGCACCAGGTCGCAGGTCCCGACTTTCCGGGTGACCAAAGTCCTGATGACCGACTGTTCGGCGTACTCACTTCCGGTAGCTCCTTGTTCAACAGGGCATCTCGGAGGCGAGCCGGCCGGATCTGCTGTACTGGTCGTGTGCTGATCACCTCGCGGTCGTTCGTGGAGTACCAGGCGATGTTCGACCTGAGCGACACTGACCTGGAGTTGTCCATCCTGGACTGCTGCGCCGGCGCGTCCGGCTTCACCGCGGAGCTGGCCGCCCGCGGCGGCTCGGGCGCGGCGGTCGACCCGGCGTACGGCAGGCCACAGCACGAGGTGCTCGCCGCGATCAGCACCAGTGCCTCCGGAGCCGCGCAGCTGATCGACGAGAACCAGGACCGGTTCGTCTGGTCCTGGTACGGCACGCCCGCCAGGCGCGACCAGTTGCGTGCGGAGGCCGCCGGGCGGTTCGCGCGTGACTATGTGGAGCGACCGCATGCCTACGTGGCCGGTGCGCTGCCGGATCTGCCGTTCGGCGATGGTGCGTTCGACCTGGTGTTGTGCTCGCATCTGCTGTTCACCTGGGCGGACCGGCTGGGCGAGGACTGGCATCGGGCGGCGCTGCGGGAGCTGGCCCGGGTGGCGCGCCGTGAGGTTCGGGTGTTCCCGCTGGTGCTGCAGGGCGCGGGGGAGCCGGTGGAGTTCCTCGACCGGCTGGCCGGCGAGCTGGGTGCCGAGCGGCGCGCGGTGCCGTACGAGTTCCAGGCCGGTGCCGACCAGATGCTTGTGATCGCGCACTGAACGTCCGTAATTTCTGCCGGCTTCGTGACAACCTGTTCCCAGCGCGTTCCGTCCTCTCCGGCGACAGAGTGAATGCGCACGAACGGGTGGTGACGTGAGCAGGCGAAGCAGAGCTGACTTCGCGACGTACGTCGCCGCGCGGCGGACCTATCTCCGGCGCGTGGCGTACCTCGTCTGCGGTGACTGGCACGCTGCGGAAGACCTGGTGCAGACCGCGCTGGCGAAGCTGTACGTCGCCTGGCCCCGGATCCACGGGGAGGGCACGGAGGATGCCTACGCGCGGCGGATCGTCGTCCGGTCGCATGTCGACGAGCTGCGCCGGCCCTGGCGGCGTGAGACCGCCGGGCTGGACGGTTTCGACGCCGCCGCGCCGGAAGGGCTTCCGTTCGAAGACAGCTACGCCTTGCTGAACGCGTTGAAACGACTGCCCGACAGGCAGCGAGCGACCGTCGTCCTGCGCTACTGGTGTGACTTGTCGGTCGAGGAGACCGCACGTGACCTGGGGTGCTCGGCGGGCACGGTGAAGAGCAACACCGCGCGGGCGATCGCGAGCCTGCGAGCCGCTCTGTCGATGGATGACGCAGCGACCGAGAGGCAACCGAAATGAATGACGAGGACCAGCTGAGCCGCACGTTCGAGGAGCTCGACTTCTCCGACGAACCGGCGATGACGTCCGGCCCGGACGATGATGTCCGGCGTGGACAACGCCGGCTGCGCCGCCGCCGTGCCGTGATGGTGGGGGCAGGGTTGGCAGCGGGCGTGGTGATGGCGACCGGCGCGGTCGCCGTGCTGCCCAACGCCTTCCGGGACGACGCGACGTTGCAGGTCGCGTCCGGAGACCCGCGGGGCATACCGAGCGAGGGGGCGTCCACGGTTTCCCCCTCACCCACACCGACAGTGCCGTCCGCGAAACCCACGGTCGAGCGCGGCGAGTCGACGGCGAAGGCGCCCGGGGACGACCCGTTCCCGTACCCCGCGACCCGGGCGCTCCTGCTCGACGCGGCCGTCCGCCATCTGGATCCGGGGCGCGAGCACCTGCCCGAGCAGAGCGAGAACGTCCAGACCGGCGGCTACAGCGTCGGGTCCAAGCTCGACTGGGCCGTGTCCGGCGAGGACGGTCTGGGCATGGTCAAGGTGGTCGTCACCTCGACGGAGGCCGAGAAGGACGAGCACGCCGTCGATGGGCTGCTGCAGGAGGTCGGGTGTCTCGACGAAACCGACGGAAAGAACCTGTGCGAGAAGCAGACGATCCCCGGCACCTCCGAGCAAGCCTGGGTCGGCGTCGATCGCAGGGGCCAGGAAGCGGCGCTCAGCGTTCTGTACCAGCGCACGGACGGATCGTACGTCGGCATCGGTACGTTCGACCTGTTCGGCAACAACTCCCAGACGCCTGTCTCGAGGGTCGACGTGTCGCTGGAGCAGGCGTTGGCGTTCGTGACCGATCCCGGGCTGAAGCTCGTGCCGGGCGACAAAGCCGGAGACGGCCAGCCGAAGTAGTTCGTCGATCGGCGTTCACGTCAAGGTCGCCTTGCCCACATAGGGTTCCGGCGTGGACGCAGTCAATCTCCTGGCCCGTCGGGCCGTACTGACAGGAGCCCTGGCCGGTGTGCTAGCCACCGGTGAGGGCACGGCATCGGCCGCGAGCCGGCATCGGCGCCAGCCGATGCGAGTGTTGATCGCGACGAACGAGCCGTGGGGCACCTACCACGTCGAGCCGCTGCTGGCGGAGGCTGCGCGACGGCGGTGGCAGCTGACCCAGCTGGTGCCCGACTACTCCCAGATCTCACCGGACGATCCGGTGCCGGTCGCGACCCCTGACGACGCTCCCCGAGCGGACCTGCTCGTGGTGGCGGGTGCGGGCGACTGGCCGGCCGACTGTGCGCGGCGGTTCCGGCTTCGGACTCGGCTTCCGCTTGCCGCGAGCGGGCTGGCGTATCTCGGGCCGGCTGAGGCGCCACTGGCCGGGGAGCTCCGCGATCGGCTGCGCGTACGTACGGCCGCGTCTCCGGCAGCGGCGAGAGCGTTCGCCGGCTACCTCGGTACGCACCGGAAGGTCCGCGTCGTCGGCTCGCCGCAGACCGACAACCTGCCGGTCCGCCGGCCGGAGGCGGGATTGGTGCTGGTGCTGACCAGCGTCACGTATCCGGACGACACCGGCTCCGCGGCGCCGGGGACGCAACTGCTGCTGGACTCGGCCGCCCGGCTGCGGGCGGCGGGGAAGCGAATCCTGGTCGGCCTGCACCCGCGGGAGGACCGCTCGCTGTGGGAGCAGTACGAGATCAGCGCCGTGCCGTCACTGGAGGCGTCGGCCCGCGCGGAAGCCGCGATCGGCATCCCGGGAACGGTGTTCCCCCTGGTGGCGGCGGTCGGCACCCCACTGGTCGGCTGCGTCGATCCGGCCCTGAACGTACCGGACTACCTCCTGTCCGTCTGCTCCTCGACGATCGACGACGCCACGCTCGCGGAGGACGCGGTAGCAGAAGCCGAACTGCCGGACGCGAAGACGCTGGAAGCGGCAGTCGGCCCGATCGGCGGCTCAGCCGCCCGCCTGCTCGACGCCTGGGAACACGCCGCCAATCACTAGCTGGCCCTCCGGATCGTCGTCACTGCTGCTAGCAGGCTCGGGATCCGGGGACCTCGGCCGAGGAGGGTGGCGGCAGGGTGGTCGGCGAGGTTCGCAGGCCGTCGATGAGTAAGGCGAGGTAGCGCCTGCGGTCCGCGCCGGCTGGGTCGCCGGGGTGTGCCGTGGACAGGTTCATGGTGATGACGGCGATCAGATCGCGAGGTAACAGCTCCGGCCGCACCACGCCTGCGTCGACTGCCCGCTGGAGCACCGGTTCGAGGGAGCGCAGGAAGCGTTGCGCGCTCTCGGTCGCGAACGTCTCGAACTCACGCGCCAGCGAGATGACGACCTGCCGCCGGGCTAGCACCTCGGTGATGGCCTCGAGCGCTCCGGTCAGGTCCCGCCACGGGTCGTCGGTGTGCACCGCGGTGGTCGGTTCGAGCTCGGCGGCCAGAACGTGCTCGAAGACGGCCCGGACGAGCTGGTCGCGAGCGCGGAAGCGGCGGTACACCGTGGCCACACCCACGTTCGCGCGTTGAGCGATCTCCTCCAGCGTCACCTCCGGACCGATCTCCTCGAAGGCCAGCACCGCGGCACCGACGATCCGTTCCGCGTTGCGGGTGGCGTCGGCTCTCACCAGGTGACCAGGAGCGAGCGCAGGCCGTACACAGCGCTGAAGGCCCGGAACCCCACCTGTTCGTACGGCTCGGCCAGCGCGAGCCCGGGAAACCGCGAGAGCAACGCCGGGAACGCGATCCGCATCTCCATCCGTGCCAGCGGAGCCCCGATGCAGTGGTGCACCCCGTGGCCGAACGCGACGTGACCGGGTGCGCCTCGCGTGATGTCGAGGGTGTCCGGGTGCTCGATGAAGTGGGGGTCGCGGTTGGCCGCCGGGAGCACGGGAACCACCAACGAGCCCTCGGGTATGGCGTGTCCGGCGATCTCGACGTCAGTCGTGGCCGTACGTGGCGGCAACGAGTGCACGATCGACAGCCAGCGCAGCAACTCCTCGATGGCGGGTTCGATCCGGGCCGGGTCCTCGCGGATCAGGGCCAGCTGGTCCGGGTGCCGCAGCAGTGCCAGGGTGCCCAGGCCGAGCATGTTCGACGTGGTCTCGTGTCCCGCCAAGAGCAGCAGGCTCGCGATTCCGATCAGCTCGTCGGTGCTGAGGTCGTCGCCGTGATCCCGAACGAGCATCCCGAGCATGCCGTCGCCCGGATCGGCCTGCGCCTTCGTGACCAGCCCGGCCATGTACGCGTGGTCCGCCTGCCGGACCGCACGCCGCTCCTCGATCGGCAGCGACACGTCCACCAGCCGAGCCGACCGGTCCTGGAACTCCGCGCGGTCGGCGTACGGCACGCCCAGCAACTCGCAGATCACCAGCGAGGGAACCGGCAGCGCGAAGTTCGCCACCAGGTCGGCCGGCTTGCCATCCCGCTCCAGATCGTCCAGTGCCGAGTCGACGATCTCCTTGATCCGCGGCTCCAGCCGGCGCATCCGGCGGACCGTGAACTCCGCTGTCAGCATCCGGCGCAACCTCGTGTGCTCCGGCGGGTCGAACGAGATCAGGCTGCCGGCGCGCGCCCTCGCCAGCTCGGCCTCGTCGATCTCGACGACACCCTGGAACGACGTCCGGGCGCTGCTGAACCGGACCGGATCCGACAGCACCTCGCGAACATCCTCCTGCCGGCAGACGAGGTAGGCGGGCAGGCCGAACGGCGTCTCCCCCCGCAGGACACCCTCGCCGTCGCGTACTCGCGCCAGCTCCGGCGCGGGGTCGAACCCGTTCCGCCGCATCTCCAACGGCAGCTCTGCTGCTTCGGTCATCTTCCGACCTCGTTCCCATGAGGCTGTAGAGACGCCTCGACGTTAGCACATAAATGATAGGGGCCTATCGGTTAAATCGCAGGCTCAAATGAATCGCTTGGTGCCGACCGAACGGTCGTGCTATTTTCGTTCGCATGAGCAAGGCCGATCTCACGCGGCTGGCCGTCCTCGACACCGCACTCCGGACCGCCAGCACTGTCGGTCTGCACGGCCTGACGATCGGCTCGCTGGCCGAGCAGGCCGAGCTCTCCAAGAGCGGCCTGTTCGCCCACTTCCGTTCCAAGCAGACGCTCCAGCTCGCCGTGCTCGACCACGCCGCCGACCAGTTCGTCGAGCTCGTGCTGCGGCCTGCGCTCAAGGCGGCGCGCGGCGAGCCGAGGGTGCGCGAGCTGTTCGAGCGCTGGCTCACCTGGAACCGCGAGGTGCTGCCCGGCGGCTGCATCTTCGTGGCCGCGTCGACCGAGTTCGACGACGAGCAGGGGCCTGTACGAGAACGGCTGGTCGCCCACCAGCGCGACTGGCTCGAGGCCCTGGCCACGATCTTCCGCTCGGGCGTCACCGACGGGCAGTTCCGCGCCGACGCCGAGCCGGAGCAGTTCGCCCAGGACTTCCAGGGGATCCTGCTCGCCTGCCATCACGCCCAGCGCCTGCTGGACGATCCGCGGGCGGGGGAGCGGGCCCGGCGCGCCGTCGACGCGCTGCTGGCCGCCGCCCGCCGAGACTGCGACTAAGACCACCGACCACCCGCAGCCTGCGTTCCCAGAGGGAGAAGGGCAGCCATGCCGGCACAGAAAAGCACGACCGTTCGTTTCTATTCGGCGTTCCAGGTCCGAGCGATCCGGACGGTGTTCGGGCTCGCTGAGCGGTTCGCGCCCGAGCTCGGCGGCCGCTGGGCCGAGCGGCTGTGGTTTACGCTGCCTCCGCGCCGGCTCGACCGCGAAGCCCGCCGAGCCCCGGACCTGCCGGAGCCGGCCGCCAGGGTCAGCGTGCCGTTCCGCGACGGCCGGATCAAAGGCGACTCGTGGGGTGACGACGACAGTCCGCTGATCTTCCTCGTCCACGGCTGGGGCGGCTGGCGCTCGCAGCTCGACGCGTTCGTGGCGCCGCTGGTGGCCGCGGGCTTCCGGGTGGTGTCGTTCGACGCGCCGAGCCACGGCGAGTCCTCGCCAGGCGCGTACGGCCCGGTCAGCAGCACGCTGCTCGAGGCCGGCGAAGCGGTCCGGACCGTCGCCGACCGGCTCGGCCCGGCGTACGGCGTGGTCGCGCACTCCGCCGGCGCCTGCGCGGTCACCCTCGCGTTGCGGGACGGCGTGGTGGCCAAGCGGGTCGTGTTCGTCTCTCCGATGGAGAAGCCCGAGCCGTACACCCTTCCGTTCGCCGCACAGCTCGGCTTCGGCGAGCGCGTACGCAAGGCGATGATCGCGCGTTCCTCCCGCCGGATCGGCGTCACCTGGGACCACTTCGACCTGATCGCGACGGCAGACCAGCTGACCGTGCCGCCGACGCTGGTGATCCACGACCGCGACGACACCGAGACGAACTGGTCGGGTGGCGCGGAGCTGGCCGAAGCCTGGCCCGGCGCCCGCCTGATGACGACCGAGGGCCTCGGCCACAACCGCATCCTGATCGATCCGGCCGTGGTGAAGGAGTCGGTCGGCTTCCTGCTGGCCGAGGGTGCTTCCAGCGCTTAGTGGGTGTCCTGTAAGTGTCGGTGGATAGCGAGGACGCCCGGCGGCGTAGCCGCCACCTGAGCAGAGTGGCGCCGGGCTGGCACCACGGTGGTGGTGCGGAAGGGTGCCGGGCTGGCAAGGCGGGCGGAGTCGTTCGCACAAGGTCATACGGGCGATCTTCGTCCAACGCAGCCAGCGTGGCGCCAGGGCCGCCGCAGCCCGGCGACACTTACAGGACACCCCTAGCTCTTGGCTCCTGACCGCCACAACCGCCTGGCCTGCACGGGCGTGCTGTGGATCTCGAGCATGCGATCGACGGCGGCCGACCAGGGGTACTGTTCGGCCCGCTCGCGGGCAGCCTCCCGGCGAGCCGTCTCCGGCAGGTCCAGCACCTGCAGCACGGCATCGGCCAGCAGCGCCGGAGTCGTCGCGGGCGCGAACGCCCCGCACTCCGGCGTGATCAGCTCCCGCCCGCCGCCGAGGTCTGCGGTGACGACCGGCGTGCCACACGCCAGCGCCTCCAGGATGGCCAGCCCGAACGTCTCGCCCGGGCAGACCGACAGCGACACGTCCGCCGCCGCTATCCGTTTGGCGAGCTCGGAACGGTCGGTGAAGTGCGGGTGGAACGTCACGGGCGCGTCGTCGGCGAGGCGCACCAGCTCCGCGCGGTCCGGGCCGTCGCCGTAGACGTCCATGTCGAACGGCGCGCCGCGCCGGTGCAGCTCGACTGCCGCCGAGATCGCGAGGTCGGGCCGCTTCTCATACGACAGCCGGCCGACGTGCAGGAGCTTCGGCAAGCCCTGCAGCGTTCCCGACGGCCGCCGGCCGGGGTGGAACGTCGTGAGGTCGACGCCGAGCGGTACGCGCACCACGCTCGTCCCGCCAACGCGTCGAAACTCCTCGGCCGCGAACGCCGACGTGACGACCACCTGGTCGAACGCGCGCAGCAAGTACCGGTTGACAAGGCTGGAGCCGACCCGCAGCCCGGTCTGCCAGCGAATCCGCGGCGCAAGGTGCGAGTCGAGCCGTTCGTGCGACAGCAGCACACTGCGCACACCGCGCCGGCGGGCCCAGCCGGCCGCCAGCACCATCGTCGTCTTGTCCGAGACCTCGATGCTGGTTGGGCGGAACCGATCCAGAGCCTCCCGGACCCGCCACGGCTCGACCACCATGCGGTAGTCGTTGCCGCCGACCAGCGGAGCGCGGAACGTCATGATCGCGCCGTTCTCGGTCTCCTGTAGCGAGTCCTCGGGCCCTGGAACGAGCAGCAGCCGCTCGTGTCCCGCCGAGACGTAACCGCGACCGAGTGCGTCGACCGCGGTACGCAGACCACCTGAGGTCGTGCTGTAGAAGTTCGCCAGCTGAGCGATTCTCGTCATGCCACCAGCCCGGTCGCTCGAGTGCCATTCCCTTGCAGTACGGCCTTGTAGTGCACGTCGATCAGTTCGTCGAGAATGTGTGACCAGTCCCTGCGAAGCACCGACCGCCGGGCCGCGTCACCCATCCGTAGGCGCAGCGCGGCATCGTCGGCGAGGGTCCGGGCGGCGGCGCGCATCGAGGCGATGCCGGCTTCGGAGTCCTCGGGTGCGTAGAGCAGTCCGGTGCGCCCGGGGTCCACCAGGTCGAGCAGTCCGCCCGCGGCAGGTGCGACCGGTGGAACGCCGCTGGCCATGGCTTCCTGAGCGGCCTGGCAGAACGTCTCGTGCGCACCCGTGTGAACGAACACGTCCAGCGAGGCGATCGCCTTGGCCAGTTCGGCACCGCGAAGCATGCCGAGGAAAGCGGCACGCGGAGCGACGGCCCGGGTCTCCTCCAGCGCCGGGCCGTCGCCCACGACCACGAGCCGGATGCCGTCGAGGTTGTCCAGATGCCTCAGGAGATGAACGCGTTTCTCGGTCGCGACCCGCCCGACGTACCCGATGAGCACCTCACCGTTCGGGGCGAGCCGGGCCCGCAGCGCGTCGTCCCGGCGAGACGGATCGAACTGGGCGAGGTCGACGCCGCGCCGCCAGCAGAAGACTCGCGGCACGCCGATGCCTTCGAGCTGGGCGACCGCCGGTTGCGACGGCGCGAGCGTTCGGCCCGCCCGGGCGTAGAGGCGCCGCGTCCACGCCCAGATCGTGCGTTCCACACCGACGAAGCCGTACTGCTGCGCGAACCCGACCACGTCGGTCTGGTAGACGGCAACCGTCGGAATGCCGTGCTTTTCGGCGATCTTCAGTCCGGACCTGCCGATGACGATCGGTGAAGCGAGATGAATGATGTCGGGCCGGAACTCCGCGATCGCCTTACGGATCGCGCTGTCCGGAAGGCCGAGAGGCAGCTCGGGATACATGGGCAGCGGCATGCTGCGTACCCGGATCACTGGGGTCGAGCCGTAGGTCGCGTCTCCTGGACCGGGCGCGATGACAAGCGAATCATGCCCACGTACACGGAGATGGTCGGCCAGGTGGCGGACGGAGTTCGTGACTCCGTTGACCTGCGGGAGGAATGACTCCGCGATGATGGCTACTCGCACATTTCCGCACGATCGGGTACCAAGGTGAACGCTGGGTACTCCCGTAGTTCCGCAGAAGGAAAGGTGTCATGACATGAGTGCGCCGTTGTTCAGGGACCCGATCCACGACGGTGCGGCCGACCCCGTAATCCTGTGGAATCGAGACGCTGAGCAGTGGTGGATGGTCTACACCAGCCGGCGGGCGACCGCCGAGGGAATGGGCGTGGCCTGGGTGCACGGCACCGATCTCGGCGTCGCGTCCTCGCCCGACGGCCGCGAATGGGTTTACCGGGGAACGCTTTCCGGTCTCGACGTCGAATGGGGCCGCAATACCTATTGGGCGCCGGAAATTCTGTGGCAGTCCGGTGAATATCACATGTACGTCAGCTATATCCGCGGTGTCCCTGCGCAATGGGCCGGACACGACCGCCGAATTCTCCACTACACCAGCCCGGATCTGCTGAAGTGGAGCTTCCAGTCCAGGCTCGAGTTGAGCTCGGATCGCGTCATCGACGCCTGCGTCCACGAGCTGCCGGACGGCCGGCACCGGATGTGGTACAAGGACGAGGCCAACGGCTCGCACACCTACGCCGCCGACAGCGACGACCTCTACCAGTGGGAGGTCGTCGGTCCGGTGCTCACCGAGCGCCCGCACGAAGGGCCGAACGTCTTCCGGCTCGGCGGCCACTACTGGCTGCTGGCCGATGAGTGGCGCGGCCAAGGCGTGTTCCGTTCCGGCGACCTGGACCACTGGGAGCGGACCGGCCTGATTCTCGACCAGCCAGGCACCCGGGCCGACGACGGTGGGATCGGCCTGCACGCCGACGTCGTGGTGAGCGGCGACGAGGCGTACGTCTTCTACTTCACGCACCCGGGCCGTCACGGCGGCGACACCGGAGACTCCTACGACACAAGGCGGTCCTCGATCCAGGTCGCCCGCCTGAGAGTGGTCGAGGGCACCCTGCTCTGCGACCGCGACGAGGAGTTCGACCTGGTTCTCACGCGGCCTACATGACCTCGAACCAGCCGTTCGAGATTCCGACCGTGAAGAAGACCCCGGCGGCGAGCATCAGCACGGCCAGGACGACAGCTGCGATGCGCCGTTTGCTCATGACATTCATTGACTTACCCCCTGCGAAACGAACGATCGGCTGGTCAGAGGGGTTCCGCTACGCTTCGCGGTGTGACTGAGCAGGGCGGCGGGCAGGCGATCACACATCCGAAGGACTGGCCGAGGGAACGCCAGGAGACGTTTCGATCACGCGTACGTGGCTGCCTGCTCGGCGGTGCGATCGGCGATGCGCTGGGTGCCCCGATCGAGTTCGTTCAGATCGAGCAGATCCGGGAGGACTACGGCGAGGCCGGGCTCACCGACCTGGCACCGATCGGCGGCAGGCGCGGCTTGGTCACCGACGACACGCAGATGACGTTGTTCACCGTCGAGGGGATCATCCGGGCCGCCGTGCGCTGGGATCGCGGCGTCTGTCATCCGCCGGCCGTCGTGCACCGGGCGTACCTGCGCTGGCTCACCACCCAGGAACGGCAGACCCCGCCGGACGACGTGAGCGGCTGGCTCGGCCGGCAGCAATGGCTCTACGACGTACGCGCACCCGGCAACGCGTGCTTGTCAGGCCTTCGCTCGGGCCGGATGGGCACGTTGCAGGAGCCGGTCAACGCCTACTCCAAGGGCTGCGGCACGGTGATGCGCTCGGCGCCGTTCGGCCTGATCCCGACGCCCTGGTACAAGATCAAGAACGCGTTCGACTTCGCCGTCGAGTGCGCGGTGCTCACCCACGGACACCCGACCGGCTACCTGTCTGCGGGCGCGTTCGCCGCGATCGTCCGGCAGCTGATCGACGGCGTACCGCTCCCGGCTGCGATCGACGGCGCGCTGGTGCTGCTCGCGGAGTACGAAGGCCACGAGGAGACGACGGCCGCGCTGCGCAAGGCGGTGGAGCTGGCCGGCTCGGAGCACACACCGTCGCCGGAGGCAGTACACCAGCTGGGTGGCGCGTGGATCGCGGAGGAAGCGCTGGCGATCGGCGTCTACTGCGCACTGGTCTACCCCGACCCGCCGCAGATGCGGCAGGCGCTGCTCCTCGCCGTGAACCACTCCGGCGACAGCGACTCGACCGGCTCGGTGTGCGGCAACCTGCTCGGCGCCTGGCACGGCGAGACGGCGCTGCCGGCCGACTGGGTCGCCGAGGTCGAGGGCCGCGGTACGATCCTGGAGCTGGCCGACGACTTCGCGATGGAGTTCACGCAGGAGTCACAGCTGCACGGCGACTACGGGCCGTACACCCAGTGGACGCAGCGCTATCCGGGCGCCTGACCCAGGATCTTGCGTACGGCGCCCGCCGCCCAGTCGTCGAACAGCCGGGCGTCGAGGTGGGGCAGCAGGTCGTGCTGGGCTTCGACGGCCCAGCGCAGGATGACGAACCAGCGGATGCCGATGGCCTCGGCACTGGCGTACGGCGACGGGTCGATGCCGTACTCGTCGAGCAGCATCACCAGGTCGACGTCTGCCGGCGCGAGGATCGGGCGCTGCCAGTCGATCACGCGATAGCCGTCGCCGGCCAGGAAGATCTGGTCGGCCCGCAGGTCACTGTGCACGACCCGCGTGCCGTTGCCGATCAGGGCGAGCACGTCGTCCGACTCCGCCCATGTGCGTACGGCCTCGATCCGCTCGGGCGCGATCGACGGGAACCGGCCGGTGCGGACCAACGTGCCGAGCTTGCCGAGCGCCTCGGTGGTGACGGCGTGCCAGGCTGCCGGCGTGCCGATGTCGTAGTAGACGGGCAGGTCACCCTTGATCTCCCCGATCTGCTCGACGACCCGCCTGGCGTGCTCGACGAAGCCGGCCTCGTCGAGACTGGCGTCCTGCAGCGTCGGCGCGTCGATCCAGTCGACGACGAGCGTCGTGCACCCGCCGAGCCGGCCGAGGACCTGGACGTGCGGCAGGAGCGGTGAGGTGGCGGCGCGATAGAACGCCGCCTCGACCGTCGGCGGCAGCTGCGACTTGTAGACCAGCGTCCGGCCGTCGTCGAGCCGCAGCTTCCGCACCCAGGACAGCGGCCACTCGTGGATCGTTTCGCGGCTCTCGACGGCGGAGCCGAGCAGGCGGCCCAGTTCCGCGTCGTCGTGGGCCACGAGATCGGTGAAGAACGGGTGCGTCAGCATCCAGCCGACGCTAGCGCCGATTGACGACGATCCGCGTCATATTTCTCGCCGCCGCTCGATCAACGCCTCCAGGCCGTCGAGCAGCAGATCCAGCCCGAACGTAAAGTCTGCGTCCTCGACCCAGCCCTCGGAATCCGCCATCAACCCAGACCGCATCATCCCGGCGAGCACCGGGTACGCCCGCGGGTCGAGCACCCGCGCCAGCAACTCGCCGTAGCCGGCCGCCCCGTCGACGACCGGATTACCGGCATTGACGGCATAGGTGAGCGTGGCGTCGCTGAGTGCGTATCCGGTCAGCGCGGTAACAGCGCGAAACTTCTCGCTCTCGTCCAGCGGCGTGTCACCGAGCGCGGCCAGCGCCGCTTCGAGCCAGGCCAACCGCCGCGGCCCGATCGGCGGCACAGCGCCGGGGAGTGACAGCAGCCACGGCCGCGCCAACAGCGCATCACGATTCGCGCGCGTCCACGTGGCGAGGTAGCTCCGCCACGCCCGACGGGCGGTGTCTCCACCTCCGCCATCGCCCGCGGCCCTGGCATCGGCGACGGGATCGGCGACAGGATTGGCGACAGGATCGCCGACGGGATTGGCGACGGGATTGGCGACAGGGGCGACGGGATTGGCGACAGGATCGCCGACAGAACGGGCGACAATCGCGGCACCAGGATTGGCTGCGGGATTGGCGACGGGATTGGCGACAGGATCGCCGACGGGATTGGCGACAGGATCGCCGACAGAACTGGCGACAATCGCGGCACCAGGATTGGCTGCGGGATTGGCTGCCGGATTGGCGACAGGATTGGCCACGGGATCGGCGTGCTGTGGGGGAGGCGGCAGCGCGGCCTCGGCCATCAGCGTCAGCAGCTCGTCCTTGCTGCCGACGTAGCGGTAGAGCGCCATCGTCGCCACGTCGACTCGCTCGGCCACGCTGCTCATCGACACCGCCGCCAGTCCGCCGGCGTCGGCGAGGTTGATGGCGGCGGCTGTGATCGTCTCCAGGTCGAGCCGTGGCCGCGGGCCCTTGCGCGCCACGGTCTCGCGGCCCCACAGCTTGGCGACGACTGGTGGCAGCTCTGGCATGGCCATCCTTCCGCGTATGTGCTACACAGTATGGCATACGCGGTAAGCCCCGCCGAAGGAGCGCAGCACGATGGCCACGATCGAGATCCGGACGTTCACCGAGGCCGACCGCGCCGAGCTGCGGGAGCTGTACGCCTGCGAGGCCGAGGGCTCGCCGGTCGCGTCCCTGTGGGGTCACCCCGAGTCCGAGGCGTCGATCTACCTCGATCCCTACCTGGACCTCGAGCCCGAGTCGCTGTTTCTGGCCGTCGTCGACGGCAAGCCCGCCGGCCACCTGGCCGGCTGTGTCGACAGCGCGAAGTTCCCCGGCGAGGACGAGCGGATCGAGCGCGCGATTCGCTCGTACCGCCTCTACACCAAGCCGAAGCCGATGGCGTTCTTCGCCCGCGCCTCTGTCGGCATGGCCCTGGCCGCGATCCGCGGACTGCCCGTCGCCAAGGAGCTCGACGACCCGCGCTGGCCGGCCCAGCTGCACATCGCTGTCACGCCCGCGGCCCGCGGCACCGGCGCGGCCCACGGCCTGATGGACGCCTGGCTCGACCGTCTCCGCTCCACGAACACCCCCGGCTGCTATCTCCAGACCCAGGTCCAGAACGTGCGGGCGGTGCGCTTCTTCGAGCGCTCCGGCTTCACCAAGTACGGCGAGCCCGCGCTGATCCCCGGCATGCGCTGGCAGGGCAAACCCTTGTTCCAGCAGACGATGGTCTGGACCAACAACAGCTAGAGCGGCAGCCCCACGTAGTTCTCCGCCAGTGAGGTCGCCGCGGCGCGGGAGCTCACGGTGTAGTGCAGCTGCGACAGCTGGATCCGCCGCTGGAACTCGTCCTGGTCGGGGAACCTGTGCAGCATCGACGTCATCCACCACGAGAAGTGCTGCACCCGCCAGACCCGCCGCAGGCAGACGGTGGAGTACGCCGCGAGCCGTGACGCGTCGCCGGAGTGGAAGAAGGCCGCCAGCGCACTTGCCAGCACCGTCACATCGGCGACCGCGAGGTTCAGGCCCTTGGCCCCGGTGGGCGGCACGATGTGCGCCGCGTCCCCCGCCAGGAACAGCCGTCCGTGCTGCATCGGCTCGACGACGAAGCTGCGCATCGGCGTGATCCCACGGTCGAGGATCGGCCCGGGCCGCAACGTGAAGCCCGACGTGAGAGCCATTCGCGTCTGCAGCTCCGACCAGATCCGCTCGTCGGGCCACTGCGACAGGTCGTCCCACGGATCGACCTGCAGGTAGAGCCGGCTGATCTCCGGCGTACGCATGCTGTGCAACGCGAACCCGCGCTCGTGCGAGGTGTAGATCAGCTCCTCGCTGGCCGGTGGCGTGTGCGCCAGGATCCCCAGCCAGGCAAAGGGATACTCCCGCTCCAGCACCCGCAGGACGCCACCGGGAATCGTGGGCCTGCTGACACCGTGAAAGCCGTCGCACCCGGCGATCACGTCGCACTCGAGCACCTCGCGCGTGCCCGAGTCGGACGTGAACTGGACGCGAGGCTTCTCGGTGTCGATGTCGTGCAAGCTCACCTCGGACACGGAGAACAGCAGCTCACCGCCGTCCGCCCGGCGCCGGGCGACGAGATCCTTCAGCACCTCGTGCTGCGCGTACACCGTGATCCCACGGCCGCCGGTCAGCGCGGCGAAGTCGATCCGGTGCCTCGTCCGGTCGAACCGCAGCTCGACACCCTCGTGCCGCAAGCCCTGCTGGAACAGCCGATCGGCCAAGCCCACCTGGCGAAACAGGTCGACCGTGGTCTGCTCGAGCACGCCCGCACGCACCCGGCTGGTGATGTGGTCGAGGCTCTTGACCTCCAGTACGACGGAGTCGATGCCGCGCAGGCTCAGCAGGTGGGACAGCAGCAGTCCGGCAGGTCCCGCACCGATGATCCCCACCTGCGTCCGCATCACGTGCTCCTTCTAGGCCGGGCCTGGCGAATATCGCCTGACGCGCGACGCCTGGCATCCACGCTGCCTGCACCGTCGTCGGTCACAGGAGGCCCCTCCAGCTTCCCTCCGCCGGCTTGGCAGCGCGGCGCCATGCGCCGCGCGCTTGACCGGCCCTCTTCGCCAGACACGACCTAGAACGGATAGGCCGCCACATCGCTCTGCATCGTGACCCACTGGGTCTCGGTGAACGCCTCGATGTTGGCCGCGGCACCGCCGAAGCGCGAGCCCGTGCCCGACTCACCGACGCCGCCGAACGGCACCACCTGTTCATCATCGACGGTTTGGTCGTTGATGTGTACGGTTCCGCTGGGAATCCGCTCGGCGAACGCCAGCCCGCGCAGCGGGTCGGTGGTCAGGATGCTGAGCGAGAGGCCGTACGGCGTCGCCGCCGCCAGCGTGGCCGCCTCGTCGATCGAGCCGAACGACAGCACCGGCGCGACCGGCCCGAACACCTCCTGCTCGTACGCCGGCATCGTCGGCGTCACGTCCGCGAGCACGGTCGGCTGGTAGAACAGGCCCTCGTACGTCCCTCCCGCCGCCAGCCGTGCGCCGCTCTCCACGCTCGCGGTCACCAGCGAGTGCACCTTGTCCCGTTGCCGCTCGTCGATCAGCGGGCCGAGCGCGACCTGCTCGGTTGCCGGGTTGCCGACCGGCAGCGCGGCGGCCTTGGCCGCGAGGCGGTCGACGTACTCCGACACCAGACGCTCGTGCACCAGGTGGCGTCCGGTCGTCATGCAGATCTGGCCCTGGTGCAGGAACGAGCCCCACGCGGCCGCCGAGACCGCGCGATCGAGGTCCACGTCGTCGAGTACGACCATCGCCGAGTTGCCGCCGAGCTCGAGGTGCGCGCGCTTCAGGTGCCGGGCCGCGAGCTCGCCGACCCGCCGCCCGACTGCCGTCGAGCCGGTGAACGAGATGACCCGCACGTGCGGCGAAGCGATCATTGCCTCACCGACGTCCGCGCCGCCGGGCAGGACATGCAACAGCCCGGCCGGCAGCCCGGCCTCCTCGAAGATGCGGGCGAACAGCACGCCACCGGCGACGGCGGTACGCGGGTCCGGCTTCAGCACGACGGCGTTGCCGAGCGCCAGTGCGGGAGCCACCGACCGGATCGCGAGGATCGTCGGCACGTTGAACGGCGCGATCACGGCCACGACGCCGGCCGGCAGCCGCCGGGCCAGGCTCAGCCGTTGCTTCAGCGTCGGCAGGATCTGACCGAGCGGCTGCGAGGGCAGGCTCGCCGCCTCGTAGCACATCTGCGTGCTCAGGTGCAGCTGGAACTCGGCCATCGCGGGCACGGCACCGGTTTCCCGGACCACCCAGCCCGCGAGTTCCTCGAGGTTCTCCTCGATCGCCTGCGCCGCCCGCCGGATGATCGCGCCGCGTTCCTCGAACGGCGTCGCGGCCCACGCTTTCTGGGCGGCCGCGGCGGCTTCGGTGGCCGCGGCGACGTCCTCGGCGTCGGCGATGCCGATCCGGCCGATCTCGTCGCCCGTGGCGGGTTCGATGACCGCGGTGTCGCCTCCGTGCGGCCGGGTCCATTTCGTGGAGTAGAGGGATGAGGTCCAGATGGACGGGTCCAGGAGAGTCATGATGACGTCCTCTGTCGATCTTGTGGGTCCGAAAGCCGTTGCGCGGCCTGGACTTCGGCGTACACGTGACGGCGTAGCTCGGTGAACTGCGTGTCCGCGCGCGTCAGCAGCTGATCGCGTTCGGCCGGCAGCCCGATCTTCACGTCGTCCTGGATCACGCTGGGGGAGGAGGACAGCACGAGCACGCGCTGCCCGAGGTAGACGGCCTCGTCGATGTCGTGCGTGACGAACAGGATGGTCACGCCGAACTCCTGCCAGATCGACCGGACCAGGTCCTCCAGGTCGGCCCGAGTCTGTGCGTCGACGGCGGCGAACGGCTCGTCCATCAGCAGCACCTTCGGCTCGTACGCGACCGCCCGCGCGATCGCGACCCGTTGCTGCATGCCGCCGGACAGCTGCCACGGATAGGCCTGCTGCGAGTCCCGCAACCCGACCGCGTCGAGCGCCCGGGAGACCAGCTCGGCCCGCCGGTCCCTGGCCAGCTTCTTCGTTTTCAGGGGCAGCTCGACGTTCCGCGCGACGGTCATCCACGGGAACAGGCTCCGCCCGTACTCCTGGAAGACCACGGCCATGTCCGGTGGGGGAGCGACGACCTGAACGCCGGCGAGCTCGACGGTTCCCGCCGTCGGCGGCAGCAGGCCGGCGACGCAGCGAAGCAGAGTGGTCTTGCCACATCCGGACGGCCCGACCATGCAGACCAGCTCGCCCGCCTCGACCCGGAACGTCAGGTCGCGGATCGCCTCGACGGTCCGGCCCTTGGCGTCGTAGACCTTCTTCAGGCCTTTGACTTCCAGCACAGGTGCTACTCCTTATTGCCGTTGTCGTGGCCGACTGCCGTGGTACCAGTGCAGGATGCGGCGTTCGGCGAGCCAGTAGAGGACGGCCAGCACAACGCCGAGCAGGCCGAGCACGACCACGCCGGTCCACATCTGCGCGATGTCGAACCCGGTCTGGAACTGGCGGATGATGAAGCCGAGCCCACTGACGTTGGCGAACATCTCACTGATCACCATCAGGATGATCGAGATCGGCAGCGCCAGCCGGATGCCGGTCATGATCTGCGGGCTGGCGGCCCGCAGCACGAAGTAACGCAGCCGCGCGACACCCTTGATGCCGTACGCCCGGCAGGTGTCCTCCAGCACGAGGTCGGCCGAGCGCACGCCCTCGACCGTGTTGAGCAGGATCGGCCACAGGCAGCCGGAGATGATCACCAGGATCCGCATCCGGTCGCCGATGCCCGCGAGCAGCAGCAGGATCGGGACGAGCACCGGTGGCGGGATCGCGCGCAGGAACTCCAGCACCGGCTCGACGACCGCCCGCAGCTTCGGCGACGAGCCGATCGCCACGCCGAGCCCGATCCCGAGTACGCAGGACAACCCGAGGCCGATCAGCAGCCGGCCGATGCTCGGCAGCACGTCGGCGCGCAGCCGTTCGCCAGTCCAGAACTGGGTGAACGCGTCGGCGATCGCGCCCGGCGACGGCAGGTAGTACATCTGCAGCTGGATGCTCGCCCACCACCACAGGGCGATCAGGACCAGTGGCAGCAGCAGGATCTGGAGCAGCACCCACAGGACGCGCAGCAGTCGCAGCAACCAGGCCGGGCCGTTCATACCGCCGCCTCGCCGCGTACGGACGTGTGCCAGTGCAGCACGCGTCGTTCCAGCAACCGGACGCCGGCGTTGACCAGCACGCCGATCGTCCCGATCACCAGCACGATCGCGTACACCACCTCGGGCTGCGCGCCGCTGCCGCGAGCGGTGCCGATCTGCTGGCCCAGGCCCGGGCTGCCGATGATCATCTCGGCGGTGATGGCGAGGATCAGCGCGACGGAGGCACCGAGGCGGAAACCCACCAGGATGTACGGCAGCGCGCTCGGCACCGTGACGTACCGGATCCGTGCCCATCGAGAGAGCCGGTACGACCTCGCGGTCTCCTCGGCCACCGGATCGGTGTCGGCGACACCGTGCAGGACCTGGATGTAGACCTGCCAGAAGCAGGCGTACACCACCAGCAGCAACGTCGAGCGGATGTCGGTGGCGAACAGCAGGACCGCCAACGGGATCAGGGCGATCGAGGGGATCGGCCGCAGGAACTCCACCGTCGACCGCGTGAACTCCCGCAGGAGAGGCACCGAGCCGACCAGGAACCCGAGCACGACCGCCGCGATCGTCGCGATGCCGAGGCCGGCGACCCACGCGATCATCGTGTCAAGCACGGCTTGCCAGAACTCTGGAGTGCCGGCCTCTCGGCCAAGGGCTCGCAGGACTACGGTCACCGGCGGGAGGTCGTCCGGGGAGACGAGCCCGAGCCGGGGTAGCGCCTCCCAGACTACGAGAGCGCCGACTACGCCGAGCAGACCGAGCACTGGCTATCCCACGTTGGCGAACAGCGCGTCGATGTCGGCCGGCTTGGTGAGCGTCCCGTCCTGTTGCGCGTCCTTCGCGATCGCCTCGGTCGAGGCCTGGTTGACGTCCACCGGGAACTTCGGAAGCGTGATCTGGTTGGCGATGTCGGGCGTGATCTTGGTGTAGGTGCCGAGGATCTTCCGCACTTCGTCCGGATGCGCGTCGGCGTACTCCATCGACTTCTTCATCGCCCTGGTGAAGCGCTCGACCAGCTCGGGGTTCTCCTTCAGCAGTTTCTCGGTGGTGAAGTACATCGCGATGCTGAGGTCGGGAGCCGGGTCGACGTAGTTCGACGCCACCGGACGCGCGCCCTGGCTGCGGGCGATCGTGACGAACGGCTCGACCAGGCAGGCGGCGTCGATCTGGCCCTTCTGCAACGCCGGCGGCTGGTCCGGGAAAGGCAGCTCGAGCGGCTTCATGCTCTTGGGATCGCCGCCCGCCTTCCGGATCGACGCGCGGATCGTGGTGTCGCAGATGTTCTTCTGGTTGTTGACGCCGACGACCTTGCCGGACAGGTCCTTGGCGGTCTTGATGTCGCTGTCGCCCTTCACCATGACGGCCGCGAAGTCCTTGCCCTGCTGGCCTGTCGACGAGACGCCGTTGCTCACGATCTTCAGCGGCAGGCCCTTCTCGCGGGCGATCAGCAACGAGACGATGTTGGCGAACGCGAACTGGAACTTGCCGCTCACGACGCCGGGCACACTGGCCGCGCCACCGGAACCGACCTGCAGGTTGAGGTCGATGTTCTCGTCGGAGAAGAAGCCCTTCGACTTGCCGAGGTAGATCGGTGCCACGTCGACGATCGCGATCACGCCGACCGTGACCTTCTCGGTCTTCGAGCCCTGGTCGCCGCCCGAGCCGCAGGCGGTGGCCACGAGGCCGAGCAGGAGCAGGGAGATGCTGACGATGCTGCGGCGGCGCTGCCATGGGCGGCCCATGGGTATCCCTCCCACATGGGTACGGGTGTTCGCGAACCGAACGTCTGTACTTATCGCAACTTAGGCCCTTGGCGGGTGAGCCGTCAACAGCTCGCGTCGCGGTGGTTGACCGTTCGACGCCCCGCTGGGTAACGTGCGGATAACGACCTAGAGTGCGGATATCGAACGGAGCGGTCTGTGGCGCAACTGGTCTCGCTCGCCGACGGTGTGCGTGAGCTCGTCCAGGACGGAGACACCGTTGCGCTGGAGGGCTTCACCCACCTGATTCCCATGGCGGCCGGCCAGGAGATCATCCGGCAGCAGCGGCGGGACCTCACGCTGGTCCGGATGACGCCGGACCTCGTGTACGACCAGCTGATCGGTGCGGGATGCGCGCGCAAGCTGGTGTTCTCCTGGGGCGGAAACCCCGGAGTCGGATCGCTGCACCGCTTCCGCGACGCGGTGGAGAACGACTGGCCGCGACCGCTGGAGATCGAGGAGCACAGCCACGCCGGCATGGCCAACCGCTACGTGGCGGGTGCGTCCGGGCTGCCGTTCGCCGTGCTGCGTGGCTACGCGGGAAGCGACCTGGTGAAGCGCAACTCCACGATCAGGACCATCACCTGCCCGTTCACCGGCGAGGTGCTCGCCGCCGTGCCGGCGCTCAACCCGGACGTCACGATCGTGCACGCACAGCAGGCCGACCGGCAGGGGAACGTCCAGCTGTGGGGAATTACCGGCGCGCAGAAGGAGGCCGTGCTGGCCGCCAGGCGTTCACTGGTGACTGTCGAGGAAATCGTCGACGAACTCGAGCCGCGACCGGGTGGAGTCGTGCTGCCCGGCTGGGTGGTGACGGCCGTCGCCGAGGTGCCGGGCGGTGCCCGGCCGTCGTACGCGCAGGGCTACTACGACCGCGACAACACCGCCTACCAGCAGTGGGACAAGGTGAGCCGCGACCGGAAGGCCTTCCAGGACTGGATTTTGGAGCTGGCGGCATGAGCTGGTCCGCGGATGAGCTGATGTCGATCGCGGCGGCGCGGGCGCTGGAGAACGTCCGTACGTGCTTCGTCGGCATCGGGCTGCCGAGCACCGCCGCCAACCTCGCCAGGCGAGTGCACAACCCCGAGCTGGTGCTGGTGTACGAGTCGGGGACGCTGGGCGCCAAGCCGGACCGGCTGCCGCTGTCGATCGGCGACGGCATCCTGGCCGAGACCGCGCAGTCGGTCGTGTCGGTGCCCGAGATCTTCAACTACTGGCTGCAGCCCGGCCGGATCGACGTCGGCTTCCTGGGCGCGGCCCAGATCGACCGCTACGCCAACATCAACACGACCGTGATCGGCCCGGACTACCGGCGCCCGCGGGTGCGGCTGCCCGGCGCCGGGGGAGCGCCCGAGATCGCGGGCTGCTGCGGCGAGGTGCTCGTGGTCGTCCGGCAGAGCAAGCGCACGTTCGTCGAGCAGGTCGACTTCATCACCTCACTCGGATACGGCACCGGGCCGGGCGACCGCGAGCAGCTCGGGCTGCGCGGCAAGGGCCCGGTACGCGTCATCACCGACCTGGGCGTCCTGGAGCCGGACCCGTCGACCTGTGAGCTCACGTTGACCAGCGTGCATCCCGGCGTGGACGTCGATGCCGTCCGCGCGGCCGTCGGCTGGGACCTCGCGGTCGCCGGCGAGCTGGGCACGACGCCGGAGCCGACGGTGCGGGAGCTTTCGGAGCTGAGGGAGTTGGAGCGAGCGTGAGCGACGTACAGCGCGATGCCCAGGGGTACGTACGAGACGACGACGTCCATCCGCCGCTGTGGTACCCCGACTACAAGTCGACCGTGCTCAGGGCGCCGGAGAAGCCGCTGGTGCTGCTTCCGCACACGATGACCGAGCTGACCGGACCTGTGTACGGACCTGAGCGGATCGGCGCGACCGACAACGACCTGACCCGGCAGCATGCCGAGGAACCGATCGGCCAGCGCATCATCGTGCACGGGCGCGTGCTCGACAGCGACGGCCGGGCCGTGCCGAACGCGCTGGTGGAGGTCTGGCAGGCCAACGCGTCCGGGCGTTACCGCCATGTCGTCGACAACTGGCCGGCACCGCTCGACCCCAACTTCACCGGTGCCGGGCGGACGCTGACCGACTCCGAGGGCCGGTACCGCTTCGTGACGATCAAGCCGGGCGCGTACCCGTGGAAGAACCACCTGAACGCCTGGCGGCCCGCGCACATCCACTTCTCGCTGTTCGGGCAGGCGTTCGCGCAGCGGCTGGTGACGCAGATGTACTTCCCGGACGACCCGTTGTTCGGGCAGGACCCGATGTTCAACTCCGTACCGGATCCGAAGGCGCGGCAGCGGATGGTCTCGAAGTTCGACTGGACGCACACCGAGCCCGAGTGGGCGCTGGCGTTCGAGTGGGACATCGTGCTGCGTGGCCGGGAGGCGACGCCGTTCGAGTCCGCGGACGGAGACGATGACGAATGACGGGCTACCCCACCACGCCGTCGCAGACCGCCGGGCCGTTCCTCGCGATCGGGATGGTGCGCGCGGGCGAGGAGTACGCCGTGCCTTCGGATACGCCGGACGCGATCTGGATCCGCGGCACGGTCACCGACGGCTCGGGTGCACTGGTGCCCGACGCGCTGATCGAGACCTGGCAGCTGTCGCCGAACGCGCTCGGACGTTGCCCGACCGGCCCGGACGGTACGTACGGGATTCTGACCGTGAAACCAGGGCAGGTTCCCTACGTGGACGGAACGACGAGCCAGGCGCCGCACATCGACGTGGCGGTGTTCGCGCGCGGCCTGCTCCGACAGCTGGTGACACGGATCTACTTCGCCGACTCGGCGGACGCCAACGCCGCCGATCCGGTGCTGGCCGGGCTGCCGCCGGACGCCCGTGAGTCGCTGGTCGCCGAGCGCACCGTCGACGGCTACCGCTTCGACATCAGGTTCCGAGGCGACGGTGAGACGACGTTCTTCGCCGTTTGACCTCCCCGAGGAGTGGGTGCGCGCCATGCTCGAGGCGGAGGCGGCGCTCGTCGCGGCGCAGGCCGAGGCCGGACTCGTCCCTGCCGACGCGGCCGAGCGGATCGCCCGGACCTGCCGGGAACTGGACCTCGACGTCGCGGCACTCGGTGTGGCCGCGGCGGAGGCCGGCACACCCGTCGTCCCACTGGTGAAGGACATCTCGGCGGCCGTGAGCGACGCGGACGCCGACTACGTCCATCTCGGCGCGACCAGCCAGGACATCGTCGACACGGCGATGATGCTGGTCGTTTCGCGAAACCTGCAAGAGATCCGCGGACAGCTCGAAACCTCCGCCGAGGTCGCCGCCGGCTTGGCCGCGACTCACCGCAGGACCGTGATGGCCGGGCGGACGCTGCTCCAGCAGGCGGCGCCGACGACGTTCGGGCTGCTGGCCGCCGGCTGGCTGGCCGGGCTGGACAGCGTTGCGGACCACCTGCTCGACGTACGGGAGAACCACCTCGCCGTCCAGCTCGGGGGAGCGGTCGGAACCCTTGCGTCGTTGGAGGATCGTGGCCTGTCCGTACTCGCGGCGTACTCCTCCGGGCTCGGCCTGGCGGAGCCGGCGGTGCCGTGGCACACCGAGCGCAGCCGGGTCGCCCAGGTCGCCTGCGCGCTGGGCGAGGCCGCCGGTGTCGCCGGGAAGATCGCCCGCGACGTCGTCCTGTTGTCGCAGAACGAGCTCGGCGAGGTCCACGAGGCGCGTCGGCCGGGCAGGGGCGGCTCGTCGACGCTGCCGCACAAGCGCAATCCGGTGGCGGCCGTGACGGTCTCGGCGTTGGCGCAGCAGGCTCCCGGGCTGGTCGCGACGCTGTTGAGCGCGATGCCGCACGAGCTGCAGCGGGCCGCCGGCGCCTGGCAGGCCGAATGGGGCCCGCTGGACGACCTGCTCCAAGTCGTCCACGGCGCTGCCGACTCGTTGCGGGAATGCCTTTCCGGGCTGGAGGTCGACACCGAGCGGATGCGGGCGAACGTCGACGCCGGGGGCTCCCGGTTGCTGGCCGAGGCGTTGAGCACCGGACTGCGTCCCGTCCTCGGGCGGCGGATGGCGCAGCGGCTCGTCACGGCTGCCGGCCAGGAAGCCGTTGCCACTGGGGTTCCGGTCGCCTCCGTGCTCGCCGGCAGGCCGGAGATCTCCTTGTCTCGTGGCGAGATCGAGGCGTTGCAGGATCCCATGGGCTATCTCGGAGCCGCGGAGGCGTTCGTCGACCGGGCGCTCGCGGCACATGACGAACGGAGGAACCGGCAGTGACGCCAGAAATGAGCACCGTACCGCTGCACTTTGTGCGTGAGGGCCGGTCCGACGGGCCCACGGTCGTGTTCGGCGGCTCGCTGGCGTCGAACCTGTCGATGTGGGAGCCGATCCTGCCGCGGTTCGCCGACTCGTTCAACGTCGTGCGGTACGACCTGCGCGGGCACGGCTCGTCGCCGGTGCCGGCCGGGCCGTACGAGATCGCCGATCTCGGCGCCGACCTGCTGGCGCTGCTCGACCGGCTGTCTCTTCAGCGGGCGCACCTGGTCGGGCTGTCCCTCGGCGGGATGGCGGCGATGTGGGCGGCCGCGCACGCACCGGACCGGGTGGACCGGCTGGTGCTGTGCTGCACGTCGGCGCAGCTCGGCCCGCCCGAGATGTGGGCCGAGCGGGCGGCGCTGGCGCGTAGGGGCGGGACCGCGGCGGGAGCGGATGCGGCGATCGGGCGGTGGTTCACGCCGTCGTTCGCGGCCGCCGAGCCGGAGCTGGTCGCGCGTACGAAGGCGATGATCGCGGCGACCCCGGACCAGGGCTACATCGAGTGCTGCGGTGCGATCGAACGGATGGACCTGCGTCCCCTGCTCGGCTCGATCACGGCACCGACGCTGGTCGTCGCCGGCGAGCACGACCCGGCGACTCCCGTGGACCACGCGGAGCTGATCGCGGGTCTGATCCCCGACGCGCGGCTGGCCGTCGTGGCGTCGGCCGCCCACCTGGCCGTGGCCGAGCAGCCGGACGAGGTCGGCAAGCTGATCGCGACACACCTGGAGGGCGGCATCGGATGAGCGATCACGGTGACTATGAGAATGGCCTGGCTGTGCGGCGTGCCGTGCTCGGCGACGCACACGTCGACCGGGCGCTGGCGGGCGCTGACGAGTTCACCGCGCCGTTCCAGGAGTTCATCACGCGGTACGCCTGGGGCGGGGTCTGGACGCGCGAGGGCCTGGACCGGCGGACGCGCAGCTGCGTGACACTGGCGGTGCTGACCGCGCTCGGACACACGCGTGAGTTGGAGATGCACGTCAAGGCGGCGCTGCGCAACGGGTTGTCGGCGGCGGAGATCGGCGAGGTGTTGCTGCATACCGCTGTGTACGCCGGCGTTCCGGCCGCGAACGCGGCGTTCGCGACGGCGCAACGGGTGCTTGCAGAGGAGCCGGAACAATGAGCGAGGCACGAGGCTCCCACTTCGTCCAGTCGCTGGAACGCGGGCTCGCGGTGATCGGCGCGTTCAACGCCGACGCGCCGGAGTTGACGCTGAGCGAGGTCGCGCGGTCGACGGGGCTCACGCGGGCGGCGGCGCGGCGGTTTCTCCTGACGCTGACCGACCTGGGCTATGTGCGTACGGATGGGCGGCTGTTCTCGTTGACGCCGCGCGTGCTCGAGCTGGGGTACGCCTACCTCTCGAGCCTGTCGCTGCCCGAGGTCGCCGAGCCGCACCTGGAACGGCTGGTGGCGGAGATCCGCGAGTCGTCGTCGGTGTCCGTGCTGGACGGCGACGACATCGTCTACGTGGCGCGGGTACCCACGTCGCGGATCATGACGGTGGCGATCAACGTGGGCACGCGCTTCCCGGCGTACGCGACGTCGATGGGGCGGGTGCTGCTGAGCGGGCTGCCCGAGGCCGAGCTCGAGGCGTACTTGGCGCGGGTGGAGGTGAAGCGGCTGACCGCGCGTACGGTCTCGTCGATCGGCGCGTTGCGGTCGGAGCTGGGACGCGTGCGTGCGCAGGGCTGGGTGATCGTCAACCAGGAACTGGAGGAGGGCCTGCGCGCGGTGGCGGCGCCGGTGCGCGATCGTTCGGGCCGCGTGGTGGCGGCGGTGAACGTGTCGGCGCACGCGGCACGCAGCTCACTGGAGTCGATCCGCCGCGAGATCCTGCCGTCCCTGCTGGCGACGGCTGCGCGGATCGAGGCGGACCTGCATGTGGCGACGCGCGGAAAGAGCGAGCGTCACCTGAGCGGGTGACGTCCTTCTACTCGCCGACCGCCTCGGCGTATCGCTCGTGCAGTCGTGCGCGGATCTCCTGCGGAGTGTAGGAGCGGCGCTTGCGTTCCGCGCGCACGATCACCACCCCGGTCGCCGCGACACCGAGGAGAGCGGCCACACCTGCGATCTTCCACCAGCGCATGGGCCTAGATTAGGCGGCGTGGACCTCGACGAAGCGGTCGACCTGACTCGTACCGGCGATCTGTGGCTGTTCCGCGGCCGTTCCAGAGCCGACCGGGCGATCCAGGTCATGACGAACAGCCCGGTCAACCACGTCGGCATGGCCGTGGTGCTGGACGACCTGCCACCGCTGATGTGGCACGCCGAGCTCGGCAAGTCGCTGCTCGACCTCTGGACCGGCACCCACCACCGCGGCGTCCAACTCCACGACCTCCGCGACTCGGTGCTGGTGTGGGGCCGCAGGTATGGACAGCAGGCCTGGCTCCGCCAACTCGATCCTTCAGTGACCCGGGTGCACGAGGACGCGGCGCTGCGCACGATCGCGCGGCTGTCCGGGACGCCGTTCCCCTCCACGGCGAAAATGGCGACCAACTGGCTCCGCGGCCGCGTCCCGTTCCGCCGAGGGGCGTCCGACGCCGCCCTCGAAACGGCCTACTGCGCCGAAGTCATCGCGACGACCTACCAGGCGATGGAGCTGCTGCCGAAGAAGCGCAGCGCCAGCTGGTACGACCCCGGCCGCTTCTGGAGCGGCGACGACCTGAACCTCGAATCCGGCTTCTCCCTCGGCGGCGAGCTCCCCGTCGAGCTTCCCGCCGGCTAGTTGTGCATTCCGCGGTCTGGGGGTAAGCAGAGCACCGTGAAAGACAACGAGATCTTCGCCCAGATCAACGAGCTCGTCGACGAGGAGCACTCACTCCGCGACAAGCTGCGCAACGGTGAGGTGTCCGCCGAGGACGAGCACGAGCGGATTCGGGAGCTCGAGGTCACGCTCGACCGCTGCTGGGACCTGTTACGGCAGCGCCGGGCACTGCGTGAGGCCAACGCCGATCCCGAGCAGGCCAAGACCCGCCCGGCGACCGAGGTCGAGGGCTACCAGCAGTGACGGCCGGCCGCCCGCCGGCCAGGCTCGCGGTTCTCGACGCGCCGTCCAACCTCGGGCTGCGTCCGCCCGCGCCGGGAACCGTGCCCGGCTGCTACAAGCTGGCCGGCGCGCTACGTGACCAGGGCCTGGTCGCGCGGCTCGGCGCCCGCGACGCCGGCTACGTCGTGCCGCCGCGTTACGACCGGGGCGACTGGAAGCCGGGCGACGGGGTGTTCAACGCCGCCGCGATGGCGGAGTACACCGCGAAGCTGGCCGACCGGATCACGCGGGTGCTCGACAACGGCGAGTTCCTGGTGCTGCTCGGCGGCGACTGCTCGATCCTGCTCGGCCCCGTCCTCGCGCTGCGCAGGCGCGGACGCTACGGCCTGGCCTACTTCGACGGCAGCGCCGACTTCCGCCACACCGGCAACTCCGACCACGTGGGCGCGGCCGGGGGCGAGGGCACCGCGCTGGTCACCGGCCGCGGCCAGCCCGACCTGACCGACATCGACGGGCTGCGGCCGTACGTACGAGACGCTGACCTCGCCGTGCTCGGCATCCGCGACTACGACGTCCACCTCGCCGACCTGGCCGAAGCCGGCATCGCCAACTGGACCGCCCCGGCGATCCGCGAACAGACGCCGGCGGCCGTCGCCGGCCAGGTGCTGCAGCGGTTCGAACGCCTCGACGGCTTCTTCGTCCACACCGACGTCGACGTCCTCGACCCGTCGATCATGCCCGCCGTCGACGCCCCGGATCCCGGCGGACTGACCTACGCCGAGCTGACCGGCCTGCTGCGACCGCTCGTCGCCGCTCCCGGCTGCGTAGGCCTGGAGATCACGATCTTCGACCCCGACCTCGACCCAGACGGCAAGCTCGCCACCGAGCTCACCGACCGGCTCGTCGCAGCCCTCGGCCGTTGATCCAGGCCACCTCGGCACCAATCCCGCTGCCACCCGCCGGCGCGGTCGTCGTCACCAATCTCGCCCGGCCAGGTGCCGGCAGCGGGTCAGCTACTGCCCGACGCCGAGCCGGCAGCCGAAGCCGCCACAACGGCCGTCATCACCGCCTGGTTGACCGCTTCGACCGCCTTGCGTACCGCATCACTCGCCCACTCGCCCTTCGCGATCGCCTTGGCCCGCTGCTTCACCATCCGCTTGTCCACGCCGGCGAGACCCGCGACCACCTTCGGCACGGCGTCGATCGCCCACAGCAGCGAGATCACCGCTGCCGTACGCGGGTCCGGTGTGGAGCCCACGACCAGGACCGCGTGCAGGCGCCCGCGCAGGTCCTGCTCGTGCGCTGAGTCGGCGGCAGGCCATCGCGTCGTCGGGAACAGTCCGAGAATCTTGCCCTGCTCCCGGCGCAACACGCCGCGCGACGCAAGCCCGTTCAGCAACCTGTCGCGCAGCCCCTTGGCCAGCTTGCCGACCACGTCCTGCGGCCTGCGGTCCTTCTCCGCGATCACCGCGAGCCCGGCGTCCAGCTCGGCCGAGCCCGTGGGCGCGGGATCCCGGACGTACAGCCGCCCCTTCTTCACCGGTCCGTCCGGACCCGCGACGTCGACCTTGCCGTGCTCCGCCAGCTCGAGCAGGACCGCACCCGCGAGCGCGTAGTCGACCCGGGTGCTGTCGGTGATGGACTTCCCGGTCTCGTCGTCGGTGAGCAACAGCAGGATGTCTTCGGCGATCAACATGGGGTCCAGTCTTCCCAGTCGCACTCCCTGTGCACATCCCTCTCATGTCTGACCTGCCCTACATCTATCGAGCGAGGGGCGTGGAAGACTGGTCGGTCATGGGATATGACGCCTCGTTTGACCGTTATGAGCACATGGTCTACCGCCGTTCGGGACAGAGCGGTCTCAAGCTGCCCGCCGTCTCGCTCGGCCTCTGGCACAACTTTGGCGACGACGTGGAGCTCGACCGCCAGCGCGACATCCTCCGTCGTGCGTTCGACCTCGGTGTGACGCATTTCGACCTGGCCAACAACTACGGCCCGCCGGCGGGCTCGGCCGAGCTCAACTTCGGCAAGCTGTTCCGCCAGGACTTCCAGCCGTACCGCGACGAGCTGATCATCTCCACCAAGGCCGGTTACTACATGTGGCCGGGGCCGTACGGCGAATGGGGCTCGCGCAAGTACCTCCTGGGCAGCCTGGACCAGAGCCTGCAGCGGATGGGTCTCGACTACGTCGACATCTTCTATTCCCACCGCTTCGACCCCGACACTCCGCTCGAGGAGACGATGGGCGCGCTGGCGTCGGCCGTCCAGCAGGGCAAGGCGCTCTACGTCGGCATCTCGTCGTACTCCGCCGAGGACACTCGCCGGGCCGCGTCGATCCTGTCCGACATGGGTGTACGGCTGCTGATCCACCAGCCGTCGTACTCCATGCTCAACCGCTGGATCGAGCCCGACCTGCTCGACGCGCTGGAGGAGGTCGGCGCCGGTTGCATCGCGTTCTCGCCGCTGTCGCAGGGCCTGCTGACCGACCGTTATCTCAACGGCATCCCGGAGGGCTCGCGCGCCACCCAGGGCAAGTCGCTCGACCCCAACCGGATCACCGAGGAGCAGGTCGCGCAGCTGCGGGCGCTCAACGAGCTGGCGCAGAAGCGCGGGCAGACGCTGGCCCAGCTCGCGCTGGCCTGGATCCTGCGGCACCGCGTGATGACGTCGGTACTGATCGGCGCGAGCAGCGTCGCCCAGCTCGACCAGAACGTCGCGACGATCGAGAACCTCGACCTCAGCGAAGCCGAGCTCGCCGAGATCGAACAACTGCTGGCTTAGGCCGCGTTTCATAAATATCGCCTGACGCGACTTCGTCGGACGCGCTCTATTGAATTTGCGCCTCCGGCGCGTGGCTGGCATCCACGCTGCCGGCCCCGCGGCGCCTCGCGAGTGTGCCGGACACGAGCGTCGGCCCGCGAAACCGGCAGCGCGGCGCCATGCGTCGCGCGCTTGACCGGCCCTCTTTATGAAACACGACCTAGGGTCGAAAGTCAGGGCTGACTCCGGGAGTTTGCCGGATCACCCGTTCGGCCGGGTCGGCGTAGGTTTGATCACGTACGGATCGACGACACATTCGCGTCCTTGTCGCGCACGGTGCCTTGCCGTGCGCGGCAAGAACGCCCGACGGGGAGGACCCCATGCTGCTCAAGGTGATCATCGCCATCGCCGCGATCTGGCTGGCGCTGGCGGTGCTCGGCTTCATCTTCAAGAACCTGCTGTGGCTCGGCGTGATCGCACTGATCCTGTTCCTGGCGACCAGCGCCTGGGGCTGGGTCAAGCGCAACAGCGACAGCTCGTCCAAGTACAGGTCGTAGCCGCGGCCGGCGACCTATGGTTCGAGGTCGTCGACCTCGAACCCGATGGTCGCCGTGGCCCGGCGCACCTCGCCGACGGGCGTGTCCGGCACGACGGACTCCAGGAAGCGGTACTCCTTCGCGACCTTGCCGAGGCCGGGCACCCGCTTGGCGACCTGCCACCAGGCCGCGATGTCGGCCCAGCCGGGAGCCGACAGCGAGCCACCGAAGTGCTGGACGGACAGCGCGGCGCAGAGGTTGGCGAACCGTAGGCGGTCCAGCAACGGCCAGCCGGCCAGCGTCGCCGTGACGAATCCGGCGGCGAACACGTCGCCCGCGCCAGTGGGGTCGAGCGCCTCGACCGGGAGCGCGGGCACGTCTGCGTACTCACCCGTCTCACCGTCGATGGCCAACGCGCCGTCGCCGCCGCGAGTGACGACAGCCACAGGGACGATCTCGGCCAGCTTGCGCAGGGCCGCCTCGGGCGTGTCGGTGCGGGTGTAGGCCATCGCCTCGGGCGTGTTGGGCAGGAACGCGTAGCAGGCGGAGAGGTTTTCGAGCACCTGCGCCGACCACTGCTCACTCGGATCCCAGCCGACGTCGGCGAACAGCAGGGCGCCTTCCGAACGGGCCTTCTGCGTCCACTGCTCGACGTTCTCCGAGACATCGATGAAGCACGCACGTGTGCCAGGCGGCCCCGACCCGTTGCCGGCGATCATCTCGTCGGGGCCAACGGGCGGCTCGTGCGCATGCGTGATCATGCTCCGGTCGTTGTGCGACGCCAGCGACACCGTGACGGGGGAGTGCCAGTGCGGGAACCGCCTGGACCGCGACAGGTCGACGCCTTCCTGCACGGCCAGCGTGTCGCGGCAGAACTCGCCGTAAACGTCATGCCCGAACGCGGCCGCGAGGGACGTGCGCAGGCCGAGCCTGGACATCGCGGTCGCGAGGTTGGCGATGCCGCCGGGGGAGCATCCCATGCCCTCGGAGAACACCTCGGTCCCGCCCGAGGGTGGCGCGGACAGGCCGGTGAAGATGATGTCGAGGAACACCGTGCCGGACAGGAAGACGTCGAACTCCGGATCAAGCGGCGTCCGTACGGCGGCAAGCGGATCGTGCGCCGGCCCCCGCCCGACGATGCCGCCGAGCTCCCAGGAGGTGGCGCTGGCTTCGTTCGGCCTGCTGTTCGCTTCGCTTTCAGCGTCCGAGGCGCCCAACCCCGATGCCATCCGCTCTCCTTGATGCTGTGCTTGCTGTACCGGCGGTGATTCCGGCCACGGTAGCGCGCAACGAGAGGTTTGCGTGGAGCGGTCCTCCAGATACCGGAAAACCTGTGGCCCGAACGGACAAAGCGCCAGCCCAGCTTGACGACATTCCGGCCACCAGCCACCCGCGAGCCCGCGGCAACCCCGCCCGCTCCCCACGGCCCGCCCTTCGCCCGCGCGCTGTGCTGCTGCCGGCCTAGCCGCTGCTGTTGCTGTTGGTCCGCGACGCCGCGCGCTGTGCGATCGGCCGACTCGCGCCACCCTGCAGAGCCGCTGGCGCGCGCTCTCGCCGAGCCTCTGCCATCACCTTCGCGCAGTCTGGCATGGCTGGACAGTTGTGCTGCTGCCTGCCGCCCCGTCGCCCTGGGCAGCTCCGCTGCTGCCACCTCGTCCTGGCGGGAACATCCCCCAGACATGCTCGCGCCCTCCGGGAGCGGTGCTCCGGGAGGGCGCGAGTGGGTGCTTCGACGGTTAGGCGGCGTTGGGTCCGACCAGGTCGGGCTCCGCGACCTTGCGCAGCCGGTGCAGGGCATCCCGCTCCAGCTGGCGGACGCGTTCCCTGGACAGGCCCAGCCGGTCGGCGATTTCGGCGAGCTTCCACGGCCGGCCATCGTCCAGGCCGTAGCGAAGCCGCACGATCTGCGCCGAACGCGGGTCGAGGGTCTCGATCAAGGCGGTCAGACGGCCACTCGACTCGGCAGCGACAACTGTCTCGTCCGGGCCGGGCATCACGTCACGGGCCACCAGGTCACCAAGCGACGTCTCACCGTCTTCGTCGACAGTGGCGTCCAGCGAAACGTGGTCGCGGCCCCAGCCCACGAGCTCCTTCACCCGCTGCTCGGGAACCCCGAGCTGCGCGGCGAGCTCCGAGTGCTCAGGCTCACGGCCAAGCTCCCGCTCGAGCGCACGCCGGGCGGCGCCCAGCGCGTTGAGGTCTTCGACAACATGGACGGGCAGTCGCACAACCCGGGCCTGCTGGGCAATGCCTCGGGTGATCGCCTGCCGGATCCACCACGTGGCGTACGTGGAGAACTTGAAACCCTTGGTGTAGTCGAACTTCTCGATCGCGCGGATCAGACCGGTGTTGCCTTCCTGAACCAGGTCGAGCAACGGCAGTCCGGAGCGGCCGTAACGACGGGCAATCGACACCACCAACCGGAGATTCGCTTCGAGGAAGTGCCGCTTGGTACGCCGACCTTCCTCGGCAAGCCAAGTGAGCTCTTCAACGGTCGCGCCGGCCGGTGCACGCCTCAGACCGTCGTCGCCCTCCTCGAGGAGCTGCTCGGCGATCTGGCCCGCCTCGATAGCCTTGGCCAACTCGACCTCGGTGGCCGCGTCGAGAAGCGGGGTACGCGAGATCTCGTCGAGGTAGCGGCCTACAAGGTCGCGCTCTTCGACGTGATCTTCAGCATGCCTGCGACGCACTGGCAAAGTGGCACCTCCTGCTGGACGGGCGTATCCTCAACTCTTCGACTGACTCCGCTCTGAGCCCGTACACTCAGCCCAACGCCACAAGACGCTGGGCAATTCCCGGTGGTTGCTTTTTTGTGCTACGAGTCTCACGTGCTCGTGTTTCCGTAGTGGATCGTGCGCACAGCGTCTACAGTGTCGGCTTCGTCCGCGCGCTTGTCCAGCCGATAACGAACAACGCGAGCGAACCGCAAAGCCATTCCGGCCGGATAGCGACGTGAAGTCTGTACCCCGTCAAAGGCGATCTCAACAACCTGTTCCGGCCGAACGTAGACAGTCCAGTCGTCGCGGTGATCTTCGAGCTCCAGGAAGCGCTTGGTCTGCCATCTCAGCGTCTCGTCGGTGAGACCTTTGAAGGTTTTCCCGAGCATGACGAACTCACCGGTGTCTGGGTTACGCGCACCGAGGTGGAGGTTGGACAGCATCCCCGTGCGCCTGCCGTGTCCCCACTCCACGGCCAGCACTACGAGGTCGAGCGTGTGCCGCGGCTTGACCTTGATCCAGCTGGCGCCTCGCCGGCCGGCTTCGTAGGGCGCGTCGAGTGCCTTGACCACCACCCCTTCGTGCCCCTGACCAGTGGCGGCGGCGAAGAATCGGTCGGCCTCGCCAGGGTCGTCGGTGACCAGCCGCGGGGCCCGCTGCTCGGCTGGGAGGAGGCGTTCGAGCGCCGCGAAGCGTTCGGCGCCGGTGGCACCCAGCAGGTCGTGGCCGTCGAGGTGAAGGATGTCGAAGAAGAACGGACGCACCGGCACCTGCCCGCGTAGCCGGTCGACGTCGAGCTTGCTGCCCACCCGGCTCGCCGTGACCTGGAACGGCAGCGGCCGGTCCTCGTCGCCGAGCGCGATGACCTCGCCGTCGAGGACCACCTGGTCGGCATCGAGCGCCGCGACCGCCTCGACGACCTCGGGCAGCCGCCCGGTCACTTCGTCGAGCGTGCGGGTGTAGATCGTGATCTGGTCGCCGACCCGGTGCACCTGGACCCGGATGCCGTCGAGCTTCCACTCCAGCGCGGCGGGCAGGCCGGCCTTCTCGAGAGCTGCCGCCATGTCGGGCGCGGGGGAGGCCAGCATGGGACGCAACGGGCGGCCGAGCTCGAGCTGGAAGCGTTCGAGCGCCTGCGCACCCTCGGCGAGCACCGCACCGGCGACCGGCGGGATCGCGCCCGCGAGCATCACCGCCCGGCGTACGTCGGCCGCCGGCGCGTCGGCGACCCGGATCACCGCGTCGAGCATGATCCCGTCGAGCGCGCCCTGCCGTAGCTCACCCATCGCCAGCCTGGCGAGGAACCGCTGCTCTGTCTCGGTGGCCCTGCCCATCAGGTCGGCCAGCAGACCCTGCCGGGCGGCCGTCGATCCCTTGCCAGTGGTCTGCGAGATCGCCTCGAACGCGGCGTCGACCTCGCTGACCCCGAGCGAGGGCTGCTCCGCCGGCTCCGGCAACTCGCGAAACGCGGCCCAGCCCACACCGGTCTTGCGCTGCCTCAGCTCACCGGCGAGGTAGGAGACCAGGAGCCCCACTTCGTCGGCGTCGGCCGCGCGCAGGGCAGTAGATATAAGGTCGACCTTCTCCAGCCGTGAGCTGGTGGCCGACACGGCGGCCGAGGTGGATACGAGGTCCGCGAGCAACATGGACAGCATTCTTCCCCTGAGCACCGACAGTCGCGCAGGAACGACGTGGGGCCAGATTTCCGGCCTCCGAACGCCCGAAGTCGCCAGCGCCACCGATGGATTCTGTGAAACGCAAATTGTGGATGCACTGGACCGCATCCTGAGCGCGACGTTCCGGCCACGCAGACAGTACGAACTGTCCCGGGTTTCCGTACGGCCCGCAGCCTGAGGCTGACACCGCGCACACGCCGGCGAACCGGTTCCTGGGGGAGATGGGTCGCCTGGCTCGCGCGCACGGCCGCGCAGCGGAGATGTAGCGCAGCTCGCACGGTGATCGCACGGTAATGGCGGCAACGGCCGGGTTGTGAGCAGGATTGCGCAGCGCCGTGGCGCCGCAGGCTGCATCCGCGGGCAGGAACGCGCTGGTCACGAGGCCCTGGCGGCCTATACGGCCGCGCGAGCGCGAATGGGAGTGTCCGAGACTGATCGCGCAGGCGACGCGAGGCGTCCGTGAGCCCGGGCGCCACGCGCCGCAAGCCGCGCTTGCGGCGGCATAAGCACTGGTCACCGGCCGTGCGGCCGCGTATGAGAGCTCCGAGGACCTGATCGCGCGCTGGCGGGCCAGGCGTCCGCAGCGCCGCGGGATTCACCCTTGCAGGCAGAAGCCCTGATCACGCGCGCATGGCGGGCGGCCCGGCCGCGTGACCGTCAGCGGAGAACACCGGCGAGTTCGATCGGACGCAGGCGGTGCCGGCGTCCCCGGCGCCACGGCACAACAGGCCCCGCAGGCCGCGCTTGCGGCAGGATAAGCACTGGTCAGGGGAACGCATCGGCTGGCTGGGCCGTAGTCGACCGTGTGGACTGATTGCGCAGGCGGCCACCGCGCCACGGCACCGCAGGCCGCTCTCGCGGACAGAATGCTGGTCACGAGGACGCCGGCCGATCCGGCTGCGAGGTTGTCGGCAGTGGGAGCGCCGCGGGTCTGATCGCCCGAACAGCGCCAGCGCCCACAACGAGCCTGCGGGAGGATTCAGCTTGCGTAGCTGCCACTCCAGTGGCTCGGTAGCCGCGTAAGCGCTGGTCACAAGCGCACAACCACACAAGTCAGCCAAGCCGAGCCGGGGGAGTCACCGTCAAGCGATCGCTGCCGACAACCCGGCCTTGGCGAATTTCGGCGCTAAGAACGCCATCCAAAACGCCCCTCACACAGAAGAACGCGGCGAAGCCCTTGTCTTCGGCACCTCCCCATTCCCTGAGGCGCTGAAGACAAGGACCTCGCCGCGCGGCGACCGAGGCTCTGGGGCAGGAGCCTCAGCTGGTCCTTCGAATCAACTGGTCCAGGAGAAGCGGCGGCTGGTAGCCAGCCAACGCTCCGCCCAGCGCAGCTCAGGACATGGCCAGTCCTGAGCGCAAGAAACGCAACAACACAACCTCTTGTGGGGGAGAGGGAGGACCCACCGCCAGCGAACTGTTAGGGGCGACCGATCGGGGCGGTGGGTCCGGCCTACGAGTTGCGCATGAGCGTCGACATCGGATTCGGGCCAGTCGACGTGGCCAATGCCAGGTATGTGGTGGGTCACGATGCTCTCCGGTTGGGGCGGGCCGGTGATACGAGGGCTCGTAACTTCGCTACTGCAACTGCATTTACTGCTGATGTTGCTGTGCGCAATCCCGAGCTGTTAAGCGCTTTACGAAGCCACTCTGAGCACCCTGAGGTCCCATGAGGCCCCACTACCTGGCAGTCGACCTTGCGCAACACGATCCTCTGCCTTCCTGACTCGGGATCTGTGATTCACACATACTGAAGCGTAGGCTATGAACCACGATCTTGGCAATCGCATCCTGGGAAAGATTCCAGGCGTTTTGCCTGGTTCGTGGGCCAATGACCGGCTATAACCGTTTCTGTGATGGGCCCTGTACCAAGCGTCGCCGCCGTTGTAAGGTGGCCGACGAGCCTTGAGACAGGGGCTTGTGACAAAAAGGATCCCCCCGGGCGGCACCCCGGGGGGATCTGTCGTACCTGGGCCTTAACTTCCGGCCGGTGGCCACGCTAGGGGGCTCGCGTGCTCAAGCACGCGCTGCGCGGCCGTCTGAGGCCGCTCAGATGTCGAAGCGGCCGGCCTTCACGTCGCTGAGGAACGCGGCGAACGCGGGGCGCGTAACAACGTGCGCACCCTCGTGCGGGTTCTTGCTGTCGCGGATGGCCGTAACGTCGGAGAAGTTGCCGGCGATCTCCACGCAGCCGCTGTTGCCAGAAGTGCTGAGGCTGGCCTTCTGCCACTTAGCCTGAGACAGGTCGATCATGGGGTCTACTCCAAGGTTTCTGCGAGCTGCTTGAGAGCGGCCGTGGTCGCTGCCGGATCCAGAGCTGCGTCGCGGATTTTCTCGTACGTGTCGGTGTACGTACCTACCTCGTCGGTCTTGTCCACCTCCTCGATGCTGAGCTCGGTCTCCAGGAAGACCATGCTGGGCTCATCGCCGGGGAAGTCGTAGATGCTGATCGCCGACGTCATGCCCGGGTGCGGACCGTCCTGAAAGCGGAGCAACCGAAGCTCGACATTGGGGCGCCGGCTCATCTCGACCAGGTGAGCCACCTGGGCGCGACGGTCGGACTGCGCACCCCACTGATATCTGAGCGAGGCTTCGGTAATCACCGCTACCAGTTCTGGCGCCGTACCGTCGGTGCGATCGAGGATCGCCTGCCTGCGCAGACGCACACCGACCGCGCGGTTGCGCCATGCTGACGACCTCGGACCTACGCGCAGCTGAGCCTCCATGTAGGCAGGCGTCTGCAAGAGACCTGGAATGACCAACGGAAGGTAGGTACTGATGCGAGCTGCGTCTGCCTCGTACCCGTGGACCTCGCTCTCGACCACGTCGGCATAGTCACGCCACCAAGCTCTGGCGCGCGCCAGCATCGCGAGGTCCTCGAGTTGTTTCTGCTCCTCGTCGGAGACACCGTAGATCCGAAGCAGATCGCGGATATCGCTCATCTCGGGGCGAACCCATCCGTTGGCTTCGAAGCGGCCGACCTTTCCGCGTCCCCAGTTCAGCCGGTCGCAGACCTGGTTGGCGGTGTAGCCGTTCTCGACTCTGAGCTCGGCCAGCCTGCGGGACAGTCGCCGCTTGGCGATCGTGGCCCCGTAGGTCTCATCGGTCACCCCGGTCCTCCTTGACGATGGGTCCTTCTGCTCCTTGACAGAACGACTCAAGGAACATAGTGCCTCCTCAAATTGTGAATCACAAGTAGGCGCCTCGGGCTCCGCGAAGTGCATCGTAAGCGTACGTCCACGTGAGGGCGCCCGCTGAAACGACCTGACGAGGCCTTTCCTGCTCATTGTGACCACAAGACAAGATCAAGTAATGGCAACCGGCAGGTCCGGACGTGATGTCGTCGAGAACGTGAGCGCCGGCAAGGCGCCGAGACCGCCGCGTCGGCGTGTTGCGGGTAGTACTGTCGTGCGCAGGCGATCTGATCAAGCTCGCTCGCTGGTTTCGACCCTGCATGTGCCTCACGTACCCGATGAGTCAGATCCGATGGTTGTGTCCGTTTCGGCCGAACTTCGGTGAAATTCGGTCGGAGGTGGGCTACGAACCGGCCGCGATCACCCTTCCGTTGGTGCTTGGTGTTGTCACACGGTACTGAGCGGAGCCGCATGGTGGAAGGTGGCGCGCACGTACCATCCGGAAAGAAACCGGCAAGTAACGTTGCGTCAGAGCTTTGGGGAGCATGTATGAGCGATGAATCCATGGCGACAGCGCCACCTGGTGTCGATCCGAACACCCCGAGTGTCGCCAGGATCTACGACTACATGCTCGGCGGTACGACCAACTACGAAGTCGACCGGATGGCCGCCAAACAGCTCGAGGCGATGTTCCCGGAACTCAAGGACTGGGCCTGGTGCAACCGCGGCTTCCACCAGCGGGCCGCGCGCTGGCTGGCCGGCGAGGCGGGCATCACGCAGTTCATCGACCTCGGCTCCGGCTTACCGACCGGCAACAACACCCACCAGGTCGTCCAGGACATCAACCCGAAGGCCCGAGTCGTCTACGTCGACCTCGACCCGATGGTCGCGGCGTTCGCACCGCAGTTGCTGGCCGACGCCCAGAACGTTCTCTTCCTCTCCGGCGACGTGCGCGACCGCGACGGGCTGCTCGGCGACCCCGACCTCCGTTCGATGATCGACTTCGACCAGCCGGTTGCCTTGTTCATGACCGCTGTCGTGCACTTCCTGCCCGACGAGTCCGACCCATGGAGTCTGGTCGCCGGCTACCTCGACGCCGTACCGGTCGGCAGCTACCTCGCGTTGTCGCACGGAACGCTCGACAAGGCGCGCCCGGAGTACATCGCGCGGGTGCAGGCGCTGTACGCCAACGCCAACGAGCACGCCAACCCGCGTACCAAGGCGGCTGTCGAACGATTCTTCGACGGGCTGGAGCTCACCGCCCCGTATCCTGGCGCGCGGCCTGGCGTGACCTACGGTGGGTTGTGGGGCGCCGAAGACCCCGAGGACGCGGACGACGAGGCCTCGCGCGGGTTGTACTGCGGCGTCGCGCGGAAGTACTGACCGAGTTCGACGTACCTGGACTATGTACATAGATACGGACAGAGGAGCCGCCGTGACCGGCACGACCAAGCCGAGCATCGAACAACTCGGGCTGGATGTCGAAGCACAGGAATGGCAGCGTTCCAGCGACGGGCCGGGAGCGGTCGAGATCGCGTTCGCAGGTGAGTGGGTGCTGCTGCGCGTCGCCGACGACCCGGAGCAGCGGGTGCTGGTCTACAACCACTTCGAATGGGAGTGCTTCCTCGACGGCGCCAAGAAGGGCGAGTTCGACCACGCCGTCTGACCGTGCGTTCGAGGGTCGGTTCGGAGCCGGCTCTATGATCGGTGCCGGTGTACACGCTCCTTTACCGCCTGGTCCTGTGCCGGATCCCTGCCGAGACGGCACACCGGCTGGCGTTCGGACTGATCCGGCTCACGGCCGCGCTGCCTGTTCTGCGTAACGTCGTGGCGCGGTGGTTCGCGCCGGTGCATCCCGCGTTGCGGCTGCGCGTCCTCGGGCTCGACCTGCCGGGTCCGCTCGGGCTGGCCGCGGGCTTCGACAAGGACGCACGCGGAGTGGACGCGCTGGCGGCGCTGGGATTCGACTTCGTCGAGGTCGGAACGGTGACGGCGCGGGCGCAGCCCGGCAACCCCCGACCGCGGATGTTCCGGCTGCCGGCTGATCGCGCGCTGATCAACCGGATGGGCTTCAACAACTCCGGTGCGGCCGAGGTCGCGTACCGGCTGGATCGGCGAGCCCGCCAGGCTGCCCGGCGCGGCCGCGTTCCGCTGGCCGTGACCGGGGTGAACATCGGCAAGACCAAGCTCACGCCGGAGGACGAGGCGGTGGGCGACTACGTGACGAGCGCGCGGACGCTGGGGGAGTTCGCCGACTACTTCGTGGTCAACGTGAGCTCGCCGAACACGCCCGGCCTGCGTGACCTGCAGGCCGTCGAACGGCTGCGGCCGCTGCTGAAGGCGGTCCGCGAGGCCCTCGACTCGGCGGTGACCGAGCGGCGGGTGCCGCTGCTGGTGAAGGTCGCACCGGACCTGTCGGACGAGGACGTCGACGCCGTGGCGGACCTGGCGCTGGAGCTGGGGCTCGACGGCATCATCGCGACGAACACGACGATCTCGCGGGCCGGCCTGCGTACCTCCTCGGTGGCGAGCGAGGTCGGCGGCCTGTCGGGCGCGCCGCTGCGGGAACGAGCACTCGAAGTGCTGCGCCGCCTCCACACCCGAGCAGGCGACCGCCTGGTCCTGGTAGCAGCCGGCGGCATCGAATCCGGCGATGACGCGTGGGAACGCATCCGCGCGGGTGCGTCGCTCGTACAGGGCTACACGGGCTTCATCTACGGCGGACCGGGCTGGGCCTGCCAAATCCACCGCGACCTCCTCCGCCGCATGCGAGCCGAGGGGTTCGGCTCGCTCGAGCAGGCGATTGGGAGCGGCATTGCCCGCGGTGAGAGCACGGAGCGCTCAGCCGGGGCCTGACCTCACCGGCGCGCCGCGGCCTCGGCGATAGCCGAGCCCAGCCATCCACCCGCACAAGCTCGGCGCGCTGCTCTCGCGCGCGCGGCCTGCGCGGCCGCCGAGGGAGCCCGACACGGCGCGCGGCGGCCACGACCGGTGTCGCAGGGTGACCACGGCAGGTAGGCCAGCCGTCAGCGAAGCGAAGCGGCTCGCCGCGGCCGAACAGCCACCGGTGAGCCGCTTCGTCTCGCCCCAGGTAGACGATCTATTCCAAGGGGTCGCCTGACGCGCGACGCCTGGCATCCACGCTGGCTGCGTTGTCGTCGATCGCCGGAGGCCCCTCCTGGCTCCTCCTCCGCCTTCCCAGCGCGGCGCCATGCGCCGCGCGCTTGACCGGCGATCCCTTGGAATAGATCGTCTAGCGGTCCGAGCCGAGCTTGATCTTCGTCGTCTTCTCTTGTCCGTTGCGGACGAACGTCAGCGTCACCTCGTCGCCTGGGCGGTGCGACCTGACCGCGGCTACCAGGCTGTCGCCGTCGGTGATGGCGCGGCTGTCGAGCTTGGTCACCACGTCGCCCTGTTGCAGACCGGCCTTGGCTGCGGCGCTGCCCTCGGTCACATCTCCGAGCGCCGCGCCTGCCGTCGTACCGCCCCGGCCCTGCGCGGTGCCCACCTGCACGCCGAGCAGCGCGTGCTCGGGCTTGCTCCCGGCGGCCAGCTGCTTGGCGATCGGACGGGCCTCGTCGATCGGGATGGCGAAGCCGAGGCCGATGTTGCCGGACTGGCCGCCCTGCTGGCTCTGCGGTACCTGCGCGATCGCCGTGTTGATGCCGACCACCCGGCCGGACCTGTCGAGCAGCGCGCCGCCGGAGTTACCGGGGTTGATCGCCGCGTCGGTCTGGATCGCGTCGATCACGGTCTCGCTGCTCTGCCCGGAGGACGAGCCGGTGTTCACCGGCCGGTTCAGCGCGCTGACGATGCCCGACGTCACCGTGCCGGCCAGCCCGATCGGCGCGCCGATCGCCACGACCTCCTGCCCGACCTTCAACGCGTCGGACGAGCCGAGCGTCGCCGGCTTCAGGTCGCTGACTCCCTGGGCCTTGATCACCGCGAGGTCGGTCACCGGGTCGAGCCCGATCACGCGCGCCGGTACGGTCTTGCCGTCCTGGAACGTCACCTCGAGCTCACCGGCCTCGGCAACGTGGTTGTTGGTGAGGATCTGGCCGTCGGCCGACAGGACGATCCCGCTGCCGCCGCCGGTGCCCTGCCCCGTGTTGATCGTGATCGAGACGACGCTCGGCAGCACCTTGTCGGCCACCGCCTGCACCGACCCGGACGGCGCGCTCGACGCGTTGGTGTTGGACGGTGAGTTGTCCAGCGCGCTCGGCGCGCTCGCCGTCGCCTGGTCGTCGCGGGTCAGCGCGTAGACGCCGACGGCACCCGCACCGCCACCGACCAGTCCGGCAGCAAGCGCGGCGACGAGTACGGCCACGCCCGCTCGCCGCTTCGGACCCGACGGCGGCCCGCCGAACGGCTGCGGAGGGAGCGGACCGATCGGCGGCCCTTGCGGAGGCCCCCACTCCTGCGGCCGGTAGAAATGCGGTCCCTGGTGAGGCCCAGGCTGAAGCCCCGGCTGCCCGCTGGGCTGAGGCCCTTGCTGAGGACCGGACTGCGCGCCAGGAGCACCAGGAGCACCAGGTTGAGGACCGGGCTGTGACGGCTGCTGCGCGGAAGACTCGCTAGCCGGACGCTGTGGCGGCTCAGACGGCTGCACGGGTTCGATCCTCGTCTCGCTCATGGACAGAAAGGGTGGTCGCTCTACCTGAACTCAGCCTAAGAGCTACCCGAGGGAATCCGAAGAACTCGGATCCCGCGCCTGCCTACGCCGGCTGCGGCTGAGCGATCCGGGGATCCGACATACCCGGGATACGCAGGACGAACAGCGCCCCACCCCCCGGCGCCCGCCCCGCCTGGACGTAGCCTCCGTGGCGTTCGACCGCCTGCTTGACGATGGACAGCCCGAGCCCCGATCCCGGCATCGTCCTGGCCTCGGCCGAACGGTAGAACCGCTCGAACACGTGCGGCAGGTCGACCTCCGCGATGCCCGGCCCCTGGTCAGCGACCGACAGCACCCCGTCGCGCAGGCGTACGGTCACCGCCCCGTCGGACGGGCTCCACTTCGCCGCGTTGTCGAGCAGGTTGGTCACCGCGCGTTCGAGCGTCTGCGCATCGCCGATCACCGTCCACGGCCGCAGCTCGACGTCGAAATGTACGGACGGCGCCCTCCGCTGGACCCGTTCGAGCGCGTGCGCGGTGACCACGGCGAGGTCCAGCGGAGCGCGCGTGTCGGACGGCGGGTCCTCCCGCGACAGCTCCACCAAGTCGCCGACCAGCGCGGACAGCTCCATGATCTGCGCGCGTACGTCGTCGATCAGGCTCGCCCGATCGTCCGCCGACAGCCCGGGCCGGTTCTCGCTCTGCGCCAGCAGGTCGAGGTTGGTACGCAGGCTGGTGAGCGGCGTACGCAGCTCGTGGCCGGCGTCCGCGACCAGCCGGCGTTCCCGGCTGCGTGCCTGCGCGAGCGCGCCGAGCATCGCGTTGAACGCGTGTGCCAGCCGTGCGATCTCGTCCTCGCCCCGAACGGGGATCGGGCGCAGGTCGCCGGTACGCGCGACGTGCTCAGCCGCACCGGTCAGCCGCTGGACCGGTCGCAGCGCGACCCGCCCGATCTCGAACCCCGACCATGCGGCCAGCAGCACACCGCCACCACCGACGAGGAAGAGCACGAGGCCGAGCGCGCGGAGCACCTGCTGTGTGCTGTCCATCGACTGGGCCATCACGAACGCCAGCCCGGGGTTGTCATCGGATGACGGGACGGCGATCACGCGGTAGCGGTGCCCGTCGTTCGCGATGTTCGTGCGCGCGCTGAAGTCGGAGAGGCCGGCGGCGACCTTGCGCTCCGGCAGGCCCATCGGCGGCGGGGTGTTCTCCGCCTGCGGCAGGATCGGGGCGCCTCCCTGGGTGATCATCGCGACCTTGACGTCGGCCGCGCCGAGGTACGCCACGGGCACATCCCGGAGCACCCGCGGGTCGCCGAGCGGGCCGCTGGCCGCGTACTCCGCGCGCGTCAGCAGGTTGGCGTCGAGTTGGTTGAGCAGGGCGCCGCGCACGGTGACGTAGGCCGCGATCGAGATCAGAACGACGATCAGCCCGACGCCCACACCGGCGACGAGACCGATCCGTTTGCGCAAGCTGAGCGTGCGGAAGCGTTCGCGGTAGGACTCGAGAGGACCGGCCTGCTCGCTCACGGCGGGGTTTCTCGCAGGACGTAGCCGACGCCGCGGACGGTGTGGATCAGGCGTGGGTCGCCGTCGCCTTCGGTCTTGCGGCGGAGGTAGCCGACGTAGACCTCGAGCGAGTTCGCCGACGTCGGGAAGTCGAAGCCCCAGACGTCCTCGAGGATCTGGGAACGCTCGAGCACCTGGCGCGGGTGCCGAAGGAACAGCTCGAGCAGCGCGAACTCCGTGCGGGTCAGGCTGATCTGCCGTTCGCCGCGCTTCACCTCACGGGTCACGGGGTCGAGCGAGAGGTCGGCGTAGGTGTAGATCGCGGCGCCGGGCTCGGGCGTGGTGCGGCGGAGGAGCGCGCGCAGCCGGGCCAGCAGCTCTTCCAGCGCGAACGGCTTGGTGAGGTAGTCGTCGGCGCCCGCGTCGAGACCGGCCACCCGGTCGGCGATCGCGTCACGCGCCGTGAGGACGAGGATCGGTACGTCGTCGCCGCTGGCCCGCAGGGCCCGGCAGGTGGCGATGCCGTCGAGGCGGGGCATCATCACGTCGAGCACGATCGCGTCGGGATGATGTGTGGCGACGGCCTTCAGAGCCGTCTCGCCGTTGTCCGCGAGGTCGACTTCGTAGCCGTTGAACACCAGAGAGCGCCGCAGCGACTCGCGTACGGCGTGATCATCGTCAACTACCAGGATGCGCACGCGTTCAGTGTGCACCCAAGCACTAAGAAGAAGCTGAAGGCGCGGCGATCAGCACGGTGTCGTGGAGCTCGAGGTCGGTGGCGACCCGCCCCAGCTCATGCCGTCGGGCGGATCTGGAAACCGGACAGCCCTTCGACAGGTTCGTCGATGACGTCGACCGTAGTCACGGACGCGGTGGGTGGGCCGGTTCTGCTCCAGTCGATCATCTTGCCGACAGCCGCTGGACTGCCCTCGAACACGGCCTCGACGCTGCCGTCTCCGCGGTTGCGTACCCAGCCGGCCAAGCCGAGCTTGCGCGCGTTGCGGCGGCAGGTGTCGCGGAAGAACACGCCGTGGACCCGGCCGTGACAGACCACACGGGAACGGGTCAGCGGGACGCTCATGAGTCCAACTGTGCCAGCCGGTGGGCGGTCGGCCACAGCGGTGTGTAGGGCGCGAGATCGGGATCGGTCGTGGCGTACGTCCGGATCGGTCCGGGGGTCGTGAAGGCGGTTTCGAAGCGGACGGTGACGACGCCGCGGCCGGAGCCCCAGACCCAGCCGGGGCCGTGCTCGGCGTGGAAGACGTCCGAGCCGGGCGGCCAGCGGCGGGTACCTGGCTCGTCGCCGCCGGTGTCGCCTCTGGCGCCGGCCGTGCTGGGGGCACTGGGCGCGCTGGATGCGCTCGGGGTGGCGCTGGAGCCGTCTGTGGGCTCGGGGACCTCGGTGTTCTCGGTCTCGGCGGCCGCGTCCGCGGTCTCGAACAGGTCGTCCTGTACCCAGTCGGCCAGGCCGGAGACGCCAACGCCGAGCAGGCGTACACCGGCGGAGGTGTCCACCTCGTCGAGCAGGCGCTTGGCGAGCCGGGTGATCACGCGTACGTCGTCGGTGGGGCCGGGCAGGGTGGCCGAGCGGGTGTGAGTGGTGAAGTCGAACAGGCGGATCTTCAGCGTGACCGTACGGCCGGAGAGCTTGGCGCCGGTGAGGCGTTCGGTCGTACGGCGGGCCAGGCGGTCGGTGAGCATCTGGAGCTGGGCGCGGTCGGCGATGTCGCGTTCGAACGTGTCCTCGACGCTGATCGACCGCGACTTGGCCTCCGCGCCGACGATCCGGTCGTCCTCGCCGTGGGCGAGCCGGGCCAGGACGCCGCCGTGGGCCTGGCCGAGGAGCGCCTTGAGCTCGTCGGCGCCCATCCTGTCGAGCTCCTCGATGCTGTGAACACCGGCGCGGCGGAGGCGTTCGTTGGTGGCGGGCCCGACGCCGGGGATCTTCGAGACGGGCAGGGGATAGAGGAGCTCGCGCTCCTGCCCGGCGGGGACGACGAGCAGGCCGTCGGGCTTGTTGAGGTCGCTGGCGATCTTGGCGATCAGCTTCGACGTACCGGCGCCGACCGAGGCGGTGAGGCCGCCCGTGACGTCCCGTACTGCTTGCTTGATCTCCTTCGCGAGCTGTTCGACGGCGGCGGGGGAGAGGTCGCGGTGGTCGCCCTCGGCGAGATCGACGTACGCCTCGTCGAGCGAGAGCGGCTCGACCAGCGGGGACACCTCGTTGAGTACGTCGCGAACGGCGCGGCTGGCCTGGCGGTATGCGGCGAACCTGCCCGAGAGGTAGGCGGCGTTGGGACACCTCGCGCGCGCCTCGACAGTGCGCATGGCCGACCGGACGCCGAACACGCGAGCCTCGTACGAAGCGGTGGAAACGACGCCACGCGGCCCGATCCCGCCGACGATGACGGGCTTGCCGCGCAACGACGGCTTGTCACGCTGCTCGACGGCTGCGAAGAATGCGTCGAGGTCCAGGTGGAGGACACTCGGCTCACTTCGCATGTGGTCATCCTCGCAGGCGGTGCCCAAGGGCATGGCCTGACCGGAATTCCTCCACAGGTCGGTGCTTTCCACAGCTTTCCGCTCGTCTCCCCGCGAATCGGGTGGATGCGTAACGCTTTCCGCATGAACCGAGACAGTACGAAACCGCAGACCGCCAAGCCTCCCGCCGGCGCACCGGACGCTGCCGCCGCGGCGCCCACACAATCCAACCGAGACGGCCCGCCGGGCGCGAGCATGTGGCTGCGCACGCCGGAAGACGTCCTAGCCCGCATCCCCTTCGCGATCGGCTTCCACCCCACCGACAGCCTCGTAGTAATAGCGGTCAACGCCAACGGCCGCTCCGACCTCGTAGTCCGCGCCGACCTGCGCCCCCGACGCTCGTCACCAATCGCCACGGACGACACCGGGCCCGCCCCCGCCGCAACCCGTATCGCAGCCCATCCCGCTGCTTGCGACTCGACAACCCCGCCGGCGGGCGGAGCCGCCGAGCCAGCCCACGCCGCCGCAGACGCTGCTGTCCCGACGGCCGCCACGATCACGGGCGTCGTCAAGCCACCCCACCCGTCCGCCGCACGCATGGTCGTGGGCGACACCGAGCGCGCTGGCGGAACCATCGTTCCGGCAGGCAGCGGTCGTGCTGCTCCGGATGAAGCCGTTACCGAGCCGGCAGGCAGTGCCGGCGAGCCGGCCCACGCAGCCACCACACACGCGATCACCGCCGACGCCGCCACCGCCGGGTTCGGCCGGATCACCACGGATCACGAAAGCGCGGACCCTGCCACCACCCTTCAGCTGGGCAGCGGCAGCACGGCCACGCCGGCCGAAGACGACTGGCCGGACTTCGCCCATCAGCTCGCCGCTGCCATGGTGCACAACGGCGCCAGCTACGCAGTCCTGGTCGCCTACACGACGTCCGCCGACCTCGCGAGGCGTTCCACCGGCATCCTCGCTGCCGCCCTCGCCGCCTCCGGGATCGGTTTGCTCGACGCCCTGTGGGTCGACGGCAGCCGATGGCGTTCCCTGTCGTGCCACGACCCTCATTGCTGTCCCACCGAAGGCAGGCCGTACGACGCCGAGGCGAGTCGCGTCGCCGCGGAGTCGGTCTACCACGGCGAGGTCGCGTTCGCCGGAGAAGCCGAGCTCCGCCGCTCGATCGCACCTACCCGCGGCCTCGCCAGGATCGCGATGCGACGAGCCACGGCCCGGATGGACGCCGAGGCCAGCCGCCGCTACCTCCGCGTGGAGAACGAGGAGGTGCAGATCGCCTCGTCCATACGAGCAGACGGCAAGGCCTACGTCATGCGCCTCGTGGAGCGCTACCTCTCCAACGGCACCAGCCCCACTGACGACGAGGTCGCCTGGGCCGGCATGTACCTCTACGACATCCACGTCAGAGACGCCGCCTGGCTGCGGATGACCACGCAGACCGCCCAGCAACACGTCCAGCTGTGGCGCGAGATCGCCCGCCGCGCGCTCCCGCCGTACAACGTGGCGCCCCTCGCGCTGCTGGCCTTCGCCGCCTGGCTGTCCGGCGACGGCCCGCTGGCCCGGTGCGCGGTCGACCGCGTGCTGGACGCCGATCCCACCTATTCCATGGCGCACCTCATCCGCGACGTCGTGGCCGCCATGGTGCCGCCCTCGGTGTGGCCGCCGGACGATTGGCCGGCCGAGTCACGGGAAGCAGGTGAGGCCAAGCAACCACAAACCGACTGATAGCGACAGCGCCAACGCGTCGCACCCACCCACACGCCGACCGGCTACCAACCGACAGGAGACGACTCGAATCTGTAACCCGACCGACCCCGAGACGCCCCACGTACGAGCCACACTGGTACAGACCTCATGCTCCAGCCAGCGCCGGCGCCGGCTGGCCACGGCCTGACCGTTAGCGGAAATTCCAGTCGTGTGATCCCGGTCAGACCACTGGCGATCCGCATGAATCGGTGTCACGCTCCCAACTAGACGTGGGGGAGGAGCGGCGATGGGACAGGACATCGAGCCCCAGGCATTCACACGTGAGGATCGGACCAGTTTTCGCAGGCAGTTGCACCGAGGTTTGGACGCCTTCCGGCGGATGTTGTCGGAGTCGGTGCTCGAAGCGGGCAGTTCCTTTACCGGCTTCGAGATCGAACTGAACCTCGTCGACGACAGCGGGGATCCCGCACTTCGCAATGCGGAGATCCTCCGCGCACTGGGTGACTCCGCCTTCCAGACCGAGCTGGCCCGGTTCAACCTCGAGGTCAATATCGCACCGCGCCGGCTCAGCGAGCACGGCCTGCGGGAGTTCGAGGAGGACGTACGTACCCGGCTGGAGGCCGCGGCCATCACCAGCCGCGAGTTCGACACGCGCCTGATGATGGTCGGCATCCTGCCGACGCTGACCACCCGCCACATGTCGGTCGAGACGCTTTCCCCGAACGCCAGGTACATGTTGCTCAACGAGCAGATCTTCCTGGCCCGCGGTGAGGACATTCACATCGACATCGATGGTGTCGACCGCCTGATGATGACGTCGGATTCGGTCGCCCCGGAAGCGGCCTGTACGAGTACGCAGCTGCACATCCAGACCAGCCCGGAGGCGTTCCCCACCTACTGGAACGCCGCCCAGGCGCTGGCCGGAGCCCAGGTCGCGATCTGCGCCAACGCGCCGTTCCTGTTCGGGCACGAGCTCTGGCGCGAGACGCGGATCAAGCTGTTCGAGCAGGCGATCGACACGCGGAGTCCGGAGCTGCGTCTCCAAGGCGTACGTCCGCGCGTGTGGTTCGGCGAGCGCTGGATCACCTCCGTACTCGACCTGTTCGAGGAGAACGTCCGCTACTTCTCGCCGCTGCTCCCCGTCTGCGAGGACGAGGACCCGCTCGAACTTCTCGAACGCGGCGACACGCCACGCCTTGCGGAGCTGAGGCTGCACAACGGCACGATCTATCGCTGGAACCGGCCGGTGTACGACGTCGTGGAGGGCAAGCCGCATCTGCGCGTCGAGAACCGTGTGCTGCCGTCCGGGCCGAGCCTGCAGGACACGCTCGCCAACGCGGCGTTCTACTTCGGGCTGACCCGGCGAATGGCCGAGGAGGAACAGCCGGTCTGGAACCGGATGTCGTTCGGTGCCGCCGCGGAGAACTTCGAGAATGGTGCGAAGTACGGCATGGACGCCAGGCTCTACTGGCCGGGCATCGGCACCGTCGACGCGCCCGAGCTCGTACTCCGGCGGCTGCTCCCGCTCGCGCGCGAAGGGCTGGATCGTTGGGGCGTCGACACCAAGGACTCCGACCGGCTGCTCGGCATCATCGAGCAACGCTGCGCGCTACGGCAGAACGGCGCGGCGTGGCAGGCGAACATGTTCCATCGCCTGCACGACCGCAGCACGTCGGATCGTCAGCAGGCGTTGCATGTCATGACCCGGCACTACCTGGAGAACATGGCCGCCAACATCCCCGTACACAGCTGGCCCATATGACTCCCGCGGGCAGCTCACAGCCGTCCCACTGGGTGGGGTTCGGTTCCTGAGAAGTCCCGACTTTACCCACAGGCGAGGCAACCACCCTTCGGTTTCGAGCGTCTCAAGCCGGAGAGGGGGTCGATGAGGATGCCCAACTACATGAGAGGGCGCGGCGCACGGCGTGCCGTGATGCCCACACGTTCGTGGGACTGGCAGGAGTACGCAGCCTGCCGAGGTCATTCGTCTGACCTCTTTTTCGGTCCGGAGGGCGAGAAACCCACGGAGCGCGACAACCGGGAGAAGCGTGCGCTGGTCGTATGCGCGCAATGCCCGGTACGCGAGGCATGCCAGAAGCACGCACTCGGCTTGCCGGAGACGTACGGGGTATGGGGCGGCACCACCGAGTCCGGCCGCTCCGCGATCCGGCGTCGCAGGGTTCCGTCACCAGCGGCCTGACCGGCTGTGAAGAGCCTTCGAGCGCTCGGACCGAGCTTCTCGAGTTGGGCACTTTCAAGACGGGGCACATGAACCGGTCTGGTCCGCCGGCGCCACCAACCGGCGTCGGCGGGCAGTGACCGGACCATCGGAAAGCGCGGCTGAGCCGCACTGATCAACGCTCCCACGCGCGTAGCCGACCCTCGGCTGCGCGCGATTTTGCATGCGTGGACGAGCGCCCGTCCGGGTGAGCCCCGCAGTCGCCGCGGTCGCGGCCGTGGCGATGGCCGTGCCGGGATGCACGATGGCGATCACCGTGGAGAGCCCACCGTGACGACTGTGATGGCCACGGTGGAGGCAGCCATGCCGGTGGGCCGTCAGGTGGTGCCGGGGTGGCCGGGTGGTGGGCGGCGGAGCCAGTGGCGGGGCAGCTCGACGACGCTGTTTTCGCCCAGGTCGATCCAGCCGTGGCGGGTGATGGTCCAGACCGGGCCGCGGGTGCAGCCGCCGATGTCGCAGGCGATGGGCCAGGCGCGGAGCCAGCCGAGGTCGTCTTCGGTGGGTTCGAGGGCGCCGGGGCGCTTGATCATGATGCCGATCGGGGTGGGGGAGTCGAGGTGGCCGCGCGAGCGCATACCGCTCAGCGTGGCGACCAGCAGGTCGACTCGGAGGGCATGGTCGAGGCCGGGCCGGCCCACGCCGATCCGGAACGCGCCTCCGGCTGTGTCGTTCGCGCCGGCATCGGTACTGCCGCCGCTGCGACGCCTGCCGCTGCTCCCGCTGGCACCGCTGCCACGCGTGCCGCCGGTACTGCCGCCGCCGCGCTCGCCGCCACGCCAGCCGCCGCCGCCGCGTCCGCCATCGCTGCCAGAGCCGCTGCGCCCGCTGGCGTCGCGGTCGCTGGCGTCGCGGTCGCTGGTATCGGCGGCGGGATGCCAGTCCTGGCCGCCGCTGGTGGCGGTTGGCAGTCCGAGGGGGCGGTCGCTGCCACGTGGCGGGAGCGGCATCCCTGTGGGCATCGGTGGCGCGGTGAGGGGGACGATCGCCGCGCCGCTGGGGAGCGGTACGCCTGACGCCGACAGGCGGCGGAGGCCGACAGTCGGCGGGAAGGCGCGGCCGTCCACGCGTTTGCGCAGCTCGTAGACCTCGCCGCGGAGTGCGCTGCCGAGTTGTGGGGGCAACGTCCGGTAGTCGACGGTGCTCGACCGGTGATGCATGCCGCAAAGACTGCCTGATTCCGCGGCGCGCGCGTTGCCGCAATCCACAGGCCGCCGCTTGTAGTACCGTCCCGATACCAGAAAAACGCTGCTCGGAGGAGGGAAGCGCGTGCCGGCGATCGTCGTCAGTTACGTCGACAAGCCCGAGGGACACGCCGCTCTACGCGCGGCCGCTACCGAAGCGACCCTACGAAGTCTCGGCCTGGTGGTGATCAGCTCGCAGCGCGACAGCGACGCGGTCCACGCGCTGCCGGCAGAGTTGAGCGCGCATCTCGACGAGGCGGGCGTGAGTTACGAGGTACGCGATCCCAACCTCGACGTCGAACCCGCAGACGATCTGATCTCCGCAGCGGAAGAGCTTCAGGCCGAACTGATCGTGATCGGGCTGCGCAGGCGGTCACCAGTTGGCAAACTGATGTTGGGCGCGAACGCCCAGCGTGTCCTGCTGGACGCCTCTTGTCCTGTCCTCACGGTGAAAGCGGAGCTGGACTGAACCATGACGTCGGTGAAACCCACGCCGAAACCGGCGGCCAAGCCGGCCAAGAAAACCGCCGCGAAGCCGCCTGCGGCCAAGGCAACCAATCCGGCCGTCGTCACCCTCGCCGAGCCACCCACGCTCAACATCGTCGGCGATCCCGCCGCCGATGCCGAGCTGGCTCGCAACCCGTTCTCCCTGCTGACCGGCATGCTGCTGGACCAGCAGTTCCCGATGGAACGCGCGTTCGCCGGCCCCTACGTGATAATCCAACGCCTCGGCGCCGACACCCTCGATCCTCAGACGATCGCCGCGTACGATCCGGAGGCGTTCGTCAAGCTCTGTCAGGGGCCGCCTGCCGTTCACCGTTACCCCGGTGCCATGGCCGCGCGGATCCAGGAGCTGGCGCGCATCGTCCTCGACGAATACGACGGTGACTCGACCAGGATCTGGTCGGACGGTACGGCCAAGGAGATCGTCCAGCGCCTGCGTGCGCTCCCCGGCTTCGGCCCGGCGAAAGCCACGATCTTCCTGGCCCTACTCGGCAAGCGGTTCGGCGTCAAACCGCGCGGTTGGGTGACCGAGACCGGACCACTCGGCAAGCCCACGGCCTACCGCTCAGTAGCCGACGTCGTTGACACGGCGTCGCTCGCCAAGGTCCGCGCCACCAAGCAGGAGATGAAGAAACGCGCGAAGCAGGAGAAGGCCGGCTGAGCGTGTCACAACCGTTCCATAACAAGCAGCACGCCAGGAGGTCGCGATATCCGCGATTCACTTGGCGTGCGACGTATGCTTGGACATCACCGAACATTCCGGCCCATCGCGTGAGGCGCCCCTCGTGCTGCGACAGCCTCCACATCGGTACACGCTGATGCCCAGCTGTCGACTCAGCGGTCACGACGTCTTCGCGACGTGCCAGAATGCTCCCTCAACATATCCGCCCGGCATCCACCGCCCGGCCACTCTCACCACGGAGCAGACGAGAGGAAGTTCGTGTCGTCCCGCACGTCCCGGAATGCCCAGCTTCTCCAGATCCCTGAAGTGCACCAGCTCGTTGTACGAGGACGGGAACGTGGCTACGTCACCGCCGCGGAGGTGCGTGGTGCCTGCGAGGACGTGGGTATTGACAAGTCGCAGTGGGCGAGCTTGCTGCGGTGTCTCGGTGAGGAGGGTGTGACCGTGTCCGTCGACTCGACGCAGGCGACCACGCCTTCCCGCAAGCGGGTCTCCGCCGCGTCGTCCAGGCGAACCGCCGCTGCCGTGACGCAGGACGCGACCACGCCGGTCAGGCCGGTGACCAGACCGCATGCCGTACCCACCAGCCCCTCCAGCTCCAGCAGCCCCGCAGGCCCGGCGAGCGGCGCCAACGGCACCGCCAACGGCCGTGCGACCGGCACTCCGCCGGCGGAGGCAGCTGGGCCGGCTGAGGCAGCCGAATCGGCCGACGCCGCCACAAACGGCTACGGGAACGGCTCGTCGTCCGGCACTGTCCCAGCCCAGGGCACTACTTTGGGCAGTAACGGACAGGCCGCCGGAACCAAGCAGCCGGGCTCCGGGGCCAATCCCGGAGACACACAGTCGGAGCAGACCGTGCATGCCGAGAACAACCCGCAGCCCGAAACCGACCTCGAGCGCGCCGCCAAGGCCGTCTCCCCGGCCAAGGGCAAGGCGAAGGCCAAGCCGGCAGACCGCCCCAAGGTCGTGAGCAAACCTGGCAAGAAGACCGCGGCGAAGTCCGCGGGCGCTGCCAAGACGGCCAAGAAGGCCGCCGAACCCGGCGCCGAACCCGCCGAGGGCGATCTCGACATCGAACTCGAGGGCGAGCTGGTCGTCGAGGAAGAAGGCTTCGTCCTGTCCGAGGGCGACGACACCGACGAGCCCGAGCAGCAGGTGCTCGCGGCCGGTGCCACCGCCGACCCGGTCAAGGACTACCTCAAGCAGATCGGCAAGGTGCCGCTGCTGAACGCCGAGCAGGAGGTCGAGCTCGCCAAGCGGATCGAGGCCGGCCTGTTCGCGGAGGAGAAGCTCGGCACCGAGTCGCACACGCTGTCGGCCGATGTCTACACCCAGCTCGACTGGATCGCCGAGGACGGCCGCCGCGCGAAGAACCACCTGCTGGAGGCCAACCTCCGCCTGGTTGTCAGCCTGGCCAAGCGCTACACCGGCCGCGGCATGCTCTTCCTCGACCTGATCCAGGAAGGCAACCTCGGTCTGATCCGCGCGGTGGAGAAGTTCGACTACACCAAGGGCTACAAGTTCTCCACCTACGCCACCTGGTGGATTCGCCAGGCGATCACCCGAGCGATGGCCGACCAGGCGCGGACCATCCGTATACCAGTTCACATGGTCGAGGTCATCAACAAGCTCGCGCGCGTGCAGCGCCAGATGCTGCAGGACCTCGGCCGCGAACCCACGCCGGAGGAGCTCGCCAAGGAACTCGACATGGCGCCGGACAAGGTCGTCGAGGTGCAGAAGTACGGCCGTGAGCCGATCTCCCTGCACACCCCGCTGGGCGAAGACGGCGACAGCGAGTTCGGTGACCTGATCGAGGACTCCGAGGCGATCGTCCCGGCCGACGCGGTGTCGTTCACGCTGCTGCAGGAGCAGCTCCATGCCGTTCTCGACACGCTGAGTGAACGCGAGGCGGGCGTGGTGAGCATGCGGTTCGGCCTGACCGACGGTCAGCCGAAGACGCTGGACGAGATCGGCAAGGTCTACGGTGTGACGCGCGAGCGGATCCGGCAGATCGAGTCGAAGACGATGAGCAAGCTGCGTCACCCTTCGCGTTCGCAGGTGCTACGCGACTATCTCGACCAGTAGCCGATTGTCGGCTAGAATTCGCCCTCTTGGCGATTACCAGGCACACTTGGGTCCCGTGCTCCGTATCAGGCGCACGGGACCCTGCTTTTATGGCCGAAGCTCGCAGAGGGGAAGCACGTGGTGGCAGGAACCGTTAAGACGGCCAAGAAGTCGGACACCGACGAACTCACCATCGAGGGCGATCTGAGCAAGATCGAGCTCGAAGAGGGTTTCGTCCTGTCGGAGGACGACGACTCCGACGAGCCCGAGCAGCAGGTGCTCGCGGCTGGTGCCACGGCCGACCCGGTCAAGGACTACCTCAAGCAGATCGGCCGCGTGCCGTTGCTGAACGCCGAGCAGGAGGTCGAGCTCGCCAAGCGGATCGAGGCCGGCCTGTTCTCCGAGGAGAAGCTCGACGGCGAGGGCCAGAAGCTCCCAGCGGCGAAGTTCGAGGAACTGGAGTGGCTGGCCGAGGACGGCCGCCGGGCGAAGAACCACCTGCTGGAGGCCAACCTCCGCCTGGTCGTGAGCCTGGCCAAGCGCTACACCGGCCGCGGCATGGGTTTTCTGGACCTGATCCAGGAAGGCAACCTTGGCCTGATCCGCGCGGTGGAGAAGTTCGACTACACCAAAGGCTTCAAGTTCTCGACGTACGCCACCTGGTGGATTCGCCAGGCGATCACGCGGGCGATGGCCGACCAGGCCCGCACGATTCGTATACCGGTTCACATGGTCGAGGTCATCAACAAGCTGGCCCGCGTGCAGCGGCAGATGCTGCAGGATCTCGGCCGTGAGCCTACGCCGGAGGAGCTCGCCAAGGAGCTCGACATGGCGCCGGACAAGGTCGTCGAGGTGCAGAAGTACGGCCGTGAGCCGATCTCGCTGAGCACGCCGCTCGGTGAGGAGGGCGACAGTGAGTTCGGTGACCTGATCGAGGACTCCGAGGCGATCGTCCCGGCCGACGCGGCGAGCTACCTGCTGTTCCAGGAGCAGCTCTACTCCGTTCTCGACACGCTGAGTGAACGTGAGGCGGGCGTGGTGAGCATGCGGTTCGGCCTGACCGATGGTCAGCCGAAGACGCTGGACGAGATCGGCAAGGTCTACGGTGTGACGCGCGAGCGGATCCGGCAGATCGAGTCGAAGACGATGAGCAAGCTGCGTCACCCTTCGCGTTCGCAGGTGCTGCGCGACTTCCTGGAGGGCTGAGCGCTCCGGCGGCCGCCGGCTGGCCGGGCCACGTGGAGCGTTGGCCGGCCGGCCGCTGGACCGGCAGTCCCCGTGCGAGCCGGGCGAGGACGTCGAGTGCCCGAAAACGCGCTCAGGTCGTGACGTCGATGGTGCGCGGGCTGCCTCGACGAGATCCGGCGGAAAGCGAGGCGGCGTAGCCGAGCTCGGCCAGCAGCTTGGCCAGGTCCTCGGGCGACGCGGGATCGGCGCCGGTCTCCAGCAGCGAACGCGCGACCCGGCCGCGGGTCGCCTTGGCCATGTGGCTGACGACCTTGCCGTCAGCCGTCAGTACCCGGATCGCGGCGGCGTGCTCGCCGGGGTTCCACGCAGAGGCGTACGTACTTGAGCGCAGGTCGACCACGAGGTCGGACCGGCTGCCCAGCGCCTTGGTGATCGCCGGGCGCCACAGTCCCGCGAGCGGGCCGATCCGTGGCAGCCGTACGCCCATCGACAGCCGGTACGGCGGAACCTCGTCGGTGATCCGCAGGACGCCCCACAGCCCGGAGAACACCAGCACCGACTCGGCTGCCTGCTCGAGCGGAACCGGCAGTGTTGACAACCCGAGGTTGTCGTAGAGCACGCCGGTGTACAGCTGCCACGCCGGCAACGTCGGCGCGTCGTGCAGCACGCGGTTACGTTCCAGATCCTCGGCCTGGCCCGGCGTCAGACCCAGCACCTGCGCGCCGTTGCGCTGGCCGGACACGCGTACCAACGTCGACAGGACGCGCTTGCGGGTCGCGGCCAGCGCGGGGAAGCCGAGGGACGCCAGGTCGAGTGCCGGGCCGTTCCCCGTGCTCGCCTTGCCTTCCGAGGGCGGCAGGAGTATCAGCACGAGCAGCGAGGATATCTGACCCGAAGGGCCGATATCAGGGTGGTGGCGGGGGCTGTGGGACGGCCTGGCCGCTTGCCGCTCAGCCGGACCGGCGACGCTCGGCGCGTTGCGCCTCGTACAGCGAGGGCGGGAAGAGGCCGGGCGTGTTGGCGCCCTCGATGTAGCCCACCGGCTGCTCGAACGGGCCGTCACCGGTGATGACGCCGGAGCATCCGATCGCGTAGTTCTGCGCGCTCGGCGGCTTCTGCACGACCAGCTGAGTGCCGGCCAGGTCGCAGTTCCAGCCGACGCCGTGTGCCGTCGCCCAGCCGTGTCCCGTTCCGTAGCTTCCGCGGTTGTAGATGCCGAGCGTAATCGAGGTCGCCGGCGCGATCTCGCGGTGGTTGTCCCACAACAGCGCCTGGGTCCAGCGGCGGTGGCCCTCGCTGGAGGCGAGGCTGCCCTCCGACGTACACCGCAGGAACACCACGCCGGACGCGCTGGAGGTTCCGTTGGAGACGTACGCGTGCCGGGCCTTGGTGGCGTGGCAGTTCCTGAACAGGATCTGCTGGGAGTACTTCTCGGTGTTGAAGTTGTAGCGCAGCCCGCCGGTGACCACCGATACGGGATCGAGCGCGCGGCAGTCCTCGATTGTCGCGCGGGTGACTTCGTCGGTCTCGACGGCGGCCTTGGCGAAGTGCAGCATCGTGCAGCCGCGGATCCAGACGTCCTCGGCCTGGCGTACCTTGACGGCGTTCCAGGCGTGGTCCTCGTCGGCATCGGGGTCGCCGAGGTACTCGATGTCGATGCGGAGGTTCTCGACACCGAGGCGGGCGACCACGCCGGCGCGGTCCCACGTGTAGACGTACGACTCGGCCAGCGTGCGGTCGAGGTGGTTGAACACCGGCACGTCGACCGTGACGCGGTTGCCGGTGATCGCGGTGATCCGGCGCTGGTAGACGATCGGCTGGCTGCCGACCGTCCACGGCTCGTCGACGTCGGTCGCGCCACCGTCGACGGCCGCGAGCCAGGCTTCCGTACACGGGTGGGTGATGATCAGGTCGTCGCCCTTGTGCAAGGCGGTGGCGTCGTCGACTTCGAAGCTGCGGGCGCCGACCTGGACGAACTCCGAGGTGACCGCCGTCCGGGTGCCGGGGACCTCGCCGGACCAGCCGGTGGCGGCGCCGCCGCCGACCACGAGCAGGTCGCGCTGATGCGGTACGTCGCCGATCGCCCGGATCACGGTGTTGGAAGCCGGGTCGGCGTCGTCGCCCACGCCGCGCAGGACGACGCCGTCGTGGTTGAGCCGGACCGTGCCGTACACGGCGTAGGTGCCGGCACGCAGCAGGAGCGCGCCCCGGAAGCCGTTGGAGTCCAGCGGGCGCCGGCCGACGCGATCGATCGCGGCTTGCAGATGCGCCGTGTTGTCACCGTCGACCGGAGAGACGGTGGCGACTGTCGGGACGTGAGGGATGGGATGGTCGGCGTTGCGGTAGCCGGCGTGGCTGAAGTCGGGGATGCGGTTGCGTTCGGAGTCCTGGCCGTAGATCAGATGCCCGTTCTCGTCGTAGTGGACCCGGCTGGACTGCCAGGAACCCGCCGGAGCTTGGATCCCGGCCGCCGCCGCTGCTGTCGTTGCCGAGCCGAGCTGGACGGCCAGGTGCGCTGCGGCGGCGCCACCGGTGACGGCGAGCAGCTGTCGTCGGCTGAACGGCGAGCGGGCGCCCTCGGATCGCGCGGACTCCACCATGGTTAGTCAACCTCCCTGACTAAATGTCCCGGCCTGTGCTTCGTCGCTGTCAGTCTCGGTGCGCGTCCGGCGGTTGGCAAGCGCTATCCCGACGGAACTTCCGGACAAGCTCACAGCACCGTTACCGCCGCGACGGCGAGCAGCAGGGCGGCCGAGACCACGGGAAGGACACGGCCGGCCCGGCTCGAGCTCGCCACCCGCCGCCCGATCCGGCCCGCGGTGAGCGCGACCGCGCCGTAGCCGACCGCGCAGGCCAGGACGTGGAGCAGGCCCAGCAGAGCAAGCTGTCCGCCGACGGGAAGTGCGGCCGCCTGGTCGGCGAACTGGGGGAGGAGGGAGAGGAAGAGCAGCAGGGCCTTCGGGTTCAGCAGGCCGGTCAGCATGCTCTGCCGGAACACCGTGCCGGCCGACGCTTCTCCCACCCGAGCCACCCGGGCCGGCCGGCCCTGCTCCGAGGGATGCGGTTGGTCCGGCAGATCCGGCGGGCGCGGCAGCGACGTCGGCTGCTCGACCTGGGCGGTTCGTGGTTCGGTTCGGGCGCGGGCCTTGCGCAGCATGCCGATCGCGAGGAAGACGAGGTAGGCGGCGCCCGCGTAGCGCAACACAGGCAGGACGCCGGGTACGGCGGCCACCGCCGCGGCCAGGCCGGTCGCCGTGAGCAGGGTGTAGGCCACGTAGGCCGTGCAGATGCCGGCCACCGCCACCAGCCCCGAGCTCCATCGCCCGAGCGAGCGGGCGATCACGTACAACCAGTCCGGTCCGGGCGTCAGCACCAGCAGCCCGTCCACCACGAGGAACAACAGCACGGACGATGCGTTCACGTTCGCGACGCTAGTGACGACCGCGAGGCAGCCGATTGCTACTTCATGCGCCCGAACATCAAGCAGTGGCAGGATGTTGCGCCATGGATCGCATCGACCGCAGGATTTTGCGCGAGCTGCAGAGCGACGGCCGGCTCAGCAACACCGACCTCGCCGCCAGGGTCAGCCTCACCCCCTCGCCCTGTCTGCGCCGGGTCCGCCAGCTCGAGCAGGACGACGTGATCCGCGGCTACCGCGCAGTCCTCGATCCCGCCAAGCTCGGCCGCGGCTTCCAGTCGTTCGCGACCGTCGTGATGCGGAACGAGGACCACGAGACGATCGCGGAGTTCGAACGGCAGGTCGCGGCGCTGCCGGAGGTGATCGAAGCGCACCGGCTGTTCGGCGACCCCGACTACCTGCTGCGGATCGCCGTCGCCGACATCGCGGCGTACGAACGGTTCCGCACCGACGTGCTCACCACGCTGCCCGGCGTCGGGCAGCTGACCTCCCACCTCGCGATGAAGGAGGTCAAGGCCAACACCGGCATACCCACCGGTGCCTGATTGGACCGGCTACGAAGCCCCGGGAGCGGACCGGTGCACCGGCCCGGTTGCCGTCTACCGTCGACGACATGGACAACCGACTTCTGGGCAGAAGTGGTATCGAGGTCAGCCCGCTCGGCTTCGGGTGCTGGGCGATCGGCGGCCCGTTCCACGACACCGAGGGCAACCCGCTGGGCTGGGGCGAGGTCGACGACGCCGAGTCGACCCGGGCGATCCACCACGCGCTCGACAACGGCATCACGTTCTTCGACACCGCCGACGTCTACGGCTGCGGCCACTCCGAACGCGTCCTCGGCAAGGCGCTCGGCGCGCACCGCGGCGACGTCGTGATCGCCACCAAGTGGGGCAACACCTTCGACGAGCAATCCCGGACGATGCACGGTCCCGACGCCTCCGTCACCTACCTCCAGCAGGCCGTCCGCGGCTCGCTCGACCGCCTCGGCACCGACTACCTCGACCTCTACCAGCTGCACGTCCAGCCCGACACCAAGGACGAGGCGATCGCACTCCGCGAAGCCTGCGAGCAGCTGGTCGACGAGGGCCTGATCCGCGCGTACGCCTGGAGCACCGACGACCCTCAGCGCGCCGCGCTGTTCGCCGAAGGCGCGCACTGTACGGCGGTCCAGCACCAGCTCAACGTCGTCGAGGACGCACCGGAGATGCTGGAGCTCTGCGACCGGCTCGGCCTCGGCAGCGTCAACCGTGGCCCGCTCGCGATGGGCCTGCTCGCCGGCCGCGACGCCAGCCGACCGACCAGCCAGTCCGACATCCGCTCGGTCGCACCGGGCTGGCTGAGATGGTTCAAGGACGGCGTTCCGACGCCTGAGTTCACTGCCGTCGTCGCCGCGATCCGCGACGTGCTCACCAGCGACGGCCGCACACTCGCCCAGGGCGCACTGGCCTGGATCTGGGCGCGTAGCCCGCGCACGATTCCGATTCCCGGCTTCCGCACCGTCGAGCAGGCGGGGCAGAACGCCGCCGCGTCGGCTTATGGTCCGCTGCGCCCCGAACAACTCGCCGAAGTCAAGTACGCCTTGCGCACGCTCGACGACCGGAAATAGTCGCGAAAGTTCATGCAACCGCCTGCCGCGGTTGTTGGTTAACGACGGTAGGACCCGGCTCACAGGTGCGAGCCAACCCTGTGAGCCGGGCCGCCAAATTTCTACCGACGTCCGCAAAATCCCCTTATCTACGAAGGGGTTTCGCGTTGAAGACCTCCATTGCCATAACCGGCCGCAGGTTACGTTCCGGGCCACCCTGGCTGAAGTAGGACCGCAACCGGTCATCGAGCAGTGCGTTGCCGATCGGCCCGATGATCATGGCTTCGTCCAACGCCAGATAGCGTTTCGCGGCTGTGTCACTGCGTACGGCGATCGAGTCGTAGAATCCGCCGGGCCCGTAGGAGTCCAGGTTTCGCTCCATTTTCCGCAGATTGTCCAGTGCTGCCTGTTTCGCAACGGGCATCGCGAGGAACGACGCGTGTGGCGTGACGACTCCGTCGCCGAACGTCGGCAACGGCGTGCCTTCGCGGCACCCTTCGAAACCCTTGTCCACATTGGTGGCTTCACGGTCGGACGGGTAGCCGCCGGGGTCCATGCCCATCTCGTCGACGCCGTAGACGTTGTAGCCGCCGAACGGGTTGCTGGCCGGCGAGAAGCCCCAGTAGCCGTACTTCGCGTCGAGCAGGCCGTGCTCGATCTGCCCTTGCACGTAAACGGGATGGTTGACGCCCCAGCTGCGCTTGCCCCAGCGTTCCTCCGGTACGAACATCGCGGGCATCATCGCCTCGAACATGTCGCCGCCCCAGCTCGGAACGAACTGCATGCCGCGATAGCGATAGGCGCCCTCGAACACCGAAATTCCCAGGTAGGTGGCGTTCTGTCCGACCGGCCGCTGCTCCACCCAGCTCCAGTCGCAGGTGGACGGGAACGTCCGGTTCGGGCCGAAGTACCACTTCTGCGGCACCTGCCCGAGTGAAACGCCAACGTAGCCGGAGATCCGGGCCTCGGTGATCGCTGTGTCGTAGTGGAAGCAGGTCTTCCACAGCGTCGTGCCCTTGTACGCCGTGGGCTCGACGCACTCGTCGACGGGCTCGAAGTCGTAGAAACCGCCTCGCATCAACCCGCCGCCGACGTTGTGCTGCGAGGTCGGGTTGGCGGTGTAGTAGACCCCGAAGTCCATTTCGTCCAAGAGAGCTTGGGCCTTACGCCCTGTGGGACCCGGCATCGCGTTGCGTACGACCATGAACGCCGCCGCCAGCCAGCCGTTGTCGACGCTGGAGGCGAACGGCTGGACGACATCGCCGGAAGGGAGCTCGTACAGCACCGCTCCGGTGTGCGGGTCGTACCAGTTGTAGAACATGCCGGTGGCCTCGTTGTGCACAAGGCGATCAAGCGTGCTCAACGTCTGGTTGACCCGGCGTTCGGCATCCGAACGCGAGATCAACCCGAGGTCGCGAGCGATCACCGTGCTCCAGAGGTATCCGCCGATGTTGGTGGGCGAGGTGTATCCCGAACGGGTCGAGGCGGCCAGCTCGCCGCCGATGTTGTCGTGCGGCAGGCCGGTCGCCGGGTCGGTCATCGCGACGAACGACTTCCAGGCGTCGCCCGCGTAACGCAGCATGGTCGCGCGGTCGGACTCGGCCGGTGAGGCAGCGGCCGGGACGGCAGTCATGACGAGAGCGACTACGAACAGGCCGAGCAGACTTCGTCTCATATGTGCTCCTCAGTGAGCTCCGCAGCTCGCCCGGACGACGAGCTCGGTGCGAAGGGTGACGCGCGTGGCGGGCGCGCCCGGGTCGGTGAGCCGGAGGTCGAGGGTTCTGGCGGCTTGCGCGCCGAGCTCGCGCATGGGCTGCCTCAGCGTGGTCAGGGCGGGACGCACGTGACGCGCGGCCATGATGTCGTCCCACCCGGTGATCGCGAGGTCGCCGGGCACCCCGGAACCGAGTTCCTCAGCCGCGAGCATCGCGCCGAGCGCGATCTCGTCGTTCGCGCAGACCAGCACGTCGGGCGGATCCGGCCCGAGCAACGCGGCGGTCGCCGCGTTGCGCCCGGCGGTTTCGTTCAGTGCGCAGGCGAACGGCCGGTCAGGGGCCGGCTGGCCGGACTCGGTGAGGGCCGCACGCAACCCGTGCCAGCGTTGCTCGACGTCGGGCGAGGAGTCCGGATCGCCGAGGAAGCCGAACCGCCGGTAGCCGTGGGCGAGCAGGTGGCCGGTCAGATCCCGTGCCGGTCCGGCGTTGTCCGCTCCGATGACGTCCAGGTCGTCGACGGCCGGCCGGGCGAGCAGCACGACTGGCACTCCGGACGTGGCGATCCCTCGTACGACGTCATCGCTCACGGTCCGGCCCATGATGACCATGCCGTCCACCCGAGAGGCGAGGTCGCGGACCAGCTCCGCCGCGTTCAGGCGGCGGTGCGTGGCGAGGATGAGCACGGAACGCCCGAGCTCCGCGGCCGCCTCCTCGTAGCCCAGGACGACGTCGGCGTAGTAGGGGCCGGACAGGTCGGGAAACACGATGCCGTTGGCGGCCTGGCGTCCCTCCGCAAGCGACCGCGCCGGCCGGCTGGGTACGAAATGGAGCTCACGGGCGGCCCGCTCGATCCGCTCACGCGTCGCCGGCGCCACCAGGTCCGACCCCCGCAGCGCCCGCGACACGGTCGCGATCGACACACCCGCTCGCTGCGCAACCTGGTAGATCGTCGGATTCGAGCCCTCAGGGGGTGTAAGCGCTTTCATCGTGTCCCGAAGTATCGGACCGAACTGGCGATCTGTGAAGTAGCTCGCGAGCTGTTTCTGCCGTTCGCGTGGATCGACGTCAGTGTCTGCTTGTGGTGTCGACCGAAACCGAACAGATGAACTTGACCCGCTTGCCCTGACTCGGACGGATCCGGGCGAGCGCGAGGAGTGGACGTCGGGTGGCTAGGCGGAGGTTGACCAGCCCGAGCCGCGCGGCGGTGTCCTTGGGCGAGAGCCGGCCGATCGCGGCGCCGTCGATGGCGACCTCGAGAACCCCGAGCGTGATGCCGATGTTGGGCCGGTCGGCGGTACCGCCGGTCAGCCGTGCCCAGCACGTTGCGGGCACGTTCCGCCGATCGAGGCGGGCCAGTGCCTGGTAGAGCGACTGTCCCTCGTGGTGAAGGACGTCGCGCGGAACGTAACCGACATAGTCGGGTCCAACGAATACAGCGACCGCACCGGAGTGGTGCGGGTTCGCCCGGTCGCGCACGAGCTGTGCCATGACGTACCTGTGCGGCTGGGCGGCGGCCAGGTGCCGGCGCAGCTCGTCCTGGTGATAGCTCTCACCCGCGACGCTCGAGTAGCCTTCCGGCCGGAGCGTGGGGGCGGTCGACGTCCAGTCGGGAGCCAGGACCTGAGCCGGTGGTGCTGGACGGTACGGCTGGGCAGGTTGCCGGATGGCAGCGGGCTGAGCGTTCCGCCGGACCGTCGGCTCGACGTTCGGGCGAGCGGCCGGCTTCGCCTGGAAGGTCGAGGCGAGCCAGTCGGAGAGCTTTCCCATACGTCGCTCCGGAGTCATGCGGCAGTCGAGGTCGGTGCGCTGACTGGACGCTCCGTGCGATCGGCGGTTACAGGTGCCCAGCGGCTCAGAACTTGGCCTGGTCCTCGGTCGTCACCGGCGTACGGCCGCGCAGGAACGTGAAGTCGCAGCCGGTCGGGGCCTGCTCGACCTGGTCGAGGAAGAGGCGGCCGTAGCCGCGGTCGTAGGCGGGTGCGGCCGCCTGCCACTCCGCCGACCGCCGCGCCAGTTCGTCGTCCGGGACGCACAACGTCAGGCGGCGTTCCTCCAGCGACAGCTCGATCTCGTCGCCCGTACGCACCATCGCCAACGGCCCGCCGACCGCGCTCTCCGGCGCGACGTGCAGGACGATCGTTCCGAACGCGGTCCCGCTCATCCGGGCGTCCGAGATCCGAACCATGTCGCGGACGCCCTCGGCCAGCAGCTTGCGCGGGATCGGGAAGTTGCCGACCTCCGGCATGCCCGGTCCACCGATCGGGCCGACGTTCTGCAGCACGAGCACGTCCGACGCCGACACGTCCAGCGACGGCGAGTCGATCCGGGCGCGCAGGTCGGCCATGCCGTTGAACACCACGGCCCGCCCGCGGTGCCGCAACAACGCCGGGCTCGCCGCGGCGTGCTTGATGACCGCGCCGTCCGGAGCGAGGTTGCCGCGCAGTACGGCCGTCCCTCCGTGTGGCCGCAGTGGCGACGACACAGATCGAATGACGTCGCCGTCGACAGGCCTGGCGTCCGCGACGTTCTCCGCCAAGGTACGCCCGGTCACCGTCGGCGCTGAGCCGTGCAGCAACGGCAGCAGCTCCTTCAACAGGGCCGGAACGCCACCGGCGTTGAAGAACTCCTCCATCTGGTACGCGCCGATCGGCTTCAGGTTCGCCAGCAGGGGAGTGCGCTCGCTGATCTCGTCGAACAGCTCCAGCGGCAGGTCGACCTCGCAGCGCCCCGCGATGGCCGGCAGGTGGACGAGCGCGTTCGTGCTCCCGCCCAGTGCCGACAACAACACGATCGCGTTCTCGAACGCCTGCCGCGTCAGGATCGACGACGGCCGGATGCCCTCCCGCGCCAGCGCCACGGCCCGCCGTCCCGAAGCCTGGGCCAGCCGCAGCCGCCGCGAGTCGACCGCCGGGATCGCGCCGTTGCCAGGCAGCGCCATGCCCAACGCCTCGGTCAGCGAGTTCATCGTCGACGCCGTGCCCATCACCATGCAGTGCCCTGCGCTGCGTACGATCCCGTCCTCGATCGCCTTGTACGTCTCGTCGGACAGCGTTCCCGCGCGGTGCTCTGCCGTGAACCGCCGGCAGTCGGTACAGGCCCCCAGCGTCTGCCCCTCGAAGAAGCCGTTGAGCATCGGCCCGCCACTGACGATCAGCGCGGGTACGTCGGCGCTCGCCGCACCCATCAGTGCCGCCGGCGTCGTCTTGTCACACGACGCCAGCAGGACAACGGCATCCAGCGGCTGGCTGCGGATCATCTCCTCGGTGTCCATCGCCGCGAGGTTCCGCTGCAGCATCGACGTGGGGTAGAGGAAGTTCTCGCCGAGCGAGATCGTCGGGAACTCCAGCGGCGTGCCGCCCGCCTGCCAGACCCCACGCTTCACCGCCTCGCACAAGTCGCGGAAGTGCTGGTGGCAGTTGTTGAGCTCGCTGTAGGTGTTGCAGATCCCGATGATCGGCCGGCCGAGGTCCTCGTCGTCGAAACCCATCGACTTGGTGAACGCGCGATGGATGAAGCCGGCGACGCCCGGCTCCCCGAAGAAGCTCGCCCCACGGTTGTCTCCACCGTTGTCTGGCACTGCGTCAGCCCTCTCCCTGCTCGTCGTCGCCCTGCGCCTCGACCAGCCGACGGTACGCGCCCTCCAGGTGCGCCTCGATCGCGGCGACCGCCTGGTCACCACGTCCGGCCGCGAGCAGCTCACGGATCTCGGTGTGCTCGCGGAACGCCAGCTCGCTGAAGTCGTGCCGCACGGTGTTGCGCGAGAACAGGAACGTGTAGACCTGCCCGCGGATCTGCTCCCAGCTGCGCTGCAGCCGCCGGTGCTCGGCCGCGGTGTACACGATGTCGTGGAACGCCAGGTCGAGCACTGCCGCGTCCCGAGGGGAGTAGTCGTCGCGCAGGTGGCCGAACTTGGCCAGGATCTCGTCCATCGCGGCCAGTTGACCGGCCTGGATCCGGCTCGCGGCGCGCGAGGTGGCCAGTCGTTCGAGCGCGAGCCGCAGCGTGTAGACCTCTTCGATGTCGGTCAGCGAGAGCTGCGCGACCTCCGCGCCGCGATGCCGGCGGAGGACGACGAGGCCTTCCCGCTCGAGCTGGACCAGCGCCTCACGGACCGGTCCGCGCGAGACCTGGAGCGCCTCGGCGAGCTCGGCTTCGCGCAGGTGCTGGCCGGGCGCGAACGTCCCCTGCGCGATCGACTCGCGCAGCGCGTTCGCGGCAGTCTCGGCGAGCGACGGGGTGATGGCCGGGGTGAGGGGTCCGGTGCCGGACATCTTCACCCTCCTCTCTTGACCGCGCGTGTTGTCAACAATCTACTGTCGGCAATACCAGCGGATGCTACCAATCGGTCAATCCGGAAGCAGGCGAATGAAATGCCTGACCCTGAACAGAGCTGGGCACCGACCTGGACCAGAAGAAGTCTGCTCGGAACCGCCGCCGCGGCGGGTGCCGGACTGGTGGCCGGTTGCGGCTCACCGTTCGACGACACCACCAGGTCCGGCGGCAAGGTGCTGGAGTTCGTGACGTTCTACGGCGGCCCGGACGGCGCGATCATGCAGCACATCGTGGACCGCTACAACAAGAGCCAGGACGAGGTGACCGTCCGGTTCTCCGCGCCGGCGTACGGCGGCGACTACCTCACCAAGCTCCTCACCGCCTCGATCGCGGGCGCACCGCCCGCGGTGATCGCCGTGCACAGCTTCGAGCTGCCGCCGCTCGCGCGCTTCCTGCACCCGATCGACCTGGCCGGACTCGGCCTTGACAAGGCCGACTTCCTGCCGGCGATGTGGGAGCTCCCGACCTTTCGCGACCAGTTGCTCGGCGTCACGATGAGCGTCGGCCCGCTGGCGCTGGTCTACAACCGCAAGCACTTCGAGCAGGCCGGCCTCGACCCGGACCGGCCACCGACGACCAAGGCGGAGTTCGTCGAAGCCGGCCAGGCGATCCGGCGCAAGACCGGCAAGTACGCCTTCGTCCGCGATCCGGCCGCCTGGATGCCGTGGCTCACGTTCAACTGGCAGGCGGGCGGCGAGATCTTCGACGCTGCCGGGAGGCCCTTGCTGGACAGCGAAGCGGCCATCGCCGCGGCCCAGCTGGAGCAGGACATCGTAGGCAAGTACGGGATCGGCTACCCCAAGTACCTCGCCGACGGCACCGCTCCGCTGGAGACCGAGCAGGTCTCGATGGCGTTCTTCGGGCCCTGGGAGCTGTCCAACGTGATGGCATCGAACACCAAGCAGGGAACGGACTTCGCCGTCGCCCCACTGCCGCAGTTCTTCGACGGTCCGCGAGCGGTGATGTCGACCTCGCACATCTACTGCATCCCGAAGCAACGTGAGAACGACGGCTGGATCCAGGAGCAGGCCGGCAGGTTCGTGTCCTGGCTGCTGCGCGAGGGCAGCCTGGAATGGGCCACGACCCAGGCGCCGACCAGCAAGCACGTGATGGAGCAGGCCAAGACCAGCGACGACCCGCTGGTCAAGACGATGAGCGTGTACGTCGAGCAGTCGAAGTACGCCCACTTCATGCCGTACGCGCCGCGCTGGTCGGAGGCCTACACCGTGTTGACCGACACGATGCAGCGCATCGCCTACGAAGGCGCGCCGGTGGAGCGCGAGATGAGGGCGGTCCAGCGTCAGGCGGCGGCGATGGTGGGGAGCGCCTCATGAACCTCCTGCGTGGAAGGGCGAAGGCCGCCTGGATGTTCCTGCTGCCGTTCCTGGCGCTGTTCGTGTTCCTGTGGGCGTATCCCGTGCTACGCGGGCTCTACCTCAGCTTCACCGACACCAACCTCGCCGCGGGAACGGGCGGTTTCGTCGGCCTCGGCAACTACGCCGACCTGCTGCGCGATCCCGCGTTCCACAAGACGTTCGGCAACACAGTGCTGTTCGTCGTGCTGAACGTTCCGGTTCTGGTCGCCGCCGGACTGTTGCTGGCGCTCCTGCTCAACTCACCGCTCGGCGGGCGAGCCGCGATCCGCGCGGCGTTCGTTTCGCCTTACCTGCTTCCGGGAGCGGCGGTCGCCATCGTCTGGCAGTTCGTGCTCAACCCGCTGGACGGCCCGCTCAACAAGGTGCTCGGCGCGCTCGGCATGCCCACGCAGGACTGGCTCACCCAGCCCGGCGAGGCGATGGGTGCGGTCGTGCTGATCACGCTGTGGTGGCGGGTCGGGTTTCCGTTGCTCGTGCTGCTCGCGGCGTTGCAGGACATTCCCGAGGAGCTGTACGAAGCGGGCCGGATCGACGGCGCCGGCGCGTGGCAACGGTTCCGGCACATCACGTTGCCCGGCATCGCCCCGGTGCTCGGGCTGGTCGTGATCCTGCGGCTGATCGACTCGTTCAAGGTGTTCGAGCAGGCGTACCTCGTGACCGCGGGCGGGCCGGACAGCAGCACGCGTATGGTCTTGCAGCAGCTGTACGAGACGGGATTCCGCGAGTTCCGCACCGGCTACGCCGGCGCGATCGGCTGGACGCTGGCCATCGTCATCCTGCTCGTCACGCTGGTCCAGCTGGCCTTCCTGCGCAGGAGTGAGCGCGATGCCTGAGCGTACGTACGACCAGACCACGCGCCGCCGGGCGCGCCGGCGCGCCACGCTGATCGCCGTTGTCTTCGCGGTGTTCTGGGCGCTGCCGCTGCTCTGGGTGCTGTCGACGTCGTTCAACACCTCGTCGGCCGTCACCCGCGGGAACGCCTTCGTACCAAGCGATCCGACCCTTGGGAACTGGACGACGCTGGCCGACCCCGAAGGCCGCGCGGTCAACATCTTCATCGCGTTCTTCAACAGCACCGTGGTCGCGCTGGTCGCGACGGCGGGCGCGCTGCTGGTGTGCTCGCTGGCCGCGTACGCCCTTGCCCGCTTGCCGTTCCGCGGCAACCGGGCGGTGTTCCTGCTGCTGCTCGGCACGATGCTGCTGCCGCACGAGGTGCTGCTGGTTCCGCTGTTCCAGCAGTTCAACGAGCTCGGCCTGCTCAACACCTACGGCGCGCTGGCGTTGCCGCACATCGTGTCGATCCTCGGCGTCGTGCTGCTACGGCAGTTCATGCTCGCGCTGCCGCAGGAGCTGCTGGAGTGCTCGCGGATCGACGGGGCGAACGCCTGGCAGACCTACTGGCACATCGTGCTGCCGTTGACGAAACCGGCGATGGCGACGCTCGGCCTGTTCGTGTTCCTCGGCGCATGGAACGACTTCCTGTGGCCGCTGATCGCCACCAGCACGCCGGCGATGCAGACGCTCCCGTTGGCGCTGGTCACGTTCCGCTCGGCGTACGGGTCGCTCGACTACGGCGTGGTGATGGCCTCGGCGGTGCTCGTGATGACGCCGCCGCTGCTCGTCTTCCTGTTCGCCCAGCGCTTCATCATCCAGGGCATCAGCCGGACCGGTTTGAAAGGTTGAGGTAATTGGCTATCGAGAATGCAGAGAACGCGACGGTGACCGTCGACTGCGACCGCTCCCTTGGGCCGGTGCGCCGGCTCTGGACGAGCCTCGGCTACGACGAGATCAACTGGACGTACACACCGTTGGGCAAGCGCACGCTGCGCAAGATCGGCGACTTCGCCGAGCAGCCCTATCTCGTCCGGCCGCACTACGTGTTCTGCAGCGGAACCGGCTTCGGCATCCCGCACTGGGGCAGCGGCAACGTCTACCACGAGGACGAGGACGGCAAGCCCTACTACGACTTCGCGATCGCCGACCAGGTGTACGACTCGATCGTCGGCGCCGGGCACCACGCGCTGGTCGAGCTGGCGTTCACGCCGTTGGCGCTGGTGCCCGAGCAGGCCAAGGAGGAGTTCCCGTTCGAGAACAGCCCGACGGCCTACTCCGGTTACGAGGCCGGCTGGTGGAGCTATCCGCCGAAGGACTACGAGCGGTGGGGCGACCTGGTGGCAGCCCTGGTCGAGCACTGCGTCGATCGTTATGGCGCTGCCGAGGTGTCGCAGTGGCTGTGGGAGCTGTGGAACGAGCCGGACATCTTCTACTGGCGCGGCACGCCCGAGCAGTTCTACGAGCTCTACGACGTGACGGCGCGCGCCGTCCGCCGGGCGCTGCCGCAGGCGAAGGTCGGCGGCCCGGCGGTGACCGGCGGGGGAGTGTCGTTCCTGCGTGGGTTCCTCGCGCACTGCGCGGAGTCGGGTGCGCCGCTGGACTTCGTTTCGTTCCACACCAAGGGTGCGGCGTTCAAGCCGTGGCGGGTCTATGGTCCGCTGGGCGCGCCGGCGCCGGAGCGGCAGTCGCCGTCGTCGGCGAAGATGCTGCGCGAGGTGCGTGCGCTGCTCGACGTGGTCGGCTCGTTCGAGCAGTACGCCGGCCTGCCCTGCATCGTCGACGAGTGCGACGCCTCGGTGCCGGCGCACTGGGGCGTCTACGACAACGCGAACTTCACGTACCGCAACACGGAGTACTACCCGGTCTTCCAGTGCAAGCTGATGAAGCGGCTGTGGGACCTCAACGAGGAGTCGCGGGCGAAGGTCGAGCAGGCGACGACGTGGAGCTTCTACTTCGAGGGCGAGCGCTACTTCGAGGGCACGCGCAGCCTGGTCACGACGTCCGGCATCGACAAGCCGGTGCTGAACGCGTATCGCATGTTCGCCGAGCTCGGCTCGGAACGGCTGGCGGTCTCCTCGGACCGCTCCGGTGCGCCTGGGGACGAGGAGGTGGACGCGCTCGCCACGCGGGCCGGCGACGGCCGGCTGTGCGTACTGGTGTGGCGGCACACCGACGACCAGTACGCGACGGCCGCACCGGCCGAGGTGGCCGTCCGCCTACGAGGCCTGGCCGCAGGCTCGTACGACGTCACGCACTGGCGGATCGACCGTGACCACAGCAACGCGCACACCGTGTGGCAGGCGCTGGGCGCGCCGCAGGACCCGACCGACGAGCAGTTGGCGGCGATCTGGGAGCGGCAGGGCCTGGAACGCGCGGAGCCCGACAGCTCTGCCGCTGCCTCCGCGGACGGGCTGACGCTCACGACGCGGTTGCCGCTTCCGGCCGCTTCGTTGTTCGTTCTGACTCCGAAGGGATAGGCAGGCAGGCGTGGAGATTCCCCAGCAGCTGTTGATCGGTGGTCGTTGGCGGGACGCGTCCGACGGCGGAACACTCGACGTGCTCGACCCGGCGACCGAGGAGGTCGTGGCCACCGTGCCACGCGCGACGGCGTCCGATGTGGCCGCCGCACTGGCCGCGGCGGAGGCCGGGTTCCAGCAGTGGCGGCGCACCTCACCGGTCGAACGGGCGAACGTGCTGCGCGAGGCCGCGCGGCTGATCCGTTCGCGGCAGGCGGCGATCGCGCGGACGCTCACGCAGGAGCAGGGCAAGCCGCTGGCCGAGTCGTCGGCGGAGGTGGCGCAGGCGGCCGACTACTTCGAGTGGTACGCCGGCGAGGCCGAGCGCGTCTACGGCCGGGTCGTCGAGGTCGGTGGCCGCAACCGGGCCCGAGTCGAGCGCCGGCCGGTCGGTCCGGTGGCGGCGTTCACCGCGTGGAACTTCCCGGCGGCGCTACCGGCGCGGAAGATCGCGCCGGCGCTGGCGGTGGGGTGCTCGATCGTGCTGAAGCCTGCGGAGGAGGCGCCGCGTACGGCCCTGGCACTGGCCGCTGCCTGCGTGGACGCGGGTGCGCCCGCCGGTGTGGTCAACGTGCTGACCGGAGAGCCTTCGGCGATCAGCACTGCGCTGCTCGCGTCGCCGGTGATCCGGAAGCTCAGCCTCACGGGCTCGGTACCGGTCGGGCAGGAGCTGGTCCGGCTGTCGTCGGCACACCTGCCGTCGGTCAGCCTGGAGCTCGGCGGGCACGCGCCGGTCCTGGTGTTCGCCGACGCCGACCTCGACGCGGCGGTCGAGCAGTGCGTACGCGCGAAGTACCGCAACACCGGGCAGGTGTGCATCTCGCCGAGCCGGTTCTTCGTGCAGTCGGAGGTGGTCGCGGAGTTCACGTCGCGGTTCGTGGAACGGGTGGACGCGCTGCGGATCGGTCCAGGGCTGGAGGACGGCGTCGACGTCGGGCCGCTGTCGAACGGCCGGAGGCGGGAGGCCGTCGAGAAGGCGATCGCCGATGCGGTCTCGCGGGGCGCGGAGGTCCGCTGCGGCGGGCGGCGTCCGGCGGGGTTCTCGCGTGGGTTCTTCTACGAGCCGACGGTGCTGACGTCGGTGCCGGACGACGCGGAGCTGATGAGCGTCGAGCCGTTCGGCCCGGTCGCACCGATCCGCCCGTTCTCGACGCTGGAGGAGGGCCTGGCACTGGCGAACGGCGTGCCGTACGGCCTGGCGTCGTACCTCTTCACCACCAGTCTCACGACCGCCCACGATGCCGCCGACGGCCTGGAGACCGGCATGATCGGCGTGAACGAGGTCGGCCTGGCCAAGCCGGCGCTGCCGTTCGGCGGTGTCAAGCTGTCGGGCTACGGCCGCGAAGGCGGCATCGAAGGCACCGACGCCTACACCGTGCCGACCTACGTCAACGTGCGGATCTAGGCGTTCTCGAGGTCGGCGAACGTCTCGGTGAGCCGGATGAGGTCCTGCTTCGTGACGCGATCACCCGTGGGCGCGGCGGCGTTGAGCAGCGACCGCCGCAGATAGGCGGCCGTGGACAGACCCGACCGCCTGGCGGCAGCATCGATCCGCACGGCGATCTCGTCGGGTACGCCGTGGATCCGCGACTCGGCCATCGCTCACCTCCGGCGCACAACCTATCGGTCGACAGCACTCGGAAACCGGACATTCCACCCCGTGTCGAGCACGTTGCCGGTGCAGGCCAGGGACGGAGGCAGCTCGATGGTGACCCCGCGCTCCTCCTGCCGCTCACGCCCAGGAACGCCCCATCACGGCTGGGTCGCCGAGGTCGGCGAACGTCTCGCCGAACTCGATCAGATCCTGCTCTGTGACATCGCGGCCGGCGGGAGCGGCGGCCTCGAGCAACTCACGACGCAGGTAGTCGAGCCGGGACAGACCCAACCGCTTGGTTGTGGCGTCGGCCCTGGCCACGACCTCGTCCGGAACGTCTCGCATCGGCACGTCGGTCATCGCACCTCCGATGTAGCGATATCCGGTGAATCACCCAATGCTACAGGTCGACAGCGGTGAGTTTCAGTGCTCGGATGGCCCAGTCGAGCGCCGGCACTTGCGGTTCGGGTGCGGGCCAGTCGTTGATCACGGCGAGCAGCTCGGAGTAGCGCTCCCGGCGGTGGTCGTTCGCGGTCTCCAGCCGGTACAGCAGCCGCGATCGATCGCCGTGCGGTGCGTACCGAGTCACCAGCGCGTCGACCACCGGACGCGCTTCGGTGGAGGCCGGATCGATGCCGGCCGCCACTGCCGGGCCGGCCTGGTCGCGGACGACGGCCACGATGTCGGGCTGGAGCCGGCCGGAGGCTGTCTCGGCGACGTGCTGCTCCGCGACCAACCGGAGCGCCGAGCGGAAGCCCTCGTCCCGCGTCAGTTCGGCCAACTCGATCCAGGCCTCGACCTGCGCCGGCGTCGCGTTCTCCGGCAGCTCCGGCGTCATCGTCCGCCGGACGCCGTCGAATCCGCGCTCGGCCGGCAGCCCGCCGAACGCAGCGTCGAGGAACTCCTTGATCAGCTCCTGCCGTTCGCCCTCCGAAAGTCTTGCCAGCTGGTGCATGCGCTCGATCTCCTCCGGTGTGGAGCCCAACCTGGCCACCACCGAGAGCACCGCGTGCCGCAGCCGCAGGACGCGGATGCGTACGGCCAGAGCGTCGGCGTGGGCAGCGGCGACGTCGACGAGCGAGGCCTGCCTCTCGACGACCCGGCGGATCGTCGGCAGGTCGAGCCCGAGGTCGCGCAGCGTCCGGACGAGCTCCAGGCGGGCGAGGGCGGCGGTGTCGTAGCGGCGGTATCCGGCAGGGCTGCGGTCGGTCGGCGGCACGAGTCCCTGATCGGAGTAGAACCGGATCGTCTTGACCGAGAGGCCGGTACGCCGGGCCAGGTCGCCGATCGAGTAGGGCGCGTCGCCGTTCATGCCGTCACCCTGTCGGCTCCAGCCAGGGGAGAGTCAAGCCGGCGTGTCGCCGACCTCGGCCTGCAGCCGGGCCAGTTCGGCGGCCAGCTCGTCGCGCACGCCCGCGTACGCCGGATCGGCGTAGACGTTGTGCAGCTCGTGCGGGTCGTTGACCAGGTCGAACAGCTCCCACTCCGGCTCGCGCGGCTCGTCCCTGGTGTTGGGCTGGCCGAGCGCCTGGCCGTAGTAGTAGATGAGCTTGTGCGTCCTGGTCCGCACGCCGTAGTGCGCCTGGACGCGGTGGGGCTCGCTGAGGTGCTCCCAGTAGCGGTAGTACATCGACGTCTGCCAGTCGCCCGGTGTCTCGCCGCGCAGCAGCGGGAGCAGCGACCGGCCCTGCATCCGCGGATGGGCGGGCACGCCGGCCAGCTCGAGGAACGTCTGCGCGAAGTCGACGTTGAGCGCGATGTCGTCGCAGGTGGTGCCGGGCTCGATGAGCCGCGGGTAGCGCACCAGGAACGGCATCCGGAGCGACTCCTCGTACATGAAGCGCTTGTCGTACCAGCCGTGGTCGCCGAGGAAGAAGCCTTGGTCAGAGGTGTAGATGATCAGCGTGTCGTCGGCCAGGTCGTGCTCGTCGAGGTAGTCGAGCAGGCGGCCCACGTTGTCGTCGACGGAGGCGACGCAGCGGAGGTAGTCCTTCATGTAGCGCTGGTACGCCCACTCGGCGAACTCGCGGCCGGACAGGCCGGCGGGTGGTTCGACCTTCAGATCAGTGGCGGTGAGGTCGCGGTTGACCCGCATCGTCGCCTCGGCCGCGGCACCGGCACGTTCGGAGTAGTCGTCCCAGAACGTCTCCGGCAACGGGATGTCCTGGTCGGCGTACAACTTGGAGTGCTTCTCGTCGGGCTCCCACGGCCGGTGCGGTGCCTTGTGGTGGACGAGAAGCGCGAATGGCCGGTCGCGATCGCGGGCGTCGAGCCAGCCGAGCGAGAGGTCGGTGATCAGATCTGTGGCGTAGCCCTCGACCCGCCGTACGCCGTCAGCTGAACGGAATCTCGGATCGTGATACTCGCCCTGGTCGATCAGTACGTCCCAGTAGTCGAAACCGTACGGATCGTGGTCATCGCCCGCGCCCAGATGCCACTTGCCGACGATCGCGGTCTGGTAGCCCTCGTCGCGCAGCAGCTCCGGGAAGCCGGGCTGGCGGGCGTCGAACGTCGGCCGCAGCGTGGTCACGCCGTTGACGTGGTTGTACGTGCCGGTGAGGATCGCGGCGCGGCTCGGGGCGCAGATCGAGTTGGTGCAGAACGCGTTGTCGAACCGCATGCCCTCGGTGGCCAGCCGGTCCAGGTGCGGCGTGGTGTTGACCACGCTGCCGTACGCGCCGATCGCGTGGGCGGCATGATCGTCTGACATTACGAAGACCAGGTTGGGACGTCGGCCGGCTGTCGTCATGAGGACGTACTCCCTGGTGGCGAACATGAAAGTGCCGGTCGACCGTTGCGACCGGCACTGTGGCATGTGGACTTGTAGTGCTCAACGCTGAGCCGAATGGAGCGGCTTGCGATCTCGGCGGAGGGAGTCCGCGTCGCCGGCACTAGTCGTGCAGCCGCTCCGTCTCGTCGTGGATGTCGGTAGCGACCTGCTTGAGCTTGTCCGCGTGCTCACGTCCGTGATGTGCGCAGAAAAGCAGCTCGCTACCGCCTGGCATGGACACCCTGATGTAAGCCTGGGCGCCACAGCGGTCGCAGCGGTCTGCGGCCGACAGCGGTGGGGCAACTGCAGCAGTCACGTGTCTTCTCTTTCGACTCGACTGTTCCTACTTCGACAACATCAAACCAGGTTCAGGCTGTTCCCGCATATGCCGGTTGTGGACAAGTTCCGCTCCGAGCGAACTGGTGGGAGGTTCCGTACCGGGTTTGGCGCTGTCTTCTTATAGATACTGCTGGAACGTCCTTTGTTTCCAGGCTAATTCCGTGTGTCTGATCCGTTACATCGACCCGGTTGTGGTAGGTCGCCTCCCTCCGGCGTGGGAACCTCGGCTTTGTCGGTGCCCCTGGATACCCTGAGGGCGGTTCGTCGCACGTATGTCGGAACGGATTCGCTGAGCGCGACCGGTCCGGCACGCACTGCCATAATGCGTACGGCGTCAGTCGGGAAAGGAGCCCACCTCAGTGGCGAGTCGGCCTGCGGATCTTGATCACTCCGCCTACACCGCGCGGCACCTCACAGTGCTCGAGGGCCTGGAGGCTGTCCGGAAGCGTCCCGGTATGTACATCGGGTCCACCGACAGTCGCGGCCTCATGCACTGCCTGTGGGAGCCGATCGACAATGCGGTCGACGAGGCGCTGGCCGGTGCGTGCACCCGGATCGAGACGATCCTCTATCCCGACGGCTCGGCAGAAGTACGCGACGACGGGCGCGGCATCCCGGTCGACATCGAGCCGCGGACCAAGCTGTCCGGCGTCGAGGTGGTGTTCACCCGGCTGCACGCGGGCGGCAAGTTCGGCGGCATCTCTTATACCGCGTCCGGCGGTCTGCACGGCGTCGGTGCCTCGGTGATCAACGCGCTCTCGGCACGGCTCGACGTCGAGGTCGACCGCGCGCCGGCGACCTGGGCCATGAGCTTCCGGCGCGGCGTGCCCGGCGTCTTCGACGGCGACGGGCCGGCGGCCGGGTTCCACAAGGAGTCCGGGCTGCACAAGGCCGGACGGGTGAAGAAGGGCGTGACGGGCACCCGGGTGCGGTTCTGGCCCGATCGTCAGATCTTTACCAAGGACGCCGTCTTCTCGTTCGACGAGCTGGTGACCCGCTGCCGGCAGACCTCGTTCCTGGTGCCGGGGCTCGAGGTCGTGGCGCGCGACCTGCGCGGCGACGAGCCGCTGGAGGAGTCGTTCCGGCACGACGGCGGCATCTCCGAATACTGCGAGTTCCTGGCCCGCGACGAGGCCGTCACGTCGGTGATCCGCCTGCAGGGCGGTGGCCACTTCACCGAGACCGTGCCGGTGCTCGACGACAACGGCCACATGGAGACCAAGGACGTCGAGCGTGACCTGGCCGTCGACGTCGCGGTGCGCTGGGGGAGCGGCTACGAGACCGAGGTGCGCTCGTTCGTCAACGTGATCGCCACGACCAAGGGCGGCACCCACGTCTCCGGCTTCGAGCGGGCGCTGGGCAAGACGTTCAACGAGGTGCTGCGCAACTCCCGGCTCCTGCGTTCCAGCGAAGCCGACGTGATCAAGGACGACGTGCTCGAGGGCATGACGGCGGTGGTGACCGTCCGGCTGGCCGAGCCGCAGTTCGAGGGGCAGACCAAGGAGATCCTCGGCACGCCGGCGGCGTCGCGGATCGTCTCCAACGTCGCGCAGAAGGAGCTGAAGGCGTTCCTCACCTCGACCAAGCGCGGTGAGAAGGCGGCCGCCCGGCTGGTGCTCGAGAAGGTCGTCTCGGCGTCGCGGGCGCGGCTGGCGGCCCGGCAGCACCGCGACGCGCAGCGGCGCAAGAACGCTCTGGAGTCCTCGGCGCTGCCGTCCAAGCTGGCCGACTGCCGCTCGACCGACGTCGACCGTTCCGAGTTGTTCATCGTCGAGGGTGACTCGGCGCTCGGCACGGCGAAGCTGGCGCGCTCGTCCGAGTTCCAGGCGCTGCTGCCGATCCGCGGCAAGATCCTGAACGTCCAGAAGGCCTCCGTCACCGACATGCTGAAGAACGCCGAGTGCGCCGCGATCATCCAGGTCGTGGGCGCCGGGTCCGGACGGACGTTCGACCTGGAGGCGGCCCGCTACGGCAAGATCATCTTCATGGCCGACGCCGACTCCGACGGCGCCCACATCCGCTGCCTGCTGGCCACCCTCTTCTGGCGCTACATGCGCCCCCTGGTCGAGGCCGGCCGGGTCTACACCGCCGTGCCGCCGCTGCACCGGGTCGAGCTGATCAACCCGAAGAAGGGGCAGGACAAATACATCTACGCCTACTCCGACCCGGAGATGCAGCGCCTGCTCGTCCAGCTCGACAAGCGCAACGTCCGGTGGAAAGAGCCGATCCAGCGCTACAAGGGCCTGGGCGAGATGGACGCCGACCAGCTGGCCGAGACCACGATGGACCCGCGCCACCGTACGCTGCGCCGCATCACCGCCGCAGACGCCGAGGCCGCGGACAAGGTCTTCGACCTCCTGATGGGCAACGACGTCGCCCCGCGCAAGGAGTTCCTCGTGGCGGGCGCCTACGAACTCGACGAAGCCCAGATCGACGCCTGAGCTTTCTGTCGTCCTACGAGCTGAACCGGGGCAACTGCCCCGGGTCATGCCTGCCCGGGTAGGGAAAGTCCACCCTGCGGAAGCGATCGATGGCTGCCTGCGTACCAAGCTCCTCGCGCCGCTCGGGGTGCTCGAGGTAGAACGTGAGCGCCCAGTACGCCAGCGCCGGGTGGATCGCCAGGTGTCCCGCGCCGACGTGGTTCATCCAGCGGCTGTCACGGAACATGCTGAACTGCGCAAGCCAGTTCTCCTCCGGGACATGTCCGGCGGACAAGTCATCCTCGTCGTATCCCAGGTGGATCTTGATCATGCCCAGGCGACGTCCGCTTACAGCTGTCACATAGCGCAGCTTCTCCCATGGTGTGAAGACGCACCCAAACCATGACCAGTGGTAGACGCCCTCTGTTGACAGCCCAACCCCCATGCGGTGCCGCCCTCGGATGAAGTAGCTGAACAGATAGGGCACGAAGAACACGGTCAAGTACGGGCCGAACTGTGCGAAGAATGCCAGGGCGGCCCGCCCGGAGGCACCTCCCACGCCTGCGAGATCATCCGCAAGCCATGGGAACACCCACAGCAACGCGATCATCGCGATCATGAACGCTTGATAGGCGAGCTCCCAGACCCGCGAATATGGCGCGAACACCACCTGGCTCGCAGATGATCGAACGGGGAGTAGGCGCACAGCAGCAGTCCCGCGAGTGTGGGACAGATGGAGCGCGTCGTAGGAGATGACGGAGCCGACCCCGACGATGCAGCCGAACAAGGCGCCGAGCGTTACCAAGGTCAGATCTCTTGGGTGAACAGTGAGACCGATCACAGCAATCAGGACGGACAGTGCCAGGAGGCCATAGCCGATTCGTTCCCACCGGATCTGGCTTCTCAGGTCCTGCTCCCACGCAGTTGGCCATGGCAGGCCAGCCGCCTGCGATCGGCGCCTAGCCATTGCCGGCCTCCGGGAACGCCCAGCGGTCATCGATGATCACAGGTGAAGGATGGAGGGTTGGCTTGAGCGCCTTCTCATAGGCCGCGTCCACGATCTTGTTCATCAGCATTCCGGCCAAGGATCCGCCAATGAGTGCACCAATACCTGCAGGTCCGCCAAACCTGGAAATGACCCACGCGCTCGCATATAGTGCACCGATGTTGGAGGCTGCGGCCTGGTCGAAGGGCTCGCCGGAAGCCATGTCGAGAGTGATGCCGACGACAGTAAAGAGGTATCCGCTCTTGCCGGCGACTCTGGCGACGATGCCGAGTGTGTCAGCCCGGTTCAGTGGGACCCTGGCCTTCTCCGCGTACTCGTGGGAGATGTCGTCGAGCATCCCAGCGATGTCGTGGGCCTTGCGGGTGCGCACCATGTCTGCGAGGAACTTGGCCTTGTCGCGGGTGAACGTGAGCGGCCAGGAGCGTTCTATGAACCGCAGCTTGTACTGCTCGGCAAGCCAGCCGGCGTGACCTGTGATGATGTCACTGGCGCTGAGATACCACTGTCCCTTGATCTCGGCGACGACCCGATCTCCCACGCTCTTGAACTCGGCGATCTCGGCCCGGGCTGACTCCACGAGTGCCCGGATCTGGTCGTAGAGCTCACGTTCGCGGTCGTACGTGGCGGCCTGCTGGTCCGGGTCGTCCACCTTCTCGGGGCCGATCCAGATCTCCTGGAGCGTGGGCACCATGACCTCGCCGTTGACCACTTGCACCTCGGTCGGATTGTTCGCGACGAGTTGTCTGGCCTGGTCGATCTGGCCCTGAGCACCCTCCAGCCGGTCGGCGTACGCGTCCAGATGATCGGCGGTCCGGTGGATGTCGGTGACGAGCTTCATGATGGCTTCGCTAGCGGAAGGCGAAACACCCTGGGCGAAGCCGAACCCGGCGTGATCCCTCCAAGCCCCCTCCGCGTACATCCGAGCCTCCGTCAGCGCGACGGACAGTCCGGATACCGGTGGAGCGAGGGCGGTGCGGGCCCAGTTGGCCAGCGCGCGGATCCCGGCGGGGTCGCCGTCGCCGCGGACGCCGTGGCTGGTGCGTTCGTGGGTTCTGGCCATCGGTCAGTCGCCCGCCTCCTCCAGGTCCTGCAGCACATCCTCCAACCGCCAGGCGCTGACCTGCTGGCCGGCAGCGTAAAGGATCGCAGACTCCACGACGGCCAGGGCTGCCATCCGGGTCCGGACAACGAGTTCGACCTGCTGGGTGATCAGGACGCTCTGGAGCTCGCCTACCTGGTCTGCCAAAGGTCCGGCCTGGATCTCTGTCGGCATGGTGGCCGCGGCATCGTCGATCTGGTCAGCTGCTTCGAACAGCAGCTGGGCGATCTTCAGCAGTGCGTGAACGCTCACTTCCTTGGCCATGTTCTCCCCGTGCTCCCCGTGCCCCTAGGTTCCCGCCCGTAGCCTCCGCGCACCACAGCGTAGGGGCGGGCTGGCCCGATGTACAGAAACTGGCTCATGCCGGACAGCGCGCCACAGGCGCCGTCCGGCATGAGCGACGTTCGTAGGCCCGGTCAGACGGAGCGGGTGAGCCGGCCGGTGTCGACGTCGAAGATGAAGCCGCCGACGGTTACGTGGGACGGGATCAACGGATGCGACCGCACTCGTCGTACGTCGGCGGCGAGGGTTTCTTGTTGGTCTTCGATCGCGCCGAAGGCGAGGTTGCCGGGGTAGTGGCCGCTCGCGCGCTCGATCCGGTCCCGGATTTCGTCGTCGGAGCGGGCCACCATCGCGCAGCGGGTGTGGGGGACGACCATGATTCGCCGGACCTGCAGCAGGTGCACCGCCACCACCAGCGCCGGCAGCACTTCGCGCGTTACGCGGCCGCCCGGGTTGCGCAGCACCTTCGCGTCGCCGGCTTTGAGGCCGAGCATGCGTAGCGGGTCGATCCGGGAGTCCATGCACGTGACCACGCAGACGCCCGCGTGGGCCAGGCCGTCGAACCCTCCGAGGTACTCCTGAGCATATTCGGCGTTCGCCCCGAGCAGGTCGTCGAACTCCGCCCCGAGCGCGCTCAAGCTGACTTCCACTTGATCGAGCAGCCCATCGCCGGCCGGTGCGGCTCCGGCACCGGCTTCCCCGCCAGGGTCAGGTCCAGCGCCGTACGCAACAGCGAGCCGGTCAGCGGCTCCTGGTTCTTCGGCGAGCTCGCGTCCATCGCGCCGTGGTACGCCAGCCGCCGGCCGGCGTCGAAGACGAAGAGGTCGGGTGTGCACGCCGCGCCGTAGGCCTGGCCCACCGACTGGTCCGCGTCGACTAGGTACGGGAACGACCAGTTCGCCCGGATCGCCTGCTCCTGCAGGGCTTCCGGCTTGTCGTCCGGATAGGCGTCGGCGTCGTTGGTGCAGATCGCCACGGCGGACAGCCCGCGCGGCGTGTACTCGCCGACGATCCGGCCGAGCTCACCCTCGATGTGCTTGACGTACGGACAGTGGTTGCACACGAACGCGACCAGCAACGCCGCGCCTTTCAGGTCGGCGAGCGCCACGTTTCCCTTGCCCGCGGCACCTTCGACGGCGGGCAGGGTGAAATCGGGCGCCTGCGTGCCGAGCGGTATCTCGTTCGACTCAACGGCCATCTGCGGCTCCTGCGTTCTGCTCATCTGACTTCATGGCCAAAACGCTTCCATCGTGACCTATACCTGCAACCTCACCGGCAGCCGGGCACCCGTCGTGAGACTTACGAAATGATCACTTTGAGGGGTTTACGTAGCGCATTCGACGGGGGACTCTGGGCTGGAAGGAGCGGGGGAGCCGCGGCCGCAGGCCGCAAACCGCGGGGGCTGGACAAGCACCGCGCGACTGTACGGGAAGGAGCCACATGTCCGACTCTGTGAAGGCCGCAGCCGCGCCGAGCGGCCAACCCGAGCTCAAGCGCGTCATCGGCCCGAAGCTGCTTCTGTTCTTCATCGTCGGCGACATTCTCGGTACGGGCATCTACGCCCTGACCGGCCAGGTGGCCGGCGAGGTCGGCGGAGCGGCCTGGACGTCGTTCGCCCTGTCGTTCGTCGTCGCGATGTTCACCGCGACGTCCTACCTCGAGCTGGTCGGCAAGTACCCCCAGGCCGCGGGCGCCGCGCTCTACACCCAGCGGGCGTTCAACATCCGTTTCCTGACGTTCCTGGTGGCCTTCACGGTGATGTGCTCCGGCCTCACCTCGGCCGCGGCAGCGGCGCGAGCGTTCGGCGGCGACTACCTCAGCCAGTTCTTCTCCGCGCCGGTCATCGTCGTCGCGGTGATCTTCCTGATCGTGCTCGCGCTGATCAACTTCCGCGGTGTCTCCGAGTCGGTCAAGCTGAACGTCGTGCTCACGAGCATCGAGCTCACCGGCCTGCTGATCGTGATCGGTGCGGGCGTCGCAGGGTTCGCCGAGGGCAAGGGCGACGCGGGCGTGGCGTTCGAGTTCAGCTCGAACGGCAACGCGCTCGGACTGATCATCAGCGGCGCCGCGCTGGCGTTCTTCGCGATGGTCGGCTTCGAGGACTCGGTCAACATGGCCGAGGAGACCCACAACCCGCAGAAGACGTTCCCGAAGGCGTTGTTCCTCGGCATCTCGATCACCGGCGTCATCTACATCCTGGTCGCGTTCTTCTCCACGACGCTGGTCCCGATCGACAAGCTCAAGGACTCCACCGGCCCGCTGCTGGAGGTCGTGAAGACCGGCGCGTCGTGGTTCCCGCTCCAGCTGTTCGCGTTCATCGCGCTGTTCGCCGTGATGAACTCCGCACTGATCAACATGATGATGGCCTCGCGGCTCGTCTACGGCATGGCCAACGAACGGATCATCCCGCGCTCGCTCGGCTCGGTGCACCCGTTCCGGCGTACGCCCTGGGTCGCGATCATCTTCACGACCGTCCTGGCGATCGGGCTGGCGGCCTACGGCACGTTCGCCAAGATCGGCGACGCCAGCGCGCTGTCGGCGCTCGGCGGCACCACGTCGCTGCTCCTGCTCGCGGTCTTCACGCTCGTCAACATCGCCGTCCTCGTGCTGCGCAGGCACCCTGTGGAGCACCGGCACTTCAGGGCACCGACGATCCTCCCGATCCTCGGCGTGATCTGCTGCGGCTACCTCGCGCTGCCGTTCTCCGGTCGCGACGTCATCCAGTACCAGATCGCCGGTGTGCTCGTCCTGATCGGCATCGCGCTGTGGTTCGTCACGTGGCTGACGCACGGTCGCCGGGTGGCGGAGTTCGATGCGGCTCAGCTGTCCGAGGAACCCGAGCTACCCCCAGAACGATGAGCGCGATCACGCCGGCCGCCGCGGCGCACACCGCGGCGCCGGCGAAGATCGTGTGGATCTGGACGAGCGCGGCCTCCCGGATCGCGTCGCTGTAGGCCGGGCAGGACGCCGGCGAACGCGGGCAGAGCTCGTCCGGCGCGGGGATCTTCGCGTTGTACTCGAAGAACCGGCGCAGGCCCACCGCCGTCAGCGCCGACAGCCCGACCAGCATGCCGACCATCCGCGCCACCACCAGCAGCGCGCTTCCCACGCCGTGCGCGTCCGAAGGCGTGGCCGCGAGCAGGGCGGCGTTGACAGGCGCGATCGCGAGTCCGAAGCCCAGCCCGCACACCACGAGCACCACGTCGGCGCCCCAGCCGTGCAGGGCCTGCTGGTCCCAGCCGGTCATCACGCCGAACGCGCCCGCCGACAGCAGCATCGCCACGCCGGTGATCGGGCCGGCCGGCAGCCGCCGGGTCAGCCAGCCGCCGAGCAGCGCGCCGACCGGCAACGCCACCAGGAACCGGACGAGTACGAACGCCGCGCCCAGTTGCGAGTCGGGGTAGATCGTCGCGCGGGCGAACACCGGTACGTCGACCAGCGCCGCGATCAGCGCGGACCCGACGAAGAAGCTGATGACGAGCGAGCCCCAGGCCGCCTTCGCCCGCAGCGCGCCGTGCGGGATCAGCGACACCTTCGCCCGGCGCTCGCGTACGACGAACAGCGCCAGCGCGACCGCCGAGCCGGCCAGCAGCCACGGCCCGGCGGGGGAGAGCACCTCGGTCTGCGGGTCGGCGACCGCGAACGTCACGACCACGCCGCCAAGCGCGAGCCCGAGCAGCAGCGCGCCGACGAAGTCCGCCGACTTGAACACCCCCGGGATCCGCCGCAACGGCAGCAACGGCCGCGCAGCGGTCAGCTCGCGTACGACGAACGCCACGAGCAACAGCAGCCAGGCGATCCCGATCGGTGTCGCGACCCGGGAGTTGATCCACGTCCAGTCGAACGGTACGAACGCCAACCCCAGCGTGACGTCCTCGACCAGTTGCCGCGGCTCGATCAGGTCGAGCGCGAACCCGGCCAGCGCGAGCACGAGCAGCAGCAGGCCGGGTACGTCACGGATCCGCGTGCGCTTGCGGACGAACCCCGCGGCGAGCAGCAGGCCGCAGGCCAGGTTGATCCAGAAGATCGCGCGCCAGTCGGCCCAGATCAGGATCGCGGCGCCGAACAACGGACCGAGTACGCTCCCGAGCTCCTGCACCGCGCCGACAACGCCGAGCGGAAGCCCACGCCGCCCCGGCGGCCACAGGTCGGCGACCAGCGCGAGCGTCGCCGGCACCAGCCCGCCACCGCCGACGCCTTGCAGGAACCGCCCGCTGACGACCTCGCTGAGGTCGTGCGCGCCCGCGGTGATCAACGAGCCGAACGCGAACAGCAGCAGCGATCCGACCAGGACGGGCGACCGCCCGAACAGGTCCGAGAGCCGGCCGATCAGCGGCAGCATCGCGATGTAGCCGAGCAGGAAGCCGGAGATGATCGGCGCCGCCCGCTGCATCTGGTCGACGTCGAGCCCGACGCCGGTCATCATGTCGGGCAGCGCGAGCACGACGACATAGGTGTCGGCCGCCGCGAGCAGAACACCTAAGCAGGCAAGGGCGAGCCGGCCGCGCCCCTCGGTGAGAACGCTCATTGGGCCGGTGCTTTGATCTCGACCGGCTCGCCGTACCGGTCGAGTGTGACGGTGTACGTGCTGATCGTCTTCTCGTCGTAGAACGGGCCGCGGAACGTCGCCTTGCGCAGCTGGCTGCTTCCGGACTCGACGTAGAACGTCGTCTGGATCGTGCCCTTCTGGTTGGCGACCAGCAGGAACCGGCCGACCACGCTGGCCGGCAACGTCGCCGTGATCTGGGTCAGGACTTCCTTGCCGGCCCGCGACTGCCCCTTGTTCTGCGGCTGTTTGGCCGCGGTGATGAACGACGACAGCCCTTTCTCCGGGCTGAGCAGGTCGGCGGGATCGGTCACGCCGAGCCGCTCGGGGTCGGTCTTGGTGAAGGTGTCGCGCAACGGCAGCTTGGCGTACAGCGTGCCGTCGATCGACACGACCTGGACGGTGGCGGCGAGCCCCCCCAGCGCGAGCCGGAAGCTCCCGGAGAACGAGCTGGGTCGTTTCGCCGAGCCGGTGGCGCTGACGAGATACGAGCCGCTCTCCGGCAGGTCGGCGCCGGCCACCTCGAAGTGGAGTGTCTGGGCCTCGTCCAGCTTCTGCTTGGCGGCCGTCAGGATCGCTTTGGGGTCCTTGGGCTGGTCGTCGCTACAGCCCGCGGCGACGAGCGTGAGGCAGCACAACAGCAGGCACAACCCGGTACGGAGAGGTCGACGCACGTCGCTAGCCTGTCACATCTTTCCCTTCTCATGGGTGGTGGATGGATGCTGCAGGCCGTGGAGGGCGGGCCGTACCGTTGCGCGCTCGTCGTCAAGCTCGAAGCCGAGGTCGACGAGGCGTTGCTGGCCGCGATCGCGGAGGCGACCGGCCTGAGGTTCGAGGAGTACGGCTACGGCGGCTTCGGCGGCGAGACCTCCGCGACGGTGTACACCTCCGGCGACAACCTGCTGATGGACGTGCTGTGCGACGAGGCCGGCGTCAAGGCGATGTTCGTCTGGGCGGACTCGGCAGAGCACGCGACCGGTGTGCGCGACGCGATCGGGGCCGCGATGCCGGCGTGGAGCGAGCAGATGCTGCGCGGCCAGCTGGAGGGCACGTACGAGGACACGCCCGAGGCGCTGGTCGCGCTGCTGATGGCGTGCGGTGGCGCCAACCCCGGCCAGGAGACGCTCGATCTCCTGCAGCGCGCACTCGACCACGACGACGAGGAGGTCCAGGCGGCCGCCGAGTACGCACGGCTGGTCGCCTCCGAGCTCAGGCATCCGCCGGTGGTGATGCGGGAGCAGCCGGAACGCGAGCTGGAGGAGATCCTGCGGCCCGCCGAGCCGATCCAGCCGGCGGCGGGTGAGTCGCGGCACGTCACGGTGCGCGCGGGCATTCCAGATCGGGCCGTGCCCCGGCCGGTCACCTGGCTCAGCACGCCCTACGACGACCCGGACGACCTGCTGTTCTGGATGATGCGGGCCGGCTGGGTGGCCGAGGTGATGGACATCCGCCCGGACTCCGAGTGGCACGAGCAGATCTACTGCCCACGCGACAGGCGGACCGCGCTCCACCTCGTCCAGCATCCGGCCGTCGGCAACGTGCACATCGCGCTGCACGGAAACGCGGTCGACGCGACGGCCGCCGCTCTGGTCACGGACCTGGGCGCCGAGATCCTGGCCGGTCCGCCCGAGGACTGGGAGCGGACCGCCGCCGGCTGAGCGGCGAGTCAGGCCGGCAAGGTGTCGGCGTAGGCGAGCACTTCGGGGTGGCCGAACACGCCGGGCAGCCCACCGGTGCGGACCAGCACGGTACCTGGCGCTAGCTCGCCGCGGCGGGCGGCTGCGACCAGGCCGGCCGTCGTCGCGCCGGGGCCGAGCGCAACCACTCCAGCTTGCATACCTTGTTGCCTCCGCCGCCGAGCCCGGTGAGGTCGCCGCGCTTGACGGGCAGGTCGCCCGGGCCGAGTCCGGGCGACGGCGGCGAGCCGTGGCGGCGGCTCGACCGGCGTCGGCCAGGTTCCGGGTGGGACAGGAGCGATCGCGCTGGTCACGCGCTCTACTATAGAAATCGGAGGGATTTCCGGATATGTCTCAGACCAGCGAACGCGGGCTTCGTGCGGACGCGCTGCGCAACCGGGTGAGCCTGCTCGCCGCCGCGTCCAAGCTGTTCGTCGAACGTGGACCAGACGTCTCGTTCGTCGACATCGCGAAGGCCGCCGGCGTCGGCGTCGGGACGATCTACCGGCACTTCCCGACCCGAGAGGCCCTGATCGAGGCCGCCTACCGTTCGGAGCTGGACGCCGTGTGCGAGGCCGCGCCCGAGCTGCTCGGCTCCCTGCCGCCGGACCGCGCGCTGCGCGGCTGGATGGATCGCTTCATGGACTACGTGTCGACCAAGGTCGGCATGAGCGAGGCGATCAAGGCCGTGGTCACCGCGGGCGGCAACCCGTACGCCCAGAGCCGCGAACGCCTCGGTGCCGCGATGGAGGTGCTGCTTTCGGCCACCGCCGCGGCGGGCGCCACCCGGCCCGGCATCGATCCGGAAGACGTGCTGCTGACGTTGAGCGGCATCGCGATGGCCGCGGCCACGGCGGATCGCGAGCGGGCGGGCCGGATGCTCGACCTGCTGTACGAGGGTCTGCGCACGCACGACTGACTCCCCGAAGAAACAGCCGCTCAGTCCTCGGCGACCACCACGTCGACCAGGTGGTCGGCGTCGAACGGTGCCAGCTGCTCCGGCGTCGCGCTCGCGTCGGTGACCAGCGTCCATGGCCGTTCCAGCGGCGTCCAGGCGTGGAACGGTGCCCGGCCGAGCTTGCTGGAGTCGGCCAGGACGTAGATCTCACGGGCTTGCTCGGCCATCAGCGACTTCAGCGACGTCTGCGCCAGGTCGGCCTCGCAGATCCCGCGCCCGGCGACCAGGCCGTCGGCGCCCAGGAACACGCGATCCGCGGTGATCCTGCGGACGGTCTGCTCGGCCAGCGGACCCACCGTGCTCTCGCTGATCCGCCGGAACGTGCCGCCGACCCAGATCAGCTCCACGCCCTCGGCCCGCATCAGCTCCGACGCCGGCGTGAGCCCGTTGGTCACGACGCGCAGGCCGGTCCGCCCGCGCAGGTGATGGGCCAGCAGCCCGGTGGTGGTGCCGGCATCGAGCAGGATCGTGTCGTCGTCGCACACGAACGCGGCCGCCGTCCGGGCGATCGCGTCCTTGGCCTCCGGCGCGACGTGCGTACGTTCGCGCAGCGAGGGCTCCGGCCGGTGCGGCGCCAGCATCGCGCCGCCGTACGTACGCGCGATCCGGCCCTGCTCGGTCAGCCGGCCCAGGTCGCGGCGGACCGTCGAGGCCGAGACGCCCAGCCGGCGGCTGAGCTCCTCGACGCGCGACTCGCCCGCGACGACGAGTTCGTGGATCCGGTCGAGCCGCTCGCTGGTCTTCGTACGCACGGCTCTACTCCGCTCGCTCCGGCGCCAGCTCGGCGGCCTGCCGCAGCGCCTCCAGCAGGCTGCGCTCGTCAGCTTCGCCGGTGCCGGCGATGTCGAACGCGGTGCCGTGATCGACCGACGTCCGGATCACCGGGAGCCCGACCGTGATGTTCACGCCGGCCTCGAGCCCGAGCACCTTGACGGGGTTGTGACCCTGGTCGTGGTACATCGCGACCACGATGTCGAAGTCGCCGCGCACCGCGCGGAAGAAGACCGTGTCGGACGGCAGCGGACCCTGCGCGTCGATGCCGGCGGCGCGCGCCGCGGCCACACCGGGCGCGACCTTCGACTCCTCCTCACCGCGGCCGAACAGGCCGTTCTCGCCCGCGTGCGGGTTGATGCCGCACACGGCGATCCGCGGCTCCGCGATGCCGGACTTCACCAGCGTCTCGTGCGCGCGCCGGATCGTACGTTCGACCAGCGGGGCGTCGATCTTCTCGATCGCGTCGATCAGCCCGATGTGGGTCGTGCAGTGGATTACGCGGAGCTTCGGCGCGGACAGCATCATCGAGACCTCCGGCGTACCGGTGAGGGCCGCGAGGATCTCGGTGTGCCCGGGGTAGACGTGCCCGCCGGCATGCAGCGCCTCCTTGTTGAGCGGCGCCGTGCAGATCGCGTCGACCTCGCCGGCGACGGCGAGCTCGACGGCGCGTTCGACGTAGCGGAACGCGGCGTCGCCCGCGACGGGGGAGAGCTCGCCGAACGGCAGGTCGTCCGGAATCAGCCCGAGGTCTACGCAGTCGATCGCGCCGGGCTGGTAGCTCGCCTCGTGCGGACCAGGCACCTGGCGGATCTGGACGGCGGCACCGGTGATCTTCGCGGCCTTCGCGAGCCGGCCGGCGTCGCCGATGACGAACGGGCGGTAGGCGCGGTAGGCCTCCGGACGGGCCAGCGCCTTGACCACCACCTCCGGCCCGATGCCGGCCGCGTCGCCCATCGTGACGGCGATGATTGGTCGATTCATCTCGCTCCCTCGGTGATCTTCCTGAGTTTGGCACGGGCGGTCGTCAGCGTGCCGGTGTCGCCGAACGCTCCGGCCTTGGTGACAACGGGGATCTCGCGCTCGGACCGTACGCCGGCCGACAGGGGTACACCCGGCTCCAGCTCGTCGACCAGCCGGAGCGCGGTGATGTCCCAGGCAGAAAGGATCCCGGCGGCGGTGTCGCCACCGGTGGCGATCAGTGCGCCGGCCTGGTCCGCGCACGGCCGGACGAGCTGGCCGAGCGCCTGGGTGAGCCGTTCGTCGTCGACGCCTTCGCGGCCCTCGGCGTCGATCGTGACGACGACGTCGCGGCCGCGGCCGAGCAGCCCGGAGATCCGGAGCGCGAGGCTGGTCCAGGCTGATCGGTCGGTGCCGGCGAGCACGGGCACCGGAATACCGATGTGCACGACGCCGGACGCCACCAGGTCGGCCGCCTGCTTGCGTGCGATCGGACTCACGCTGCCGACCGCGATCAGCGCCGGGCCGGGTGCCAGGTGAGCGGCGGGGCTGGGCTCCGGTGCGTTCCCGGCGAGACCGAGGACGGGTGGCAGGTGGTGGGCCAGACCGGCGGAGCCGGCCCAGACGACCGGCGCGTCCGTGCGAGCGCCGGCTTCGGCGATCGTACGCAGGTCGTCGTCGGTCTCGGCGTCGAGCACGACGGCCCGCGCACCGGATGCCAGCAGGCGATCGAGCGAGCCCGCGCGGACGTCCTCGAGGGTGGCGAGCGCAGTCTTCAGCCCGGCCCGGCGCAGCAGGTCGGTGACCGGGCCGAGGTCGGCACCGTTGACGTACTGCCGGCCGCCGATCGTGGTCCGCCCGGTCGCGGGGAACGCCGGTGCCACGATCGCCGCCGCGCCCTCGTGCCAGGCGTCGAGCGCCACGGCCACCTCGGCGCCGACCTGCCCGCGCAGCGTGGAGTCGATCTTCTTGTAGAGCGTGGGGACGCCGGCGGCTCGCAGCCCCGCGACCACGTGTCCGCAGGTCGCCGCGGCTTGTTCCGCGTCGAGCCGCCGGGTGGCGGTGTCGATCGCGAGTACGTCCGGCCGGTCCACCGGCAGGTCGCCGGTCCAGGTGACGGTCGCGGACAGACCGGCGCGCAGGAAGCCGACACCGGCGTCGGCCGCTCCCGTCAGATCGTCGGCGACGACCGCGACGTGCGTCATGGCCGGGCCGCCGGGGCAGGAGCGGCGGACTCCGCGGGCTTCGACGGCTCCGGATCCTCATCCGTCCGGCGGTGGCGGCCGACCCGGGCGGCCCACCAGGCCGTGACCAGCGGCGTCAGGATCGCGGTCACCACCACGCTGGCGGCGACCAGGATCGTCGCCTGCTCGGCGGCCTTGGCGTAGACGGGGTTCGCGTCGGCGACGATGGCCGGCACGGCGGCGGCGTTGCCCGCGGTCGTGGCGGCGGCCAGGCCCGCGACGCCGTTGCCGCCGGTCAGCTTGTCGGCGATGACCAGGACCGTACCGCTGACGATCACCACGCCGAAGCCGAGCAGGATGCCGAGCAGCCCGGCGTGCCAGACGTTCAGCAGGTTGATTCCCGCACCGAGCGCGAACGCGAAGAACGGGATCATCACGGGCACCGCGCGACCGAGGAACTCGCGCAGGTCCTTGTCGAGGTTGCCGAGCGCGATGCCGAGCGCGAGCGGCAGGATCGCGCCGACCAGCGTCTGCCACGGGAACGCCGACAGCCCGGCGACGCCGAGCGTGACCATCGTGAGGAACGGGCCGGACTCGATGCTCATGATCGAGTACGCCGCCACGTCGCGCGACTTGCCGAACTGGCCCATCAGCGCCATGTAGAGGCCGCCGTTGGTGTCGTTCAGCGCAGCGACGACCGCGAGCGTCGACAGGCCCGCGAACAGGCCGCCGTCGACCGGCAGCTCGCCGAGGAGGCGGCCGAAGATCAGGCCCATCGCGACGCCGATGACGACCTTGGCGAGGAAGAGCGCACCGCCCTTCTTGGCGATGTACGGCGTGGAGCGAAGCTCGATCGTCGCGCCCATGCAGACGTAGAACACCGCGAGAATCGGCATCGCGCCGGAGAACAGCGCACCCGTGAACGAGCCGAAGTATTCACCCGCGCCGGGCCAGGCGGTGGCGATCACGGCACCGGCGAACAGCGGAACGATCATCATGCCGCCGGGGATCCGCTCGACGGTGCGCTTGATCGGGATATGCATCAGTGGAACTCCTTAGACGGACCTGCGTGATCTGGGCATGTCCGCCGGTCAGGTTATTGCTGTTGCGTTAAATGCGCAATAAGAGTCCATCGTGATGCGCGGTTCGCGCAAATCGGCGTCCGGAATAGGTCGCTTCGAGTCCGAGGTTGCCTTCTACATGCGCTTCGGTGTCTACGTTCCCTCCTACGGCCCATACGGTGATCCGCTCGTCCTGCGCGATCTGGCGATCTCGGCCGAGACCGCCGGCTGGGACGGGTTCTTCATCTACGACGTGACAGTTCCACAGGGGCGTGAGCTCCCTCCTGTGGCCGATCCCTGGGTCGTGCTGGCGGCGATCGCGCAGGCCACCGCGACGATCCGGCTGGGTCCGATGGTCGTGCCGCTGCCGCACCGGCGACCGTGGACGCTGGCGCTGGAGGCCGGCACGCTGCAGGCTCTGTCCGGTGGACGGCTCGTCCTCGGTCTGGGCGCGGGTACGCCGGCCGATTACACGATGTTCGGCGAGCCCGCCGGGAAGCTCGGCTCACGCTTCGACGAAGCCGCCGCCCTGCTGCGCCGGTTGCTCGGGGGAGGTGTCGTCGATCACGCCGGAAACCACTACAGCGTGTCGGGTGCTGCGTTCGGGGCGGTCGACGTACCTGTGTGGACGAGTGGGTTCTGGCCGCGAAAGACGCGGGTGCGGGGTGCGCTGGGAGCCGACGGCCTGTTCCCGCTGATCCGCGACCCCGGGAACGACTTCCGGCCACCCAGGCCCGAGGAGTTGCCGGGGATCCGCGCGGACTTCGTGTCGGCTGGTGGTCGTGCCGACGGTGACCTGGCGGTCTGGTCGCAAGGGATCGAGTGGTCGGCCGGGCTGGCCGAGGAGTACGCCGCCGCCGGCGTGACGTGGTGGTTCAGCGACGGCTCGGAGGTGACGCCGGACGAGCTGCGCGAACGGATCGCGGCCGGCCCGCCCGGCGTCGCATGACTCGCGTACCTCAGTCCCAGGTGACCGGGAGCCGGTGCACGCCGTAGATCGCCATGTCGTCGCGCATCGGCACCTCCTCCGGCGGCACCGCCAGCCGCAAGGCCGGGAACCGGCTGAACAGAGCCGAGAATCCGACCTGCATCTCGACCCTCGCCAGCTGCTGACCCAGGCACTGGTGGATGCCGTGCCCGAACCCCACGTGGCCGTGCACCGTCTGCTCCAGGCCGAGCGTGTCGGGGTTGCCGAAGTGTGCCCCGTCCCGGTTGGCGGCCTGGAGCGACACCGTGACGGTCTGCCCGGCCTTGATCACCTGCCCACCGAGTTCGACGTCCTCGAGTGCGGTGCGCATCGTCATCGGAACGATCGTCAGATAACGCATCAGCTCCTCGACGGCGTGACCGACCGCGGCCGGATTGCCGATCGCCGTCTGGAACGCCGCGAGCTGGTCCGGCCGGCTGATCAGCGCGTACGCACCCAGCGCCAGCATGTTGGCGGTGGTGTCGAACCCGGCGCCGATCAGGACGCTGCCGATCGCCGCCAGCTCCTCGTCGGTGAGGTCGCCTTCGCTGATGAGCCCGCTGAGCAGGTCGTCGGTGGGCTCGGCGCGCTTGGCGAGCACCAGGTCGTACATGTACCGCTGGACCTCGGCGAACGTCGCCATCTTCTCCTCGAGCGACGTGTCGAGCCGCAGCATGTCCCGCATGGCGTCCTGGAAGCGGGCACGCTCGGACGAGGGCACGCCCAGCAGCTCGCTGATCACGAGGCCGGGGATCGGCTGCGCGAACGCCGTCACGAGGTCTGCTGGCGGGCCATGCTCCTCCATCGCGTCCAGGTGCTCGGTGGCGATCTGCTCGACCTGGCCGGTGAGCTGCCGCATCCGCCGGACCGTGAACTGGCCGGTGAGCTGCCGCCGGTATCGGGTGTGCTCGGGCGGGTCCATCGCGGTGAAGATGCCGGGCGGCGCCGGCTGTAGTGGTGTACCGGCCAGCGGATTGTGCGTCAGCTCGGCGCGACGGCTGAACCGCGGATCGGCCAGCACTTCGCGGACCAGGGCGTGCGGCGTCACGAACCAGCCGACGTGGCCGTCGGGATAGACCATCGGGACGACAGGGCTCTCCTCGCGTAGCCGGGCAAGCTCCGCGGGCGGGTCGAACGGGCAGCCCGCCGTCCGTTCGGTGGGCAGATGGATCGGTGTGGCGGTCTCGGACATCTCTGGTGAGCGTTCCTCTCAGTGCGTAGGTGTGAGGCTGTGTGGCTCGCTTACGCGGCGCGCCGCGTAAGCGAGCAGGGCGATCGCGCCGGCCGTGAAGACCGTGTTGCTCGCCAGGTCCAGGACCAGGCCGGCGTCGTCCAGGGAGCGCCACGGGAACGAGTGCCAGGCGTAGGTGAGCAAGGCACCTCCGGCGAGCGCGAGAATGTGCGCCTGCGACCAGTCCGGCCGGCGAGACCAGCGGGTCACGACGGTGATCGTGATCGCGAACAGCGCGAGGTTGGCGACCACGTTGACCCAGGCGGGTATCCGTAGCGCCGCAAGCCATGGCGAGAGACCGGTGGGGTCGGCCGCGTACAGGAGAACGAACGCTGCTCCGGCAGCCGCGGCGAAACCGCAGGCGAGCCACGGCGACGGCACCCTGCCGGCGGCGGGCTGAAGTCGGCCGGGCCTGGGAAGCCGTAACGCGATCGTGGCGATCACGGCGACGATCACAGCGGCGACGACGAGCTGGGTCACACTGGCGACGCCCTCTCTGGTGGCTGTGAGGATCGAGTCGCCGACGATCGTCAGCGTGAACAAGACCGCGGTCACACCGAACCCGACCTTGCCGAGCCACGGCGTCGTTCGCCGTTCACGGGCGATCGTCTCGGCCAGGGCGATCGGAACGCTGATGCTCCAGACGGTGTGGACTCCGACCATGAACAGCGTCCACGGCAGCCCCAGACCGAGCCCGGAAACGTAGCCGTAGTCGAGGATCCGGAAGCCCGCCCAGTTCTGGTTGAAGAGAGTCTGGGTGACGAAGGTCTCCTCGAGCATGCCGTACGCCAGGGCGAGTCCGAGCATCGTCGGCCAGCCGCGGCCGGTGCGGCGGGCGTACTCGCGGATGAGCAGGGCGCCGCCGCCGTACAGCAGAGCGATCAGGGGGAGGGCGATGAGGTAGGTGAGCGTGATGTTGCCCATCAGGAACTCGGCCACCAGCGGGGCGAGCAGGACCAGCCCGACCGGTGGGGCGAGCCGGCGTAGCCGGCCGTTCGATCGATCCATGGCCTCTATTTGAGTACACCAGGTGTATTAATGCAACTGGACTATCGATAGTCGTAATGTAATCTGTGCGACATGCAGGAGATCAACCGGCGCGAGCGCAAGCGGCTCCAGACCCGGCAGCTGCTGATCAACACGGCGTTCCGGCTGTTCAAGGAGCAGGGGTACGACGAGACGACGATCACGCAGATCGCGGCCGAGGCGGACGTGGCGAAGAAGACGTTCTTCAACCACTTCCCGGCCAAGGAGGACGTGGTCTTCGCCGAGTCCCTGTCGTACTACGACTACGCGTTCGACGTGATGGCCGAGCCGGTGCCGGGCGAGAGCGCCGCCGACCTGCTGTCACGCACGTTCGACCGGATTCTCGAGAGCTACCTGGCGCACTGGCCGATGGGCGGCGACCCGGAAGTGACGGAGACCTACGCCCGGCTGGTGATGACGGTTCCGGCGCTGCAGGCGCGGAGCCTGCACATCATGTTCGACATGCAGCGGAAGATGGCGGAGGCGCTGGCGAAGGCGTTCCCGAACCAGCTGGACCCGATCAGCGCGGCCTCGGCCGTGGGCGCCCTGATGGGTGCCGTCCAGGCGGCCGGCATGGCGAGCTACGAGCTGGGCCGCTCGGAACAGGACACGATCGCCGACACCCGCCGCGCCGCCGAGATCGCGCTGCGGGGCCTGCGCGCGCTGTAGCGGCCTGCCGCCGGCTGGCGTCGTCGGATGGGGAGCCCTTCATGCGAACGTGTCGCGTGCAGGGCACACCCATCCGAAACGAGAGCGCCGGAGCTGCCCGGCCGCGGACGGCGCGGGCAGGTCTAGCCGAGCGATCCCGAGACCGCGGCGATCGGCTGGGCCGCGGGTGTGCCGGAGCCGTCGCGCTTGCCGGTGGCTCCCGGTAGTTCGATCGGTGCGCCACTGGCCGCCGACGCCTTGGCAGGTGCCGGCCCGGCCCAGGCGAAGATCAGGCCGTCCTCTCCACGCAGGAAGCGGTGGCAGCGGACGCCGGCCGTCGCGCGGCCCTTGGCGGGGTATTCGTCGTAGGGCGTGACCTTCACCGAGCCCGCGTCGGTGCCCGGCAGCGCGGACGACGAGCCCGACACCGTCACCACCGACACCACGCGCGTCGAGTCGATCGCGCCGAAGAAGACCACGCGAGCACCCGACGCAAGGCGGATGCCCGCCATGCCGCCGGCCGAGCGGCCCTGCGGCCGCACCACCGAGGCCGGGAAGTGCAGCAGCTGCGCGTCGGAGGTGATGAAGACCAGGTCTTCCTCGCCCGTACGCAGCTCGACCGCGCCCACCACCTCGTCGGAGCCCTCGAGCGCGATCACTTCCCAGTCGTCGCGGTTGGTGAGGTGCTCGGGCCGGACCCGCTTCACCACACCGGTCGCCGTGCCCAGGGCAAGCCCCAGCGACTCGGCCTCGAGCGTCGTCAGGCACAGCGGGCGCTCGCCCGCCTCGAGCGACACGAACTCCGACACCGGCGCGCCGCCCTGCAGGTTGGGCGCGTTGGCGGTCGGCGGCAGCGACGGCAGGTCGAGGACGTTGAGCCGGATCAGCCGTCCGCGGCTGGTCACCAGCCCGATCTGTCCGCGGGCCGTCGCCGGAACGCCCGAGGCCAGCACGTCGTGCTTGGCCCGGTCACCAGAGCCCGACGGCCGATCGGACCCGGCAGTGCGCGCCAGCAGGCCCGTCGAGGACAGCAGCGCCCAGCACGGATCGTCGGCGACCTCCAGCGGCACCGCGGCCGTGACGGCCTGCCCGGCCGACTCCAGCAACACGGTCCTGCGCGGCGTGCCGAACGACTTCACCACGTCGGTCAGCTCGTCGGACACCAGCTTCTTCAGGAGGTTCTCGTCTTCGAGGATCGCGCGTAGCTCGTCGATCGTGCGCTGCAGCTCCGACTGCTCCTTCTCCAGCTCGATCCGGGAGAACTTGGTCAGCCGCCGCAGCTGCATGTCGAGGATGTACTGCGCCTGCACCTCGGACAGATCGAACACGCTCATCAGGCGTTCCTTGGCGATCGACGCGTCGTCGCTGGAACGCACGATCTGGATCACTTCGTCGATGTCGATGATCGCGATCAGCAGACCCTCGACGAGGTGCAGCCGGTCGGACGCCTTGCCGAGCCGGAACTGCGTGCGCCTGCGCGTGACGTCGTAGCGGTGCTGCAGATAGACGTCGAGCAGCTCCTTCAGCCCGAGCGTGCGCGGCTGCCCCTCGACCAGGGTGACGTTGTTGATGTTGAACGACTCTTCGAGCGGCGTCGCCTTGTAGAGCTGCTCGAGGATCGCCTCGGGGTGGAAGCCGTTCTTGATCTCGATGACCAGCCGCAGCCCGTGCGCGCGGTCGGTGAGGTCCTTGAGGTCGGCGATGCCCTGCAGCTTCTTGGTCTGTACGAGCTGCTTGATCCGCTCGATCACGCGCTCGGGCCCGACCATGTAGGGCAGCTCGGTCACCACGATGCCCTTGCGCCGCGGCGTGACGTTCTCGATCCGCGCGGTCGAGCGCATCTTGAACGAGCCCCGGCCGGTCTCGTACGCATCGCGGACGCCGTCGAGCCCAACGATCTTGCCGCCGCTCGGCAGGTCCGGCCCGGGGATGAACCGCATCAGCGACTCGACGGTGGCGGTGGGGTGCTTGATCAGGTGCTTCAGTGCCTGGACGACCTCGACCAGGTTGTGTGGCGCCATGTTGGTCGCCATGCCGACCGCGATCCCGGTCGTGCCGTTGACCAGCAGGTTGGGGAACGCAGCCGGCAGCACCGACGGCTCGGTCTCCTGGCTGTCGTAGTTGGGCTTGAAGTCGACGACGTCCTCGTCGAGCGAGGCGGTCATCGCCATCGCAGGGGGTGCCATCCGGCACTCGGAGTAACGCATGGCGGCCGGTTCGTCGTCGAGCGAGCCGAAGTTGCCGTGCCCGTCGATCAGTGGCAACCGCATCGCCCACGGCTGCACCAGGCGGACCAGCGCGTCGTAGATCGCACCGTCGCCGTGGGGGTGCAACTTACCCATCACCTCACCGACCACGCGCGCGCACTTGACGTGCCCGCGGTCGGGACGGAGGTTCATCTCCGCCATGGTGTAGAGGATGCGGCGCTGCACCGGCTTCAGGCCGTCCCGCGCGTCGGGCAGGGCGCGCGTGTAGATCACCGAATAGGCGTACTCGAGGAAGCTCTTGCGCATCTCCTCACCGACGTCGATGTCGGTGATGTGCTCCTCGAACTCCTCGGGTGGCTCAGCGGTGCTCTTGCGGCGGGCCATGCGCTCATTTACTCCTAGATCGAACGGATGTGCGTGCACCTATTCTGGCGCGAAGGACCGGCAGTTAGGCGGAACGACCCGCCCAAGCCCAGCGTTCGACCGTGCTCCAGGCGGTGCTCGTCAGCAAGTAGAGCGCGGCTGCCAGCGGGGCGAACGCGGCCGCCAGCAGTGTGCCGTACGCCAGGAACGGTGTCACCTTCGTCATGGCCGCGACACCGGGAACCGTCTCCAGCTCGGGTCCCGGCGGCGGCATCAGCTGCCTGGTCAGGCGCGCCGACCACCAGGCTACGACCGCGATCAACACGAAGACCGCGAGGTAGACCAGCAGGTCGGGACTCACCAGTATGCCGGGCAGGCCGGCCAGGAACCGCCCGCCCAGCGGCAGGCCGAACAGCGTGTGCGTGAGCAGCAGGTTCGTCGTTCCTCCGATCATCGGAGCGGTGAACAACCGGTACAGCACCGCGACGACCGGTGCCTGAGCGAGCATCGGCCAGATACTCGCGAACTGGGAGACACCGTGCGTGCGGCGCAGGTCGGCCAGCTCGCGCAGCAGCCGGCCGGGATTGCTCGCGTGCTGTTTGCGCAGCTCGAGCTCCTTGGGCCGCAGCGCGCGCTGGGCGTTGGCGCTGCGGATGGCCATCCGGCTGAGCGGCATCAGCAGGAGCCGGACGGCGACGGTGCAGATGATGATCGCGGCGACCGTGGAGCCGTCGCCGAGCAGGGGAGTGAGGAACGAGGCGATCGCCGCGACGCCGGATCCGGCGAGCGCGACGACAGAGTCGATGACGGACAGCATGAACGAGCCCTTTCGCGCGGAAGGAAGAGAGTGAGAACGGCGAGTGCGTCAGTGCGCGGAAGGGGCTCGGGAACGCGGGCGGCCGGGTGCGTCAGGGCTGAGCTGAACGACCGGCACCAAGCCGTACGACACCGGCTTGAGCAGGCTGGTCGGGCCGGAGCCGCCGTGAGTGGGTCTGGCGGAACGGCCGGCGGCCAGGCGGACGAAGAGCATGGCGAGCAGGCCGGCCATCGCGGTCAGCGCGAGGAGCCCGGCCGGGTCGAGCAGCGACCACACCATGCTCCCAGCCTATGCGCACGGCTCGAGGAGGTGGGGCCGCGCTCGCCGCGAGCTTCGGCCAGAATCAGCGCTGTGCGGTTCGGGATCCTCGGCGAGACCTCTGTGTGGCACGACGACGGCAGCGAGCTCGCGCTCGGCGGCCCGGCCCGGCGAGCCCTGCTGGCGCTGCTGCTCGCCCGGGCCGGCCACGTCGTCACGACCGACGCGCTGATCGACGACCTGTACGGCGCCGGCCCGCCGTCCGACGCGGGCCACGCGCTGCAGTCCCAGGTCTCCCGCCTGCGCCGGCTGCTCGGAGACACCGCGCCGATCGAACGCACCGCCGCCGGCTACCGCCTGGCCGTCGACCCCGAAGCCGTGGACGCGCATCGCTTCGAGCAGTTCGCCGACCAGGGCCGGGAGGCGCTCCGGCGCGGAGACCACAGGCTCGCGGCCGGACTGCTCCGCGAGGCCCTCGCGCTGTGGCGCGGCGCCGCCCTCGCCGACGCCACCGAGGCGCCGTCGGTCCAGGCCTGGATCACCCGGCTGGACGAACGCCGCCTCGGCGCGCTCGAGGACCGGATCGAGGCCGACCTGTTGGTGGGGGAGCACCGCGCGGTCGTACCCGAGCTCCAGGACCTGGCCGCCCAGCACCCTCTGCGCGAACGGTTGCGCGGCCTGCTCATGCGCGCGCTGCACGCCGACGGCAGACCGGCCGAGGCGCTCGTCGCGTACGAGGAGATCCGCCGCCTGCTGGCAGATGAGCTCGGCACCGATCCATCCGAAGAGCTGGCCGCCATCCATCAGGCGCTGCTGCGCGGCGACCAGCCGCACCAGCCGCGATCGCTGCCGGCCCAGTTGACGAGCTTCGTCGGCCGGGCGGAGGACCTGGCGAAGGTCGCCGAGTTGCTCGGTACCACCCGGCTGGTCACGCTGTTCGGTCCCGGAGGTTCCGGCAAGACCCGGCTGTCGATCGAGGTCGCGAGCCGGGCGCCCGATGCCTGCCTGGTGGAGCTGGCTCCGTTGCGCGACGGCTCCGACCTGCCGCAGGCCGTGCTGTCCGCGCTCGGCCTGCGGGAGAGCGGTGGCCTGCAAGCGGGCCTGCCCGCCGTCACGGCCGTCGAGCGCCTGCTCACCGCGCTGAGCGACCGGCCGCTGCTGCTCGTACTCGACAACTGCGAACACGTCGTCGCCGCGGCCGCGGAGCTCGCGGACCGGCTGCTGGCCGGCTGCCCGAAGCTGCGCGTACTGGCGACCGGCCGCGAGCCGCTCGGCCTCACCGGCGAGCACGTCTGGCCGGTACGACCGCTCGAGCTGTCCGCCGCCGTCCAGCTCTTCACCGAACGCGCGACCGCCGTACGTCCCGGTTTCGACCTGTCCGCCGGGGAGACGGGCCTCGCCGAGCGGATCTGCGAGGCGGTCGACCGGCTGCCGCTGGCGATCGAGCTCGCGGCCGCGCGGGCGCGTACGTACGACCTGGCCGAGATGGCCCGCCGGCTCGACGACCGGTTTCGCCTGCTGTCCAAGGGCAGTCGTACGGCCGGCGAACGGCACCGCACGTTGCGCGGCGTCGTCGCCTGGAGCTGGGACCTGCTGCCGGAGGCCGAACGCGCGCTGGCCAGGCGGCTCACGGTGTTCGTGGGCGGAGCGACCGCGGCCGCCGCCGAGCAGGTCTGCGGCCTCCCCGATCCGGAGGATCTGCTGGACTCCCTGGTCGACAAGTCCCTGCTGGAGCTGGTGAACGGGCGCTACCGCATGCTCGAGACGATCCACGCGTACGGGTCGGAGCAGCTGGAGCAGGCGGGGGAGGCGGCCGCGTATCGACGAGCACACGCGGAGTACTACCTCACGCTGGCTCAGGAGGCCGACCCGTACCTCCGCGGCGAGGAGCAGCTGACCTGGCTGGCCACGCTCGCCGGTGAGCACTCGAACCTGCAGGCCGCGTTGCGCCGCGCGGTCGACGGGGGCGCCGTCGAGCTCGGGCTGCGCCTGCACGGCGCGATGTCCACCTACCTCTGGATGCGCGGAATGCGGACGCAGGCGATGGAGCATGCCGTCGCGTTGCTGGACCAGGTGGGCGAACAGCTGCCGGCCGAGCTCGCGGAGGAGTACGTCCTGTGCGCGCTGGCCGTCGCTCCCAGCGCGACCGGGCGGTCGATCTGGGACCGCCACCGGGCATCCGCGGAGGCCGCCGTGACCAGCCTGGACCAGCCGCGCCGCTATCCGGTCCTGACGTTCCTCTGGCCGATGGTCAACGCCAGCGAGGGAAATCCCGAGGTCGCGCTCACCGTGATCCGGCGCGGCCAGGCGAGCGCCGACCCGTGGGAGCGCGCTGCCGCACACCTGATCTGGGGCTATCCGCACCTGGCCGGTGGTGAGTTCGCCGAGGCCGAGCGGGAGTTTCGCCTGTCGCTGGAGGGATTCCGGGCGCAGGGTGACCGCTGGGGCACCGCGCTCGCGCTGGACGCACTGGCCGGCCTCGCCGACGTGTGCGACGACCGGCTCGCCGCGATCGCGTACGCCGACGAGGCTCTCGTCCTCTGCGAGCAGATCGGCGGTGGCGAGGACGTCGCCGACCTGCTGTGCAACCGCGGCGACTTCCGCCTGCGTACGAAGGATCACGTAGGCGCGCGAGCCGACTACGAGCGAGCCGCGGAGGTCGCCCGGGCGGCCGGCAGCTCGACGTTCCACGCCGCGGCGCTGCGCGGGCTGGCCGACATCGCCCGGCTGGAAGGGGATCGGTCGGCGGCTCGTGACCTCTACGAGGCCGCGCTGAACGGGCTCGAGCCGCACTGGGTACGCGGCATCGGTCACCAGGTCAGCGCCGCGATCGGCCTCGGCAAGCTGGCCGAGACCTCCGGCGACGTGGACGAAGCTCGCAGCCGTTACCTCGAGGCAGTCGAGCTGGCCGTCCACGCCGGGCCGCTGGTGCTCGCGGCCGGGGCGTTCGAAGGACTGGCGAGCCTGGCACTCACCGACGGCGAGCAGACCAAGGCCGCGATGCTGCTCGGTGGTGCCCGGGCACTGCGCGCGGTCGATGCCCCCGACGAGCCCGAGCTGGCTGCCCGCATCGAAGCGGCGCTGGGCGCGTCGTCGTACCGCAGCGCGTACCAGACCGGCGCGCGGCTCGGCCCGGGCGAAGTGCTCCGGCTGGCCGGCCTGTCCAGCGAGGCGATCGAGAGCTCACCGCGCGACGGCCTGTGGTGAGCGAGCGGTGAGCTCCCGGTGAGCCCGTCCGGACAGGCTCACCGGCATGAACACCGACACCAGCAAGAACATCCTGATCTCGGGCGCGAGCGTTGCCGGCCCGGCCCTGGCGTACTGGCTGCGGCGCCACGGCTTCAACCCCACGATCGTCGAGCGGGCGCCGGCTCTGCGGGACGGCGGCTACGCGGTCGACTTCCGCGGCTCGGCGCACCTGTACGTGCTGGAGCGGATGGGGATCCTCGACGAGATCAAGCAGGCCGCGACGCACATGGGCGCGACGGCGTACGTCAACGCCGAGGGCAAGCAGCTGGCCACGATGCCGGAGGACCTGTTCAGCGGCGATGTGGAGATCCTGCGCGGCGACCTGGCACAGATTCTCCACGACCTGACCAAGGACTCTGTGGAGTACATCTTCGACGACTCGATCACCGCGCTGTCCGAGGACGAGACTGGTGTGTGGGTGGAGTTCGAACGTTCGGAGCGGCGGCGGTTCGCGGTGGTGGTCGGTGCGGACGGGCTGCACTCGAACGTACGGCGGCTGGCGTTCGGGCCGGAGTCGGACTTCGTGCGCAACCTCGGCCTGCACTGCGCGATCTTCACCACGCCGAACCTGCTCGATCTCGACTACTCCGGGCTCGCGTACAGCACGCCGGGCAAGCTGGTCGGGAGCTACTCCGCGCGGGCGAACACCGAAGCCAAGGCGATGTTCTACTTCGGGTCGTCGGACCTGACGTACGACCGGCGGGACATCGCGCAGCAGAAGGCGATCGTGGCCGCGGCGTTCGAGGGCGTGGGCTGGGAAACACCGCGGCTGCTGGCCGAGATGGACGCCGCGACGGACTTCTACTTCGACTCGATCAGCCAGGTGAAGATGGACACCTGGTCGCGCGGGCGGGTCGTGCTGCTGGGCGACGCCGCGTACTGCCCGTCGCCGCTGTCGGGCATGGGCACCGGGCTCGCGATCGTGGGCGCGTACGTTCTCGCGGGCGAGCTGGCGGCCGCCGGTGGCTCGCACCAGGCGGGGTTCGCGGCGTACGAGGCCGCGATGCGGGACTACGCCACCGGCTGCCAGCGGGTCGGTGAGGGCGTGGGGAAGTGGATGGTGCCGGAGAACCGGTTCATGGCATGGTTCCTCCGGCAGAACTACAAGGTGCTGCCATACCTCCCGTGGAAGGGCCTGATGGCCAAGGGGATTCGCAAGACGGCGAGCGCGATCGAGCTGAGGACCTACGGGTGACGGTACGGTCGGCGTGGTAGCGCTAACACGATGTCGGCGGAGGGAAGAGGGCGGATGAGCGAGGCCGTGCGGCCGGTGGCCGAGGATGCGCGCACAGTGCGTCGCGCGCGATTCGCGGTGGCCGCGGTGTTCTGCGTACACGGCGCGGTGACGGGCTCGTTCGCGACGCGAGTGCCGTGGATCCAGGAGCACGCCGGGGTGAGTGCCGGACAGCTCGGCGTGGCGCTGGCGTTCCCCGCGATCGGTGCGGCGCTCGCGATGCCACTCGCCGGGCGGATCAGCCACCAGCTGGGCACCCGGCTGGCGCAGCGGGTCCTGCTGGCCGGCTGGACGCTCGCGCTGATCCTGCCGTCGCTCGCGCCGAACCTGGTCGGCCTGTGCCTGGCGCTGTTCGTCTACGGCGCGACGTCCGGCATGGCCGACGTGGCGATGAACGCGCTCGGCGTCGAGATCGAGAACCGGCTGGGCAAGTCGATCATGTCGGGGCTGCACGGCATGTGGAGCGTCGGCACGCTGGTCGGGTCCGCGGTGGGGGTGCTGGCGGCTCACCTGGGTACGAGCGCGCAGTTGCATCACCTGGTGGCGGCCGTCGTGCTGACTGTGGTGGGGCTGGTCGTCTGCCAGGGCGTGCTGAACCTGCGGCCGTCGGACGACGAGGAGGCGCCGCCGCGGTTCGCGCTGCCGCCGAAGTCGGCGCTGCTGATCGGTGCCGTCGGGTTCTGCGCGGTGTTCGCGGAAGGGGCGGGGCTGGACTGGTCGGCTGTGTACCTGCGGGACGTGCTGTCGTCCTCGGCTGCTGTCGCCGCGGCCGCGACCACGTTCTTCACCTTGACGATGGCCGTCTCGCGGATCGTGGGCGACGGGCTGGTCGACCGCTTCGGGGCGGTGCCGACGGTCCGGGTCAGCGGTGTGCTCGCGACGCTCGGTGGCGTGCTGGTGGTGGCCGCGTGGCACCCGCTGGTGGCGATGCTGGGGTTCGCGCTGATCGGCTGGGGGATCGCGGTGGTGGTGCCGCTTGCGTTCGCCGCGGCGGGCCGGAAGGGACCGAACCCCTCGCAGGCGATCGCCGGTGTTGCCACGGTGACGTACACCTCCGGGCTGGTCGCGCCGTCGCTGATCGGCGGCATCGCCGAGGCGTCCAACCTGATGGTGTCGTTCGGCGTGGTGGCGGTGCTGGCGTTCGGGGTGGCGGTGTTCGCTCAGGTGCTGCGGCCGAACGGGAAGTCATAGCGTGCGCTGGAAGAACTCGAGCGCGAGGTGGGCGAACTCGAGGTAGCGCACCTTGGGCCAGGCGGAGTCCGGCTGGTCGTTCCAGTTGTGGTACCCGCCCTCGATCGTGACGAGCCCGGCCGGTGCGCCGGCGGTCGTGAGCGCCTGGTGCAGCCGCTGGGCCTGGCTGTACGGCACGGTCTCGTCGAGTGTTCCGTGGGCGATCAGGAACGGTGGTGCGTTCCGGTTCCTGTCGACGTGGATTGCCGGTCTGGCGAGCCGTCGTAGTTCCGGCTGCTCGGCGCGGGTGCCGCCGAACAACTGGCACAGGACCGGATGGTCGCTGTCGCAACCGGCGTCGAGGAAGTCCGAGTGGGCGCTGGCGATCGCGGCCGCCTGCACACTGCTGGATCCTGACGGCGTTCCGGAGTCGCCCTCGAGCTCGGGCAGGTCGCCGGTGACCGCGGCGAGCGCCGCGAGGTGACCGCCCGCCGAGTGTCCCCAGATCCCGATCCGGTCCGGGTCCAGCTGGTATCGCTCGGCGTTGGCGCGTAGCCAGCGGATCGCGGCCTTCACGTCGTGGAGCTGCGCCGGGAACGTCGCGTCGCCGGAGAGCCGGTAGTCGACGCTGGCGGTGACGAAGCCGTGGGCCGCGAGCAGCGCGCACCAGTACGTCGGCCCGCCTTCCCGGCCGCCCGCGTACCAGCCGCCGCCGTGCAGCCAGATGGTCGCGGGTCGTGGAGTCTTTGCCGGCTCGCTCGGGGCGATCAGGTCCAGCAGTAGTGGCTCGTCGCCGGCCCGTCCGTACTCGAGTCCGGGCAGCAAGGTCAGCGGCACCTGCCGCTCGATGGGTGGGATGAACAACATGCCGTCCAGTCCACCCGCCGGCGGTGGCGGTGGCCAGAGCGACCGGCGGAGTTTCTGCTACGGCAGTGGCAGCCAGCCCTGCGCGGTGATCAACGGGACCAGCTCGTCCTGGTCGGCGAGGAGGGTCCGGTAGATCGTGCGGTGGTAGTGCTTGCGCAGCAGGAGCTCCCGGGCCGCTTCCTCGCCCAGCAGGTCGGCCAGGCTGACGTACTCCAGCGAGTTCACGACGAGGTGCAGGACGTTCGAGAACGCACTGCCGCATCCGGCCGGCGGCTCGACCGGCAGGTCCGGGTAGCGCCGTCCGAGCTCCTCGAAGATCGGCGGCCTGTCGCCGGGCCAGGCGACGTACCAGTGCAGCTGCTCGTGCACGTACGCGGAGAGCAACTCCTCACCGGAGTACCTGGCGTTGAGCGTCAGCACCGGATGGCTGTGCGGCACCCTCGCTCGCTCGTCGATCCGTACGTGGGCGGTGTGCAGCCAGCGATCGAGTGGGTACTCCCGCAGGAGCGCCGCCAGGCACTGCTCGGTCCGCGCCTCCGCGCCCGTGCCGTTCACGAGCTCGATCGCCGGCAGCGTCATGGGCCTTATTGTCGCGCGGATCGGGGCGTGGCTCGCTAGGTTTCTTCCTCGTGCACTCACCCACTGAGCCGTTCGATCGCGGCCTGCTCGACGTCGGCGACGGGCACGAGATCTACTGGGAGGTCAGCGGCAACCCGGCCGGACAACCTGCGATCTACCTCCACGGCGGGCCGGGCGGCGCGCCCGCCGGCAAGGGCTGGCGGAGCTTCTTCGACCCCGAGACGTATCGCATCCTGCTTTTCCATCAGCGGGGTTGCGGGAACAGCCGGCCGTTGGCCAGCGATCCGGACGCCGACCTGAGCGTCAACACCACCTCGCACCTGGTCGCCGACATCGAGGCGCTCCGCACGTTCTTCGGCGTCGAACGCTGGACGATGCTCGGACTGTCGTGGGGCACCACGCTCGGGCTGGCGTACGCCGAGACTCACCCCGATCGGGTCAGTGGCCTCGTGCTCGGCCTGGTCACCCTCACCACCCGCCGCGAGGTCGACTGGATGACCCGCGACCTGCGACGACTCCACCCCGAGGAGTGGGAACGCTTCGCCGCGATCGTGCCCGCATCTCTTCAGGGCTTGCCGATCGTCGACGCGTACGCCGAGCTGCTCGCCGATCCCGACCCGTACGTACGCGACCGGGCGGCGCATGAGTGGATCGCCTGGGACCACACGCAGATGGGCAATCCGCCGTCCGCGAGGTACCACGACCCGGACGTGCGGCTCGCGTCCGCCCGGCTGATCACGCACTACTGGCGCAACTCCGGCTTTCTCGACGACGACCAGCTGCTGCGAGACGCCGGCCGCCTCGACGGCATACCCGGCGCGATCGTCCAGGGCGCGCACGACGTGAGTTGCCCGCCCGACCTGGCCTGGGATCTCGCCCAGCGGTGGACCACCGCCGAGCTGACGATCGTGGACGCCGGCCACGGCCACAGCCGTACGACTCCGGACGCGTTCCCGGCGGCCGTGACCGCGGCGCTCGACAGGCTTCGGCTCCCCTAGACGATCTGTTCCAGGGGGTCGCCTGACGCGCGACGCCTGGCATCCACGCTGGCTGCGTTGTCGTCGATCGCCGGAGGCCCCTCCTGGTTCCTCCTCCGGCTGTGCCCATCCCCACGAACGGCGCCATGCGCCGCGCGCTTGACCGGCGACCCCTTGGAACAGATCGTCTAGCCTTGGCGCATGACGGTGCACGAGCTCCCGCGGCAGGACGCGCGGCGGATCGCGGTCCGGGCGCAGCTGCTGGACAAGCCCAGGCCGGCCGATCTGCTGACGGTCGTACGCCGGCTGACGTTTCTGCAGCTCGACCCCACGGCCGCGATCGCGCCGAACGCCGATCTTGTGGCGTGGACCCGGCTCGGATCCTCGTACTCACCGAAGGACCTGGTGCAGGCACTCGAGGACCGCACGCTGATCGAGCTGGGGGCACTGATCCGTCCGGCGGAGGACATCGCGCTCTACCGCGCCGAAATGGAGGCCTGGAAGGTCCCGGTCGAGGAGGCTGTGGGCCTCCGCGACTGGCAGGTGCAGCGCCGCGAGTGGGTCCGGGCAAACGACGCCTGCAGGCGCGACATCCTCGCCCGGCTCGAGGCGAACGGCCCGCTGCAGTCTCGTGAGTTCCCCGACACCTGTGCGGTCCCCTGGGCGTCCACCGGCTGGACCAACAACAAGAACGTCACGCAGTTGCTGGGGTTCATGGCAGCCTCCGGCGACGTCGCGATCGCCGGCCGGGTGGGTCGCGAACGGCTGTGGGACCTGGCCTCCCGGATTTACCCCGACGACCCGGTCGTGCCGGCGGAGGAGGCGGAACGCAGGCGCGGCGAGCGACGGCTGCAGGCGCTCGGCATCGCCCGGGCCAAGGGACAGGCGATCCCGGTCGAGCCGCTCGATGTGGGCGAGGTCGGCTCGGAGGTGCGGGTCGAGGGCGTCAAGGGCGACTGGCGCGTCGACCCGGCAGCACTCGACCAGCTCGGACAGCCGTTCACCGGCCGGACCGCTCTGCTGTCGCCGTTCGACCGGCTGATCCACGATCGCAAGCGGGCGATCGAGCTGTTCGACTTCGACTATCAGCTGGAGATGTACAAGCCGGCGGCCAACCGTCGCTGGGGCTACTTCGCGTTGCCGATCCTTCACAAGGACCAGCTGGTCGGCAAGCTCGACGCCATCGTCGATCGGAAGGCCGGTGTGCTCCGGGTCAACGCGATTCACGAGGACGTCCCGTTCACCAAGACCGTCACGACCGCCGTCCACCGGGAGATCAGGGACCTGGCGCGCTGGCTCGAGGTCGATCTGGTCATGCCATGATCCACCGCTTCTCGATCGGGCGGCTGTCCTGTGTCGTCATCAGCGACGGGCAGCCGGAGCCGCCGTTGGAACCGGAGCTCGCCGACTTCTTCACGCCGGACTCCGGTGTGCCGGCCGCGGCCTTGCGTGCTGCTGCCGAAGCCGAGGGGCGTACGACGTTGACGTGTGGATACAACTGCCTGCTCGTCGAGACCGCGGACGGCGTGGCGATCGTCGACACCGGGCTGGGCGCGCGGTTCCTTGGGTACGGGCCGTACATGGAGCCGCTGGTCGGCAAGCTCGGCGCCGGCCTCACGCAGGCCGGCACCGCGCCGGACCAGCTCGCCGCTGTGGTGTTCACGCACCTGCACCAGGACCACGCGCGTGGTGCGGTCTGGCCCGGTGAGCCGGCCTTCCCGGCGGCGGTCGCGTACGCCCACGAGGCCGAGGTCGCCTACTGGTCGGCCTCGCCGGCCGAACCCGGGGCGGCGCCGCATCTGGAGTCCGCCCGCGAGGCGATCCGGCTGTTCGGTGAACGGCTGCACCCGTTCGAGGCTGGTAGCGAGATCCTGCCGGGCGTGCGTGCGGTCGACGCCAGGGGGCACACGCCGGGGCACACCGCGTACCTCCTGGAGTCACGCGGCGAGCGGCTGCTGTGTGTCGGCGACCTGTTCTACGATCGGCTGCAGCTGCGTCATCCCGGCTGGCGCACACCCTGGGACCTCGACGTGGAGGCGTCCGTAAGCAGCCGTCGTGCCCTGCTGGCCTGGGCGACCGACGAACGGGTGCTCGTGCACGCCTATCACCTGCCGTTCCCCGGCCTCGGGCGGATCGAGCGCCACGGCGACGGTGCGTATGCGTGGACGCCGGTCAGCTGACGCCTGCGCGGGTGGGCGCGAGCGCGGCCACGTAGATCGCGGCCGGATTGCCGGGTTGCCAGCCTGGCAGGGGATCGATGGTGTCGACCTGGACGAACCCACTGTGCTCCCAGAACGCGCGGGTCGCGTCGTACGGCGCGTAGCCTGCGCTGCCGTCGAGCGTCTTGACCTCGACGACCCGCAAGCCGTCGTTGGCGAGCTCGCCCAGCGCCCGGTCCACAACGCCGGTCGCGACACCGGTGCGATGCGCGTCCGGCGCGACGGCGAGCCACAGGATCTCCGCGGCCTGCCGCGAACGTCGTTCGACCACGGCGAAGCCGATCACGGTGTCGTCGCGTACGGCCACCCACGCGGCATGCGTACGCAGGTCGGCCTCGACCTTCGCCGGCACGTCGTCGGTGAAGTAGTCCGGCAGGGCACGCACGATGCCCACGCAGGCAGGGATATCGGCGGGTTCGGCGCGGCGCACGGTCTGCATCCCCCCATCCAACCCGATCCCGCTTGAATGGATCCGAGTCCGTCCGCTGTCCGGTCCGGCATGTGCTCGGCGACTCGGCCGCCGGATCGGTCATCGACGCCACGACGGCGAGTCCGGGTGTGTAAGCCGCCGCGCCTGGCCTGGCAACGGCTGTCCGCTTCGGCGGGATCGGGCACACGTCATTTGCAGGGCAGCGCGGGACAGGTTCGCGGAGGAGCTGGCGGTGTTTCCTGGACGATCCGCCGCCGCTGCCGGGCTGCCGAGCGGTGCGCACGTGGCCGGCGGTCAGCTGGACTGCGGTGCCCAATAGCTGGTCAGCAACGCAGTGAGCCTTCTGCCTTTGGAGGACCGGATTCTGGCTCGCCGTCAGGTCGCGAGCGCGTCGGCGGCCGTGCCTTTGCCGGCTCGTCAGTCCCCGTATCATCGCGTGGTTCGGTCTCCGGGCTCGCGGCAAGCTTCGGCAGACCATCCTTTGTCAACGCGGGCGGACCCAGCCTCGCCGAGCACATCCGGGTCACGCCTCAGTCGCCACGCGCCGTCCGCCGCGCCATTTCGCGACGTACGGCAGGACGAACATGTACAGCCCCGAGAACAGCATCAGGCCCAGCGGCGGCAGCGGCGTGTAGAGCACCCACAGGGGAGGTTCTGCCTGCGCGATCGCGACGAAACTGGCGATGACGGTCGCCGTGAAGATGATGGCCAGCCAACGGTGTACCTGCCTGATGGTCTTGCTCCAGTTCATCTGGACCTCCTCGATGCGGAACCGCGGATCTCTATGGCAGTCACGCTAGGTCCGGTCCGGCGGCCGGCGCTTCTCGATTCCTGACCGGTTGCGCTGGCTAGGGTGACGAGGTGATCGACGCAGACCCGGCCGACCGGCCCGCCCTCGCCGCGACTGTCCACGATCCGCACGGTCACTTCCTCGACGGCCTGCGGAGACTCGCCGATCCGTTACGTGAGGTCTTCCACGGCATCGGCGTCCTGGCGACGACGGCGACGTCGAACGCCGTCGTCTCGTTCCTCGAGAACGAGCTCGGCGCCGCGGTCGGCCGGGCGGAACCTGCTGCCGAACGCATCGGCACCCACCGCAGGGAGGCGGTCCGGCTGGCGACGACGTTCGAGCCGTCCGTCGTCCTGCATGCCGACCTCGACCACGCACTGCGCTGGATCGAGACGGATCCCGCCGAGCTCCGGCAGCATCTCGCGGAGCTGCCGGCCGACTTCGTTGTGATCGGCCGGACCCAACGCGCGATGGACGCCTGCCCGCGCCGCCTCCGCGACACCGAGGCGATCGTCAACCACGTCTACCGGCTGGCCACCGGGCGCGCCTGGGACCTGATGTTCGCCACCCGGGCGATGTCTCGCAAGGCCGCCGCCGTCATCGTGGAGCACGGCGCCGAAGACTCGATCGCCAACGACGTCGAGTGGCCCTTCGTGGCCGAACGCATGGGCCTCAGCGTCGCATACCGCGAAGCACACGGCCTGTCGTACCGCATCACCGCCGATTTCGACACCGACGCCGACCGCCACGACGACGACCCGCTCGCGTGGGTCACGCGGGTCGAGCTGGCGAACCTGCACGTCCAGACGCTCAAGCGGCTGCTCATCACGGGGTGACGACGATGCGTTCGGCGCCGTTGGCTTGCGTCCAGGCGGTCTCGATGTCGGCGAGCGGGACGGCTCGTGCACAGATCTCGAACGTGCCGGCAGCGATCTTGGCGGCCAGGCGGCCGACGGGATGGCCGCCTGGCTGAGGGGACGTGGTGGCCGGCGAGGCGGCCGAGCTGATCGATCCGATGACGCACAAGCTCAACGCGGCCCGAACGCAGAAGGCTCACGGCGTTGCTGACCAAGCTCCTGTAACCGCCGTCGGCCGGCCACCCGGAACGTATACCTGGTTGCGGTCGCATGCCGTGGGTTCGTACGTTTCGGGCATGCAGATCGTCGTGACGCTGGACTGTGTGGACCTCGAGGCGCAGGCGGAGTTCTGGCTCGCCGCGCTGGCGCCGCTGGGGTACCGGCGTGCCTTCGACGCGTCGCCGTACCTCAGCCTGACGACGCCAACTTCTGGGCCGACCCTGCTGTTGCAGCGCGTTCCGGAGACGAAGCAGGGCAAGAACCGGATGCATCTCGACCTCGACCTGGATCTCGACATCGAAGGCCTGGCGGCCGAAGTCGAACGGCTGGAACGGCTCGGCGCCCGGCGGGTGTCCGGCGAGCTGTACGAGGTCGGTCACCGGTGGGTCGTGCTGACCGACCCGGAAGGCAACGAGTTCTGCGTGTTCGTACCGCCGTCGCGCGCCGGTCGTCCAGACCGCGGGTAGCGGCGGCCCGGACGACCGGCTGATCACGTCGATGGCTGAGGTCAGAGCCGGTCGATGGCGTCACGCAGGAGCGCGTCGCGGCGTGCGGTCACCGCGGCCGCGTCGAGCGGTCTTCCCTCGTCGTCGCGGCCGGGCCAGCCGTCGAGGACGGTTTGCGTGTTGAGCGCGGCCACCGCGTCCCAGTAGGCCACGTGGGTGGCCCGCCGGCCGGCCTCGCGCTCCCACCCATCGGTGACGTAGTCCCGCCATTGCCGGCCATACGTGAGCGCCATCTGGAACCGGAAGCCGCCGAGGTCGACGCCGGGATTGCCGGCGCCGGAGTCCTTCCAGTCGATCAGCGCGAGGAACGTGTCGCCGTCCCACCGCGTGTTGCCCCACCACACGTCGCCGTGGACGAAGCCGACCGGCTCGTCCGGCCGGCCGTACTCGCGCAGGCAGTCGTCGGCCCACAGCAACAGCGGCGTCGACAGCGGCTGGTTCACCCAGCCGCGGACCCCTTTGGCGGGTATGCCGGACCACTCGCACAGCGAGTCGACGACGTTGTCCTTCTGGTCGTCCGGACACGCGCGATAGAGCGTACCCCACCGGCGCATGCGGGCATGGTCGTCGGCCGACGTGGGGCGGTGGCGCAGCGGCAGGTCGGGACGCGGCTCGAGCGGAATCTTGTGTACGCGGGCGAGTGCGGCTCCGGCTGCGCGCAGGTGTGCCGCCGTTATGTGATCCGGCAGCGTGCTGCTGCCGGGCAGTGCGGTCTCGAGGGTGACCGGTACTCCGGCGGTGCGGCCGTCGAGGTCGGCGGCGAGCAGTCGCGGAGCCGGCAGCCCGTGCTCCTCGGCGTATCGCAGCGCCGCCGCGCCGGTGGCGATCTGCTCCGGCCCGATCCGGCCGGCGACCCGCAACACCACGTTTCGGGTGTGGCCCGGCTCCTCGACGTGCAGCAGCCACGGGCCACGGCCGACGTTCAGGCTCTCGACAGAAAGCACGGTCGCGTCCGGATGGAGTGCGCGGCTTGCCCAGGCCAGGGCGGCCTGGCTTGGCAGGTGAGTCATCTTCGAAGGTCCCTTCGACAGCGGATGTGTACGAAGGGGAGCGGGGATCAGGCGCTCGATGTCTGCGCCAATACCGATCCCGCCCACGAAGAGCTTGCCTGACCTCCCCTTCCACGTCAATCGCAGTTCGAAAACTCTCACTTGCCTCATTCGAACATACACTCTAATATATCCCCATCTCTCCCTCAAGGAGCCCACCATGAGACGTCCACCGTTCCTCGAACAAAGCGGGCTGGTCCCGCCGGCACGCGGCCGCCGGGCGGCCAACGCGGTCCGGCGCAGCGAGATGCGCTGGAACCGTGATGTCGGCCTGACCAAGCGACAGGAGATCAGACTGTCCAGGCGACGGGACGACGACTGGCTTGCCACGTTCGCGCCAGAGGACCGAGACGAGATGGCGCGCTGGCTCCTGCCGATCGACGCTGTTGAGGTGGGTGATGCCATGCCCGACCACTGACAACTCAACAGTGTGAATCGGAGCGGCTTGAGCTTGAGCTGGGGCTCGGCTTGGAGCTCGTGCGCGGCAGCCGGCGATGCTATGAAGGTCGGCATGGACATCGCATTCGCCGCATACGACGAGGTCGCCGACGCTTACCACGAAGCAGTCGCCGCCAACGGATCGACGCTGCACGATCCGGTCTTCGAGGACCTGCTCGACGACGTGGCCGGTCGCCGGGTGCTGGCGGTCGCCTGCGGGCAGGGCAGGGAAGCACGCCGGCTGGCCGATCTCGGCGCGCAGGTGGTCGGGGTCGACGCGTCGGCACGGTTGCTCGCGTACGCGCGGGAGTTCGAACAGCGCGAGCCGAGCGGCATCACGTACCTACAGGGTGATGCGCGTGACCTCCGTGCCCTCGACGACGACAGCTTCGACGCGGTCGTGTGTCACATGGCGCTGATGGACATCCCGGACCTCGAGCAGGTCGTCGCGGCGGTCGGGCGCGTGCTGCGCTTGGACGGATGGTTCGTGTTCTCGATCGTGCACCCCTGCTACAAGACGCCGGCCGACGGCGAGCTCGTCGACCACGTGGACGGCTCCGTGCGCAGGACGGTCGGGAAATACTTCGTGGAAGGTCCGTACGACAGCGCGACGAGGTGGGCGGCCCTGCCACGACGCGCGCATCACCGGACGCTGAGCACCTACCTCAACACCCTTGCGAGCCAGGGACTCTGCCTGACGCGCATGGTGGAGCCGGTGGGCGACCGAGCGATCTGGCAAGAGGTGCCGGGAACCCTCTACGCCCAGTGCCGCAAGCTGCGACCGGCGGGTGACGGCCCGCGGGTGTAGCCACCGCAAATGGTTGGACAGCGGTTGGTCGTCGCCAGATGATGGCGCGATGGTCGTACCAGCGAGCGGTTCCACCGTCCCGACCGACGAGGAGATCCTGAAGCTCGCGGCCGAGATCGCGCCCGATGCCGAAGCGGTCCGCCTCGGCGGATGGATAAGCGTCAACTTCCGGTTGAAGCGGTCCGCTCGGAACGAAGGCGAGCGCGCCGAAAGTGCGACCGACGGCGATCTGGTCCTGCACGTGCACCCGCGCTACCTCAGCCGGCGCAGGATCCGCGCGGTCCAGCGGTTGCGCCAAGCGGCGGCAGCGTCCGGCCTGATCGTCCCGCTCGCACTGCCGCACCGCGGCGCGACTGTCATCCGCTGCGGCACCTCGCTCGCGGAGATCGAGCACTTCCTGCCGAACGAACAGCTCCCGCCGTCATGGCCGGCGTACCGCTGGCTGTACCGCGCGATGGGAACCATCCACCGCGTCCTCGCCACGACCGACGTCGAGCTGCCGCGCCCGCTGCACACCCACTACGCGGCGGCGGGCACCCTGCGCAGCTGGATTCCGCCGACGAATGCCGCCGCCCGCGACCATCCGGAGGCGACCGCCGCGGCCGAAGGGCTCGACGTGGTGACCAGGCGGATCCGCAACCGATGGGTTCCACCGAGCCAGTTGCCGACCCAACTGGTCCACGGCGACCTGAAGCTCGAGAACGTCCTGCGCGCCCCGACCGGCCGCACCATCTACCTCGACTTCGGCCACTCCGCCCGGCGCCCGCGCATCCACGACCTGGCGTTCGCCCTCACCCACACCGTCCTCACCGTCGACGGCGACGTACCGACCGATCCGGCCGCGTTTCCGTGGGAACAGGTCCCGCCACTGATCGAGGAGTACCAAGCAGCCGCCGGCTGGACCCTCACGCCGGTCGAACGCCGCGCTCTGGCTCCGTACACGGCCGCAGTCCGCCTCTACTTCGGTTGCGCCGCCTGGCACGCAGCCTCCGATCCGATCGACTGGTTGTGCGGCCAACGCCCGTCCCTCGACCTGAGCCAATGGCTCCTCGACCACCCGGACGCCATCCTGCCCACCTGAAGCCAGCCGCCCAGCCCACTTCCACCCGCAGGCCACACCATGCCCGCGTCGGCAAAGCGCACGCCTGCCACCGCCGCCTGCCGCCGACCGGTCCGGGCAGGCAGGGGACCCGGCCGCGAGCTGGGCCGCCCGCGGTGCCCGCCCACCTACGCGAAGCCGCCCACCGGCGACCGGCACCGGCGACCGGCACCGGGCTGCCGCCGCTGTCCCGGCCGCCACCCTCGGCTGGCGTGCGACCGGGCAGGCGTGCGTCCGACGGCGAGCTGGGCCGCCCGAGGGGCACGCTGCCCCACACGAAGCCCGCCCACGGCGCTGGCAGCCACCGCCTGCGGCCTGCCACCGACCATGCCGGGCTGGCGCAGAGTCGGCTGCCACCGCGACCGCTGGGGCAGGGCGGCTGGGCGAGCGTTCGGCTGCGGGCTCGCCTGCAGGAAGTGCGCGCTGCTCCCACACGAAGCGCCCCACCCTGCGCTACTCCAGGCTGCTTCCGCTTCTGGGCTGCCTCTGGGCCGGGCTGCCACTCGGGCAGGCGAGCGGTGCGCGGAGACCGGGCCGCTCGAGGCGCACGCTGCTGCTACGCGAAGCCGGCCACCCATTGGTCGATCTCGTCGACTACCAGCAGGGCGCGCACGACGTCCTTCGCGGTTTCGTTGGCGTGACGGCGGGCGTGCTCCTCAACCTCGAGCCGTGCCACCCAGCCGCCGATGCCCCACAGCGGCTGGCGGGCGAAGGCCCAGGGGAGCGCCGCCCTCTCGGCCGGGGTCAGGGGTTCGCCGAGCCCGGTCTCGTAGGCGGCGACGAGCGGCACCAGCGCGGCGATCCGCTCGCCGGCGGTCCAGAAGTCGAAGTCCCAGTCGGAGAACCACAGCGTCAACGCAAGGTCGTCGATTCGGGTCCGCTCGCCCATGAAGTCGAAGTCGGCGACGGCGACCGGTTCCTCGCCGCGGAAGTAGACGTTGTTGTCCCAGAAGTCGCCGTGCACCACCTGCCGGGGCAGCAGCCCGACGAACTCGGTCTCCCCAGCGGCCACCGCCGCAGCCAGCCGGTCGGAGCGATCGGCGAGTGATACCTCGTCAGGCGTCAACCCCACCCAGCTCCGAATCCGCGCGGTCCCGCGAGCCGTGCCCTCCAGAACCTGGTCCGGCTCGATGTGGTTCACGATCCCCGCGGACCGGCCGCCGCGGGTAAGCGGGAGGTCGCGCAGCACAGCGTGGATGCGGCCGAGCCACGGCATGCCGCTCCGAATCCGCGAAGCGGTGTTCATCCGACCGTCGTGCGAGACGTAGCGTTCGACCTCGATCAGCCGATCCTCGAACGGCACGAACGGCGAGCCGTCCAGCGCCGGGACCACCTCGACACATGGGACGCCGGCGCGGTCGATCTCCGATCGGGCGTGCTGCACGTCCGACAGGCGCCCCGGGCTGACCGACTGGCGGTAGACCCGCGCCACCACCTGCTCGGTTCCCTTGTGCAGTAGGAGGTTGCGGTTGAGGCTGCCGCCGAGGTCGCGGACGTCGCCGCGGTCGAGGGCGTACCGCGACTCCAGGAACCGGAGCAGCTCGTCCGACAGTTCGGCGCGCGAGTCATCCATCCGGCCCACGCTAGAGACGCGAACCAGCCGCGGGCCAGCCGATTTCGTCAGACCGTCAGCCTGTACACCCGCCGTGCATTGCCACCGAAGATCGCCGAACGCTCATCGTCGGAGAAGCCGGCCGTCAACGACTCGGCGGTCGACGCCCAGCCTTCGTACGACGACGCCAGCAGGCAGACCGGCCAGTCCGACCCCCACAGCACGCGGTCGGTGCCGAACGCCTCCAGAACCACCTCGACGTACGGCCGCAGCTGGTCGATCGTCCACCCGTCCCAGGCGGCCTCGGTGACGAGCCCGGACAGCTTGCACGACACGTTCGGCAGCGCCGCCAGCGACCGGATCTGCCCCGCCCACGGCTCGAGCTCGCCCGACGGGATGACGGGCTTGGAGCAGTGGTCGAGGACGAACGGCACGTCGGGCAGCGCCGCGACCGTACGCACCGCCGCCGGCAGCTGGACCGGGATCGTCAGCAGCTCGTAGAGCAAACCTGCCGAGCCGACCGCCCGGATGCCGCGCTGGACCTCCGGCCGGCACAGCCACTCCGGATCGGGCTCGGACTGGACGCCGTGGCGGATGCCGCGCAGACAAGCGCCGCCCTCGCCCTCGGCCAGCGAGGCGAGCGTGTCGGCCACCGACGCCGCGGTGAGGTCGACCCAGCCCGTGACGGCCGCGACCAGGGAGCTCTTGGCCGCCAGTGCCAGGAACTCCCGGGTCTCCTCGACCTCGCCCAGCGTCTGCACCAGCACCGTCGCCGAGACCCCGGCAGCCGAGGCCACCGGCGCGAGGTCGTCGAGCCCGAACGAGCGCCGGATCGGCGCCATCGACTCGGGGTCGATCCACGGCTCGTCGCGTACGGACAGGTCCCAGACGTGGTGGTGCGCGTCGACCTTGTTGGTCACCGGGTCGCTCATGGGCGCGCAACCCCAGCCGCGGCCAGGTCACTCCAGAGCGCCTCCGGGATGTCGTACCCCATCATCGCGAGGTTCTCGTCGAGCTCGTCGACGCTGCGCGCGCCGGTCAGTACGCACGCGACCGCCGGATGCGCGAGCGGGAACTGGATCGCGGCGGCCTTCAGCGGGACGCCGTGCGACTCGCAGATCGCGCCCAGCTGCCGCGCCCGCTTGACGAGCTCCTCGGGAGCCTGCGCGTAGTTGTACGTCGTGCCGCCGGCCAGCAGCCCGGAGTTGTAGACGCCGCCGATCACGATGCTCGCGCCGCGCTCGACGCACGCCGGCAGCAGGTCTTCGGCGCCGGACTGGTCGAGCAGCGTGTAGCGGCCGGCCAGCAGGACCACATCGATGTCGGTCTCGCGAACGAATCGGGTCGGGATCCGCGACTGGTTCATGCCGACGCCGATGGCGCGCACGACCCCTTGCGAACGCAGCTCGTGGAGCGCGGGATAGGCGGAGGTAAGCGCTTCCTCTTCGTAGTCGTCAGGGTCGTGGATGTAGACGACGTCGGCCCGGTCCAGCCCGAGCCGCTCGAAGCTCTCCTCCAGCGACCGGCGTACGTCGTCGGGGCTGTAGGCGTAGATCGCCTCCGACGGCCTGGCGTCGGCGAACCCGTCGCGGTTCCAGCTCTCGTCGGTGGCCTTGGTCTCGACGATCAGGCGTCCGACTTTGGTCGACAGAACATAGCTGTCGCGGCCAACATCGGCCAACGCGGCGCCCACCCGCTGCTCGGAGATGCCGTATCCGTAGAGCGGAGCGGTGTCGACGTAGTTGAGCCCGGCATCCAGTGCCGCGCGCACCACGGCGTGCGCCGTATCGTCCGCAACATGGGTGAACAGGCCACCGATCGGCGCCGTACCCAGGCCCAACTGGGTGACCTCGACGTCGCTGCGTCCCAGCCGATTCCGCTGGGTGGCGCGACCGTGATCCGACCGCATACCCGAAGTCGCACTGTCCGTCATGTGTACGGGACCCTCCTGGTTCCGCGTTTGCCAGCCTCAGGGATCCTATAGGAAAATGCCCTTCGGCGGACTTGAAGGAGATCGTGTGACCACCATCGTCGCAGTTGATGTGCACGACGTGCGGTTCCCCACGTCGAAAGGCGGGCACGGCTCCGATGCCATGAACCCGGATCCTGACTATTCGGCGGCCTACGTCGTCCTGCGCGCGAGCGACGGGCCCGACGGGCACGGCTTCGCGTTCACGATCGGCCGCGGCAACGAGGTGCAGTGCGCTGCGATCCGTACGCTCGCGCCGGCGCTGGTCGGCCGTTCGGTCGAGGAGATCTGTGGTGACCTGGGGCTGATCTACCACGAGCTGGTCTACGACTCGCAGTTTCGCTGGCTGGGCCCGGAGAAGGGCATCATGCACATGGCGATCGGCGCGATCGTCAACGCCGTATGGGATCTGGCGGCCAAACGGGCCGGCAAGCCGGTCTGGAAGCTGCTGGTCGACCTGACACCGGAGCAGGTCGTCGGGCTGGTCGATTGGCGGTATTTGTCCGACGCGCTGACACCGCAGGAGGCGCTCGACCTGTTGCGGACGGCCGAATCCGGCAAGGCCTCGCGAGAGGCGGCGTTGCGGGCCGGCGGGATCGCGGCGTACACCACGACGCCTGGCTGGATCGGGTACGACGACGAGACCGTCGACCGGCTGTCGCGGGAAGCGGTTGCTGCGGGGTTCAGGCAGATCAAGCTGAAGGTCGGACGAGAGCTCGCCGACGACCGGCGGCGGTTCTCGGTCGCGCGCAGGGCGGTCGGCGACGGGATCCGGATCGCGATGGACGCCAACCAGTGCTGGGACGTGGCGGACGCGATCAACTGGGTCAAGCAGCTGCAGGAGTTCGACCCGTGGTGGATCGAGGAGCCGACGTCGCCCGACGACGTACTCGGCCACGCCGCGATCCGCAAGGAGATCGCACCGATCAAGGTCGCGACGGGGGAGCACGTGCAGAACCGGGTGATCTTCAAGCAGCTGCTCCAGGCCGAGTCGATCGACGTGCTGCAACTCGACGCGGCGCGGGTCGGCGGGATGAACGAGAACATCGCGATCGTGCTGCTCGCGGCGAAGTTCGGCGTGCCGGTCTGCCCGCACGCGGGCGGGGTCGGGCTGTGCGAACTGGTCCAGCACATCGCGATGTGGGACGAGGTGTCGGTCGGCGGGCACCAGCCGGACCGGGTGGTGGAGTTCGTGGATCACCTGCACGAGCACTTCGTCGACCCGGTGGTGGTACGCGACGGAGCGTACGTCGCGCCGACCGCGCCGGGATTCAGCGCCGAGATGCACCCGGAGACCCTGCGCCGCTTCGCCTTCCCCGACGGCCCCGAGTGGGCCGCGCCAACCCTCTGATCCGCGCCAATGACCACGTTAACCACGCTTTTGGCTGGTTGACCACGCCCCGGGCCGTGGCGAAGCACCTACTGGCGTGGCGAACCGCCAATGACCACGTTAACCAGCCAAAAGCGTGGTTAACGTGGTCATTAGCGCGGAGCCAGGGCGAGGACGGGCAGGCCGAGGCGGGGCGAAGACGGAGCAGAGAGAGGCCGGGGGGAGAGTCAGAGGGCGAGGGCAGGGCAGAACCAGGGGGAGCGAGGGCGGCGTACGAGCCCGGTCAGCCGACGACCGTGACTCCGGTGGCTCCGTCGATCAGCTTGCGGTTGGCCAGCGGTTCGTCCAGCGTCACCGTGGTCGTCCGCTCCTGGATGACCTGGGCGCACATCGGCTGGTCCTTCGTGTTGACCTGCCGCGCATGCAGCGTCACCACCACCGAGGCCGGCTCCTCCACGACCGCCGCCCGGTCGAGGGCGGGCGAGCACGGCGTCGGCACCTCGTACGTCACCTCCACCTTCCGGGCGTCCCTCTTGTCCACGTTGGCGGACTTGATGACGTACGTCCGCTTCACGTTCGGGTCGCGCGGCTTCTTCGACGGCAGGCTGGGTCGCTCCGTCATCGGCGGTCCCGTGGTCGTCGGCGTGGACGTGGCCGGATCGCTCGGGCCCGGCGTAGCCTCCAAAGTAGCCACGTCACGACCACACGACGCGACCAACAGCACTGCCACGGCCAGCACAGCCGTCAGCACCGCCGCCTGGATCGTCGCCACCGAGCGTGGCCGGTTTCGTAGCATCACGTCAGCTCGGACGCACGCCCCCCGCGCGACGGTTCCGATACCGGTCAGCGACCAGGAGCCCGATCGGTAGGGTTGGCCACTTCGCAAGCCAGTCGATGGAGGGTTCTCCCGTGCGCATTGCCGTAGCCGGCTCGATCGCGACCGACCACCTGATGACGTTCGATGGCAGGTTCAAGGACTCGCTTGTCGTCGACCAGCTCGACAAGCTCTCGCTCTCGTTCCTCGTCACCAAGCTCGACGTCCGGCGGGGCGGCGTGGCCGGCAACATCACGTTCGGGATGGGCTGCGTCGGCCTCAAGCCGATCCTGGTGGGCGCCGTCGGCGAGGACTTCGACGACTACCGCTCGTGGCTGGAGCGCCATGACGTCGACTGCGAGTCGGTCCACGTCTCCGAGGTCAACCACACCGCGCGCTTCATTTGTACGAGCGACCAGACGCAGGCGCAGATCGCGACGTTCTACTCCGGCGCGATGGCCGAGACCCGCAACATCGAGCTGAAGCCGATCGCCGACCGCGTGGGCGGGCTCGACCTGGTGCTGATCGGCGCCAGCGACCCCGAGGGCATGCTGCGCCACACCGAGGAGTGCAAGCAGCGCGGCTACAAGTTCGCCGCCGACCCGTCGCAGCAGCTCGCGTTCGCCGGTGGCGACCTGATCCGGCCGCTGATCGACGGCGCCACCTACCTCTTCTCCAACGAGTACGAAGCCGCGCTCACCGAGCAGAAGACCGGCTGGAGCGCCGCCGAGATCCTCGACAAGGTCGAGATCCGCGTGGTGACGCTGGGGGAGAAGGGCGTCCGCATCGACCGCAAGGGCGAGCCGCCGATCCAGGTCAGCGCCGCCCCGATCGCGGCGGCCGTCGACCCGACCGGTGTCGGCGACGGGTTCCGGGCCGGGTTCCTCGCGGGTCTGAGCTGGGGCCTCCCGCTCGAGCGCGCCGCCCAGATCGGCTGCGTGCTGGCCGCCTACGTCATTGAGGCCGACGGCCCGCAGGAGTACGAGCTGTCGACCGAGGCGTTCCTCGCCCGGGTGGCCGCCACCTACGGTGACGATGCCGAGGCCGACGTCCGCCCGCACCTGCGCTGCCCCAAGCCGTAACCAGCCGCAACCAGCCGCAATCACCCGTAACCCGCACGCCTTCGACGAAAGCTGGAGGTATCTCGGCGTAGACACCGAGGTGCCTCCACGGGTCGTCGCCGGCCGTCACCGTGGGAACACGGCCGAAGCCGTCAACGACACGGTGTAGGAGATACGGCGGGGCGAGCCCAGCCGGGGCACAGCCGGGCGATATGGTGCTGTCCGGCTTTGAAGCTCGGCAGTCAATCCGGAGAAGGGCGTCTTCGTGGGTTCGAACGCTGGTCATCCAGTGGCTGGCACTACAGCTGGCAGAGTCGCGGAACGGCGGTCCGGCCGCAAGACCGGACTGCGCACTGGACTGGGCATGGTGTCGCTGGCGGCCGTGGCGCTGCTCCTCGGCAGTGGTTGCTCCGCCCAGTCCGCGGCGGAGTGGAAGCGGGTCGGTATGCCCGAGCCCGCCACCGACCGGGCCGACCACGCGCTGAGCCTCTGGCAGGGCACCTGGATCGCGGCGCTGGCGGTCGGAGTCCTGGTGTGGGGCCTGATCATCTGGTCGGTGATCGCCTACCGCAAGCGCAGTGAGGCCGTTCCCGCGCAGACGCGCTACCACGTGCCGATCGAGACGCTGTTCACGGTGGTCCCGTTCATCATCATCGCGGTGCTGTTCTTCTTCACCGTGCGAGACCAGAACGCCATCCTGCACGTCGACAAGACGAACCCGCCGACCTACCAGGTCAACGCGGTCGGGCAGCAGTGGGCGTGGACGTTCAACTACACCGAGAAGGGCCAGCCGAAGGAAGAGGGCACCTGGGAGACCGGCACTCCGGCCGACCTTCCGACGCTCTACCTCCCGGTCGACGAGCGGGTCGGCGTCACGCTGACCACGCCGGACGTCATCCACTCCTTCTTCGTGCCGGCGTTCCTGTTCAAGATGGACGTCATCCCGGGCAAGCCGAACTACTTCGAGTTCACGCCGACCAAGGAAGGCGTCTTCGACGGCAAGTGCGCCGAGCTGTGCGGCGCCTACCACTCGCGGATGCTGTTCGAGGTGCACGTGGTCAGCAAGGCCGAGTACCAACAGCACCTCGCCGACCTGAAGGAACGCGGCCAGACCGGACAGGCCGAGGGTGCGCCGTGGGTCCAGCCGGGCCACGAGAACGCTCAGGACGCCGCGGCTGCCGAGGGCGAAGGAACCAACCAATGACGATTTCGATTGAACGCCCGCAGGGCGCGACGACGGTCGCGGCGGAGCCGGAACGCAAGCGGACGCTCGGCCAGAAGGTGGTGAACGTCCTCACCACCACCGACCACAAGCTGATCGGTCATCTCTACCTCACGACGTCGTTCGTCTTCTTCCTGATCGGCGGCGCGATGGCGATGATCATGCGCGCCGAGCTGGCGAAGCCGGGCATGCAGGTGCTCGGCAAGGCGAAGGGTGAGGAGCTGTTCAACCAGCTCTTCACGATGCACGGCACGATCATGCTGCTGCTGTTCGCGACGCCGCTGTTCGTCGGCTTCGCCAACGTCATCATGCCGCTGCAGATCGGCTCGCCGGACGTCGCGTTCCCACGGCTCAACATGTTCAGCTACTGGCTGTTCCTGTTCGGCGGAATCATCACGCTGTCCGGGTTCATCACGCCGCAGGGCGCGGCCGACTTCGGCTGGACGGCCTACTCCCCGCTGACCGACGTGACCCGATCACCGGGCGTCGGCGGCGACTTGTGGGTGATGGGGCTCTATCTGGCCGGTCTGGGCACGATCCTTGGTGCCGTCAACTTCGTCACGACGATCTTCTGTATGCGCGCACCCGGCATGACGATGTTCCGGATGCCGATCTTCACCTGGAACATCCTGGTGACGAGCCTGCTGGTGCTGATCGCGTTCCCGATCCTGGCCGGCGCGCTGCTGATGCTGGAGGCCGACCGCAGGCTCGGGGCGCATGTCTTCGACCCGACCAGCGGAGGTGCGCTGCTGTGGCAGCACTTGTTCTGGTTCTTCGGGCATCCAGAGGTCTACATCATCGCGTTGCCGTTCTTCGGCATCATCACCGAGATCCTGCCGGTGTTCAGCCGCAAGCCGATCTTCGGCTACACCACGCTGATCATGGCGACGCTCGGCATCGCCGCGCTGTCGGTGGCGGTGTGGGCGCACCACATGTTCGTGACGGGAAGCGTCAACCTACCGTTCTTCTCCTTCATGACGTTCTTGATCGCCGTACCGACAGGCATCAAGTTCTTCAACTGGATCGGAACACTATGGCGAGGTTCGCTGACGTTCGAGACTCCCATGTTGTGGGCGATCGGCTTCCTCGTGACGTTCCTGTTCGGCGGCCTGACCGGCATCATCCTGGCGTCGCCGCCGCTCGACTTCCACATCTCCGACACCTACTTCGTCGTGGCGCACTTCCACTACGTCGTGTTCGGCACGGTCGTGTTCGCGATGTTCGCGGGCTTCTACTTCTGGTGGCCCAAGATGACCGGGCGGATGTTGAACGAGACGCTCGGCAAGATCCACTTCTGGACGCTGTTCTTCGGCTTCCACCTGACGTTCATGGTCCAGCACTGGCTCGGTGTCGAGGGCATGCCGCGGCGGTACGCCGACTACCGGGTCGAGGACGGCTTCACCACGCTCAACATGGTGTCGACGATCGGCGCGTTCTTGCTCGGCACGTCGACGATCCCGTTCATCCTGAACGTCATCCAGTCGCGTAAGAACCGCAAGGTCGAGGTTGACGACCCGTGGGGCTGGGGCCGCTCGCTGGAGTGGGCGACCTCCTGCCCGCCGCCACGGCACAACTTCACCTCGATGCCGCGGATCCGTTCCGAGAGCCCGGCGTTCGACCTCAAGCACCCCGAGATCGCGTTGCTCGAGCTGAAGCAGGCGAACGGGCTTCCTGGGTCAGACACCTCCAGCCAGGAAGGCCGCGAGGAACACCTCGAGGAAGTCGCGGGCAAGGCCCGGTCCGATGAGAAGGGCAAGGACAAGTGAAGGTCGAAGGGATCCTGATCGCGATCCTGACGGTGTTCTTCGCCGTCGTGACTCCGGTCTACTGGTTCGTTTCGCACGAGGTCACGGGTACGGCCGCGCTGGTCCTGACCACCCTGCTGGGTGCGCTGATCGCCTTCTACCTGCTGATGATCGCCCGCAGGATGGACGCGCGTCCCGAGGACCGGGACGACGCGGAGATCGCCGAAGGCGCCGGCGAGCTCGGTTTCTTCAGCCCCTACAGCTGGTGGCCGCTGTGGTGCGCCGCCTCGTTCGCGGTTGCGGCGCTCGGGATCGCTGTGGGCTGGTGGTTGTTCATCATCGGCGTCGGGTTCGGCGTGGTGTCGCTGCTCGGCTTCGTGTTCGAGTACTACCGAGGCGAACACGCGCACTGAGACTCACCGGTCTCTGACCGGACCGGCGGCCGGCCGCGTACCACGATCCTGGAGGGGGATCGAGGTGCGCGGCGGTCGCTGGTTTGTCGGTTGCGTCGGTTACTCTGGTGGGCGCCAGGGAAAGGCCAAGCTTGGACAAGCCGGGCAACGTTTGCCACGGTTCAACGCGTCCATTGGTCGTGAAGGTGAATTGGTTCTCTAACCAGCGAGTGCTCTATCTGGGGGTAGGGGAATGACGAAGGTGGGGGCGGGAATGATGGACCGTCGGCGGTTCGGCGCGGCGATCGCGGCGGCGGCTGCCTTGGTGCTTGTTCCCGGCTGCTCTGATGATGGCGCGTCAGTGGCGGCAAGCGACGAACCGGGTGGCCGAGGCGGCTCGTCGAAGCAGGACGACAAGAAGCCCGCGCCCAAGCCGACGCCGCAGGCGAAGATCACGGTCCTGCCGGCCAAGGACGCCGACGACGTGAAGCTCGACTCCGTCGTGAAGGTCGGCGTCACCGGTGGAACCCTCTCCAGCGTCGCGGTCACCGACAAGGCCGGGAAAGAGGTCGAGGGCCAGTTCGACGCCCAGCGGACGATGTGGACCGCGAGCCAGATCCTGTCTCCCGAGACGAGCTACCAGGTGAAGGCCGAGGCCAAGGACTCCGCCGGCCTGAGCTCCAAGGTCAGCCAGAGCTTCCGCACGCTGAAGCCGGCCAAGACGCTCGGCACCGACATCACGCCCCTCGACAAGACCACGATCGGCGTGGGCATGCCGATCGTCGTGAAGTTCAGCGAGCCGATCGCGAGCTCGGCGCGGGCCGACCTGGAGCGCCGCCTCGTCATCGAGACGTCGAAGCCGGTCGAGGGCGCCTGGCACTGGTTCACCTCCGAAGAGGTCCACTACCGCCCGAAGACCTACTGGCCGGCCCACACGAAGGTGACGCTGAAGGTCAACACCAAGGGCGCCAACAACGGCAACGGTGCGTGGGGGATCAAGGACAAGGTCCGCACGTTCACCATCGACAAGGCCATCATCTTCAAGGTCAACCTCAAGACCCACCACCTGAACGTCTACATCGACGGCAAGAAGGCGCGCAGCATCCCCGTCACCGGCGGCAAGAAGGGGTGGGAGACGCGCAGCGGCACCAAGGTGGTCCTCGAGCGCCGCACCAACATCCGGTTCAAGAACGAGGCGATCGCTGCTCCGGAGGAATACGACCTGGTCGCGCCGTACGGCCTGCGCATGACGTGGAGCGGTGAGTTCCTGCACACCGCCGACTGGTCGGTGGCCTCGCAGGGCAAGCGCAACGTCAGCCACGGCTGTGTCGGTATGAACGTCCCCAACTCCAAGTGGATCTGGCAGATCGCCCACATCGGCGACCCGATCGAGGTCATCAGCACCGGCGAACGCATGCCGGTCACGGGCAACGGCTTCGGCGACTGGAACATGAGCTGGGAAAACTGGAAGGCCGGCTCGGCGCTCGCCTAGTCGTCCGTCCCCAAATCCGTCGTCAAAACAGCCACGGCTGGGGCCGCCCGGAGATCCGGGCGGCCCCAGCTCGTTTGTCCGGCCGGTGGCCGGTGCTCAGCCGACCTGGTACGGCCGCATCATCTCGTTGTCCTCGTGGTCGATGATGTGGCAGTGCCAGACGTAACGCCCCGCCAGGTCGAACCTCGCCTTGATCCGGGTGGTCTCACCGGGCAGCGCGACCACGGTGTCCTTGGTGCCGGTCTCCCAGCTGTCCGGGCCGCGGACCACCCCGTCGGCGCTCCGCCGGTCGACCACCTCGAACTGCACGAGATGGACGTGGATCGGGTGCGCGTCCTCGGTGAAGTTGCCGAGCTCCCACAGCTCGGTCGCGCCCACGGCGGGGTTCTCCGTCAGCTCGTCGCCCCACATCATGGGATTCGGGCTGCCGTCGGCGTTCGTCGTGCCGAGCCGCCCCGAGGTAGGCGCCTCGATCGACTCGTCCTCGAGCTCGTTCAACGACAGTGACCGGGTACGACTGGCGGCACCCAGTCGCGGCGCGCTCGGCAACGTCAGCCGGCCAGGCGGCGTACTGCCGTCCGCCCCGGTCCGCGTGCCCACCACGAACCGCATGACCTGTCCGGTCGTGCCCGGATCCGCGGCGTCGAAGTCGGTGCCGGGCTCCCCGCCACCGAACGGCTCGTCCGGCCCTTCGTTGACGAGGTACAGCGCGGTGCCCTGCCGTACGCCTGTGAAGTCGACGATCACGTCGGCACGCTCGGCGGGCGCGAGCCGTACGGTCGCCTGCTGCGAAGGCGCCGGCAGGAAACCGCCGTCGGAGCCGATCTGCCAGCAGGGGAGGGCGGCGGCAACCGGCCGTTGCGCCAGCGGGTTCGCCGCGACCTTGAGCAACAACACCCTGGTGTTGCAGGTGTTGAGCACCCGGAACCGGTAGCGCCGCGGCTCGACGGTCAGCGTCGGCCAGGTCCGGCCGTTGACCACGATCGTGTTGCCGAAGTACTCCGGGTTCCAGATCGGCGGGATCTCGCTGTCGGGGATGAACGGCCCATCCGGGTCGACGTCGCCGAAGAACCCGCGGCCGGCGGGGAAGAACTGCGAGCCGTCGGAGTTGAACGACTTGTCCTGGATGACGAGCGGGATCTCGTGGTACGCCGTGCCGGCCGGATCGCCGGCCCTGGGTGCCGGGCCGGGGAGAACGCCGGCCGGCAGGTCGCCGCCACCGCCACGCAGCAGGTAGAGCCCGTGCAGCCCGGCGTGCAGGTTCACCCGGGTCATGCCGAGGGTGTGGTCGTGGAACCACAACGTCGTCGCACGCTGGTCGTTGGGGTACTGGAAGACCGCGCCCGCGGCCGGCCAGGCGGCTCCCGTACGCGCCTCCGCGGTCGACCGGAACCGGCTGTAGAACGAGCCCACGGTGGCGTACCCGGAAGGGATGTCGCGCGCGGGCGGCAGGTACCAGGCCTCCGGATACCCGTCGCTGTCGTCAGAGGTGTGGGCACCGTGGACATGGGTGACGGTCGGGACCGGCCCGGTGTACGCGCCGGGCGTGCTGGTGAACTCGGGCCTGGAGTCGCGCCCCGTGGCGCCGCCCGGCGGGTTGGCCCAGTGCAGCGTGGGGTCGACCGGCAACAGGTGCCGCCGGTACCTGCCTGACCCGTCGACCAGCTGGTTGAGCCAGGTGATCCGTACCGGACGTCCCGCGGTCGCCTCGATCGTGCGCGCCGGCGCCCGGAACGTGCCCGAGGCGTCGATCGAGCCGTACCCCCACACAGCCGTGGCGGGGCTGCCCGTGGGCAGGATCTGCTGGGTGAACTGCCGGACCGCGATCCGGTAGACGTCGATGCTTCCACCGCCCGTGGTTCCGCTGGCCGGCATGGGTCTGGGAAGCGGTAGCGCGGTGACGTACTTTGGAATCGTTCGAGGATCCAGGCTGCCACCGGGCAACGGAGCAGCGAATGCGACGCGTCGGACTGCCTGTGGAGCGATCCCGATCAAGCCGAGGCCGGCTCCGGACAGCAGCAGCCGGCGCCTGGAGAACGCCATGACGTGCCCCTTTCTGAGCGCTTGGTTCTGGGCGTCTCGAATAAGCGCTCGGAGCGTACGGCGGCCTGTGCGGCCCCGGCAGGGACGAAACCAGGCTGGGGGAATGCGCCGAAACCCCCTACTTCGAGGTGCGTGGAAATCGGTGAAACGGACTGTCCTGGTTGCCGATTCCTGTCCGTCTACAGCCTGTTATGCCGCGAAACGCTGAGTTACTTTCTGCTGTAACCCAGCGAGGCGGGGAAGCGACGCGCTCTCGGACAGTTTCATCGCATCGTCAAACAGGGGGACACATGCGCGGCTCACCGCGTTCACCGCAACTCACGCTCCGGCGACTGGCCCTCGGGCTCGCCGCTTCCGTTCTCACCCTGGCCGGCACAGCCGGCACGCTGGCGGCATCGGCCGGACCAGCGCAGGCCGCTCCACAGCCATGGGGCTTCGCCCACGTCAACACCTCCGTCCTCGGGCCACTGCCCGACCTGCAGCGCCAGGCCACCGGCTCCGGCGCTGTCGTTCAGCTGACCGCTGCCTTCGGCGGGCAGTACGAGGTCCGATTTCCCGGCGTGGGCGCTCCCCGGGGTGTCGTCCATGTGACCGCGATCAGCGGCGCCGGTAACTGGTGTCAGGTCCGCGCCTGGGCACAGGTCGCCGCCGACGAGCTCGTCCGGGTCGACTGTTACCGGCCAGGCGGCGTCCTCGCGCCGACCAACTTCAGCGTGGTGTTGACCGGCACTCGCGAGCCCGCGCCGGGCGGCCACGCCTACGTCCACACCAATCCGGCCGGCGGGCTGCTCTCGTCGTTCAATTCGAGTGGGGGAGCCAACGTCGTCACGCCCGTGGTGCCCGGAATGTGGCGGGCCAGCATCCAGGGCTTCGGCGCGGCCACCCGGGCCGGCAACGTCCAGGTGACGGCTGTGAACGCGGCGATGGGCGCACGGTGCAAGGTGACGAACTGGTGGCCTGCGGCCGCCTCCCAGGAGCTCCTGGTGAGCTGCCGCGACGCTGCCGGCAGTCTCCTCGACACCAACTGGACGTTGAGCTACACGCTCCAGCGCTCGATCCTCGGCGTGTATCCGCCGAGGCTGTTCGCGTACTGCCTCGACACCGGCACCTGCGCTCCCAGCCCGACCAGCTACAACAACCTGGGCTGCGCCAACTCCGTGATCTCCGCGGGCCTCGGCCTGCGCCTGCTGGAGTTCACGTGCGTCGGCATGTTCCCGAGCCACGTCACGGTCACCTCGTTCGGGGACGGACCGCAGTACTGCGGCCTGCTGGCGCCCTGGGGCGTCGGTGGCGGCAACTCGGCGATCATCCGCGATGTGGTCTGTTACGAGCCGTCCGGCGCGGCCTCGCCGACGACCATGTCGTCGGTCGCCTACACCGGTATTCAGTAACCACACGCCAAAGCGAAGGGCACCCGGGGCCGAAGCCGCCGGGTGCCCTCCTGCTGGGTACGAGAACTAGTCGGTCGTGCTGGCGACCTTCTTGCCGGAGCCCGCCTCGACCTGGCCGACCGGGTGGCCGTCACCGTCTGGGAGCTCGGCGTGTACCTCGTCGGCGTGGCCGTGCGAGTGTGCCGCCTCGAGCTCCTCGACCGTCGGCTTCTGCACGTCGTCGCGGAAGTAGAAGTGGGACGCGCGGACCCGCAGCTTGCGCAGCGGACCGCCCGGCGCTTCCACACCGTGCTCGTCGACGGACTCGGCCGGGTCGATCGGCACCTGCCGCTCGTGAGCGGTGAGGGCGTACGCGTGCTCCGGCTCCAGCGCTGCGTGCACCTCGATGAACTCGCCGCTCGGCTGCCGCATGACGATGCCGGTCTCGCGGCCGTGCATGACCTCGGCCTTGTCCTTGCGCTGCAACCCGATGCAGATCCGCTTGGTGACCATGAACGCGATCACCGGCAGGACGAAGATCGCGAACCGGAGGAACCACGTGATGTGGTTGATCGCGATGTGGAAGTGGGTGGCGATGATGTCGTTGCCACCACCGACCCACAGCAGGCCGTAGAACGTCATCGCCGCCACACCGAACGCGGTACGCGTCGGCTGGTTGCGCGGACGGTCCAGGACGTGGTGCTCGCGCCTGTCGCCGGTGACCCACTGCTCGATGAAGGGGTACAGGATCATCGCCGTCACCAGCAGGCCCATCAGGCCCAGGCCAGGCACCGCGATGTTCCAGCTGATCGTGAAGCCCCACAGATGGGTTTCCCAGTTGGGCATGAGGCGCAGCCCGCCCTCGACCCAGCCGAGATACCAGTCCGGCTGTGTGCCGGCACCCACCATCGACGGAACGTACGGCCCGAACACCCAGACCGGGTTGATCTGCATCGTGGCGCTCATCAGAGCGGTGATGCCGAACACGATGAAGAAGAAGCCGCCGGCCTTGGCCGCGTACACCGGAAGCGCGGGGTATCCGACGACGTTCCTGTTGGTCCGCCCAGGCCCGGGGTACTGCGTGTGCTTGTGGTAGACGACCAGCCCGATGTGCACCGCGATCAGGACCAGGATCAGGCCCGGAATCAGCAGGATGTGCACGGGGTACATCCGCGGGATGATCACGTCGTTCGGGAACTCGCCACCGAAGATGAAGAACGAGAGGTACGTTCCGACCACCGGCACGGCCCGGACCAGACCCTCGACGAAGCGGAGGCCGGTGCCGGACAGCAGGTCGTCAGGCAGCGAGTAACCCGTCAGGCCGGCCACGAACAGCAGCTGGATCAGGATCGCGCCGATGATCCAGTTGAGCTCACGTGGCTTGCGGAACGCGCCGGTGAAGAACACCCGCAGCATGTGGATGGTCATCGCCGCCGCGAACAGGATCGCCGCCCAGTGGTGGACCTGCCGCATCAGCAGGCCGCCGCGCACCTCGAACGAGATGTCCAGCGTGGACGCGAACGCCTCGGACATGTGCTGCCCGACCATCGGCGCGTACGACCCGTCGTAGATCACTTCCTGCATGCTCGGCTTGAACCACAGGGTGAGGAACGTGCCGGACAGCAACAGGATGATGAAGCTGTACAGGGCGATCTCGCCCAGGAGGAACGACCAGTGGTCCGGGAAGACTTTGCGCAGCAGGCCCTTGCTCAGTTTGGCGATGCCGAGGCGCTCATCGAGGAACTCGACGGGCTTGGCGATCGCCTTGCTTTCGATCATCCGCGCTCCCAGTAACTCGGCCCGATCGGTTCGGTGAAGTCGCTCTGCGCCACCAGATAGCCGTCGGAGTCCACCATGATCGGCAGCTGCGGCAGAGAGCGCGCGGCAGGACCGAAGACCACCCGGCCGTTGTCGGAGAGGTCGAACGTGGACTGGTGGCAGGGGCACAGCGTGTGGTGTGTGATCCGCTCGTAGAGGTTGACCGGGCAGCCGACGTGGGTGCAGACCCTGGAGTAGCACATGATGCCGTCGACGGTCCAGGTCTTGCGGTTCTCCCGGGCCTTGATCTCGTTCGGGCTCATCCGGATCAGCAGCACCTGCGACTTGGCGCGGGCGTTGTTGCGCTCCTTGCCCTCTTCGAGGTCCAGCAGGTTGGCCGGAACGGCGTTGACCAGCGCGCCGAGCTCGAGGTCTTCCGGCTTGAGCGGCCGGAACGTGATGTCGTTGAGGATCCGGGTGCCGCGGCGCCAGATCGTGTGTGCCGACTTGTTGCCCGGCAGCGGGCCGAGGTCGGCCAACAGGATGATCGGCGGGAGCCCCAGCAGCGCGAGCGCGCCGATCAACGTACGCCGGATCAGGCTGCGACGGCCGATCTGGCTCTCGTCGGCGCCCTGCTGCAGGATGTCCAGCGCCTCGGCGCGGTCCTCGGAGGTCGAGCTGGCCGAGTGGCGTTCCTCGACGATCTCCTGGTCGGCCATCAGGCGCCGGGCCCACTGGACGGCGCCGACGCCGATCAGCAGCAGCGCCAGGCCGATCGTGACGCCGAGTGCCAGGTTGGAAGCTCCGAGCCCGAGGAACGAAGCCTCCTTCGGCACCGCGAAGTAGGCGACGACGAACGCGACCAGGAGCAGAGCGGCCAGGCCGAAGATGCCGGCCACCTGCCGCTCGGCCCGCTTGGCGGCCTTGTCGTCGACGTCGGTGATACGGGGGAGGTGCGGCTCCAGACCCGGGTCGGGAATGGGGTCGCCGGGGGCGTGGCCATTGGTGGTGGCCAGCTCAGCCGAGTGCTCCTTGTGCTGCACTTCGCTCATCGCTTGACCTTCGTTCCCTTCGCGGCGATCCAGACCGTCGCGATGATCAGTGCGCCGATTCCGAAGAGCCAGCCGTACAGACCTTCGGTCACCGGCCCGAGCCCACCGAGGTCGAAGCCGCCGGCCTTGGGCTGGTCCTGGACCTCCTGGAGGTAGGCGATGACCTTCCGCTTGTCCTCAGGGTGGATGGTCCTGTCGCCGAAGACGGGCATCTGCTGTGGTCCCGTCAGCATCGCCTCGTAGACGTGCCGCGGCGTAACGCCGTCGAGGTTGGGCGCGGACTTACCCCAGGGGAGCGCACCGCCCTTGCCGACGACGTTGTGGCAACCGGAGCAGTTCGTCCGGAACAGCTCGCCGCCCTCGGCCATCTCGGCGTCGGTGACACCCTCGGTGTCGTACTCGGCCTTGTCCGGGATCGCGGCGCCAGGTCCGAGCGAGGCGACGTAGGCGGCCAGCGCCGCGATCTCCTCGTCGTTGAAGACCGGCGTCTTCTTCTGCATCTGGGGTCCAGGCTGCTGCGCCGGCATCCGGCCGGTGCCGACCTGGAAGTCGACCGCGGCAGCGCCGACGCCGATCAGCGAGGGTCCCTCGGTCCCGCCTTCGCCGTTCAGGCCGTGGCAGGTCGAGCAGCTCACGGCGAACAGCTTGCGGCCCTCTTCGACCTGTGTTGACTGTGCGGCCTCCGCCGACGCCTTCGTCGAGGGTGCCGCGATCGCGTACAGCCCGCCGAACGCGGCGAGGGCGAACAGCATGACGACCACACCCGCGAGTGGATGCCGCCGCCGGGCTGACAGAAATCTCACGCCCGCTCCGTCCTACTACCTACTGGATGATGTAGATGGTCGCGAAAAGTCCGATCCACACGATGTCGACGAAGTGCCAGTAGTAGCTGACGACGATCGCGCTGATCGCTTGCTCGTGGGTGAAGCGCCGGGCCATGTACGTCCGTCCGAGCACGAACAGGAACGCGAAGAGCCCGCCCGTCACGTGGAGGCCGTGGAAGCCCGTGGTGAGGTAGAAGACCGAGCCGTACGCGGAGGACGAGATCGTCACGCCCTCGGCGACCAGCTCGGAGTATTCGTAGACCTGGCCGCCGACGAAGAACGCGCCCATCACGTAGGTGAGCACGAACCACTCGCGCAGACCCCAGCTGAGGGGCCTGAGAAGGCTGCCGGTGCGGTCGAGCTGTCCGCGTTCGGCCGCGAACACGCCCATCTGGCAGGTCACCGAGCTCAGCACCAGGATCGTCGTGTTGATCGACGCGAACTGCAGGTTGAGCTTCTCGGTCTCCTGCGCCCACAACTCCGGCGACACCGCCCGAATTGTGTAGTACGCCGCGAATAGCGCGGCAAAGAACATGAGCTCGCTCGCCAGCCACACGATCGTCCCCACGCTCACCATGGAGGGGCGGTTGGGGTGGCCGTGGAAGCGTGCCGTTGGCTCTACGGTTGCGGTCGCCACGAACGTCATTATGTCGGTAGGTCCTACACGTCGTAGTGGTACCCCCTGCGACCGGCGCGCCGTGTGCACAGGCGGGGTCTGACGAACACGCACAGAACACAGAGGAGACACTCACGACAACTGTGACGAGACCAAGCCGTTCGACGTGACATCGTCCTCGGTACGATCACTGTCGTGAGCGACGCCAACGAGACGAGCCCGCGCCCCGTCCGGGTCCTGGTCTACTCCGACGACCGTAACGTGCGCGACAAGGTCCGCTTCGCGATCGGCAAGCGGCCCGTGAAGGACCTCGGTCCGTTCGAGTACGTCGAGTGCGCGACCCAGCCGGCGGTGCTGAAGGCCGTCGACGCTGGTGGGCTGGACGTCCTGGTGCTCGACGGCGAGGCCGTCCCGGCTGGCGGGATGGGCCTGGCCAGGCAGCTCAAGGACGAGATCTTCCGCTGCCCGCCGATCATGGTGCTGACCGGGCGTCCGCAGGATGCGTGGCTGGCCACCTGGTCGCGTGCGGAGGCGGCGCTGCCGCACCCGCTGGACGCCGTGGCACTGGCCAAGGCCGTCGTCGAACTGGCAAAGCAGCGGCAGGCGGCACTGCCCGCGACCGCCTGACCACGCTCAGCGTTCCCACACCACCCACCGCCGCCCCCGCTCGGCGCGAATGACCACGTTAACCACGCAATTGGCGGGTTAACCACGCCCCGGGGCGTGGCGAAGCACCTACTGGCGTGGCGAAGGGCGAAATGCGTGGCGAGGCGCGAATGACCACGTTAACCAGCCAAAGCCGTGGTTAACGTGGTCATTCGCGGATGGAGCGGTGAGCCGTCACACGGGGCACTAGGGTGTGCTTCGTCAAGTTCTCGTTCATGGAGGCCCGCGATGGCGGATCGGCCGCAGCCGACCTGGAAGCACGTGCTGGCGACGCTCGTCGCCGGCCAGGACCTGACCATCGACGAGACCGCGTGGGCGATGGGCGAGATCCTGTCCGACTCCGCCACGCCCGCGCAGATCGCCGGCTTCGCCGTCGCGCTGCGGGTGAAGGGGGAGACGGTCGAGGAGCTCGACGGCCTGATCCGGGCGATGTACGAGCACGCGGTGACCATCTCCGTTCCGGACCGCTCGGTCGACGTCGTGGGCACGGGTGGCGACGGCGCTCACACCGTCAACATCTCCACGATGTCGGCGATCGTGGCCGCCGGAGCCGGCGCCAAGGTCGTCAAGCACGGCAACCGCTCGGCGTCCTCGCTGTGCGGCGCGGCCGACCTGGTCGAGTCGCTCGGCATACCCCTCGACCTCGAACCCGAGCGGGTGGCCGAGCTGGCCGACGAGGTGGGGATCACGTTCTGCTTCGCGCCCCGGTTCCACCCCGCGCTGCGGTTCGCCGCCGCGCCGCGCCGCGAGCTGGCCGTTCCGACGACGTTCAACGTGATCGGGCCACTCGCCAACCCGGCGCGGCCGCAGGCCCAGGCGGTCGGCGTGGCCGACCCGCGGATGGCGGCGCTGGTCGCGGGCGTGTTCGCCGGCCGCGGCGCCGACGCACTGGTCTTCCGCGGTGACGACGGCCTCGACGAGCTGACCACGGCGACCAGTTCGCGGATGTGGGTGGTCCACGACGGTGCGGTCAGGGAGGTCTCGCTGGACCCGGCCGAGCTCGGCTTCGCCTACTCGCCGGCCGATGCTCTGCGGGGTGGCGACGTCGCGTTCAACACCGACGTCACCCGGCGCCTGCTCGCGGGCGAGCAGGGCCCCGTACGCGACGCGGTGCTGCTCAACACGGCGGCGGCGCTGGTGGCGTACGAAGGTACGGGCGGCGCTGTCGTCGACCGGATGCGCGACGCCGCTTCGCGGGCGGCGCAGGCGATCGACACCGGCGCGGCCGCCGACATCCTGGCCCGCTGGGTCCGCGCCGCGACGGCTTGACCGAAGCGGCCCTGCCGGCTGGCTGCTAGGACTCGACCTTCAGCGAGTCGATCGCCTTCTGGACGTCCTTCTGCAGGCCCTTGTTCGTGTCGGGCACCGAGCCCAGGAAGACGCCCGGCACGGGGGCCCCCTTGATGTCGACCACCACGATGGAGACGGTCTCACCCTTGGCCTTCAGGCCAGAGATGTTGTAGCTGAAGTGCTCCTTGAGCAGCGTCGCGTCGTATTCGCCGACCTTGATCTTCGAGCTGCCCAGCGGCTGGCGGCCGACGTTGGCGTTGTTGAAGTTGGACGTGGCGAACCATTCGGCGATGTTGCCGGCGGTCTGCTTGGCGTCCTTACCGACCCATTCCGGACTGGCGTAGCCTGCCGACGCCAACGCCACCCAGTCGGACTCGCCGTCCCACTTCTCCTCGGTGGTGTACGTCTGGGCGGTGCTCAGCAGCAGATCCTGGCCGAGCGCGTCGCTGGACTTCCACGGCTTCGCGAGCGGCGTGAACGTCAGCCGGCCGGCGATCGGCACGTTGGTCGGGCCGGGGGTCTTCTGCTCGTCGGGCGGCTGGGTGCGCTGCGGGCCGGGAGTGTTCGGAAGGCTCTCCTCCGGCGTCGGCCGCGGCTGCTCGGGCTCGGTCTGCTGCGGCGACGGCTGCTGCGTGGTGTCGTCGGAGGCGGTGGGGGTGTCCTTGTCGCGGTTGACCCACCAGACCCCGCCGGCGATCGCGGCGATCAGCACCACCGCCAGGCCGATGCCGCCGATGATCAGCGCGTTGCGGTTGCTCTTGCCGTTGCCGCCGGGCTCGGAGCTGAGCACCTCGGTGTACTGGTGCATCGGATCGTAGGGCGGAGGTACGTAACCCGGCCCAGGCGCGCCCGGGGGAGGCGGGATCGGCGGCCGCTGCTGTGGGGCGAACAGTGGAACTCCGCCCTGGCCCTGTTGACCCGGCTGGCCCTGCTGAGGCTGTGGAGCCTGCGAGCCGTGCGATCCAGGCGGCGCGAACGGGTTGGCCGGCGGAGGCTGCTGACCGGACTGACCCGGTTGGCCGGGCTGGACCGGCTGGACCGGCTGGACCGGCTGGACCGGCTGGACCGGCTGGACCGGCTGGACCGGCTGGATGGGCTGGGTCGGCTGGCCGGTTTGATCGGGCTGTCCACTTTGCGAGGACTGGCCGGCTTGCGCGGACTGCCCCGGTTGCGCGGATGATGCCGCCTGCTCGCCGGCGCCCGGCTGCTGCGGCCGCTGAATCGGCTTGGTCGCATGCTCGGTCGAACCGCCACCCGAACTACTGGGCGGCGTGACAGGGGACGGACTGACGGGGGCCGGCGCGCTCGGATCGGAGGTGAGCGTCGTGGTCCATTGCCGCCCGTCCCACCAACGGAACATGTTGGGCATTCCGGAAGGGTCGGTGTACCAGCCGGCCAGCTTGTCCGTCATGCGCCAAAGCGTATCGGGGCCAGGTGAGAGTTGGCTGAAGATCAGCTTTCCGGTAGACCGATGCTGAACGCGGCCTCCAGGTCGTGCCGGGAGTAGGTCCGGTACGCGATGTGCGTCTCGGTGGCCAGCACTCCGGAGACCTTGTTGAGCCGGTCGGCGATGACCTGTGCGATCTCGTCGTGCTCGCGCACACGCACCATCGCGATCAGGTCGATCTCACCCGTGACCGAGTAGACCTCGCTCACCCCGTCGAGCGCGGCGATCTGTTCCGCGACCTCGGGAATCTGGGACACGTCCGCCTGGATGAACACCATTGCTGTGATCACGCTACGGAGGTTAGTCCTAGGCGTTGTCGACGATGCGCGCGCCCAGCGGAAGCAGCGAGACGGGGATCAGCTTGAAGTTGGCGATGCCGAGCGGGATGCCGATGATCGTGATGCACAGGGCGATCCCGGTGGTGAGGTGACCGATCGCCAGCCAGATGCCGGCCACGATCACCCAGATCACGTTGCCGATCGTCGACAGCGCGCCGGACTTGGGATCGCGTACGACGGTCCGCCCGAACGGCCACAGCGCGTAGGCCGCGATCCGGAACGACGCGATGCCGAACGGGATCGTGATGATCAGGATGCAGCAGATGATCCCGGCCACGACGTAGCCGATCGCGAGCCAGATGCCCGCCAGCACGAGCCAGATGACGTTCAAGATGGTGTTCACGAGCTCAGCATCCCCCAGTTTGTTGTCTTCCAGGTTCAACGACGCAGCGGTCGCGCGGGTTTCAGCGCGGTGGCCGGTGCACCGTGCGCAGGCCGCGCCGGTCTTCCGCGTCGGCGTAGGTCTCACGGCCTTCGTAGGCCCGGGCTAACCAGTCGAGGTGGGACTGCGCGCCCGAGATCGGGCAGCTCCACTCGCCGTCGAGCTCGACCAGGCGTACGCCGGGAGCCTCCAGCCAGGCCAGGATGCGCTCGGTCTCCTCGGCCGTCGCGGCCGGCTTGGGCAGCGGGGGCTCGGCGACCGTCTCGGCGGCGGCGACGATCTGCTCGATCACCGGCATCGGCGGGGTGCCGGGCGTTACGACGCCGGCGCCGGCCAGCCGGCCGTAGCGGATCACGTGGATCTCCCAGCCGCCTTCGGCACCGCGGACCGCACCGACCAGTTGCGGGCAGCGGGCCAGGGCGACCATCCGCTGGGTGCGGGCGGCGGCCCGGATGAACGCGGCCATCCGGTCTCGATGCGCCGCCGCCTCTTCGAAGCGTTCGTGCCCGGCCAGCCGTTTGATCCTGGTCACCAGCGCGTCGATCACCGGCGAAGGGTCGGCCTGGATGGCCGTGCGGACCGCCTCGATCTGGTGGCCATAGGCCTCGACGTCGATCCCGCCCACGCAGGGCGCGCTGCAACGGCCCATCTCGGCCAGCACACAAGCCGATCCGCGCCGTGGGAACCGGGCCAGCCGGTCGGTGCACTGCCGGATCGGGAACGCCTCGTGCAGCGCGGACACCGCCTGCTCGGCGACCTTTCGCGAGCCGAACGGGCCGACGTAGGTGGCGCTGTCGGCCTGGACGTCCTTCACCATCGACAGCCGGGGGAACGGCTCGACCGTGACCTTGATCCAGGTGGCTCGCTCGGGGAACCTCGAACGCCGGTTGTAGCGCGGCTTGTGGGCGGCGATCAGTCGCAGCTCGCGAACCTCGGCCTCGAGCCCGGTCGCGCACTCGATGCCGTTGACGCCGCTGGCGATCCCGATCATCTCGCCGATCCGGGTGCGGGTCTCCGACGCCGTGAAATAGGAACGGACGCGGGTGCGCAGGTCTTTCGACTTGCCGACGTAGAGCACCCGGCCGCGGTCGTCGACGAAGAGGTAGACGCCCGGCGCGTGCGGCAGGCTGTCTGCCAGGTGGCGCTTGCGGCGCTGAGCGGGCGAGACCCGCGAGGTGTAGGCCGACAGCTCTTCGAGCGTGTGAACGCCGAGCGGGCCGAGGCGTTCGAGCAGGCCGTGCAGCACGTAGACGGTGGCCTGGGCGTCGCCGAGCGCGCGGTGCTCGGGCGTGACGGGGGAGTGGAAGAGCTTCGCGAGGCTGCCGAGCTTGCAGTTGGGCGCGTCGTCGCGGGTGACGACCGCACGGGCTAACCGCGCGGTGTCGATCACGTCGAACGACGGCCAGCGGCAGCCGTGGACGTCGGCCGCGGCCTTGAGGAATCCGACGTCGAACGGCGCGTTGTGGGCGACCAGGACGCAGCCGCGCGCGAACTCCAGGAACGCGGGCAGGATGCCGCCGATCCGCGGCGAGCTGGCCACCATGCCGTCGGTGATGCCGGTCAGCACGGCGATGAACGGCGGGATCGCCTCGCCGGGGTTGACGAGGGACTGGAACTCGCCGAGCACTTCACCGCCGCGCACCTTGACCGCGCCGATCTCGGTGATCCCACAGTCGGCAGGCGATCCACCGGTGGTCTCGAGGTCGACGACGCAGAACGTCACGTCGCGAAGCGGCGTGCCGAGGTCGTCCAGGCTCAACTGCACCCCGGCGATCGCCTCGCGTTGTGGTTGGCTGCTCGCCATGCCCACTATCGGGCCCACTGTTGGCGCGGTCATGGATTACACGCTAGGACCGACCACCGACATTCCTCGCCCACGACGCGCCGACGGCACGCGACCGGGATCTGACGGTGCGGAAACCACGACCCAGCCGCGATTGAGCAGAACTAGTGCGTGATGCGGATCTTCGACTGGCCGTGCGGCCGCTTCTCCCAGTCGTCCATGAACTTCGCCGACAGGCCGTACTTCTCCGCCAGCGAGACCAGGGTCTCGGTGCGGTAGTAGAAGTCTTCCCGAAGGACGTGGTGCTCCTTGCCCTCGGTGCGGTCGAAGGTGAAGTCGAAGAACCCGTCCGGCGCGAGCACCCGGCCGACGTGCGCGAAGCACTCCTCGATGACGTGGAGCGGCGAGTGCGAGAAGACGCTGTGCGCGTGGACCACGTCGAAGTGCTTGTCCGGCAGGAAGGCGAACTTCAGGTCGCGTACCGGCGTGAGGTGCGGCAGCTTGTCCTGGAGGTTGTACGCGACCAGGGTTTCCTGCGCCGCCACCAGGATGTCGGGCGAGATGTCGATGCCGTAGTAGTTGCCGGGGTCGAGGTGGCCGATGAACAGCCGCCCGGCGCGGAGGTTGCCGCAGCCGATCTCCAGCATGCGATGGGCGGGTGTCAACCCGTGCTCGCGGAGATAGTCGAACTGCATCGTGCCGAGCGCGACCCAACGGTCGTGTGAGCGGCTGCCGACCGCTGCCTCGGGGCTGCGCGCGGCGTCGGACTTCATCACCGCGCGGTAGTACTTCACATGGTCGCCGCCGCTGCGTACGCGCAGCATGAGATCCCGGCCGGTCCGCCGGACGTACGGCATGACCTTGGCCGGGTTGCTCATCGCATAGCGCAGCTTGTAAAGCAGGCTAGATCGGTTCTTGTCGCTCACAGTTCCGAAGTCAACCATGTCCGCAGCGTGCGGACGTTCCTACCCGCCTTCCGACGGCGCGTCCTCCCAGCCGGCCGTCGTGGCGAATCGTTCCTCCCAACGACGTACGGCCTCGCCGCCCGGTTCCCATCGTTCGCAGAACTCGCGCAGGCTCAGGCACTTGGCGAGCATCGCCGCCTGGCGTACCGGCCAGTCGGGCACCTCGCCTGCGTACGCGTCGAAGAACGCGCCGAGCAGGGGCACGCGATCGGCGTGGTGAGCGCGGACGATCCACTCGCACCAGGCGAGGTCCTCGATCGGCTCGCCGGTGTGCGCGAACTCCCAGTCCAGCAGCGCGGTGACCTGCAGCGACTCCGGATCGAACAGCAGGTTGTTGGGGCCGAAGTCGCCGTGGACGAGCACCGGGCCCTCGCCGAGCTCGCTCGCGTCGAGCTTCTGCAGCTCGCCGAGCAACGCGCCACAGGCGGCCAGCACAGTCCTGGCCGTCGCCTCGTCGCGATCCAGCAGCTCCTGGCCGTGTACGCCCTCGACGAAGCCCAGCGTGAGGGTGCCATCGCCGGCTTCCACCAGCGGCGGCAGCGGCAGCCGGCCGGCATAGCTGGACAGGATGAAGCTCTCGCGTTCGAGCCGCTGGTCCGCGCCTGGACCGTCGTAGGCCTTCACGACGACCGAGCCGTCGCCCTGGGTGTCGTTGGTATAGCCGTGCGCAAGTCGTCGCATCCGGACCGATTGTGCCTGACGGTGGGCCTGGACGCACGTGGGTAGACGTTCAAGCGTTCAGACGTGTCGTTCCGGCCGGTGCTCGTCCCGGTGCTCGTCTGGGCTCGTCCCGGCCGGACGACCGAGGGCGGACGTGCGAATGCCACGCGTCGCGCCCTCGAGACCCTCTGGAAGGTCTCGTCTAGTGTCATCGGCATGAGTGAGGGAGCGGTCGTGCCGGATGAGGGCCCGGAGGAGGTGACCGAGGAGGTCACCGTCCCGCTGCCCGAGTCCGTCCGGCAGCGCGTGGTCGGGCTGGCGTCCGACGCCCTCGCCGCGCTCAGCAGCGACGAGCTGCCCGCTGCTCTCAGGCCGTTCGCCCGGTTCGCGCCGGCCCGGCGGGCCCGGCTGGCCGCGACTCCGCTCGCCGCCGCGCTCGACAGCGACGCGCTGTTCCGGCAGCGGGTCGCTGCCCGCTATCGGCAGCGGGCCCCACACCTGATCGAAGCCCTGGAGAACGGCCGTACACCACCGGCAGTCGACCCGCTGGAAGTCGCGGCGGCGGCCTACCTCGTCCGGCCCGAGGGCTGGGCTGACCTGCTCGGCACGATCACGGACCGGCTCGAACGCGAAACCGCGGCGAGCGCCAGCGGCCGCGAGGCGAAGAACGCCGAGAAGCTGCGTGAGCAGCTCGCCGACGCGCGCACCGAGGCCCGGCAGGAGCGCGACCGACTGCGCGGCGAGCTGGCGACGCTGAAAGAGGAGAACGTCACGCTGCGGCGCACGGTCAAGCAGGCCAGGGACCGGGCGAAGGCCGCCGAGCAGCGTGCGGAGGAGGAGGCCGCGGCCGCCCGTGAGATCCGCGACCAGTCGGCCGCCGAGGTGGCCCGGATGGAGGCCGAGCTGCGCCGGTTGCGGGCCCGACTCGCCGAAGCGGAGAGCGCGGCGGAGTCCGCGCGCCGGACCGTGCGCGAGGGGCGCGACCTGGCCGACATCCGGCTGCGCCTGCTGGTCGACACGCTGGTCGACGCCGCGCAGGGCCTGCGCCGCGAGCTGGCGCTGCCACCCACCAAGACCCGTCCCGCCGACACCGTACGAGCCGCCGAGCCCGGATCCGGAAGCCAGCTCAGCGGCGCCGACGCGGAGGCCTCGCTCGAGGCGTTGCTCGGCCTGCCTCAGGTCCACCTGATCGTCGACGGCTACAACGTGACCAAGACCGCGTGGCCGACGATCCCGCTGGAGACCCAGCGCACCCGTCTCGTCAACGCGATGGGCGGGCTGGCCGCACAGACCAGGGCCGAGCTCACCGTCGTGTTCGACGGCGCCAACCTCGACGCGATGCCGCAGATCACGGTGCCGCGGGGCGTCCGCGTGCGGTTCAGCCCCGGTGGCGTGACCGCCGACGACGTGATCCGTGAGATGGTGGCGGCCGAGCCCGAAGGGCGGCCGGTGGTCGTGGTGTCCAGCGACCGGGAGATCGCCGAGTCCGTACGCCGCAGCGGTGCCCGGCCGGTGCCGGCGAGTGGCCTGGTCAGGCTGATGAGCCGCAGCTGAGACCAGCTCGGGCCCACCCTCCGATCAGGTCGAGCTTGACTGTCGGTGCTCTGCTCTAACGTCTTCGTCAGACCGCAAGGAACTATCTGGAGGCGTCATGCAGATCGACTGCGACAGCTGTGTCGTACGGGGACCGCAGGCCTGCGGTGACTGCGTCGTGACCGTCCTGCTCGGGGCTCCGCCCGCCGGTGTCGAGTTGGACGCCGAGGACCGTCAGGCGCTGGACATCCTGGCCGATTCTGGACTCGTGCCACCGCTCCGGCTGGCCCGGACCGACACCGACGAGGCCCCACGTTGGGCCCAAGGTGCGTAGATAACTCTCCGAACAAGACTTGACACAATGCGTAAGCAGGGGTTTTATTTCCTTTACGAAAAAGAAGCTCCAGTGATTTGAAACATCACGGATTGGTCACTAGAGTCGCTCGCCAGGTACTTGTTCAAGGACGTCGGCTAACCGGCCGGCGGCAGGTACCCCGCTTAATCCCCGTCCGGCAAACCCACGGACGAGGAGCCGGGGACCCACCGTAGTTCCTGGGGTGAATCGGTACGCGTCCCTTGATGCACAGGCAAGCAGGCATCGCATCATGGGCGCGTCTCGTAGGGCTACCTCCCGGCCCGAACCCGTCAGCTCACCCGGTAGGCGTAGAGGAAGGAAAGGGGCCCGACCGCAGTGTCGAACCGCCGCAAGCGTCCGTCAGGGCGTGCGCTGCTAGCCCTGGGTGCCGCCTCCGTGGCAGCCGTCGTCGCCGTTCCAGGCGCGAGTCTCGCTGATCCCACCCCGTCGATCGCCGAGGTGAAGAAGCAGACCGAGAAGCTGCACCACGAGGCCGAGCAGGCCGCCGAGTTATCCAACGAGTACTCAGACAAGATGACCGCTATTCAGCGCAAGCTGAAGAAGCTGGACACCGACCTCGAAGCGCAGCGCGCCAAGGTTCAGGAGCTGCGCCGCAACATCGGAGCCTTCGCCGCCGCCGAGTACCGCGCGGGTGGCATGGACAGCACGATGCAGCTACTGCTCGCCGACGACCCTGACAAGTTCCTGGCGCAGATGAGTTCTGCGCGGGCGCTGCGTGGTCAGCAGGGCGACGTGCTGGTTCGGCTGCGTGCCGAGCAGAAGGAGCTGGCTGAGCGTGAGGCCCTGCAGAAGGCCGAGCTCGCCCGCTTCAAGGACGCCCAGAAGCAGGCCAAGGACCGGCTCGAAGAGGCCAAGGCCAAGCAGGCCAAGTCCGACGACCTGCTGAAGCGCCTCACCGCCGCTGAGCGTCAGCGGCTCCAGGAGCTGGAAGACCGTCAGAACCGCACGTCCCGTGGCAGCGATCGGGAGATCCCGTCCGACCTCCCGCCCGGCTCCGGTCGCGGCGCGATCGCACTTGCCTTCGCCAAGAAGCAGGTCGGCGAGCCCTACGTCTTCGGTGCCGACGGCATGAGCACGTGGGACTGTTCCGGGCTGACCATGATGGCCTGGGACGCAGCCGGTGTTTCGCTGCCGCACTCGGCGAAGCAGCAGTACTACCAAGGCCCGAAGGTCTCCCGGTCCCAGCTGGAGCCCGGCGATCTCGTCTACTACTACAGCGGGATCTCCCACGTCGCGATCTACGCCGGCAACGGCATGATCCTGCACGCGCCGCGCCCCGGCAAGAACGTCGAGTACGCCCCGATGGACGAGATGCCCTACGTCGGCGCCACCCGGCCCGGCTAGAACGACCTGGAGTCGAATCGCTTTCGAAAACGGTGGACGCGTCCGAGCCGGACGCGTCCACCGTTTCTGTCTGTTGTTGCTTCTGAGGGGGAGGAGTACCTGTGACCCGACCGGGTTTCCTGGACTGGCCGGACTGTCTCAACGCTCGCGACCTCGGCGGCCTGCCACTCGGAGGCGGTGCCAGGGTCCGCCGGGGCGCCCTGGTCCGTTCCGACAACTTCGACCGGCTGACGCCCGCGGGCGTCGCGGCGGTCCGGGCGGCAGGCGTGAGCCGGATCGTCGACATACGTACGCCGGGGGAGTGCGAGCGCTATCCGTCGGCGTTCGCCACCGACCCGCTCCGGCGCAACCACCCGGTGAACGTCGCCGATGAGCCCTACGACACCACGCTCGACCTGGCGAGCCTGTACCTCCAGACGCTCGACTTCAACGCTGCTCGCTACGCCTCCGCCGTCGGCGCGATCGCCGACGCACCGCCCGGGTGTGTCGTCGTGCACTGCCATGCCGGGAAGGACCGGACCGGCATGGTCGTCGCGCTCGCGTTGACGCTGGCCGGCGCAGAGCCCGCGGCGGTCGCGGACGACTACGCCGTGGTCGGTGTGCCCGACGTGATGCAGCTGGTCGGAGGCTCCGGGCCGGCGACCTCTCCCGACCTCGAGGCCCCCAGGGCTGAGACCATGCTCGCCGTACTGGAGGCGCTGCGGGCCGATCATGGCGGTGTCGAGGGCTTCCTGGGCCGCGCCGGGCTGGCCGCGGACCGGATCCAGGCACTTCGGGAGCGGCTGCGGGCACCGTCCTGACTGTGGTTGGCGGTGGTTGGGCCGAGAACCGACCGGCTTGCCTGCTTCGGCCGCGTTCATATGCTTTTCATCTCGCTTTGTGCGAGTGGGCCCGCACGCACCCGATTCCCCTCTAGGATTCCGGGGTGGCAGAGCACCGCTTCAGGCACGTGCGGCCGCGCGGTGCGCGCCGGCTTGCGCCGCTGCAGCCTGCCTGGACCCGCAAGGGATGGGCGCTGCTGCTGGCCCGCTTCCTGACCAGGGTGAGCGATGATCGCTCGGCCCGGCGCTGGACGGTGCTGTCGGCCACCGCGTTCGTGTTCGTCCTCGCGGCCGCGTTCGGCATCGGCATCCCATCGGCCAGGCAGACCCTGACCCAGCCGCCCGTTCCGGAGCAGGCCGCGGAGAGCAGTGACACCGCCGCTTCCGCCGGCACACTCGCCGGCCGGCTGTCGGCCACCCGGGTCGACGAGGCCGAGCAACTGCTGCAACGGCAGGCCGCGGCCGTCCGAAAGGGCGACCGGGCGGCATACCTCGCCACGATCGACCCGCGGTCGAAGAGCTTCGCCAAGCTCGCGGCTCGCACCTACGACAACCTCCGCCGCCTCGAAGTGGCGGAGCTGCGGTTCAGCCGGCCGGTCGAGGACGCGGGCGGCCTGACGCCGGACCGCCGTCGCGAGCTCGGCGGCACCGCCTGGCTCGGCGAGGTCGAGAGCACGATCCGGCTCACCGGCATCGACTCGGAACCCTGGGTCGCCAAGCTGCGGATGGTCTTCGTCGAACGCGACGACAAGGTCTACCTCGCGGCCGACCAGGAAGGCATCTCCTCGAGCCAGCCGCTGCCGTTGTGGCTGACCGACGAGGTGACGGTCATCCGCGACGAGCACAGCATCGTGGTCGGCTCCGGCCCGGTCGACCGGCTGCGGGCCTACGCGCGTACCGCCGACCGCGCGGTTCCCCGCGTCACCGACGTCTGGGGCGACGACTGGACACAGCACGTCGTGATCCTCGTGCCACGTACCCAGCGGGAGATGGAGCGGCTGATCGGCGCGGAGGCCGGCAGCCAGAACGCGGTCGCCGCCGTAACGACCTCGGTCGGTCGCGCCAACGCCCGGCGGGCCTCCCACATCGTCGTCAACCCCAGCACGTTCGGCGAGGTCGGCCCGCTCGGCCGGCTGGTCGTGCTGACCCACGAGACCACCCACGTCGCGAGCCACGCGACCGTGAGCGGCATGCCGATGTGGCTGTCCGAGGGCTTCGCCGACTACGTCGGGTTCAAGGAGGCCGGCCTGTCGACCTCGGTGGTGGCGGAGGAGCTGTTCGACTCCATACGCGCGGAGGGCGCACCGAGCCAGCTGCCCGACGGCAACGACTTCGACCCGCGAATCGACCACCTGGACCGCGCGTACGAGTCGGCGTGGCTGGCCTGCCGCTACATCGCCGCGCACTGGAGCCAGGACACGCTGGTGAAGTTCTACCGAGCGATGGACAGCGCGCCCACCAAGTCGGCGCAGCAGGCGCTCTACTCCGACCTGCTCGGCGTCACCCAGGACCAGTTCGTCCAGGGCTGGCGGGAGTACGTCGAGGTCGTAGCCGGCTGAACGCCACGCCGGCGAGGACGAGGCCCGCGAGCGAGACCACCAAGGCCGGCCAGATCTCGAACGGGATCGATCGGCAGGGGTGACAGGACCGCCGGGCCAGGTTGTACGTAGTCAGGACGGAGCCATGCGGGAGCGGCCCGCCCGGTTGCTCAGCGGATGGCGCCGACCCGGGGTCGTTCGTCGGCGGGTGGGTCGGCGGCCGGGTCGGTCTGCTGGGTGAGTGCGGCGCCCTCGACGTCCAGCGTCGGGAGCCAGCGCAGGCAGCGCGGCAGCCACCACGCTCGTTCACCGATCAGGGCCAGCGCGGCCGGCACCAGGATCATCCGGACCACGAACGCGTCCACGAGGATGCCGATCGCCAGGGCGAACGCGACCGACTTGATCGCCGCGTCACCCGAGGGTACGAAGCCGGCGAACACCGAGAACATGATCAGCGCCGCGGCCACGACCACCGGTGCGGCCTGCCGGAACCCCGTGACGATCGCCTCTCGTGGTGCCGCTCCACGGTGGTGGGCCTCGTGCATCCGTGAGACCAGGAAGACCTGGTAGTCCATGGCGAGGCCGAACAGGATGCCGATCACCAGGATCGGCGTGAGGCTGATCAGCGGCCCGGCCGAGTCCAGATTGACGGCCGAGGACAGCCAGCCCCACTGGAACACCGCGACCGTCGCGCCGACGGACGCGCCGACGGTCAGCAGGAAGCCGAGCACACCGACCAGCGGGACCAGCAGCGACCGGAAGACCATCACCAGCAGGATCAACGCCAGGCCCACGACCAGGACCAGGTAGATCGGCAGCGCCCGGTCGAGCGAGAGCGCCACGTCGACGCTGACTGCCGTCGCTCCGGTGACGTACGTCGTGAACCCGTCGAGGCCGGCCAGCTCGTCCCGCAGGTCGCCTACGAGGTCCTCGGTCGCCTGGCTGGTCGGCCCGGACTTCGGGATCACGGTGAGCATCGCCGCGGTGTCGTCGTCGTTGTGGGTGGGCGGTACGACGAACGCGACCTGGCCCGCGATCTCCTGCCCGACCCGCCCGGCCGCGGCAGTGGCGTTGGAGCCCTCGACGAGCACCACCAGCGGGCCGTTGAAGCCGGGCCCGAAGCCGTCGGTGAGCAACTGCTCGGCCCTGGCCTGCGTCGAGCCCTCGGCCGGCGTCTGCACCAGCGTCGTCTGCATGGACGCGGCCGGCACCGCGATGATCCCGAGCACGACGATCGACAGCAGCAACGCCGGAACGCGGTGCCGCGTGACCGTACCGATCCAGCCGCGGTAGAAACCGCGATCGGACGCCGGAGCAGGAGCAGGAACGGCCGAGGTGCCGCGCTGCTTACGCGGCAGCACCCGCCGGCCGAGATAGCTCAGCACCGCCGGGACCAGCGTGATCGCGACCAGCACCGCGACCACGATGGTCAGCGCGGCCGCGATACCCATCTGCGTAAGGAACGGGATGCCGACCACGACCAGCCCGGCCAGCGCGATCACCACGGTGACGCCGGCGGTGACGACCGCCGAGCCCGCCGTTCCGACCGCGGTCCCGATCGCCGTCCCCACATCTGTGCCGCGCCGGAGCTCCTGCCGGTAGCGGTTGACGATGAAGAGCGTGTAGTCGATGCCGACCGCGAGCCCCAGCATCGTGGCCAGGATCGGTGTCGTCGACGACAGGTCCATGAATCCGGTCGCGATCATCACGCCCAGCGCGCCGATGCCGACCCCGACGCCGGCGGTCAGCAGGTTCATCCCCGCGACGATCAGCGAGCCGTACGTCAGCGCGAGGATCACCAACGCGACGACCACACCGGCCGCCTCCGTCACGCCTCCGACGTGCGGGGGCTCGGTCGTGGCGTCACCCGTCACCTCCACCGTGAGCCCGCTCGACGACCGGGCGTCGGCGACGGTGTCCAGCAACGCCCTCTGCTGCTCCTCGGTCACCTCGCCGACGGGAGCGGAGTAGGTCACCGTGCTGTACGCCGTGTCCTGCTCGCGGTTCACCGCGGGCGCCGCCGGGTCCAGCGGGTTGCTCGCGGACGCACCGGGCAGCGCGGACAGCTTGGTCACCAGCGCGGTGATGGCCTGGACGTTCTCCCGGGTCGTCAGCTTCCCGCCGTCCGGTGCCTGCACCACGACGCGGGCGGTCGCGCCGCCGCCGGCGCCGAACTCGTCCTCGATCCGGTCCAGTGCGTTGGTCGACTCCTGGCCCGGAATCGAGAAGCTGCTCGAGGTCGGGCCGGACAACGTGAGAGCGCTCGCCCCCGTGCCGGCGAGCACGACCAGCCAGAGGAGGACGACGATCAGCCGGCGCCGATGTGCGACGAAACCGAGCCGGTACAGCAGACGTGCCACAGGATTCAGGCCTCCACCTGGTCAGAGTCGGATTCAGGGTCGGATTCAGGGTCCGATCGAAGGTCGGACACCGCATCGGCCACCGGGTGGCCGAGCGCGTCGTGACACGTTGCGATGATCAGCGGCCGCCAGGCGGTCTTGTCGCCTACGTGGTTGGCGGCCAGGGAGAGTACGGCGAGCGCGCTCAGCGCTCCGATGACCCGGACCAGGCGTTCCGACCGCGGGTCCCGCGGGTCGGCGCCGAACATCTCGAACACGAGCAGGTCGTCGTCCTCGAGCAGTGCGGTACGCAGCTCAGGTGCGGTGGCCGCCTGGAACGACAGCGCCACGAGTCCCGGCCGGTCCAGCGCGACCTCGGTCAGCAGCTCCAGCAGGCGGCGGTCCCGCGCCGGGCCGGCTGCCGGACCCTCGGCCTGCTCGCGCACGTGCCGGCTCTGTATCCGGCACGCCTCCTGGGCGGCCTCGTAGAGCGCTTCCTTGCTCGGGAAGTGGTGCAGCAGCCCGGCCTTGGACAGGCCGACTGCCTCCGCGATCGCCGAGAGCGACGTGTGCGCGAACCCGTGCTGGGCGAACAGCGCGGCCGCGTGGTCGAGGATCTCCTCGTCTGCGTGCTGCCGGAACGGACGTGTCACGGCTTCGACCGTACAAGCGCTACCTACCGAATCGGTTGGTAAGCCGACCGAATCGGTTGTGACGTTGCTCGCAGGCTCGCGAACGGCGATCGATACATTTGCGCTGTGGCGCGTACTTTGGTGGTAACCAACGACTTCCCGACCAGGCAGGGCGGGATCGAGGCGTTCGTGCTCGCGCTCTGCCAGCGGCTGGACCCGTCCGAGGTGGTGGTCTACACCGCGTCGATGCCGGGGGACCGGGCCTACGACGCCACCCTTCCGTTCCCCGTCGTACGCGACCAGGCCGGAACGCTGCTGCCGACGCCTGCCGTCGGCCGGCGCACCCGGGACGTCCTGCGCGCCGAGGGCTGCGACCGCGTGCTGTTCGGCGCCGCCGCGTCGCTCGGGCTGCTCGCCAAGGGCCTGCGCGAGGCCGGAGCCGAGCGCCTGGCCGGCCTGACCCACGGCCACGAGACGCTGTGGGCCCAGCTTCCGGCCACCCGGCTGGCGCTGCGGCGGATCGGGCGGACCACTGACGTTCTGACCTACCTCGGCGACTACACCCGCTCGGTGATCGCACGGGCACTCGACCCGGACGATGCCGCCCGGATGGTGCGGCTGACGCCGGGCGTCGACACCGAGACGTTCACGCCGAGCGGCGAGGGCGCGGCGGTCCGGGACAAGCTCGGCATTCCTGCCGAGGCGCCGGTCGTCGTCTGCGTCGCCCGGCTGACCGCGCGCAAGGGCCAGGACACGCTGATCCAGGCGTGGCCGCACGTCCTGCACGACATCCCCGACGCGCGGCTGCTGCTGGTCGGCGACGGGCCGCACCGGCCGGCGCTGGAGCGGCTCACCGACGCCCGGGGTGTACGCCACGCCGTGACGTTCGCCGGGCCGGTGCCATGGGCCGAGATCCCGCCGTACTTCAACGCCGGCGACGTGTTCGCCTCGCCGTGCCGTACCCGCTTCGGTGGGCTGGAGCCGGAGGCGCTCGGCATCGTGTTCCTGGAGGCGCAGGCATCCGGACTGCCGGTGATCGTCGGCGACTCCGGGGGCGCTCCCGACGCCGTGCTGCACGGCGAGACGGGGTACGTCGTCGACCCGTACAACCCGGTCGCCGTCGCGGCGAAGGTCACGAGCCTGCTGCGGGACCCGGAACGCGCCCGGGCGATGGGCAAGACCGGCCGCGACTGGGTGCGCGAGGAGTGGTCGTGGACGCGCTCGGTCGAGACGCTGCGGTCGGTGCTGGCCCTCGACTGAGATCCGCCCACGCTGTGCTGCCCTCTACGTGAGTTCTACTCCCAGGTCGCGGTCTCGGGGTCGATGCCGTGGGCGCGTGCGCCGGCGTCGATGCTCTGCCGGAACCAGGTGGCGAGGCCGGAACGGATGCCGTCGTAATGGGCGGCGAATCCCGGATCGGCCTCGAACCTGCGGCCGAGGCAGACCTGCATCTGCCTGGTGAGCGGAAAGTACGAAGCGAAGACTTCGCGGTGCCGCTCGACGAGCTGGTTCGCTTCCGGGCTACCAGGCGTGACACCGGCGTCCATCGCATCGGCGAGGGCGCTTTCGAGGCCGGCGACGGCGTCGGCGATGGCCTGCCATTCCTCCGGACCGCGACCGGCTGAACCCTCGGCGTACTGGAGCCACTGCTTCGTGTCGCTGTAACGCTGCCGGGCTTCGGCGGGCCAGTCCGGGTTCCACTGCGGGCCGAAGATCGCGGCCTGCTGCTCGGCGGTCAGCAGCAGGCCGCGATCGTGGGCGTCGATCATCCGGTCCAGTCCGGCGCTGAGCCGCTGGAGGCGGTCGATCCGCTCGGCGAGCTGGGTGCGCTGTGCGCGCAACGCACTGGGCACGTCCACGGCCGAGTCGTCCAGGACGACCCGGATCTTGTCCAGGTCGAGGCCGACCTCGCGGTAGACGACGATGCGGTGCAGGCGTTCCAGATCGGTGGCGGTGTAGAGCCGGTACCCGGCAGCCGTGCGCAGCGACGGTCGCGCCAGGCCGATCTCGTCCCAGTGGTGCAGGGCGCGTACCGTCACGCCCAGCCGCGCCGAGACTTGGCCGACGGTCAGGCCGGCGTCGTCCTCGGCATCCGAGGCATCCTCGGCATCCGAGGCATCCGAGGCATCCGAGGCATCCGGGGCATCGGGGGCGTCGACGGCATCAGGCATGCTCCCTATCCTCACCCGGTGGGGTGATCCCGACGGCTGCGAGGTTGCGCGCCTCCTCGCTGGCCGGGTCGAAGGGCTTGGCAGCGGTGAGAACGATCCGTGCGTTCTCGGGCGTGATCACCTCCACGTCGCGAGTGTTCCAGGGCGTGTCGCGTGGACCGTCGACCGAGCTCGGGCGCAACGTACGACAGGCGTCGGCGAGGGAATCGACCTGGCTGAGCACGCACGCGAAGCTGAAGCTGATCGCCGGCGCCTGCTCCGGAACGCTCGCCGCCGCGACGAGCAGGACGTCCTGGAACGCCCACCGGCGCAGATGCACGAGTCTGCCGGGGATGCCGAACAGCTCGACGAACCCGAGCCCGCGCGTCCAGAAGCCGACCGACGCCGCCAGGTCGGTCGTGGGGATCGTCGCGAACGAGGGCATTCCGTAGATGCCGAGAAACAGCTCCGGCGGAACCGCGTCCGGGCCGGGCGGGGGCACAGGGCTCATCTCGAACGCGTCGTAGTAGTCGCTCATGCGGCCACCTTTCAGCCTCACGCCGCGTGAGGGTCAAGCCGATTACGCCGACAGTCGGGATTCCTAGCGAGCGACGACGGTGAACTCCGCGGTGCGGATCCGGCCCTGGTGGCGGAAGTCCAGGAACAGCCGGTAGGTGCCGGCCGAGGGCACCTCGGTGTCGAACGTGACGGTCGGCCCGGCCCGGCCCGCACTGCTGGGCTCCGGATGAACGTGGAGATAGGCCAGGTCACCCGACCGGAGGACGACCAGGTGGCCGTACGACTCGAGGTACGGCTCCAGGTCGGTGACCGGCCGCCCGGCTCTGGAGATGGTGAACGTCAGCCGGCTCCGCCGGCCGGGCGTGAGCGTCCCGGTTCGCTGGATCGTGTAGCCGGACAGGCCGGCGACCAGGCGCTCGGACGGCAGCGCGCGCGGCACCTGGTTGCCCGGCACGGTGAGGTCCGCGCCCAGCGTCAGCGGCGCCGCGCGCCCGGCCGGCTGGAAGTCGGCGAACACGCGATAGGTGCCGGCGCGGGCGAACGCCAGCACCGCCGTCCAGGTGCCGTCGGGGGAGAGACCGGGGTGCAGGTGGCGGTAGTACGTCAGGTCGCGGCGGATGACCACGAGGTGGAGCGGCTTGCCGTGCCTGGCGGTGAACGCCGTCGCCGGCCTGCCGTCCGGTCCGATGATCTGGAATGTCAGGCGGGCGGCCCGGCGTACGGCCGGGGCGGCGGAGGTGAGGCGGAGTGTGTAGCCGGCCTCGGCGACCTGGAGCCCGCCGGGCATCGCCGCGGGGGCGGGCTCGTTCGGATGGGTCGGTGCCGGCCCGTCAGTGGGCCGGGGCTGGTGAGTCCGCGAGTGCGTCGGGCCGGCGCTTGGCGAGTGCGTCGGGCCGGTCGTCGGCCGGCTGGTGTGGTCTTCGGTCGGCCCGGCCATCGCCAGGTGTCCCTGGGGACCCGCGCTCAACAGTGGCTCGGCCACCCGGCCGATACCGGCTGCGACGACGAACATCGCTGCGAGCCCGACGAGGTACGTCGCGATCTTCAGCGGTATCTGCATGGCGGCCCACCACCTCTGCGCAAGGTGCCGCCCTGGTTCTTCCCGGCCCGACCGGCCTTGCCACCTCACATCTGATGAGTACGGTGGCTGTCGTGCCCGTTGTGGATCTCGCCGACGACTCGTTCGTCGCCGCGCCGCCGGCGGTGGTGGCGCCGAGCATCGCCGCCGCGGCGTTCTGGCGGTCCTGCTGGCCCGGCCTGGAGCTCACCGCCCACCACGACAGGGGCATCGAGGGCGTGCGGTGGTACGTCCGCGGCGCGCTGACCGGCACCGCGGAGGTCTGGCTGGAGCCCTACTGGGAGGGCGACGGCACGCTCGTCCACGTCTTCCTGCGCGCCGATCCGGACGACGGCCGCCGCCGCTCGGCGGCTCAGGTCCAGCGGCTCAACCGGAGATACGCGGTGGACCTGAAACGTTCCCTGTTCGTGCTGAAAGACCAGGTAGAAAAGCTGCACGCGGGCTGACTCAGGGGAACTTGGCAACCTCCCAGCCAACGGGGGTGGCTGAGATTAGGCTGCCGACATGGCTACGAATGTTGTATTGGCGATCGGGACCAGAAAGGGACTCTTCCTGGCCCGTTCCGCCGACCGGTCCGCGTGGGACGTCACGGGGCCACACCTCCCGATGCAGGAGGTCTACGCCATCGGCATCGACGCCCGCACCCGGGCCGACGGCCGTCCGCCCAGGTTGCTCGTGGGCGCGAGCAGCTCCCACTGGGGACCGAGCGTTGCCACCAGCGACGACCTCGGCGCCACCTGGAACGAGCCCGAGACCGCGCCCATCTCGTTCCCCGAAGACACCGAGGCCTCGCTCGAGCGGGTCTGGCAGCTGAGTCCGGGCCCGGCCGACCAGCCGGAGGTCGTCTACGCCGGCGTCGAGCCCACCGCGCTGTTCCGGTCCAACGACAGCGGCAAGAGTTTCGACCTCGTACGCGGGCTGTGGGATCACCCGCACCACAAGGACTGGGGCCCTGGCGCCGGCGGCGCCGCGATCCACACCGTGCTGCCGCATCCGGGCGGCAAGCGGGTCACGATCGCGATGTCGACCGGTGGCGTCTACGTCAGCGACGACGACTGCGCGACCTGGGACGCACGCAACGCCGGCATCCGGGCCGTCCACGTGCCCGAGGACCAGCAGTTCCCCGAGTTCGGGCAGTGTGTGCACAAGGTCGCGGTCCACCCCGACCGGCCGGAGCAGCTGTTCACGCAGGTCCACCACGGCGTCTACCGTTCCGACGACGGCGGCTCGACCTGGGAGTCGATCGCCGACGGGCTGCCCGGTGACTTCGGCTTCGCGATGGTGGTGCACCCGCACCGGCCCGGCGTGATCTACAACTTCCCGCTCGAGGCAGACATGCGGCGCTACCCGCCCGAGGGCAAGGCGCGGGTCTACCGCAGTGAGGACGCCGGCCAGACCTGGACAGCTCTGTCCGACGGCCTGCCCGAGCAGTTCTACGTCTCCGTTCTGCGCGACGCGCTGGCCTGTGACGACGCCGACCCGGCCGGGGTCTACTTCGGCACTCGTTCCGGCGAGGTCTACGCCAGTCCCGACGAGGGCGACAGCTGGCAGCAGGTCGTGGCGCACCTGCCCGACGTGGTGTGCGTCCGCGCGGCGCGGGTCGACTGAGCCGGATCTGGAAGTGGATTCTGACTGATGCAGGTCACAGTGCGAGTTCCAAGCGTGCTGCGAGCCGAGTGCGGCGGCGCCTCGGTGCTAGAAATGGAACTGAGCGAAACCGCCACACTTGGCGTACTTTTCGGCCGGCTGGCCGAGGCCCATCCGAGGCTGGAGCGGCGAGTACGCGACGAGCAGGGTGAGGTGCGGCGTTTCGTCAACGTTTATGTCAACGGTGACGAGTCGCGGCACCTGGGCGGCATGTCGGCGAGCCTGAACGATGGTGCGGTCGTTCAGATCATTCCGTCGGTCGCGGGTGGTTGAGCTCACGACGTGGACACGCGGCTGGCGTTTTCGGGCCGCGTGAAGGGGCGACCAGCAGGGAGGGCGACAACCATGAACGAGGCTCGGCGCGCGCCGGCCATCGTACGCAGAATGGCGAAGGCGGCGAACACGTTCCTCGCCTCGCTCCGGCCAGAACAACGTGCGGTGGCCACGGCGAGATTCGACGTGGCAGACCACAAGGCGTGGACCTATCTTCCTGGTCCGCGTCCTGGACTGTCCCTGGCCGAGATGACGAGTGAGCAGCAGGCGTACGCGCTTGACCTGCTCGACATCGGATGCAGTCCGATGGGTGTGCAAACCGCGCGGGCGATCATGCAACTCGATGGGATCCTGCGCGCGATCGAACAGCAGGCCGACAAGCCTGGCTGGGAACGCCGCCATCCCGAGCACTACTGGATCCGCGTGCTCGGCGAGCCCGGCGGCGCGGAGCCGTGGGCGTGGCGGATCAACGGGCACCACCTCGCGGTGCACCTGACCATCGTCGAAGACTCGATCGCGGTGACCCCGCAGTTCTTCGGCGCCAACCCCGCCCGGGTTCCGTCCGGGCCGCATCAGGGCCTGCGCACGCTGCCAGGCGAGGAAGACCTCGCCCGTAATCTTCTGGCGGCGCTGAACACCGCGCAACGCAAGGCGGCCATGACCCAAGCCGTCGCACCCGACGACATCCTGACCCGCCGTGACCCGGTGGCCGATCCGACGGTGATCCCGCGCGGCCTGGCCTACGGCGACATGCACGAGATGCAGCGCGATCTGCTGCGCCGGCTGATCCGGCTGTACTTCGACCACACCACTCCGGAAGCGGCCAACGCGGCGTGGAAACGGGCCGAGGACTCCGGCCTGGAGACGGTGACGTTCACCTGGGCCGGCAGCGACCGGCCGGGGGACCCGCACTACTACGCCGTGCTCGGGCCGACGTTCCTGCTGGAGTACGACAACGTGCAGGACAACGCCAACCACATCCACACCGTGTGGCGCGACCTGGACGGCGACTGGGGCGAGGATCTGCTGGCGGCGCACTACGCCGCGCACCAGCACTGAGCGCGCTCTGATCGAGGCGGGCCGGGCACGAGCGTTTCGTGCCCGGCCCGCCTCTTTGTCGTTTCTTCAGACGGCGAAGAGCAGGGCGGCGTTGACCAGCATCACCATGGCGGTGGCGAAATGGATGCCGAACGCGACCGCTTTGGTGCCGCCGTTGCGCAGCACGATCATCATGTCGCCCAGCGGGGCGATCGCCGCGACCAACATGAACCAGGCCTCGGCGTGGGCGCCGGCGAAGGCGAGCAGGGCCAGGCCGACCAGGCCGAAGGTGCCGTCACGCACGCCCTTGATCGTCAGATAGGCGGGGTCGCCGGCACCGTCCGGCTTGGCCGGCACGCCATAGCCGGCGGCTGCGGCCTGAGGGGTGAGCAGGAAGCGGGCACCGACGTACACGAGGAGCAGGTTGAGGGCGATCGCGAGGCCGTAGGCGATGGGGGACAGCATGATCTCTCCAATTTCTAGCGCTGCTAGGAATGGTAGCGACGCTAGCATGTCGTTGCTAGAAAAGCTAGCGATGCTAGAGTCCGTTGTCATGACGATCCAGGCGCGCCGGGAGCGCGAGCGGGCGGAGCGGGAGCAGCTGATCATCGAGTCGGCTCGGGAGCTGGCCGAGGCCGAAGGCTGGGACGCGGTGACGACCCGGCGGCTGGCCGAGCGGGTGGGGTACAGCCAGCCCGTGCTCTACAGCCATTTCGCCGGAGGCAAGAGCGCGATCATGGCAGCGGTCGCGTTGGAAGGCTTCGCGAGCCTGGCCGATGAGTTGCGCGCCGCCCGATCGAAGGCGGGCGGCCCGCGCGAGGAGGTCGCCGCCATCGGCACCGCCTACACCGCGTTCGCCGGCCGCCATCCGGCGCTCTACGACGTGATGTTCGGCCAGGCCGTCGACCTGCCGTTCGCCACGGCCGAGGCGCCGCCTGCGCTACAGGCGGGGTTCAACGAGATCGCCGAAGCCATCCGCCCGTTCGCCGCCGCAGACGACCTCGTCCTGTTGACCGAGACCTACTGGGCGGCCCTCCACGGCCTGATCACGCTCGCCCGTGGCGGCCGGCTCCCGAAACAAGCACAAGCCCGGAGACTCGAGCTCCTGCTGGACCGCTTCACCGTCTAGGCCCGGACCGCCCTACGCGCGGAGCGGCGGCTCGCCGTTCAGGCCGGGGCGGAGCATCAGCGTCAGCGCCCAGTCCTGGTCGTTGGCCAGCGGATCCGCGACGTAGCCGGGCAGGTCGTCGATCGCGGAGGGGAAGACGAATGCGCACGACGCTCCGCCGTCCGCGGTGAAGTCGGCCAGGTTGGCCAGGCAGACGTCCCGGATCACTGCCTCGAGGTCGACGCCCTCCCAGCCCGCCGGCAGGTCGACGTCGGCCGGCCAGTCACGCAGGGCACGGGCCGACAGCACGCTCCAGTAGTGCGGGAACGTGTCACCCCACAGGCGCAGCTTCCCGAACCAGTAGCCGTCCCAGTGCCGGATCGATACGTTCCGCAGCCGCACGTGCGGCTGCCGACCCGCGAAGGCCAGGAGCCACGGCAGCGTCGTCCGCAGCGAGTCGTGGAGGGCGGGCTCGGGAGAGATGCGCCACGCCCCCTCCAGGATCGACAGCAGCGGCGCCACCATCGACTGCTCGTACGCCACCTCGTGCGCCGGCAGCTCCGACCCCAGCGCCGCGAACGCGAGCCCGTGCGAGACCAGGCGGCCGCGCAGCCGGTCGGCGTCGGCCGTGCGTCCGTGCTCCGAGCACAGCCCGGCCACCCGGTGCACCGCCTCCGCGACGCCGATCGCGAGGAAGCCCTCGCCGCCGTCCTCGTAGTAGGCATCGAGGATCGCGACCGCCCGGGTCAGATCCTCCGGATCGCCGAAGCCGGTGAACAGCTCGGCGAACAGCTGCGCGAACCACGGGTTGTTGTAGAGCCGCTCGGTCCGGCTCGACGTACTGCTGTCGCGCACGCGGCCGTCCGGGCGCACGATGTGCTCGACGCAGAATCCCTTGTACGCGAGCAAAGCGCGGTCGGCCTCGGCAGCGTCGGCGAGCCAGCCGTGCGCGCGGGCGGTGAGCAGCAGGTGCGCCATGCCGACCCGCTCGCGGGCGTCGTTCCAGTCGGCCCAGCCGAGGTCGTGTGGGAGCCGCAGCCCGGTCGAGGTGTCGTACGGCACGAACGCCGCGGCCCGGCTGCCGTCCCGTTCGACCGCACGGTGGTTTCGGAGCACGGCCTCGACCCGGCGGCCGACCAGCTCCGCCAGTGGCGTGTGATGGAGTACGGCCACCCGCGAGCGCCGGCCGTCGGCGTGGGCGACGTCCTGGTGGGTGATGCCGTGTGTGCCGGACTCGACCGCGACCTCGCCGTTGTCGTTCGCATGCAGGGAGATCGGCGTGCCCGTGGCGGCGGCCAGCACGTCCGCGGCGATCGTCGAACGCCGCCCGCCCAGCGCGGCGGCCACGTCGGCGGTCCAGCCGATCTCCCAGCCGAGCGCGAGCTCCTCACCGGGCGCGAGCGCCAACTCCGGCTGGCCACCGAACGCGTGCGGTGCCCGGGCGTGGTCGGTCGCGTGCAGCTGCAGGACACCGCGGACGTTGGACGACGTACCGATGTGCCGGCCGGCTACGGAGTAGGCCCACAGCTCGCCTTCGGTCAGGTCCAGCGCGAGCACCGGTGCCGCGCCGTCCATCCGGATCGCCACCAGCCATGACTCGGCGCCGCCGGTCCACACGTGCGCGTGGCAGCTCTCGAGCAGCACCTGCTTGGCCGGCCCGTAGACGTCGCGGATCGGCGTGGTGACCGCGAACGACCCGACCGTGACCGGTGACGGTGTGGTGTTGCGCAGGACGTACCGCTCGCGCCAGCTCTCGCCGAACTCCCGCGTGGTCTCCACGACCAGCCCGTCGACCGGCTCGTGCCGCAAGGACACAACGCTGTCGCCGAGCGAAACCGAAGCAGGCCGTGCGAACCGTCCCGACCCGGCGTCGGTGATCAGCAACCCGGTGCCCCACCGCCACTCCGGCCCGAACCAGCCGACCCCGCTGTCGAGCACGGCGTTCAGCGCCGGATGCAACCGATGCTTGACGCCGACGACCAGTCCGTCGTCGTCGACCTCGACAGTGCCGTCACCACAGGGATACGCGCGCATGGTGCAGCACCTTAGCCTTGCTGCCATGCGGATGACGAAGTTCACGCACGCCTGCGTACGCCTCGACGACGGTGATCGCTCGCTGGTCATCGACCCCGGCGGCTGGGGCGATCCGGGTGTGCTCGACGGCGTCGACTCCGTGCTGGTCACGCATCTGCACGACGACCACATCGACTACGACCTGGTGATCGAGCACGCGAAGGCGAACCCGCGCCTCCGGATCTGGACCAACGCGCAGGCCGCCGGCGGCTTCGGCGCCGTCGCCGGCCAGGTGACCGTCGTCGAGCCGGGGGAGCGGTTCGACGCGGATGGGTTCGAGGTCCGGACCTACGGCGGACGGCACGCCGCGGTGCACCCCGACTATCCGGTTGTGGCCAACACCGCTTATCTGGTGGAAGATGCGCTCTACCACCCGGGCGACTCGTTCGCCGTGCCGGACGCCACCGTCGACACGCTGCTCGTGCCCGTGCACTCCGGCTGGATGAAGCTCGCGGAGGCGATCGACTTCGTCCGGATGGTACGGCCGCGGCGCTCGTACCCGATCCACGACGGATTCATGAACGACATCGGCAGGCGCAGCGCCGACAACCACCTGCGCAAGCTCGGCCGTACCCACCACGGCCGGCTCGACCCCGGAGACGTCGCGGAGCTGGGGTGAGCCCGGCGCCATCGCCGTGCCAGCACTCCCGCGTAGCCTCCGAGAGATGAGCGAACCGGAACGTGAGACCGCCGCCGGGCCAGGTCTCGGGGCGAGCCTCATCCTCGGGATCGCGTTCGTCCTGTCGGTCTTCCACTACGCCGACAACGTGGCTCGCTTCGACCGCTACGCGCTGAGCCCGGACAGTCCCGTGACCGCGCCCTTCCAGGTTCTGCTGGCCTGGGTGATCTTCACGGTGGCCGGTGTCATCGGGTACGTCCAGCTGCGTCGAGGTCGCTGGTGGCCCGCAGCCGTGCTGGTCGCGTTCTACTCGCTCAGCGGGTTCGTCGGTCTCGGTCACTACGGCGACGCGTCACCCGGCGAGTTCGACGCCCTGCAGAACCTGCTGATCGTGACCGACATTCTGGCGGGGTTCGCCGTACTCGGGCTCGCACTCTGGCTGGTCTTCAAGCGGGCGCTGCCGGCGATGAACCGGGCGTAAATCGTTCGACCACGGCGCCCGGAGCCGGTCAGACTGGCCTGTCATGGGCCATGTCGAGGTGTCGGGCGTCGAGTACCGCCTGCCCGACGGCCGGCCGTTGCTGGCCGAGGTGGGCTTCCGCGTCGGTGACGGCGCGAAGGTCGCGCTGGTCGGCGCGAACGGCTGCGGCAAGACCACCTTGCTCCGCATCATCGCCGGCGACGTCGAGCCCATGGCCGGCTCGGTGACCAGGAGCGGCGGCCTCGGCATCATGCGCCAGTTCGTCGGTACGGGCCGCGGCGCCGCCACCGTCCACGACCTGCTGCTGTCGGTCGCGCCGGAACGCATCCAGGCCGCGGCCGCAGCCCTGGAGAAGGCCGAGCTGGCCGCGATGGACCACGACGACGAGCGCACCCAGCTCGCGTACGCCACCGCGCTCGCCGAGTGGGCCGACGCCGGCGGGTACGACGCCGAGGTGCTCTGGGACGTCTGCTGTACCGAGGCGTTCGGCGTGCCGTACGACCGGGCGAGGTACCGCGACGTCATGACGCTCTCCGGTGGCGAGCAGAAGAAGCTCGTCCTCCAGGTGCTGCTGCGCGGCCCCGACCAGGTGCTGATCCTCGACGAGCCGGACAACTATCTCGACGTACCCGGCAAGCGTTGGCTGGAGCAGCGGCTCAACGAGACGCCGAAGACCGTCCTCTACGTCTCCCACGACCGTGAGCTGCTGGCCAACACCGCGCAGCAGATCGTCACGCTCGAAACCGGCTTCGACGGCAACACCGCCTGGGTGCACGGCGGCGGCTTCGCGACCTACCACCAGGCGCGGCTGGACCGGCACGAGCGCTACGCCGAGCTCGGCAAGCGCTGGGAGGAACGACGGGACCAGCTGGCCGCGCTGGTCAAGGCGCTCCAGCTGGCCAAGTCCCCGAAGACGCAGGCCGCGGTCACCCGGCTGCGCCGGCACGAGGCGACCCGCCCGCCGGACCCACCGCGCGAGCAGAAGATCCGGATGCGGCTGCGCGGCGGCCGCACCGGCGTGCGCGCGCTGACCTGCGAAGGCCTCGCCCTGCGCCACCTCACCGACCCGTTCGATCTCGAGGTGTTCTACGGCGAGCGGCTCGCGGTGCTCGGCGGGAACGGAACCGGCAAGTCCCATTTCATGCGGTTGCTGGCGGCGTGGCCGAAGCCGGACGCCGTCGCGCACGAGGGCGCCTGGAAGCTGGGGGCGCGGGTCGTACCCGGGCATTTCTCCCAAACCCACGAGCGACCGGACCTGGCCGGCCGTACGCTCCTCGACATCCTCTGGAAGGACTGCGCGCTGCAGCCTGAGGAGGCCGCCCGTGTGCTCAACCGCTACGAGCTGACGCCCGCCCGCGAGCAGCGCTTCGACACGCTGTCCGGCGGCCAGCAGGCGCGATTCCAGATCTTGCTTCTCGAGCTGTCCGGCGCGACCATGTTGTTACTGGACGAGCCCACCGACAACCTCGACGTCGCTTCGGCCGAGGCACTGGAGGCGGCGCTCGCCGAGTTCGACGGCACCGTGCTCGCGGTGACCCACGATCGCTGGTTCACGCGCTCGTTCGACCGGTTCGTCTCGTTCAGCGCGGACGGCCGCGTGGCTGAGGTCGCCGATCCGGTGTGGCTGTAACCTGCCGGTACGACGCTGGAGACTCCGTGCGCGGTAGAGGGGCAGGGCGTAGTGGCAGAACAGACGATGTCGAGTGTGACGATCGAGGCGGAACCGCCTGCCATCATGGCGGTGATCGCTGACTTCGAGGCCTACTCGACCTGGGCCGCCGCGGTGAAGGAGGCCGCGGTCCTCGAAACCGGTGACGACGGCCGGCCCAGCTCGGTACGGTTCGTGCTCAACGCCGGACCGGTGAAGGACGAGTACACCCTCGCCTACACCTGGGACGACGACCGTGAGGTGCACTGGACACTGGTCGAGGCGAAGGTCCTGAAGCTGCTCGACGGCTCGTACACGCTGCGAGACCGCGGGCGCGGCAAGACCGAGGTCACGTACAAGCTGTCGGTCGACCTGACGATTCCGATGATCGGATTGCTCAAGCGCAAAGCTGAGAAAGTGATCATCGATACCGCGCTGAAGGAACTGAAGAAGCAGGTTGAGCAGGGCGGTACGAAGGAGTGAGCCGGCTCGCGCGCGGACCGGTGAGTGGCTACAAGGACTTTGAACGAGGCGGTGCGGTGTGGGTTTGACAGTCGGCGTCGACATTGGCGGTACGAAGATCGCCGCCGGTCTCGTTGACGAGGAAGGCACGCTGGTCGAGGAGACCAGGCGGGAGACTCCGGCGACCAGTCCGCCGGAGATCGTCGACGCCATCGCCGACATCGTGAAGGAGCTCTCCGGCCGGCACCAGATCGAGGCGATCGGCATCGGCGCGGCCGGATTCGTCGATGCCACGCGATCCACGGTGCTGTTCGCGCCCAACCTCGCCTGGCGGCACGAGCCGCTGCGGCAGGGTGTCGAGTCGCGTACCTCCGTTCCGACGGTGGTCGAGAACGACGCCAACGCCGCTGCCTGGGCGGAGTTCCAGTTCGGCGGTGGGCGCGACGTGCAGGACATGGTGCTGCTGACCGTCGGCACCGGTCTCGGTGGCGGCCTGGTGCTCGCCGGCGAGCTGTTCCGCGGCGCGTTCGGCGTGGGCGGCGAGGTAGGCCACCTGCGCGTGGTGCCCAACGGGCATCTGTGCGGGTGCGGCAACAAGGGCTGCTGGGAGCAGTACGCCTCCGGCTCGGCGCTGGTGCGCGAGGCCCGGGCGTTCGCGCGGTCCGGTTCGCCGCAGGCGGCGCCGCTGCTGGAGATGGCCGACGGCGACGCGGAGAAGATCCAGGGGCCGATGGTGACGCAGGCGGCGCAGAACGGTGACGTACCCGCCCGGGAGCTGCTCGAGGATCTCGGGCGCTGGCTCGGCGAGGGGATCGCGTCGCTGGCCGCCGTACTCGACCCCGCCGCGGTGGTCGTTGGTGGTGGCGTGGCCGACGCCGGTGACCTGCTGCTGGAGCCGGCGCGGGCGGCGTTCGCGCGTAATCTCACGGCTCGCGGGCATCGTCCTCAGTTGGAGATTCGGCTCGCGTCGATGGGCAACGAAGCCGGGATCATCGGCGCTGCCGACCTGGCGCGCCGGCGATAGAGGTGATGGAGTCTCGATGGCGTTGATCCAGGCGTTGACGATCGGGGTCGACATCGGTGGCACGAAGGTGGCCGCCGGGGTGGTCGACCCGGATGGGAAAGTGCTTGCCCGATTACGGCGGGACACCCCGTCGACCTCTCCACAGGCGACCGAGGACACGATCGCCGAGGTGGTCGAGGAGCTGCGGGCCACGTACGAAGTGATCGCGGTCGGCATCGGGGCGGCAGGCTGGATCGACGTCACGGGGACGTCGGTGCTGTTCTCGCCGCACCTCGCGTGGCGTCACGAGCCGCTGCGCGACGCCGTGCGCCGGCGCGTACGGCTGCCCGTGACCATCGAGAACGACGCGAACGCCGCGGCCTGGGCGGAGTGGCGGTTCGGTGCCGGTCAGGGCGAGTCGCATCTGGTCTGCGTGACGTTGGGCACCGGCATCGGCGGCGCCGTGATCACCGACGGCGTGATGCTGCGCGGCAAGTACGGCGTGGCGGGGGAGTTCGGCCACATGACCGTGGTGCCGGGCGGGCATCGCTGCGAGTGTGGAAACCGGGGCTGCTGGGAGCAGTACGCCTCCGGGAACTCCCTGGTGCGAGAGGCCCGTGAGCTGGCGGCTTCGGGCTCGCCGGTGGCCCAGAACCTCCTGGACCGGGTGGGCGGCGACCCGTTGCGCATCACGGGACCATCGGTGACGGAGGCCGCCAAGGACGGCGACCCGGTGGCCGTCGAGCTGCTGGAAGAGGTCGGACGCTGGCTGGGCGTGGGCCTGGCCAACATCGCCGCTGCCTTCGACCCGGGAACGTTCGTGGTCGGCGGCGGAGTCTCCGACGCGGGTGACCTGTTCCTCGGCCCGGCGCGCTCGACGTTCCGGCGCACCCTGACCGGACGTGGCTTCCGCCCGGAAGCGCAGATCCTGCGCGCTGCCCTCGGCCCGGATGCCGGCCTGGTGGGTGCGGCGGATCTGGCGAGGGAGAACATCCGGCTGTTCCGTCGCCGCCGGCGCCACAACCGCAGCCCGGCGAGCGCCCGCCTGCGCGCGAGAGTCGACCGGCTTTCCGACCGCTAGCGGTCCACGAGCGTAAGCTCGAACGTGTAACGCGACGCCCGGTAGAGGTGTGTGCCGTACTCCACCGCGCGACCCTCGTCGTCGTAGGCGATGCGGGTCATCGTCAGCACCGCGGCGCCCTTCGGCTCGCCCAGATCGCGGGCTTGGGCCGTCGACGCCACCCGCGCGCCGATCGTCTGCCGCGCCACCCTCAGCTGCACACCCTGCGAGCGCAGGATCTCGTACAACCCGCGCTCCTGCAGCTCCGCCACATCGAGCAGCGCCAGGTTGGTCGGCAGGTAGTTGGTCATCAGCGCCAGTGGCTCGTCCTGCGCGCTCCGCAGCCGCTGCAGGCGCAGCACGTCGGTCCCGGTGCGCACTCCGAGCGCGTGCCCCACCTCGTCGTCGGCCACCACGACACGCAGGTCTCGCACGACGGTGGTCGGATGCTGACCAGACCTGGACAGGTCGTCATACAACGACGACAGCTCGATCGGCCGCCGGACCTGCGACTGGACCACCTGAGTGCCGACGCCGCGTTTGCGGACCATCAGCCCCTTGTCGACGAGGTACTGGATCGCCTGGCGCATCGTCGGACGCGACAACGCGAGCTGTTGGGCCAGTTCGACCTCGTTGGGCAGCCGCGTGCCGGGTGCCAGCGTTCCCGCCAGGATCGCCTGCTCGAGCTGCTGGGCGACCTGGAAGTAGAGCGGCACCGGGCTGCGGCGATCGACTTTCACGGCCGGCTGTGTCACGGTGGACAGCCTAACGTCATAATGTCCTGACAAACGTTCGGACGGTGCGTAACGTCGCCGTTAAGTTTCGCCGGGCCTGGCGTGCCTGGGCGGGGCACGGCGCGAGGAGGTTCCACATGCGGCTTGGCTTGGTCGGAGTCGGGCGGATCGGGCGGCTGCACGCCCGCACCCTGCGCGACCTCACCACGGTGGAGGAGGTGACCGTCGCCGATGCCGACACCGTACGTGCCGAGCAGCTGGCCGCCGAGCACGGTTTCCGGGCGGCGCCCGACGTCCGTACGCTGCTGAAGGACGCCGACGGCGTGGTGATCGCCGCCGCCACGCCCGCACACGCCGAGCTCGTCCACCAGGCCGTCGAGGCCGGGGTCGCGATCTTCTGTGAGAAGCCGCTGGCCTCCACCGTCGCCGAGACGAAGGAGATCCTGGACAAGACCGTCAATGCCGGCATCCCTCTCCAGCTCGGCTTCCAGCGCCGCTTCGACGCCGGCTTCCTGGCCGCCAGGAACAGGCTCCGGGCCGGCGAGCTCGGCGTCCTCCACTCGATCTGGGCCTGCACGATGGACCCCGCACCGCCGCACGCCGGCTACATCCCCACGTCCGGTGGCCTGTTCGCCGACTGCAGCGTCCACGACATCGACGCCATCCGCTGGGCGACCGGCCGCGAGATCGTCAGCGTGAGCGCGACCGGCGCGAACAAGGGCGAGGGTTACTTCGCGGCCGCCGGCGACGTCGACACCGGCCACGCGCTGCTGACGCTCGACGACGGCACGCTCGCGGCGATCGCGGGTGGCCGCTACAACGGCGCCGGCTACGACGTCCGCCTCGAGTTGCACGGCGCCAGGGCGACCGCCGTCGCCGGCCTCGACGGTGTGACCGGCACGAGCTACCCGAGCTTCGCCGAACGCTTCGGCGCCGCCTACGTCAAGGAGCTGGAGACGTTCGTCGAGGTCGCCGCCGGTCGGATCGAGTCGCCATGTCCGGGGGAGGATGCGTTGGAGGCGTTGTACGTCGCGCTGGCCTGTGAGCGGTCCCGGCGCGAGCAGCGAGCGGTACGCGTGGCGGAGGTCAAGCAGTGACAGTGACAGCGTTCGACCTGATCACGATGGGGCGGGTGAGCGTCGACCTGTATCCGAACGACATCGGCGTACACCTGCAGGACGTGCGGACGTTCTCCAAGTTCCTCGGCGGCAGCGCCACCAACGTCGCCGTGGCGGCCGCCCGGCACGCCCGCCGTACGGCCGTCATCACGCGCACCGGCAACGACCCGTTCGGCGAGTACATCCACCAGGCCCTGCGCGGCTTCGACGTCGACGACCGGTTCGTGACCCCGGTCGACGGCCTGCCGACGCCGGTGGTGTTCTGCGAGATCTTCCCGCCCGACGACTTCCCGCTCTACTTCTACCGGTTTCCCAAGGCACCCGACCTCGAGATCTACGAGAACGAGCTCGACCTCGACGCCATCAGGGAAGCGCGCATCTTCTGGGTCACCGGCACCGGGCTGTCCGAGGAGCCCAGCCGCACCACCACGCTGAACGCGCTGCGGGCCCGCGACCACAAGCACCCGACGGTGCTCGACCTCGACTACCGTCCGATGTTCTGGAGGTCGGTCGACGACGCCCGCGACGTGATCGGCAAGGCCGTCGAGCACGCGACCGTGGCGGTCGGCAACCTCGACGAGTGCGAGGTCGCCACCGGCACCCGCGACCCCGACCAGGCCGCCGATGTCCTGCTGGGCAAGGGCGTCCAGCTCGCCGTGGTCAAGCAGGGACCGAAGGGCGTCCTGGCTCGTACACCGAACGAGGAGGCCGTCGTACCTCCGGTGCCGGTCGAGGTCGTCAACGGCCTGGGCGCCGGCGACGCGTTCGGCGGTGCGCTGTGCCACGGCCTGCTGGAGCGCTGGCCGATCGAACGTACGATGCGGTTCGCCAACGCCGCGGGTGCGTACGTCGCCGGCCAGCTCGCCTGCGCCGACGCGATGCCGACGCAAGCGCAAGTTGACGAGCTGTTGGCTGGGGTGACCGATGCCTGAGGTCGATCTCCAGCAGCTGGCCGAGATCCGCGCCTGCGAGCCGGCCACGATCGAACGCGCCTACGCCGGCCGCCACCGCCGCCCGCTCCTGGAGCCCGGCGGCCGCCTGCTGATCGTCGCCGCCGACCACCCGGCCAGGGGAGCGTTCCGCGCCGGAACGAACCCCCACGCCATGGGCGACCGCGCCGAGCTGCTGGCCAGGCTGCTCGTCGCGCTCGACCGCCCGGGCGTCGACGGCGTACTGGCTGCGCCCGACCTCGTGGAGGACCTGCTCCTGCTCGGCGCGCTGGAGGGCAAGGTCGTGATCGGCTCGATGAACCGCGGCGGCCTCCCCGGCGCGGTGTTCGAGGTCGACGACCGCTTCACGGCCTACGACGCCGACAGCATCCAGCGGTCCGGTCTCGACGGCGGCAAGATGCTGCTCCGGATCGACCGCCAGCACCCGGCCTCGGCCGCGACGCTGGAGAGCTGCGCACACGCCGTCTCCGCGCTGGCCGCCCACCAGCTGATGGCGATGGTCGAGCCGTTCATCTCGAACTCGGAGGATGGTTGCGCCGGGCTCAGCAACGACCTCAGCACCGAGGCCGTCGTGCAGTCGGCCGCGATCGCCGCCGGGCTCGGCAGGACGAGCGCGTACACCTGGCTGAAGCTGCCCGTCGTCGACGACATGGAACGGGTGGCCGCCGCCACGTCGCTCCCGATCGTGCTGCTGGGCGGCGAGGTGGCCGAGGATCCCGACGTGGCGTACGCCAGCTGGGCCAAGGCGCTGGCACTTCCGACCGTACGCGGACTCGTGGTAGGACGGTCGCTGCTCTATCCACCCGACGATGATGTGGTGTCGGCAGTGGACACCGCAGTCGGGTTGATGATCGGGGAGGATCAGTGACGGAACAACGCCACCATTTCAAGGCCTGGGAGCTCGCCAACGAGTCGTGGAGCCTGTGGCTGACGCCGAAGATCGCGGGCTGGAGCTTCAGCGGCCTGCGGACCGCCGACCTGCGCAAGGGCCAGGCGCTCGGCCTGTTCACCGGCGAGGAGGAGATGCTCGTCCTTCCGCTCGCGGGCCAGGGGATCCGGGTGGAGTGCGACGGCCGCAGCTACGTTCTCGCCGGCCGCGACAACGTGTTCTCCGGTCCGACCGATTTCGTCTACGTGCCAAGGGATTCCGAGGTCGTCGTGCAGGCTGACGCCGACGTACGCCTGGCGTTCCCGTCGGCGCGCTGCAAGCACCGGCTGCAGCCGCGTTACGGCCCGGCGTCCAAGGTGCCCGTCGAGCTGCGCGGAGCCGGCCAGTGCAGCCGGCTGGTACGCAACTTCTGCGCGGCCGACGTCTTCGAGACCGACAAGCTGATCGCCGTCGAGGTCGTGACGCCCGGCGGCAACTGGTCGTCGTACCCGCCGCACAAGCACGACGAGCACCGGCCGGGCGAGGAGTCGGTGCTGGAGGAGATCTACTACTTCGAGGTCTCCGACGAGCTCGGCATGGCCTACCAGCGGGTCTACGGCACGCCCGAGCGGCCGATCGACGTCCTGGCCGAGGTGCGCACCGGCGACGTCGTGTGCATCCCGCACGGCTGGCACGGCCCGTCGATGGCCGTCCCCGGCTACGACCTCTACTACCTGAACGTGATGGCCGGACCCTCCGACGAGCGGGCCTGGCTGATCTGCGACGACCCCGACCACGGGTGGATTCGCGAGACCTGGAAACACCAGCCGATCGATCCGCGCCTCACGGGAGGCAATGCATGACCAATCCGGGAAAAAGCACCGTCCGACTGACCGTAGGCCAAGCCCTCGCCCGGTTCCTCGCCAACCAGTGGAGCGAGCGCGACGGTGTAGAACAGCGGCTGATCGCGGGCTGCTTCGGCATCTTCGGCCACGGCAACGTCGCCGGCTTCGGCCAGGGCCTGCTCGAGTACCACGGCGAGCTGCCCTACCTGCAGAGCCGGAACGAGCAGGCGATGGTGCATGCCGCCGTCGGGTACGCCCGGATGAAGAACCGCCTGTCGACGTACGCCTGTACGAGCTCGATCGGTCCGGGCGCGACCAACATGGTCACCGGCGCCGCGCTGGCGACGATCAACCGGATCCCCGTCCTGCTGCTGCCCGGCGACATCTTCGCCACCCGCGTCGCCAACCCCGTGCTGCAGGAACTGGAGGACCCGCGGTCGTACGACGTGTCGGTCAACGACTGCTTCAGGCCGGTGTCGAGGTTCTGGGACCGGATCAACCGGCCGGAGCAGCTCATCCCGTCGGCGCTCGCCGCGATGCGCGTGCTCACCGACCCGGTCGAGACCGGCGCCGTGACGCTCGCGCTGCCGCAGGACGTGCAGGCCGAGGCGTACGACTGGCCGGAGGAGTTCTTCGCCAAGCGGGTCTGGCATGTCGCCCGCCAGGTGCCGGAGCCCGCGGCCCTCGAACGAGCGAAGGCGTTGCTGCGCGATGCCGAACGTCCGCTGATCGTCGCCGGCGGCGGCGTGATCTACTCCGAGGCGACCGAGGAACTGGCCCGGTTCGCCAACGCCACCGGCATCCCGGTCGCCGAAACCCAGGCCGGCAAGGGATCGCTGGCCTGGGACCACCCGCGCAGCGTCGGTGCGATCGGCGCGACCGGCACGACGGCCGCCAACGCGATCGCGGCCGAAGCCGACGTCGTGCTCGGCATCGGCACCCGCTACAGCGACTTCACAACGGCATCGCACAGCGTCTTCGCCGAGGGCGCGACGTTCGTCAACCTCAACGTCGCGAACTTCGACGCCGCCAAGCTCGGCGGCACCACGCTGCTCGCCGACGCCAAGGCCGGCCTCGACGCGCTCACGTACGCCCTCCAAGGCTGGCAGGCGCCGCCCGCTCACACCGAACGCGCCGCCGAGCTCGCTGCCGGCTGGCAGCAGGTCGTCGACGGCGCCTACTACACAGCCCACACGCCGTTGCCCGGCCAGACCGAGGTGCTCGGCGTGGTCAACGACGTGTCCGGCCCGCGCGATGTCGTCATCAACGCGGCCGGGAGCATGCCGGGCGAGCTGCACAAGCTGTTCCGGGCAAGGGATCCGAAGCAGTACCACGTGGAGTACGGCTACTCCTGCATGGGTTACGAGATCGCCGCCGGGCTCGGCGTGAAGCTCGCCGCACCCGACCGCGAGGTGATCGTGCTGGTCGGCGACGGCTCCTACCTCATGCTGGCGCAGGAGATCGTGACGTCGGTGCAGGAAGGCGTCAAGCTCACGATCGTACTCGTGCAGAACCACGGGTTCGCCTCGATCGGCTCGCTGTCGGAGTCCGTCGGATCGCAGCGGTTCGGTACGAGCTACCGCTACCGCAGTCCCGAGACCGGCCTGCTGGACGGCGACGTCCTGCCGGTCGACCTGGCCGCCAACGCCGCCAGCCTCGGCGCCGACGTCCTGCGCGCCGGAACGATCGAGGAGTTCCGCGCCGCGCTGGCCAAGGCCCGCGAGGCCACCCGCACCACGCTCGTCCACGTCGAGACCGACCTGTTGTCCGGAGCACCGGACTCCGAAGCCTGGTGGGACGTTCCGGTCGCCGAGGTCTCCTCGCTGCCCTCGACGCGTGCGGCGCGCGACACCTACGAAGCCAACAAACCCAGCCAGAAGCGTTATCTGTAAGGGAGGTGCGGACACCCATGCGCACCGTTGAACACTGGATCGCCGGCGCGCCGACTCAGGGCGGATCCACCAGGCGTGGGCCCATCTGGAACCCCGCCACCGGTGAGCAGCAGGCCGAAGTCGTGCTCGCCACGGCCGACGACGTCGACCTGGCCGTGCAGACGGCCGCGAAGGCGTTCGAGAGCTGGCAGGACGTCTCGGTCGGCAAGCGCGCGAAGATCCTGTTCGCGTTCCGCGAGCTGGTCAACGCCCACGTCGACGAGCTCGCCCGGATCATCTCTGCCGAGCACGGCAAGGTGATTTCCGACGCCCAGGGCGAGGTGCAGCGCGGCCTCGAGGTGATCGAGTTCGCCTGCGGGATTCCCCAGCTGCTGAAGGGCGACTTCTCCGACCAGGTCTCCAGCGGCGTCGACGCCTACTCGTTCCGGCAGCCGCTCGGCGTCGTCGCAGGCATCACGCCGTTCAACTTCCCGGCCATGGTGCCGATGTGGATGCACCCGATCGCGATCGCGTGCGGCAACACGTTCGTGCTCAAGCCGTCCGAACGCGACCCGTCGGCGTCCCGTCTCGTCGCCGAGCTGTGGCAGCGGGCCGGCCTGCCCGATGGCGTCTTCAACGTCGTGCACGGCGACAAGGAAGCCGTCGACGCGATCCTCGACCACCCGGGCATCGCCGCGGTGTCGTTCGTCGGCTCGACGCCGATCGCGCGGTACGTTCACGCCCGCGCGAGCGCGTCCGGCAAGCGTGTCCAGGCCCTCGGGGGCGCGAAGAACCACGCGGTCGTGCTGCCCGACGCCGACCTCGACTTCGCGGCCGACCACCTGACCGCCGCGGGCTACGGCTCGGCCGGCCAGCGCTGCATGGCGATCTCGGCCGTCGTCGCGGTTGGCGCGTCCGGCGACGCGCTGGTGGAGAAGCTGCGCTCGCGAGCCGGTGACGTGAAGGTTGGGCCTGGCGACGACGACTCGGCCGACATGGGGCCGGTCGTCACCAAGCAGGCCGAGGAACGGATCGCCGCGTACCTCGAGGTCGGTGCCGCCGAAGGCGCCGAGCTGGTCGTCGACGGTCGCGGCCTCACGATCGACGGCCACGAAGAGGGGTTCTTCATCGGGCCGTCCCTGCTCGACAAGGTCACACCCGAGATGCGGGTGTACCAGGACGAGATCTTCGGACCGGTACTCGTCGTCCTGCGGGCGGAGACGCTCGAGCAGGCGATCGACCTCGTGAACGCCAACCCGTTCGGCAACGGCACGGCGATCTTCACCAGCTCCGGCGAGGCGGCGCGAACGTTCCAGCGCAGGGTGACCGTCGGCATGATCGGCGTGAACGTGCCGATTCCCGTCCCGATGGCGCACTACAGCTTCGGCGGCTGGAAGGACTCGCTGTTCGGCGAGCGGCATGCCTACGGCGTCGAGGGCGTCGACTTCTACACCCGCGGCAAGGCCATCACGTCACGCTGGCCGCACGTCGAGCACGCCGCCGACGCCGCGTTCCACTTCCCGACCACCAAGTGACCGAGTGACCGGCTGAGCACCTGAACACCGCAGTACCCAATCCACAAAGGGCTCTTGACCAGGAGGATCGATGAAGCTACTCCGTACGTTGGGTCTGGTGACGATCGCGGCTGCGCTCGCGATCGGCGGCTGCTCGAACGACGAGCCGCAGACGAACAACGACCAGTCGACGGACAAGAAGTCCGAGTCTGGGAGCGAAAACCAGTCCAGCGGGTCCGGCGACCTCACGTTCGCCGTCGTCACGCACGGAACCGCGGGTGACGCGTTCTGGGACATCGTGAAGACCGGGGCCGACCAGGCCGCCAAGGATCAGAAGGTCAAGGTCACCTACAACAGCGACGGCGACCCGGCCAAGCAGAGTCAGCTGATCGACAACGCGGTCGCGTCGAAGGTCGACGGCCTGATCGTGTCGATGGCCAACCCCGACGGTGTGAAGTCCAGCGTCGAAGCGGCCGTGAGCAAGGGCATCCCGGTCATCACGATCAACTCCGGGCTGGAGCAGTCCAAGGCGTTCGGCGCGATCACGCACATCGGCCAGAGCGAGCAGCTGGCCGGTGAGGCGGCGGGCGAGAAGCTCGCCGGGGCCGGGCTGAAGAACGTGATCTGCGTGGTGCACGAGGCCGGCAACGTCGGCCTGGAGCAGCGCTGCGCGGGCGCGAAGTCCAAGCTCGCCGGTGCTAAGCTTTCCAACCTGCAGGTCGACATCTCCAACATCGCCGACGCGCAGAACACCATCAAGAGCAAGCTGCTGTCCGACAAGACCATCGACGGCGTGCTGACGCTCAACCCCGTGGTGGCCAAGGCCGCGGTGCAGGCCAAGCAGGAGGCGAGCAGCCAGGCGCAGCTCGCGACGTTCGACGTCTCGGAGGAGATCTGCGACTACGTGGCGGGCGGCGACCTGCTGTTCGCGGTCGACCAGCAGCCCTACCTGCAGGGCTACCTGCCGGTGGTGTTCCTCGCGCTGAAGGCCCGCAACGGCAACGACGTCGGTGGCGGGCAGCCGGTCTACTCCGGTCCCGGCTTCGTCACCAAGGACAACGCCGCGCAGGTGAAGAAGTTCGCCGCCGCGAAGACGCGATAGTTCGATGGCTGTCATCACCGAGGAAGGCCGCCTCACGACGGTGAGCCTGGTGACGCGGGTGCTGCGGCGTCCAGAAGTGGGCGCCGCGGCCGCCGCGGTCGCGGTGTTCGTCTTCTTCTCCGTCATGACCGAGGCGTTCCTCACGATGGGCGGCATGGCGACCTGGCTCGACTCGGCGTCGCTGTTCGGCATCATGGCGGTCGCGGTCGGCCTGCTGATGATCGGTGGCGAGTTCGACCTGTCGGCGGGCGTGATGACCGGCGCGACCGGGCTGATCGTCGGCATCCTCACGATCCAGTACGGCGGCAACGTGTGGGTCACCGTGCTGATCTCGCTGGTGTTCGCACTGGTGGTCGGCGCGTTGAACGGCCTGCTGGTGATGAAGACAGGCCTGCCCAGCTTCATCGTCACGCTCGGCACGCTGTTCGTGCTGCAGGGCCTCAACCTCGCGCTGACCAAGCAGCTCACCGGCCAGGTGGCGATCCAGAACTTCGACGACGTGCCCGGCTACTACGACGTGAAGTGGCTGTTCGGCTCCACGATCGCCTTGTTCGGAACGAAGTTCCAGATCTCGATCGTGTGGTGGTTCCTGCTGACCGCGCTCGCGACCTGGCTGCTGTTGCGTACGCGTGCCGGCAACTGGATCTTCGCGGTCGGTGGCGCGGCACACAGCGCGCGTGAGGTCGGCGTGCCCGTGCTGGGGACGAAGATCGCGCTGTTCATGGTGACGGCTGGGGCCGGCTGGCTGGTCGGCATGCTGCAGCTGTTCCGCACCTCGACCGTGCAGGCGTCCACCGGCATCGGGCAGGAGTTCATCTACATCATCTGCGCGGTCGTCGGCGGTTGCCTGCTGACCGGCGGCTACGGCTCGGCGATCGGCGCCGCACTCGGTGCGCTGATCTACGGCATGACGTACCAGGGCATCGTGTTCGCGCAGTGGGACAACAACTGGCTGAAGGCGTTCCTCGGCGTCATGTTGCTGCTCGCCGTGCTGGTCAACACGTTCGTCCGCAAGCAGGCGGAGGTGAGCCGATGACCGCGGTGCTGGAGGCGCGCGGGCTGTCCAAGCGGTACGGCAGCATCTCCGCGCTCGAGGACGTCTCGACGACGGTCGAGAGCGGGCAGGTCACCTGCGTGCTCGGCGACAACGGCGCCGGCAAGTCGACGTTCATCAAGATCCTGTCCGGCGCGCACCAACCGTCGAGCGGCGAGCTGCTGCTCGACGGCTCGCCGACCACGTTCAGCAGCCCGAGACAGGCGCTGGACAAGGGCATCGCGACGGTCTACCAGGACCTGGCCGTCGTACCGCTGATGCCGGTGTGGCGGAACTTCTTCCTCGGAAGCGAACCCACCAAGGGATTCGGGCCGTTGCGGCGGCTGGACGTCCGGTCGATGCGGCTCACCACGCACGGCGAGCTGGCGAAGATGGGCATCCACCTGCGTGATGTGGACCAGCCGATCGGCACGCTGTCCGGCGGTGAACGTCAGTCGGTGGCGATCGCGCGGGCCGTCTACTTCGGCGCGCGGGTGCTGATCCTCGACGAGCCGACGGCGGCGCTCGGCGTCAAGCAGTCCGGTGTCGTGCTGAAGTACGTCGCCGCCGCCCGCGACGCCGGTCTCGGCGTCGTGCTCATCACGCACAACCCGCACCACGCGTACCTCGTCGGCGATCGGTTCGTCCTGCTGAAGCGCGGGCGGATGGCCGGAGCGTACGAACGGGCGGACCTGGCGCTGGACGACCTGATCCGCGAGATGGCGGGTGGCGCGGAGCTGGAGGCGCTCGGGCACGAGCTGCGTCAGGTCGCGCCGGAACAAGTAGTTACAGAAGTAACAGGAGAAAGCAGTTGAGCACCTTAGGACCATTGGCAGGACGGGTGGCGGGAGCACCGATCTCGTGGGGTGTGTGCGAAGCGCCCGACTGGGGTTACGAGCTCACCGCCCAGCGCGTGCTCGCCGAGATGGCGCGGCTCGGCCTGCCGGCGACCGAGCTCGGTCCCACCGGCTACCTCGGTCCCGATCCGCTGACTGTACGAGAAACCCTGGCGGCCAACGACCTCTCGCTGGTCGGTGGGTTCCTGCCGGTCGTCCTGCACACCGCGGAGCAGGCCGACCTGACGCAGGCGGAGTACGCCATGCGTACGCTCGCCGACGCCGGTGCCGAGGTCGTCGTGCTGGCGGCCGACGCCGGACCTGCGGGCTACAACGAGAAGGTCGTGCTCGGCGACACGCAGTGGCGGTGGTTGCTGTCGAACCTCGACCGCACCCGCGAGCTGGCCGCGGAGCTCGGCCTGGCCGCGTCGCTGCATCCCCACGTGGGAACGGCGATCGAGGCCGCCGACGTCGTGTACCGGCTGCTGGCCGACAGCGACGTACCGCTGTGCCTCGACACCGGTCACCTTGCGATCGGGGGAGCGGACCCGCTGGAGCTGGTGCGGAAGTACGCCGACCGGGTCGGTCACGTCCACCTCAAGGACGTCCGGCTCGCGGTGGCGCAGGCGGTCGCGGAGGGGACCGAGACGTTCATCGACGGCGTGCGCAGCGGCCTGTTCGTGCCGCTCGGCGACGGTGACCTCGACATCGCCGGCATCGTGCGGGCGCTGGAGGACAGCGGCTATCGCGGCTGGTACGTCCTGGAGCAGGACGCCACGCTGGACGAGGTTCCCGAACCCTGGACCGGGCCGATCGACGACGTCCGGCGCAGCATCGCCTATTTGAGCCAAGACAGCCTGGCGAAGGTGTGAGCGGCGCTTATGAACGACATGGTGAGGATTGGTGTGATCGGCACAGGCGTGATGGGTGCCGATCACGTACGCACGCTGGCGACCGCGGTCGCGGGTGCTCAGGTGGCGGCGGTGTCCGACCTCGACACCAGCCGCGCGGAGGCCGCGGTCGAGGCGGCCGGGCTGACCGGCGTACGGATCCTGGACGATCCGCTGAAGGTGGTCGAGGACCCCGACATCGACGCGGTGGTCGTGGCGTCGGCGGACAGCACACACGAGGAGCTCGTGCTGGCCTGCGTACGTGAGGGAAAGTACGTGCTGTGCGAGAAGCCGCTCACGCCGACGGCTGACGGCTCGCTGCGCATCGTCGCGGCCGAGGTCGACCGCGGGCGACGGCTGGCGAGTGTCGGCTTCATGCGGCGTTACGACCCTGGGTACGCGTCGCTGAAGGCGAGCCTGTGTTCGGGCGCGCTCGGCGGGGCGTTGATGCTGCACTGCGTGCACCGCAACGCGAGCTCCCGGCCGGACACCGCGAGCGAGCAGCTGATCAACGGGTCGGCCGTACACGAGTTCGACGTCACGCGCTGGCTGCTCGACGACGAGATCACCCGGATCACCGTCCACCACGGCCGGCGCTCGTCGCTCGTCGTCGGAGGCACCGACGACCCGATGCTCATCGTCGCCGAGACGGCATCCGGCGTCCTGGTCGACGTCGAGGTGTTCGTCAACTGCCGCTACGGCTACGACGTCCGCTGCGAGCTGGTGGGAGAGACGGGCACGCTCAGCCTCGACCGCGCCGTGGGGGTGGTCGGCCGGGGAGCGGGCGGAGTGGCGGCGGAGATCGCGACCGACTGGCGCGACCGCTTCGCCGACGCCTACCGCCTGGAGCTCCAGGACTGGGTCCGCGGCGCGGCAGCCGGCGACCAACGCGGCCCAACCGCCTGGGACGGCTATGCGGCGACAGCGATCGCCACCGCCGGCGTCGACGCGCTGGAGACCGGCCGCCCGGCAACGGTCAGCCTCGCCACCCGCCCCGATCTCTACGCCACCTCTTCGGACTAGGGCAGAGGGCCACGGCGGACGGCTCAGGCGACCGCGACGGCTTCGATCTCCAGCAGCCACTCCTCGGCGTAGATGCCGGTGATGATGATCGTCAGCGCGGGCGTATGGTCGCCCAGGATCTCGGCGCGGATCCGGCTGTTGGCCGCCCGGTGCTCCCGATCCGCCAGGTAGATGGTGACTTTCGCCAGGTTGCGCAGCGACATTCCCGCCTCGGTGAGCACGCGCTCGACGTTGCGCCACGCCAGCCGGCACTGGTCCTCGAACGACTCGGGTAGCGGCAGGTCCGCCGACCAAGGCGGCTGGCCGCTGACGAACACCATCCGCTGGGCTCCGCTGACGGCGGTGCCGTGCGTATAGGCCGCCGTCGACTCCGGTAGGCCCGCCGGGTCGATCGGCTCGATGCTGAACGTCATCCGCACTCCTGCCAGTCGGCTCTGGTCCAATGTGGCCGTCCACCTCGGCCTGCCATCATCCCCCATGTCGCGTCGGCGGGTTGTCGTAACCGAACGCTTCCACGACATCAGCCCGGCGTTCGTGGCCGGCGAGCAAGTCGATCCAGAGGCCACGATCAACATCGTCCCGGTCGACTCGGTGGTATCCGATTCCGGACCTCGCCCGGATCGTTCGCAGGCGACCGATATAGCGTTCTGGTTCGTGCCAGAGATTCGTGTCCTGTCCTACAACGTGCGTGGCCTGCGCGACGACGTGGCCGCGCTCACCCGTGTCGTACGGCACTGCCGGCCGGACGTCCTGGTGGTACAGGAGGCGCCGAGCGTGCTCCGCTGGCGGTCGCGGTGTGCGGCGTTCGCGCGCGAGTGCGAGCTGCTCTACACCGCGGGCGGGCGGACGGGTGGCGGCAACCTGCTGCTGGTCGCGCCCAGGATCGACGTCCATGACGTACGCGAGTCGCGGATCTGGCAGCCCTGGCGCGACCCGATCCGGGGCGTGGTGTCGGCGCGGCTGGGCCTGGACGAGGGCCGGTTCGGCGTCGTGGGCTTCCATCTCGGCCTCAACCCGAGACGGCGGGCGGCGGAGGTACGCAAGGTGGTCGCCGCCGGCCGCTCGTTCGGCGACGAGCCCACGCTGATCGCCGGCGACTTCAACGAGACGCCCGAAGCCGCCGGCTGGGCGGCGTTCGGCGAGGCCGGCTTCACCGACCCGCTGGACGGCGCCGACCGCCCGCCGACGTTTCCGGTGGGCACGCCGAAGGCCCGGATCGACGCGATCCTGCTGACGAAGCACTTCGAGGTCAAGGAGTACGGCGTGCCGGACGCGCCGTCGATCCGCGCCGACCTGCTGCGGGCGACCGACCATCTTCCGGTGCTGGCCGTCGTCGAGGTTCCCTGACAGAGGATGGCAGTGAGCGCGGTCTAGCGTCGCAGCCTCGACCCGAAAGAGGAGGTTGCGATGGAGAATGGCGCGCACTGGGGTGGCGTCGTACTGGACTCGACCGATCCGCAGCGGCTGGCCAGGTTCTGGGCCGCGGTGCTCGGCTACGAGATCGTGGACGACTCGCCCGGCTGGGTGGAGATGCAGGGCCCGGGCGGCGCCTGGCCGCTGCTGGTGTGCCAGGGCATCAACCAGCACGTCCAGCACGGCGCGGCAAGTCCGCAGGGCAACCGGTTCCATCTGGACGTGGGCTTCCCACCGGACCAGAAGCCGACCCGCGAGCAGCTCGAGGCGGTGACCGCGCGACTGGAACGGCTGGGTGCCCGCCGGGTGGAGCGGATCGACGCGCCCGGCCAGCCGGTTCACTGGGTGATGGCCGATCCCGAGGGAAACGTGTTCTGCGCCCCTGGCGTGTGACTGGCGCCGTTGGCGTCGAGGAAGGCCTGCGCCATCGCGATCGCCTGGTGGCGCAGACCTTCCGGCTCGACGACGATGACCTCGTCACCGAGGACGCGGATCACGGTCAGCGCGTTGTCGGCGTCTTCCAGAACCAACTCGACGTCGGTCCAGCCGTCGCCGTCCGGCGCGCCGATCGTCCGGGACCGGGCCTGCACCCAGGTCGCGCGGTCCAGCGCACCGCCGCGTAGCCGCAGCCGCACTGTCGTACGCGCGAACGTCTCGGCATAGGCCTGCGACGCGGCCCGCCAGTGCGTCGCGAGGTCGAAGCCGTCCGGCCGCCTGAACGTGCGGTCGTCGAGCGTGACCTCTCCCAGCCGCGACACACGATAGGTGCGCGGCTCGCGCCGGCGCAGCGCGAGGAGGTACCAGCTCGCGCCCTTGCACACCAGGCCGAGCGGCGCGATCGTGAACGGTTTCGGTGACGTGCCGTAGCGTACGCGAACCAGCCGGTCGTTCCAGACAGCTTGGTGGAGCAGGGGGAGCGACGGCTCGGGATCGGCGACCTCGCCCCACGGCGTCGGGTCGAGGTGGACCCGCTCGGCGTGGTCGCGGCCGGTCGCCGGCACCGCCGCCAGCAGCTTGAGCCTCGCGGCGTTGGCCTCCGTACCGAGGCCGAGGGCCGCCGCCGCGGCAGGCACGCCGGCCAGGAACAGCGTGCGGACCTCCTGCTCGGTGAGCCCGGTCAACCGCGTGCGATAGCCGCCGACGAGCTGGAACCCGCCATCGCGACGCGGCGTGCCGTAGACCGGCACCCCGGCAGCGCTCAGGGAGACGATGTCGCGGTAGACCGTGCGCTCGGAGGCCTCGAGCGCCTCGGCGAGGTCGCGCGCGGTCATCCGCCCGCGCGCCTGTAACAACAGCACGATCGACACCAGCCGGCTTGCTCGCATACCGAACAGCTTCGCCGAGACCACCGACATCGCAGCCTCGAAGTCGGCCGACACCGGCCACGTCCCGCCAGGTCACCTTGACGCTGCTCCGGATCGCGTTCCAGGGTGGGGTTCTACTGGAGTAGACAACTCGTGTAGAAGCTGGAAGTGCACGTGGTCACCCGAGACGACGTGGCGCGGCTCGCCGGCACCTCGACGGCGGTCGTGAGCTACGTACTGAACAACGGTCCACGCCCTGTGTCCGAAGCCACCCGACAGCGCGTGCTCGCAGCGGTGGAACAGCTCGGCTACCGGCCCAACGGCGTGGCCAGATCCCTGCGCGCACAACGAACCCGCGTGCTCGGGCTGATCGTCCCGGACATCTCCAACCCCTACTTCGCCCAGCTGGCCCGCGACATCGAAGACGTCGCGTTCGGTCAGGGATACACCGTCGTGCTCGGGAACAGCGTCGGCGACACCGCGCGCGAGCTGGTCTACGTGCGTACGTTCGTCGAGAGCCGCGTCGACGGCCTGCTCTACATCTCGGCCGGCCAGCCAGGCCACTGCGTCGACGAACTGGTCCGCTCCGGGATTCCCACCGTCGTACTCGACCGGAGGGTACGAGGATTCAACGCCAGCAGCGTGACCGCCGACAACCGAGGCGGCGCGCGGGTGGCGACGCAGCACCTGATCGAGCACGGCCACCGGCGGATCGCGTTCCTCGGCGGACCGTCGAAGTTCTCCCCGGCCGCCGAACGCCGCCGGGGCTGGTCCAGTCAGCTACGTCAAGCCGGGCTCGCCTCGGATCGTTCGCTGGTCGTCCGGGCCGCGTTCGACCGCAACACCGGTTACCGAGCCGCGCTCGACGTCCTGTCCACGGCGGACCGCCCGACGGCGTTGTTCGCGGCCGCCGACGAGCAGGGGATCGGCGCGCTGCGCGCCGCCCACGAGCTCGGCCTGCGGGTGCCGGACGACCTGGCCATCGTGTCGTTCGACGGCGTGGTCGACGCGGCGTACACCGTTCCGTCCCTCACCGGGGTCCGGCAGCCCGTCCGTGCGATGGCCGCCAGAGCTCTTTCGATCCTGCTCGGGCTGGTCTCCGGCGACGACGCCGAGCCGGTCCATGAGGTGTTCCCTGTCGAGCTGATCCTTCGAGGCTCGTGCGGCTGTCCAGAACGGTCCGCCGAGCAACCGTCTGACTAGGAGGCCACATGCCCCATGACGCCATCCAGCTGAGCGACCTGATCGAGAACGAGCTCGACCAGCGCCGCGAGACGGGATACGACGTCACCGCGCAGGAAGCCGCGTTCGCCGCAGTCGACCGCGAGGACCCGGCCGCGCTTGCCGCGTTGCTCGACGAGTTGGACGCCCTGCCCGCGCCGCAAGGCTGGTCGTACGACGAGCCGACGGCCTGGGACCAGCTCGAGGCGAAGCTGGAGCTGCCGGCGGCGACCATCGCGCTCAGATCCCTTCCGGACAAGGAGCTCGCTGAGAAGGTGCATGGCGCCTGGGCGGGGCGGGTCGCCGGCAACATGCTCGGCAAGCCGGTCGAGTGGGGCGACCACTGGACGCCGGCGCACCTGCGCTCGTACCTCCAGCTGGCCGGCGCCTGGCCGCTCGACGACTACTTCCCGGTGATCGACCCGATGCCGGACGGCTACGAGCTCAGGGACAACTGGGTCGGCACCACCCGGGGCCGCGTCGACGGCAGCTCCCGCGACGACGACGTGGACTACACCGTGCTCGGCCTGCACCTACTCGAGACCCACGGGCCAGGCCTGACGCCGGAGCACGTCGCCACATCGTGGCTGCACCTGCTGCCGTACGGCCAGACCTACACCGCCGAACGCGTGGCGTACCGCAACCTGATCCATGGGCTCAGGCCGCCGCAGACCGCGACCTACCGAAACCCTTACCGGGAATGGATCGGCGCGCAGATCCGCGCCGACATCTTCGGTTACGTCTATCCTGGCGACCCGGTGTCGGCGGCCCGGCTGGCCTACCAGGACGCGGCGCTTTCCCATGTGGCCAACGGAATCTACGGCGAGATGTGGGCAGCGGCGTTGGTCGCCGTCGCGTTCACCACGAGCGACCCGCGTGGTGCGCTGGAGCAGTCGCTGATCGTCGTACCTCCGCTGTCCCGCCTCACCGAGGCGCTGCGCGACGTGCTCGACATGCACCAGCGCGGGCTCGACTGGGACACGGCGATCGCCGAGATCCACGAGCGTTACGGCTACTACAGCTGGGTGCACACGATCAACAACGCGGCCGTCATCGCGGCCGGGCTGTTGTGGGGCGAGGGGGACTTCACCAAGACGATCACGCTGACCGTCCTCGGTGGGCTCGACACCGACTCCAACGGCGCGACGGCCGGTTCGGTGGCCGGAATCTGGGCCGGGCGCTCCGGCATCCCCGGCAACTGGGTCGACCCGTTGCACGACCGCCTGCGCAGCGCTTTGTTCGGCTTCGACGGCTCGCGGATCTCGGAGCTCGCCGAGCGCACGATCAAGCTCACACAGAACTTCGCCAACTAGGGAAGCAGTTTGGAGGCATCGCGATGCCGAGCTCGACAACCCGTAGGGGATTCCTCGCGTTGGGTGGACAGGCGCTGGCGCTCGCGGCGGTTTCCGCGTGCTCGCAGGGATCGGCCACCCGCCAGGACGAGAACACGATCTCGCTGTGGACCTCGTACCCGTCGGACGAGGAGCGGAAGTACCACACGAAGAACTTCGTCGACGCGTTCAACCAGGACCACCCGTTCAAGGTGAAGCTGACCGTCAAGGACAACGCGAACCTGGAACGCCTGCAGCAGACGGCGATCGCGTCCGGGCGCGGGCCGGACATCGTGTTCACCAGCGGGCCGTCGTACGCACTGGAATACATCGACGCGGGCAAGCTCACGCCGCTCGACGCGTACGCCAAGAAGTACGACTGGTCCGGCAAGGTGCAGGGCTGGGCGTTCGAGTCCGGCAAGGTCGAAGGCAAGCTCTACTCCCTGCCGAACTCCTTCGAGACGATGGCGATGTTCTACAACAAGAACACGCTCGACAAGCACGGCTGGAAGCCACCGGCGAACCGGTCGGACTTCGAGGCGCTGTGCACCGAGGCCAAGGGCAAGGGCCTCGTACCCGTGCTCGCGGGCAACGCCGACTGGAAGCCCGCGACGGAGTGGTACGTCTCCATCTTCTTCACCCACTTCGCCGGGCCGGAGGCGGTCTACTCCGCCCTGAAAGGCGAAACCCCGTGGACCGATCCCGTGTTCGTCGACGCCATCACCCTGCTCGACAGCTACTTCCAGAAGGGCTGGTTCGGCGGCGGCGTCAAGACGTACTTCACCAACCGGTTCGACACGCTCAACGCGAGGCTGGTCAAGGGCGAGGTCGCGCTCGACCTGACCGGCTCGTGGGCACTGAACGAGATGAAGCGCTTCTTCGGCACCAGTGGTGCGAAGGCCCAGGCATGGGACTGGGCGCCGATCCCCTCGTTCGGGAGCGACGTGCCGGACGGCACCTACGCGCTGGCCGTCGGCGGCACGTTCTCCATCAACGCCGACTCCGAGCACAAGGACCAGGCCGCGGAGTACATCGACTGGCTGTTCTCCGATCCGAAGCGGCAGGGCAAGGCGGTAGCCGCGGTGGCAGCCCAGCCGTACCCGCTGAACTACGCCGACGACGACTTCCCGGCCGACGTCGATCCGCGGATCAAGCGGCTGTACGTCGCCCTGACCGAGGCCAAGCACTTCGGCTACGTGACGTGGACGTTCTGGCCGCCGAAGTCGGACGTCTACATCTACGAGCAGATGGACCGCGTCATCACCGGAGCGCTGACGCCGAAGGAGTACTGCGCCGGCCTGCAGAAGGTGTTCAGCGAGGAGTTGAAGGCCGGCAAGGTCCCGCCCATCCCCAAGCCCTCGAGCGAGTGACCATGGCCGCCAAGAACCCAGCCGGGGCAACGCTGAGCCGCAGAAGGGCCCTGGTGGCCTGGCTGTTCATGCTGCCGCTCCTGGTCGTCAACGGGCTGGTGATCGCCGGTCCGGGCGTGGCGAGCGTGTACTACTCGTTCACCGACTGGTCCGGCGTGGGTGCGGCACACTGGACCGGTTTGGCCAACTACCGAAGGCTGTTCAGCGACCAGGCGTTCGCGACGGCGTTCGTGCACAACGTCTGGTGGACGGTGTTCTTCCTCATCGTCCCGATGGCGATGGGCCTGTTCGGCGCCTACCTGCTGTCGCGGATCCGGAAGTTCCAGATGCTGTTCCGGATCGCGTACTTCATCCCGTACATCGTCGCGACCGTCGTCTCCTCGGCCGTGTGGGAGAACCTGCTGTCGCCGGACCACGGGCTGCGCGTGAACTTTCTCGGCGACGGTTCGCTGGCGCTGCCGTCGGTGGCGTTCGTCAACAACTGGCAGTGGTGGGGCTTCCTGGTCGTGGTCTACCTGGCCGCGATGCAGGGCGTGAGCCCGTCGCTGTACGAGGCGGCCCGGCTGGACGGCGCCGGCGCGTGGCAGGAGTTCCGGTACGTCACGCTGCCGTCGATCCGGCCGACCGTGGTCTTCCTCGCGTTGATGACGATCATCTGGTCGTTCCTGATCTTCGACTACATCTACATCCTGACGCAGGGCGGGCCGGGGGGCGCGACCGAAGTGCTAGGCACGCTGCTCTACAAGTCGGCGTTCGCCGAGCACGAAGCCGGCTACGCCGCGACGATCGGCGTGGTGATGGCCGGCATCAGCCTGGTCGTGGTCTCGGCGTACCTGTTGCTGAAACGGACGCGGAGGTGGGAGGTATGAGTGCTGCCGGTGCCGGCGTTCGGGTGAAGCGGCCGATGAGTGGCGTACGTTATCTCGTGCTGAGCCTGCTGGCCGCGTTCTCCCTTGGACCGTTGGTGATTTTCGCGTTCAGCGCGCTGAAGTCGCAGGCCGAGCTCGGCTCCAACCCGCTCGGCTTTCCGACGAGCTGGCGGTGGTCCAACTTCGTCGATGCCTGGCAGACCGCCAACATGGGCGTGGGATTCGCCAACAGCGCGCTGATCGTGTCGGGCACGGTCGCCGGCGTCTGCGTGATCTCGGGTTGCGCGGCGTACGCGATGGCCCGGCTCGACCTGCCGGGCTCTGGCGCCGTGCTGGTCTACCTGCTGGTGGGCGGCTCGCTGCCGATCCAGCTGTTCCTGATCCCGCTGTTCTACCTGTGGACCAAGCTGAGGATCTACGACACCCCGATCGGGCTGATCGTCATCTACTGGGCGGTGTTCTCACCGTTCGCGACGCTGCTGCTGCGTTCGTTCATGGTGGCGATTCCGCGCGACTTCGAGGAGGCCGCGCGGATCGACGGCGCCCGGGAGTGGACGGTGCTGTTCCGGATCGTGCTGCCATTGTCGTGGCCGGGCTTCCTGACGATCGCGCTGACGACGGCGCTGTCGGCGTACAACGAGTTCCTGCTGGCGGTGACGTTCATCCAGAGCGAGGAGTACCTTCCGGTGGCGACCGGCTTCTACTCGTTCCAGCAGGGGTTCAGCCAGAACTATCCGCTGATCAGCGCGGCCGGGCTCATCATGCTGGCGCCGATGCTGCTGGTGTTCCTGGCGCTGCAGCGGCGATTCGTGGAGGGCATCACGGCGTCCGGGCTCGGCGGCATCTAGCGGACGACCGTCTACAGGCTTGTCGCCAATCGTGTCACGAACATTGTCGCCAATCCTGTGCTGAGGATTGTTGACGGGATTGTTGACGGGGTTCGTCGGCGGGGTTCGTCGGCGGGGTTCGTCGGCGGGGTTCGTCGGCGGGATTGTTGACGGGGTTCGTCGGCGGGATTGTCGGCGGGATTGTCGGCGGGATTGTCGGCGGGATTGTCGGCGGGATTGTCGACGGGATTGTCGACGGGATTGTTGACGGGATTGTTGACGGGATTGTCGGCGGGATTGTCGGCGGGATTGTCGACGGGGATCGTTGACGATCGCGTCGCGCGGATGGTCGACAAAATTGGCGACAATCGCCTGGCCAGATGCGCCCGGCTGGAGCGCGTGGAGCCCCGGCGGGAGCGTGACCAGGCCAGGACCGAGTTGGCGAACAGCGTCGAGGCGGCGACGCCCCGGAAATGGAGCATCGAGGAGATGCGGCGGTACTGATCTCAGGACTGAGCGACCTGGTGTCTCAGCGCAGCAGCGGCAGGCTGCCGGTCAGCTTCTGAATCGGCTTGCGTGGGCCGAACAGCGCGATGCCGAGGTAGCTGAGGTCTCCCTCGCCGGACGCTTCCAGCTGTTCGGAGTAGTCGTCGTAGGTGCGACTGCGTTGCGCGCAGTCGGGAAAGTCGACCAGCAGGATGTCGTCCGCTGCGTCGTGCGCGCGGCGGCGGAGCTGTTTCAACTCCGCCTGGTCGGTGACCAGCACCGGGATCGGCAGCGTGGTGATGCCGAGGTGTGGACTGCCGTCGGCGTCCTTCAGGTCGGGGCCGATCACGTGCTCCAGCCGGCTGCCGAGGCTCATCGCGAGGACGGCCGCGGTGTTGGCGACCAGCCCTCCGGGAAGCTCCCGGTCGATGACGATCGCCAGCTTGTGCTCTGGACCGGACACGCGTACCTCCGTCACTGGAAAGGTGGCTCCTTTGACGTAGCCACCTTTGTGGTTACGGATGAGAGAGTAGGGTAGTGCCCCAGCAACGTCAAGCCGGAGGACAACGCGTTGACGACGACCGTCGAACACCTGCAGGCGCTCGGGATGACCGAGTGGGAGGCGCGTGCCTACCTCACCCTGCTCGAGGAGTCCCCGTCGTCCGGCTACGGCGTGGCCAAGCGGTCCGGCGTCCCGCGGGCGAAGATCTACGAGGTGCTGGCGTCGCTGGAGAGCAAGGGTGCGGTGCACGTCGCGAGTTCCGAGCCGAAGCTGTACGGCCCGGTTCAGCCGAGCGAGCTGATCGAGCGCTGGCGCGACGAGCTGAGCGGCCGGATCGACGCCGCGGAGGTGGCGCTGGCCAACCACGCGGTCCAGGTCGGCGGCGACGCGGCGATCTGGGACATCCAGGGCCGTGGGCCGATCTTCGACCGCGCCCGGCAGCTGGTGCGGGACAGCTCGCAGCGCCTGATGCTGGAGATCTGGGCTCCGGACGCCGACGAGCTACGTGCCGACCTCGCCGAGGCGGCGGGCCGAGGAGTACGGATCACGGTCGTCGCGTACGGCGATCCGCGGCTGCCGTTCGCCGAGGTCTACCCCCACCCGTCGACCGACGAGGTGACCGCCGGCCTGGGCGGCCGGTGGCTGGTGCTCAGCGCCGACAACAGCGAGGTGGTCGCCGGCATCGTGTCCAGCGGCGTCGACAGCCGCGCGGCCTGGACCAGCCATCCGGCGCTGGTCGTACCGATCACCGAGCTGGTGAAGCACGACCTCTACAAGCTGGAGATGCTGGCCGCTCACCACGACGTGCTGGAAGCCACGTTCGGGCCCGGCCTGATCAAGCTGCGGACGAAGTTCGGCACGCCCGGCCAGAGCGAGACGCACTAGGCGCGTACTCGGACCCGGCCTAGACGACGGCGCCGTCGTCGGACTCGTCGGGTGGGCCGCCGCGCATGCGGAAGACCAGGGCCACGAAGCCGCCGACGAACGCCACCACGCCGAGCGGCAGGAACCAGGCCGGCACGTAGCCGCCGGCGAAGGCCGCGAGCAACATGAGCACCGGGCCGGACAGCGTGACACCCCAGCACAGCTTCGTGATCGGGTCGAGCTTGGGCAGCGGCGGCGGCGGGGGAGGGACATAGCGTTCCTGCTCCACAGTCGTGGCCGTCTCGCTGTCGGCGGCCTCCGTCTCGGCCTCGGTCGAACCCGCGGCGGAGTCCGAGCTGTCGCGACCGCGGGCCGTCCCGCCGCCCGAGTCGTCGGAGCCTTCGGAGTCGCCGTCGTCGTCGGTGTCCTCGACCGCGGGCCAGGGGTTGACGGGGTCCTTCGACTCGCGTTCGTACGCCTCGACGATCTGTGCCCAGATCAGGTCGTCGTCTTCGGGAGTTCGGTCTCCGGCCGGTCCAGCCGCGCCGGCCGTGTCGACGCGAGCCTCGAGCTCGGGGTCGGGGTCGTCCCCGGCGCCGGCCTCGGCGGTCGGACGTTCCGGCTTCGCCGTCTCACCGGATCCGGTGGACACCGATCCGGTCCCGGGTGCGCTCCCGGACTCGCCCGATGCGGCCAGCAGCTCGCGCAACATCTGCCGGGCCCGCAGCGCCTCCTCGCGGTCGACGTGCAGCCGGTCCAGCGGCGCCGGCGGCAGCGTGACCTCGAGCAGGAGTCCTTGCTGAGGCAGGCACGGCTCGGCGTAGGCCGCCACGCCGGCTTCGCGAAGTATCTCGAGCATGTTGTCGGCGACCCGGGGATCCAGGTCGGCGATCGCGACGTATGACGATGCCTCGAGTCCGTTGCCGCGCATCTCTACCTCCCTGTCGCCTGGGTGCCTGGCGCCTGCGGCACGACCGTCGCTGGTGCGCTGTCGGCCGCTCCCGTTCGTTCCTGACGCAGCCGGGCGATGAACCGCCGGGTCTCGGCGAAGATCGTCGGCGCGTCGTAGTCGAGCGTGGCGACATGGTAGCTGTCGGGCAACGCGTGCTCCTCGATTTGCCGGGAACCGACCCGCGACCGCAGCAGCCGCAGGCTGGATCCGTCGACCACATGGTCCTGCGGCGAACGGAAGACCAGCAAAGGCTGCTTGACGTCGGGCAGCTCCCCGGCAACCGTCCTCCACAGCCGGGTCAGGGACAGCAGCGCCGTGAGTGGCGTCCGGTCGTAGGCCGACTCGACGGTCGCCGGCTTGTGGATGTCGCCGCCGATCGCGGCGACCGAGGGTACGAATCGGTGGATCAGCGGCAGCGCGAGCAGGCGCAGGTCGGTGCTGCCCAGCGACGGGTTGACCAGCACCACGCCGTCGAGCCCACGGCCGTAGCGGGCCGCCAGGTGCAGGACGAGGCCGCCGCCCATCGACTGCCCGCCGGCGACAACGACGTCGCACTCCTCGCGCAGCCGGAGGTAGGCGCGCTCGACCGAGGAGTACCAGTCCTGCCATCCGGTGCGGTTGAGATCGCGCCAGTCGGTGCCGTGACCCGCCAGCCGCGGCACCGCGACGCGATAGCCGGCGGCGAGGAGGTCGTCGGCCCATGGCCGCATCGAGGCCGGTGAGCCGGTGAAGCCGTGCGACAGCACCACTCCGGTCGGGCCGGAACCGGCGAACAGCGGCTCGGCGTGTGGCTGGATCCGCACGGGAACACTCCCTCGCGTTTGCGCTGTCCTGGGTGGCACCGAGATTACCGGACCGCTCCATTTTGACCGCCGGAACAGGTGCGGGGACGTTGCCCTCCGCCCGATCGCGGCTTAAGGTTCGCAACAGATACGAAAGGACTACACGTTGCTGTACTGGTTCCTCAAGGTCTTCGCCCTGGGCCCGCTGCTCAAGGCGATCTTCCGGCCGTGGGTCGAGGGGTTGGAGAACATCCCCACCCAGGGCCCGGCGCTCCTGGTCAGCAACCATCTTTCGTTTTCCGACTCGGTGTTCTTGCCGCTGGTCGTCAAGCGGCGGATCACGTTCCCGGCGAAGATGGAATACTTCACCGGCCGGGGCATCAAGGGCCGGCTCACCTCGCTGTTCTTCCGCGGCATCGGGCAGATCCCGATCGACCGTTCCGGCGGGCGGGCCAGCCTGGCGGCGCTCAACTCCGGGCTCAAGGTGCTGCAACGCGGCGAGCTGTTCGGCATCTACCCCGAGGGCACGCGCTCGCCCGACGGCCGCCTCTACAAAGGCAAGACCGGCGTGGCCCGGCTCGCGCTGGCGTCCGGCGCACCGGTGATCCCCGTCGCGATGATCGGCACCGACACGCTCCAGCCGCCGGGCAAGGCCATCCCCAAGCTGATGCGTCCTGGCGTGCGGATCGGCAAGCCGCTCGACTTCTCGCGGTACGAAGGCATGGAGGACGACCGGTTCGTGCTCCGGTCCATCACCGACGAGCTGATGTACGAGCTGATGGAGCTGTCGGGGCAGGAGTACGTCGACGTCTACGCCCAGTCGGCCAAGGACGGTCAGTCCGGCAAGCGCTCGCTCACGTTGCGGGGCCTGACCTCGGCGAAGTCCGACTCCTCGGCGGGCGGTCCGGACAATCCGGACGCGCCCGGGGGCCCGGACGCGGACGCCGCATCCGGGGCGCGCAAGGCCGGCTAGCGGCCGATGGCCTCTCCTCCCGAAGAACTCCGCCACTCCGACGAGGCTGATGTAGCGGGCACGATGTGGCGCGCGCTCGCCGTCCTGCGGTTCGTCACGCTCGCGCACGCCGTGATCATCGACACGATGAACTGGCGCGCCTTCTCGCGTCCGCTGACCGGCTGGATGGTGCTGTCTGCCGTCGCGGTCTGGACGCTGGTCGTGACCTGGGCGTACGACTCACCTGGCCGGCGGCGCTGGTGGGTGCTGAGCCTCGACTTCGTGATCGCGGTCGGAGCGCTGGTCGTCACGCCGTACGTCGAGAGCGGGGCGTTGCGCGGCACCCAGGCGACGGTCGCGTCGTACTGGGTGATCGCTCCCGTGCTGGCCTGGGCGATCCACAAGGGCTGGCTGGCGGGCGCGATCTCCGCCGTGTTGCTGGAGATCCCTGACATCTGGATCCGTACCGACCGCGACGCCACGGTGCTGGGCAACTCGTTCCTGCTGCTGATGGCCGGCACGGTCGTTGGCTACCTCGCGACGTTGCTGCGCGAGACGGCGGCCGAACGCGCGTACCTCGCCGGCCTGGCCGCCCGCACAGCCGAGCGCGAACGCCTGGCGCGGGCGGTGCACGACGGGGTGCTGCAGGTGCTGTCGTACGTCCAGCGGCGAGGGCCGGAGCTGGGGCCGGCGGGTGCCGAGATGGCACGGGCGGCTGGGGAGCAGGAGTCGAAGCTGCGGGCGCTGGTGCAGGGGAAACCGCAACAGACCGAGGGCGAACGCGAGACCGACCCGGGCGGCTTGGTGAACGTGGGACGGTTGTTGTCGGAGCTCGCGAACTCCGCGGGCTCGGCGGGACCCTCCGTGTCGATCGCGGCGCCGGCGGGACCGGTTCTGCTGGAGTCCGCGGTCGCTTCTGAGCTGGTCGCGGCGGTCCGGGCAGCCCTCGACAACGCGGCGCAACACGCGCCGGGAGCCAAGGTCTACCTCCTCCTGGAGGACGAGGGCGCCGCTGTCACCATCAGCATCCGCGACGACGGGCCGGGCATCGCCTCCGGGCGCCTGCGGGAGGCGGCCGCGTCCGGCCGCATGGGAGTCAGCCGCTCCATCCGCGGCCGCATGGCCGACCTCGGCGGAACGGCGACGCTGCACACCTCGGAGGGGGCCGGCACCGAGTGGGAGCTGCGCCTTCCGCGCAGCACCCCCCGCTCCTGAGAGGCCACCGCTGTGGCGCGCGCGCCCGCGTGCCGCCCGCTCGAACCCGCCGTCGCTGGGGCCCGGCTTGAACGCGCCGTCCTGCGCCGGCTGGTTGCGGCCACCGCCGCAGCACCGCCAGCTTGAGCCGCTATCGCTGTGGCGCCAGCTTGGCCTGTCGACCTGGGCCGGCCGTTGCCCCACCGCGGCGGCTCGTCGGCCCGCGCCTCTGCCTGCCACCGCCGAGGCACGCCCGCCGCGCGTGCGCCCGCCTGAGCCGGCCGCTCGAACCCGCTATCGCTGCCCCGGCTTGCACCCGCCGCCCGGCGCCGGCTGGTTGCGGCCATCGCCGCAGCACCGCGGGCCTGTACGTGCCCCACCGCCCGCCGCCCGGCGTCGCCCGCCTGAGCCGGCCGCTCGAACCCGCCACCGCTGCATCCGGCTTGCCCCGCCGGCCGGTTGCGCCTATCCCCGCAGCCCGCGGGCCTGCGCCGCCGCCCCGGCGTGCCAGTTTGAGCCTGCCTTCCTGGCCCTCCGCCCGAGCCCGCCATCGCGTCGGCCTGTGCCCGTCGGCCCGCCCTCGCTGGCCTCCGCGGGTCGCTGGTGTGTCCCTCCAGCGTGAGCGCGCGATCGCTGCGGCGCCGGCCTGAGCCGCCGGCCCGCGCCTGCCGCTGGCGTCCGCCATCCTGGTTCCGCCACCGCAGCCCGCCTCCCGGTTGCTGATGGGGCGATGTTCTGATCACTGTCGGCGACAAGAGCGCGGTTGGGGAGGAGCTGATCTTGACGGACAGGCTTGCGCGATGCGTAAGGTTCTGGCATGACGCGCGTGATGGTGGTTGACGATCACCCGATGTGGCGGTCGGCTGTTGTCGCGGACTTGACGGCAGCTGGTTTCGAGGTGATCGCCGAGGCCGGTGGCGGTCAGGAGGCGTTGCGTCGCGCGCAGGCGACCAAGCCCGATGTGGTCGTGCTCGACCTGCAGATTCCCGAGATCGGCGGCGTCGAGGTGACCCGGCAGCTGGTCGAGTCGGGGCTGGGCGCTCGCGTACTGATCCTATCGGCCAGTGGCGAGCACGAAGACGTCCTGGCCGCGGTCAAGGCCGGAGCGACCGGCTACCTCGTGAAGTCGGCGTCGCGGGAGGAATTCCTCGAGGCCGTGACGCGTACCGCCGAGGGCGATGCCGTCTTCACTCCCGGTCTGGCCGGCCTGGTGCTGGGGGAGTTCCGCCGGCTCGCCGAGGCGCCCAAGACCGAGGAGCCCGAAGCTCCCGGCCTCACCGAACGTGAGACCGAGGTGCTGCGGCTGGTCGCCAAGGGCCTGTCGTACAAGGACATCGCCGCGCGCCTCGTGCTGTCGCACCGCACCGTGCAGAACCACGTACAGAACACGCTGCGCAAGCTCCAGCTTCACAACCGTGTGGAACTGGTCAGGTACGCCCTGCGTGCGGGGCTGGACGACCCGAGCGATGAGGACCAAGGTCCAGCCTGATCGGGGTCCCGCCCACCTGCACTCTCGTTACTCGGCGCCGCTACGCTCGGAGCCGTTGAATTCCCTTGCGGTTCTTGAAAGGGCTGTCCATGCGTGTAGGTGTGCTCACCGGTGGTGGAGACTGCCCCGGCCTGAACGCGGTGATCCGAGCGGTCGTCCGGAAGGGCACCTCTGAGTTCGGGTACGAGTTCCTGGGTTTCCGTGACGGCTGGCGCGGTCCGCTGGAGAACGTCACGATGGAGCTCGGCGTGCCCCAGGTGCGCGGAATCCTTCCGCGCGGTGGAACCATCCTCGGCTCATCGCGTACCAACCCCTTCAAGGTCGAAGGCGGCGTAGAGAAGATCAAGGAAAACCTCGCCAGCAACGGCGTCGACGCGCTGGTCGCGATCGGCGGCGAGGACACCCTCGGCGTCGCGACCAAGCTCTCGGAGCTCGGCGTGCAGGTCGTCGGTGTGCCGAAGACCATCGACAACGACCTCGGCGCGACCGACTTCACGTTCGGTTTCGACACCGCGGTCAACATCGCGACCGAGGCGATCGACCGGCTGCACACGACGGCTGAGTCGCATCACCGGATCGTGGTCGTCGAGGTGATGGGCCGGCACGCCGGCTGGATCGCGCTGCACTCCGGCATGGCCGGCGGCGCCAACGTGATCCTGATCCCCGAGGTGCCATTCGACCTGGACAAGGTTGTCGAGCACGTCGAAAGCCGCTTCCGTACGAACTACTCGCCGATCCTCGTGGTCGCCGAGGGTGCGCTGCCCAAGGAAGGCGCAGAGGCGCTGCAGAGCCAGGAGCTCGACTCGTTCGGCCACGTCCGGCTCGGCGGCGTCGGTGACCTGCTGGCCAAGGAGCTGGAGAAGCGCACCGGCAAGGAAGCGCGCGCGGTCGTGCTCGGCCACACCCAGCGCGGCGGCACGCCCACCGCGTTCGACCGCTGGCTGGCGACCCGCTTCGGCCTGCACGCGATCGAGGCCGTACACGACGGCGACTGGGGCAAGATGGTCGCGCTGCGTGGCACGCACATCGTGCGCGCGCCGCTGTCGGACGCCACCAAGGAGCTCAAGCTGGTCACGCCGGAGCTGTACGCCGAGGCCGGTGTGCTCTTCGGCTGAGCCTGAGCCCGTCAGGTCATCAGCTGGTTCTCCCAGGCCCAGGCCGCGATCCCGACGCGATTACGGGCGCCGAGCTTGGCCTGGATACCGGCGACGTGACTCTTCACTGTGCTCAGTGAGATGAACAGCTCGGCTGCGATCTCCTGGTTGGTCCGGCCCCTGGCGATCGAACGGACGACCTCGGTCTCCCGTTCGGTCAGGGGCCGGGCCAACTGCTTTGTGGGCGCCTTCGCCGCGGTCAGATGACGCAACAACCGCAACGTGATCGACGGCGAGATCAGCGCGTCGCCCGTGCTGGCCGCACGGACTGCCTCGACCAGCAGAGCTGGGCCGGCGTCCTTCAGTACGAAGCCGACGGCGCCGCCGCGCAACGCGCCGTAGACGTACTCGTCGAGGTCGAACGTGGTCACCACGACCACCCGCAGCGGATCCGCGACGTCCGCGCCCGCCAGCGCCCGCGTGACCTCGATGCCGTCGAGGCGTGGCATCCGGATGTCGACCAGGCAGACGTCGGGCCGCAGCCGGCGGGCCTGCTCGATCGCCTCGACACCGTCAGCCGCCTCGGCCACCACGGTGATGTCGGGCTGGTTCTCGAGGATCAGCCGCAGCCCGTTGCGCACCATCGCCTGGTCGTCGGCCAGCAGAACCCTGATCGTCGTGCTCATCTGTCGCGGCCGCCCGCGCTCAGTTCAGCCGCGGCTGCTGGTGCGCGGGCGGCCGGCTTGGGGCGTTCGAGCCGGGGCAACGTCGCGACGACGGACCAGCCCGCCTGGCCGGCCAGTGGCCCGGCCCGCAGTGTTCCGCCCAGCACCTCGAGCCGCTCGCGCATGCCGATCAGTCCGTAGCCCGAGGCGCGGTGCAGCGCGGTCGTTCCCGTTCCGTCGTTGGTCACTTCCACGGTGACCCCCGGGCCGGTCCGGGCGACGCTGACCACGACCACGCCGGCCTGCGGCGCGTGCTTGGCGATGTTGGTCAGTGCTTCCTGGACGACCCGGTAGATCGTGCTGGTCACCTCCGCCGGCCAGTCCGAGGTGTCGTCGCCCGGAAGCCGGAGGGAAACCTCGCGGCCGTTGCTTCTGAAGCGTTCGACCAGATCGCTGAGCTGCTCCGGTTCGGATGAGGAGGGCACGGCGTCGTCGGCGTCGCGGAGCAGTCCTACGACCTGGCGCATCGCGGCCAGTGCGTCGGTGCCCGCGCGAGCGATGGCGTCGAGCGCCTCGTCCAGCTGGCCCGGCTGCGACGTCTGCTTCCGGGCGGTCAGTTGCGCCGCCTGCGCCTGGACGACGATCCCGGTGATGTGATGGGCCACCACGTCGTGCAGTTCGCGAGCCAGGACGAGGCGCTCCTCCCTGCGAACCCGATCGGTGGCGGCCCGCCGCCGGACCGCGAGCAGCCGCAGCCCGAGCCCACCCACGATCGCGGCCGTCCAGGCCAGCGCGCTCAGCGTCGGCACCGCGCTGGACGAGGGCGGCCAGGCCGTGGCGAAGCTGCCGGCGACCACCGTGAGTCCGCCTGCCGCGACCGCGCCGGCGGGCCAGGGCCGAAGCCACCGGACCGCCGAGCCGGTGAGTACGGCCAGGCCGAGCGCCGTCGCGGGCCCCGGTTCGGTCGGGAGCCCGGCGAGCTGGGCGGTCACGATCGCGGCCGCCGCGACCAGGAGCCCAGCGGCCGCCGTACCGGCCAGGTGACGTCCGCGTGCCAGGGCGAGTGCGCACACCACCGCGGCCACGGCACAGTCGAAGATCGAGTACGCGCCGCCCCAGCTCGTCGCGATCGCGACGGCCTGTACGGACAGCACGACGGCGAACGCGGCGCCGAGCAGCCAGTTCCTCACGTTCACACCGCTCAGGCTACGAGATGCCCGGTCTGCGCAGAACCAGCCGAAAGTATGGTCCTGCCAGGTGCCAACCCTGCTTTCGCCCGATGCCGCGCGCCTGGCGGGATCCGCACGCTGGGCGCCATGCCAGAACGAACAACCTCCGCCGACCGCCCGCGGATCGCAGCGCTCGACGTGCTCCGCGGCTTCGCCCTCGGCGGGATCCTGCTCGCCAACATCCAGCCGATCGCCAACCGGGGCGTCGCCATCGTGACCGACTCGCCGGTCGAATACCCCTGGAAGGGGATGTTCGTCGACCAGCGGTTCTTCCCGATCTTCTCGCTGTTGTTCGGGATCGGCTTCTCCCTGCTGCTCGACTCGGCTTCCACCCGGACGCCCCGGCCGAGGCTGCTCCTGCTGCGCCGCCTTCTCGTACTCCTGGGTCTCGGAGCCCTGCACCACCTGGTGCTGTGGCAGGGCGACATCCTGGCCATCTACGCGGTCGTCGGTCTCGTGGTCCTGTTGCCGTCCACCTGGCTGCCGCGTTGGGCGGCCGTGGGCCTGACGGCGGTCCTGCTCGCCGTGCCGTTCGCCGTCGGCGGTGGGTACGTCGCGCTGGTACCGGGCCTGTTCCTGCTGGGTTCGACTCTGACCCGATACGGCGTGATCGAGCGGATCGAGCGCCCGACCTGGATCCCGGCCATCGTGGGGCTGCTCCTGCTCGCCGGTGCGATCCCGCTCGGATGGCTCCAGGGCCACACAGCCGACCAGCGCGTGTTCGGTGCGGCCGGGCTGTTGACGGCCGGCGTCTACGTCTGTGCGCTGCTGGTCCTGCTTCAGTCACCGCTCCGGGCCGTGCTGAGAACGATCTTCGAACCACTCGGCCGGATGGCGCTGACCAACTACCTCACCGCAACGGTTCTCGTCCTGGCGATCACGCGCTTCCTCGACGGCCGGCCGGAGACCTGGCCGTCGGCGACCATCTTCCTGATCGCCGGCGCGGTCCTGACCTCCCAGTGGGTGTGGTCCACGCTCTGGCTTCGGCGCTTCCGGCAAGGGCCCCTGGAGTGGCTCTGGCGCTGGGCGACCTGGGCGCGCCGCCCGGCGTTCCGCAAGCGCTCCGGACAGGAGGTGATCGCCTGGTCAGCCGCTGGGACCACTCCCTGACCGGCACCGGCATGCTGGGCGGATGCGTAAAGTTCGCGCGACTCGTCGTGACCCGGCAACCTCGCGTCCCGGAATCGTCGTCGCGGGCCTGATCATCCTCGCCGCCGGCGGCCTGGCCGCAGGTTGTTCGGGGCCGGAGCGGGATCAGCCTTCGCGCCTTCCGGCAACGGCCACCCGGTCCTCGAGCTCGAGGCCGTCGCTCTCGCCGTCTCCTACTCAGTCGCCGACGCCGCATCCGTCGCCCACTCCGGAGGCGCTGAGTGTCGGGAAGGGGATGACGAAACCGGGAACCGTCCTTACGTTCGGGCAGAAGGCGATCGTGCCCACGCGCGAGCTTCATCTGGCCGAAGGGATCTACGTCTACGGCGTCATGGGGATCGTGGTCGACCGGATCCAGCAGGCACCCGGCTCCAAGGTCGAGGGAAACTTCGACTCCGAAGCCAGGAAGCGGCTGAAGTCCGCCACGGCCTACTACGCCAAGGTCACCTTCACCAACGAGAGCGGAGATCCGCTGTCTCCGCACCTGCCGGAGTTCGACGCGCTGGCCCGCGGCGGTGAGAGTCCCGGCTTCGTCCTGTCCGGCGGCGAGTTACCTGGATGCCCGACCGAAAGCGATCTCGGGCCGGAGGAGTTCGGTCACAAGGGTGCTCACTGGGAAGGTTGCGTGCTCGGGCTCTCGACCAAGGACGTGCCGATCCGCGAGATCCAGTACAAGGAACCGCCGTACGGCATGGACGTCGAGGTCTGGGACTGGGAGAAGACGCCCAAGCCGAGCCGCGACGACTACATCGGGCCCGGGCCGATCGTCTGGCGATGACCGCTCGGCCCGTGGCTCACAGCCGCCCGAACGTGATCGACTCCAGTACGGCGTGGCCCTCCTCGTCGGACGCGTCGAGGTTGACCACGGCGTTGATACCCCAGTCGTGGTGGCTGTCCGGATCGTCGATGATCTGCCGCGCCTTCCAGCGCCGGGCCGTGGCATCCTCCTCGAGGATCAGCAGCGCCGGGCCGCGGGCGTTCGGGCCGGTCGGGATCTCGTCGTGCTCGTCGAAGTACGCGTCCAGCGCCGACGGCCAGTCGACGTCGGGCGCGAGCTCCGCCAGTTCGGTCTCCTGCTCGCGCGCGGCGAGCTCGACCAGCCGGAACAACGCGTTGCGCACCAGCACCCGGAACGCTCGCTGGTTCGCCGTCACCGGCGGCTGCCGGTCGTCGAGGACGGTGGCCTCGTTCAGCTCGTGCTCCGCGGGGTTCTGCAGCTCCTCCCACTCGTCCAGCAGCGAGGAATCGACCTGCCGGACCAGCTCTCCGAGCCACTCGATTAGGTCCTGCAGCTCCTCGGTCTTCAGCGAGTCCGGCACGGTCTGGTTGAGCGTGCGGTACGCGTCGGCGAGGTAGCGCAGCAGCGTGCCCTCCGATCGGGCCAGCTGGTAGTGCATGACGTACTCGCCGAACGTCATCGCCTGCTCGTACATGTCGCGCACGACCGACTTCGGCGCCAGCGCGTAGTCGCCGACCCACGGATGGCCCTGCCGGTACGTCTCGTACGCACCGAACAGCAGCTCGTCGGCCAGCGGCATCGGGTACGTGATCTCGGCGAGCTGCGCCATCCGCTCTTCGTACTCGACCCCGTCGGCCTTCATCTGCGCCACGGCCTCGCCGCGCGCCTTGTCCAGCTGCGCGCGCAACACCGGCCCCGGGTCGTCGAGTGTCGACTCGACGATCGACACCATGTCGAGCGCGTAGCTCGGCGAGTCGGGCGCGAGCAGCTCGAACGCCGCCAGCGCGAACGTCGACAACGGCTGGTTCAGCGCGAAGTCGGATTGCAGATCCACGGTCAGCCGGGCAGTCCGCCCGGACGCGTCCGGATGCGGCAGCTGCCGCACGATGCCGCCCGCCAGCAACGAGCGGTAGATCGCGACAGCGTGGCTGATGTGCCGCCGCCGCGCAGCCGGTTCCTCGTGGTTGTCGGTCAGCAGCTTCTTCATCCCCGCGAAGCAGTCGCCCGGCCGGGCGATCACGCTGAGCAGCATCGCGTTGCTCACCTTGAAGCGAGACTGCAACGTCTCCGGCTCCGCGCCCTGCAGGCGCTCGAACGTGGCCTGCCCCCAGCCGACGAAGCCCTCGGGCGGCTTCTTGCGTACGACCTTCCGCCGCTTCTTCGGGTCGTCACCCGCCTTGGCCAGCGCCTTCTCGTTCTCGACGTCGTGCTCGGGCGCTTGGCAGACGACGTACCCGATCGGGTCGAAGCCCGGCCGCCCGGCCCGTCCGGCGATCTGGTGGAACTCACGTGCCCGCAGCAGCCGCACCCGTCGCCCGTCGTACTTCGACAGCGCCGTGAACAGCACGGTCCGGATCGGTACGTTCACGCCGACGCCGAGCGTGTCGGTGCCGCAGACCACCTTGAGCAGCCCTGCCTGGGTGAGCCGTTCGACCAGCCGCCGGTACTTCGGCAGCATCCCGGCGTGGTGCACGCCGATCCCATGCCGGACCAGCCGAGACAACGCGCGCCCGAACCGCGTCGTGAACCGGAAGTGCCCGATCAGGTCGGCGATCGCCTGCTTCTCCTGCTTGGTGCACATGTTGATGCTGGTCAGCGCCTGCGCCTGCTCCATCGCCTGGGCCTGGGTGAAGTGCACGACGTAGATCGGCGCCTGAATGTTCTCCAGCAGCTCGGTGAGCGTCTCGTGCAAGGGTGTCTTGACGTAGGAGAACCGCAGCGGCACCGGTCGCTGGGCGTGCCGCACCACCGCGGTCGGCCGGCCCGTACGGCGGTTCAGGTCCTGCTCGAACCGTTCGACGTCGCCGAGCGTCGCCGACATCAGGATGAACTGCGTGTGCGGCAGCTCGAGCAGCGGGATCTGCCAGGCCCAGCCGCGGTCGGGCTCGGCGTAGAAGTGGAACTCGTCCATCACGACCTGCCCGACGTCGGAGCTCTCGCCGTCGCGCAGCGCGATGTTGGCCAGCACCTCGGCCGTGCAGCAGATGATCGGCGCCGTGGCGTTGACCGCGGCGTCGCCCGTCATCATGCCGACCTTCTCGCTGCCGAACAGCGCGCACAGGTCGAAGAACTTCTCCGAGACCAGCGCCTTGATCGGCGCGGTGTAGAAGCTGCGCTTCCGCTCGGCGAGTGCCGCGAAGTGCGCGCCGGCCGCGACCAGGCTCTTCCCGGAGCCGGTCGGCGTGGAAAGGATCAGGTTCGCACCCGACACGACCTCGATCAGGGCTTCTTCCTGCGCTGGATACAGCGTCAGGCCGCGCTGCTTGTTCCAGTCGGCGAACGCGTCGAACAGCTCGTCGGGATCGGAGCTTTCCGGAAGGCGGTCGGTGAGCCGGTCTGGGCGGTGGTCGGTGGAGGGCACCGCTCCATCCTGCCGTGATCCCGCCACTGCGGCAGCGCTGGCCACCAATGCGGTATAACTATACCGATGGTTGAGCTGAAGACGCCTGCTGAGATTAAGCAGATGCACGTGACGGGCCAGTTCGTCGCCCAGGTACTGACCGAGCTGGCCGAGATTGCGGCGGTCGGCGTGAATCTCCTCGAGCTGGAGCAACAGGCCCGGCACAAGATTCGCGAGCGCGGCGCCGAGTCCTGCTACTGGGACTACGCGCCGTCGTTCGGCAAAGGGCCGTTCCGCAATGTGATCTGCCTGTCGGTCAACGACGCCGTGCTGCACGGGCTGCCGCACGACTACGTCCTGAGCGACGGCGACGTGCTCAGCATGGACCTGGCCGTCTCGATCGACGGCTGGGTGGCCGACTCCGCGATGACCGTGATCGTCGGCACCGCCGCGGAGGAGGACGTCCGGATCGTCCGCGCCACTCAGATCGCGCTGGAAGCGGCGATCGAGGCCGCGCAGCCCGGTAACCGGCTGGGCGACGTCTCGGCCGCGATCGGATCGGTCGCCGAGCAGTTCGGATACCCGGTCAACCTCGAGTTCGGCGGCCACGGCCTCGGTCACACGATGCACGAGGACCCGCACCTGCCCAACAACGGCCGCGCGGGCCGCGGGCTGAAGCTCCGCCCGGGCCTGACGTTCGCCATCGAGCCGTGGTTCTGCCGTACGACCGACCGGATCGTCTTCGACGACGACGGCTGGACGATCCGTTCGGCCGACGGCTCGCGTACGGCACACTCCGAGCACTCCGTCGCGATCACCGAAAGCGGCTCGCTCGTGCTCACCCGGCGGGACGGCGAGCGGCCCTGAGTCCGTAATCTTGTGGCCGTGAACGATCTCGACGCCTGGCGGACCCTCCCGGCCGCCCAGCAGCCGGAGTGGCCGGATCCCTCGGCGCTCGACGCCGCCACCGCTCAGCTGCGGACGTTCCCGCCGCTGGTGTTCGCCGGAGAGTGCGACCGGCTGAAAGCCAAGCTCGCCGACGTTGCCGCGGGAAACGCCTTCCTCCTGCAGGGCGGTGACTGCGCCGAGACGTTCAACGGCGTGGGTGCGGACGCGCTGCGTAACAAGCTGCGCACGATTCTGCAGATGGCGATCGTCCTGACCTACGCCGGCAGCCTGCCCGTGGTGAAGCTCGGACGGATCGCCGGCCAGTACGCCAAGCCGCGCTCCAAACCGATCGAGACCCGCGGCGAGGTGACGCTCCCGGCCTACCGCGGCGACGCCGTCAACGGCTTCGACTTCACCGAGGACTCCCGCCGGCCCGACCCCGACCGGCTGGTCCGCGTCTATCACCACTCCGCCGCCACGCTCAACCTCGCCCGCGCGTTCGTCGTCGGCGGCGAGGCCGACCTGCGCCAGGTGCACGCCTGGAACACCGACTTCGTACGCGACAGCCCGGTCGGCGAGCGCTACGAGCGGCTGGCGCGCGACATCGACCGTGCGATCTCGTTCATGCACGCCTGCGGTGCCGAGCCCGCGGAGTTCCAGACCGTCGACTTCTACTCCAGCCATGAAGCGCTGCTGCTCGACTACGAGTCGGCGCTGACCCGCATCGACTCCCGGACGGGCCTGCCGTACGACACGTCCGGCCACTTCCTGTGGATCGGCGAGCGCACCAGGCAGCTCGACGGCGCGCACATCGAGTTCGCCCGCCACATCCGCAACCCCGTCGGCGTCAAGCTCGGCCCCTCCTCGACGGTCGAGGACGCGCTGCGCATGATCGAGCTGCTCAACCCCGACAACGAGCCCGGCCGGCTCACGTTCATCACGCGGATGGGCGCGGGCACGATCCGCGAGGCGCTGCCGGAGCTGGTCGAGAAGGTCACCGCGAGCGGCGCGACCGTCGGCTGGGTCTGCGACCCGATGCACGGCAACACGTTCGAGACCGAGAACGGCTACAAGACCAGGCGGTTCGAGGACGTGCTGGACGAGGTGCGCGGCTTCTTCGAGGTGCACCGCTCGCTCGGGACGGTGCCCGGCGGCATCCACATCGAGCTCACCGGCGACGAGGTGACCGAGTGCCTCGGCGGCGGGTACGAGCTGTCGGAGGCCGACCTCGTGAGCCGTTACGAGAGCGCCTGCGACCCGCGGCTCAACCGCACCCAGTCGCTGGAGCTGGCGTTCCTCGTCGCGGAGATGCTGCACCGCTCGTAGCGGCTCGGCGACCGGCCCGATCGGACGCCGGCTACTGGTCTGGGGTCTCCACGACGACGCACGGCTCGTCGACCGAGCCGCGCACGAGCTCGCTCTCGTAGTAGCCGATCTTGTACGTGATCAGCTCCAGGCACGCCTCCAGCTGCCGCATCTGCGCGTGCACGCGCTCCCGGTGCTCGTTCAGCACCTCGAGCCGTTCGCGCTCGTTGCCGGCGCCGTGGCGAACCAGCCCGGTGTAGTGCCGGATCCGTGCCAGCGGCATGCCGGTCGCACGCAGGTTCGTGCACATCGTGAGCCACTCGACGTCGTTGTCGGTGTAGACGCGCCGGCCGGCCGAGTCGCGGGTGACAGGGATCGGCAGGATGCCTTCGCGCTCGTAGAAGCGGAGCGTGTGGATGGAGAGCCCGGTCTTCTCCGCGACCTGCCCGATGCTCAAACCCTGCGACATGGCTCCAGAGTAGGTGGTCATGGCGCGGTCGCCTGCGCAGCGCTTGACCTAGAGTGCCCTCTAGCTCCTACTGTGCCGCGCATGATCGAAACCCAAGCGATCGGCGACGATCGCCTGCGCCTGCCGGTGAGCCGGCTCTGCCTCGGCGCGATGAACTTCGGCACCCGCGTCGACGAGGCCACCTCGTTCGCGATCCTCGACCGGTTCCGCGAGGCCGGCGGGAACTTCGTCGACACCTCGAACAACTACAACCAGTGGCTCGGCGGCGGCCAGGGCGGCCAGAGCGAGGAGCTGCTCGGGCGCTGGCTGAAGGCGCGCGCCGGCGCGTCCGATGAGGTGGTGATCGCCACCAAGGCCGGCGGCCGTACGACCGTGCCCGACGACCCGAGCCGGGAGAACTACGAAGGCCTGTCCAGCAAGGCGATTCGCACCGCCGTGGAGGGATCGCTGCGCCGGCTGGGCGTCGAGCGGATCGACCTCTACTACGCCCACACCGATGACCGGTCGGTCCCGCAGGAGGAGACCGTCGGCACGTACGCGGAGCTGGCCGCCGAGGGCGTCGCCGGCGTGATCGGCTGCAGCAACCACGCGACCTGGCGACTGGCCGAGGCCCGCCGGATCGCGAACGAACGCGGCTGGGCGCCGTACACCTGCGTCCAGCAGTTTCACACCTACCTCTGGCCACGGCCAGGCCACCAGACGGTCTACGCCGTCGGCGACGAGTTGCTCGACTACCGCGCCGCCGGCAACGACGACTTGACGGTTCTCTGCTATTCGCCCCTGTTCGCGGGCTACTACGCGCGCCGTCACCAGGCGCCGAGCACCGCGACCGACTACGTGTCGACCTGGCGGAAGCTCGAAGTCCCGCGTACGCAGTGGGATCACGCGTCGAGCTGGCGCCGCCTGGACGTGCTCGACGAGGTGGCCGGCGAGCTCGGCGCGACGCCGAACCAGGTCGTGCTGGCCTGGATGCTCGGCGGCGACACGCCGTTCATCCCGATCTTCTCGGCCAGCTCGCTGGAGCAGCTCGACGAGGTGCTCGGCGCGACCGACCTGAAGCTCGACGCGGAGCTGCGCGAGCGGCTCGACAACGCCGGTTGAGAGGACCGAACTCATGACCGACACTCGTGTCGCCTTGATCACCGGCGGATCCAGCGGCATCGGAGCCGCGGCGGCCCGTCAGCTGCTGGAGCAGGGCTATCGCGTCGCGGTGACCGGCCGTAGCCAGCAACGGCTCGACGAGCTCGCCGCCACCCTCGGCAAACCGGCGGAGCTGCTCACGCTCCAAGGTGACGCCGCCGACCACGAGGCTGTTCAGGCGGCGGTCGACGCGACGGTACGCAAGTTCGGCCGCCTCGACGCCGCCATCGCCAACGCCGGCTACGCGACCCACGACGACCTGGCCGACGGCGACCCGGCCGGCTGGCGGGACATGGTGCTGACCAACGTGCTCGGTCCGGCACTGCTGATCCACGCCGCGCTGCCCGCGCTCAGGCGTACCAAGGGCCGGATCGTGCTGGTGGGGAGCGTGGCCGGCGTGATCCACACGCCGGGCAACATCTATGGCGCCACCAAGTGGGCGGTGACCGGCCTGGCCGAGAACACCCGGCTCATGGTCGCGGCCGACGGTGTGGGCGTGACGCTGGTCGCTCCGGGCGCGACGGACACCGCGTTCTTCGACCCGGTGGGCGGCCCGCCGGCGGACCGCCCGGGCGGCTACATGACCGCCGGCCAGCTCGCCGCCACGATCGTGTGGGCGCTCGGCCAGCCACCGAACGTCGACGTCAACACCCTGGTCGTACGCACGGTCGGCTCACCGCGCTGATCAGCTGATCCGGTGGGCTGCCACCCTGCCAGGCCCGGTGACGACGTAGGCGCGTCGCCCGTCGGCGAGCCACGTGCCGGGCTGGGCCGGGTCGATGTCCAGCAGGTGGCTGAGCGGCGTCCCCTCGCCGGTGAGGGGGTTGAGGCGGAGCACGGCCATCTTCCCGGGCTTCCCGGACTTCCCAGCGCGGGTTGCGGCCGTCACCAGAACGCCCTTCCCGCTCGTCCTGACGAGACCGCTGGCGGTTGCCTGATCGCCGTCGACCTCGGCGGTGATCCGTGCGCGTCTCCAATGGTCCTTGCCGCCGTTCAGATCCCAGGTCGCCCAGCCGCCGGCTTCGGTCGTCACGACCATGAAGCGGTGGTCGATGACGTCGGAACGGTCGCCGATGCGCTGGCCGGGATGGGCTTTCACCCGGAAGTACGTGGGACTCCAGGCCCCCGGCACACCGTCGACGACCTGGACGAGGCCTTGTACCGAACCGGATTCCGGCGCGCCCGTGGGATCCGCCACGGTCTGGTACACCACCAGTGGTGCCGCCGACAGGATCTGGGCGTCCGAGTCCTGGCTCTGGAGCTGGAGGCTGTAGATCAGCCGGCCAGTCACCGCGTCGAGCATGCGAACCTCGTTCGGCTGGTACGCGCCAGCCCCGCAGCGGCCGGCGAACGCGATCCGCTCCCGGCCGCCGACGAAGCCGTCGTCGGAGGTTCGGAGCTTCATGCCGTGACACTCCGACTCGTACGCCCAGCGCCGATCGCCCGCGGCTGCGTCGAACCCGGCAACGACGTCTATGTTCTGCCGGTCGTAGTTCCGCAGCGCGCCTACGACGTGGCCGCCTGCGACCTCGACCGCTGAGAGGTCGCCTGGCGGCGTCACGTCCCACCTCGGTTCGCCGCTGCCGAGGTCGAGGAGGAGAAGCCCCTCACAGCTGTCCTGCCGGGCACCGTCAGCTCCGTAGGCCAGTGCCACGGCGCCGTTCAGGACGCCCCGGCTCGCGGCACAGATCACACCGTCCGGCAGGTCGTACGTCCAGCGGACCGAACCGTCGGACTTGGTCTGGGCGACGATCTGGCCGGCGCCCTTCGCTGTGGAGACCACGAGATCGTCCGTCGCCCATGCCAGCACTTCGCCTGCAGGGGAGCCCGCGGGCGGCGGCCGCACGACGGAGTCCGCCATGAGCCTCGCGACCACGATCGAGCCCCCGGACACGCAAACGATCAGCGCGGCGATCAGCAGAACCTTCCACCGGCGGCTCATGGCGGGGCACTCTAGTCAGTCACCGCTGGCGTGGCGCTGGCGTGCGAGTCACCCGGCGTTGTGTTCCGCGGCCGACGCGTCCTCCAGAAGGGGTCTGATCTGCTCGGCCTGCGGGTTGCCGTACTCCCGTAGCCGCTCGTACGCCTCCCGCAGGAACCATTGCGCCCGCTGCGGCTTGCCGCCCTCCAGCAGCGCCTCGCCGAGTCGCCAGTGGACGATCGCCTCCTCGAAGGGCATCGTGCCGGCGCGGCAGGCCACGAGCCCCTGCTCGCCGTGGCGGATGGCCAGCGACACCCGGCCGGACAGGCGCAGCGCGCGGGCCAGGTCGGCGTGCAGCTCGGCCTTCAGCCGGACGAACCCCAGCTCGTCCGCGATCGTCATCGCCTGCTGGAGCAGCTCGATCGCCTCCGCCGGGCGGCCGCGGGACAGTTCGGCGCTGCCCAGCGCAGCCAAGCTCACCGCCTCGCTACGAGAGTTGCCGATCGAACGGTTGATCGCCAGCGCGCGCCTGGCCGCCTGCGCCGACTCGTCCAGTGAGCCCTTCAGCAGCAGGGCGTACGCGAGGTTGTTGAGCGTCACCGCCTGCCCGACCGCGTCGTCGCGTTCGCGGGCGTTGGCGAGCGAACGTTCGAGGGTCGAGATCGCCTCGTCGTAGCGGCCGACGAAGGTCAGGCAGGTGCCGAGGTTGAACAGCGCGATCCGCTCGCCGTGCCGGTCGCCGAGCTCGCGCTTGATGTCCAGGACCTCGGCGAGCATCGAGATCGCCCGGTCGTACTGCGCCCGCTGCGACAACAGCGAGCCGTAGTTGTTCAGCGCCACACCCTCGCCGTGCCGGTACCCGATCCGGCGGCAGATCTCCAGTGAACGCTCGTACCACTCCTCGGCCTCGTCGAGCTTCGACTGCGAGGTCAGCCCGTAGGCCATCCGCTCGGCGTGGTCGGCCTCGGCCCGCTCGTCGCCGAGCTTGCGGGCGACCGCGAGCGCCTGCTCGAGGCAGTGCCGGGCGTCCAGCCGCAGCGTACGGATGTCGAGGAACGGCCCGAGCGCGGTCACGACCAGCATCGTCGTACGCGAGCTCTCGTCGTCGCGGGCCGCGGCCTGGTAGACGATCGCGAGCAGGTTGGGGTACTCCTGCTCGGTCCAGGCCAATGCCTCCGCGCGATCCGCCAGCGGCAGCGCGCCGGTCGTGTCGAGCTTGGCGTTCCGCGGGCCCGACCGGATCAGCTGGGAGGCCCGTGCGGCCGTCGCCGTCCAGCAGGCCCAGGCCCGGTCCAGCGCCGCCCGGCGCGCGTCCACCGTCTCGTGCTCGTGCGCCATCTCCCTGGCGTAGTCGCGTACGAGGTCGTGCATCTGGAACCGGTCGGGGGCCGGGCTCTGCAGGAACTGCGCGTCGGCCAGCCGGTCGAGGGCGTCGGCGGCCTCGCGTTCGGGCAGGTCGAGCAGCCGGGCCGCGATCGGTGTGGCGATGTCGGGCCCGTCGAGCAGGCCGAGGAAGCGGAACGCCCGCACTGCCTGCTGGCCGGCGAGGTCGTCGCTGTCGGCCAAGGTGCGGTACGTGATGTCGAAGCAGGCGCGGACGTCCAGGTCGGCGTGGCCGAGCTCGTCGAGCCTGCGCCGCCGGTCCTCCAGTCGTTCGACGAACGCCGAGACCGGCCAGGCCGGCCGTGACATTACCCGGGCCGCCGTGATCCGCAACGCCAGCGGGAGGTGGCCGCACAGCTCGGCCAGGCGCAGCGTCAGCTCGGGTTCGGCCGCGCACCGGCCCGTCGCGTCCAGCTGGGTGAGCACCGCGGCCGCGTCGTCCGGGGACAGCACATCGAGGCCGATGTGCACGGCGTCGTCGAGCGTCGTGAGCGGTGTCCGGCTGGTGACCAGCGCCGCACAGTCGATGCCGGCCGGCAGCAGTGGGCGTACCTGCGCGGCCGTACCGGCGTTGTCGAGTACGACGAACAGCTGGCGGTCGGCGGTCAGCGAACGGAACAGCGCGGACGCTTCGTACGGATCGGCCGGCACCGCGCCGCTGTCGACGCCGAGCCCGCGCAGGAAGCGGCTCAGCACCTCCAGCGTGCCGGTTCCCGGCCGCCCGGCGCCGGCCCCGGCGCCCGCCTGCAGGTCGGCGTAGAGCTGGCCGTCGGGGAACGCCTCGACGACGGAGTGCGCGATCTCCGACGCCAACGCCGACTTGCCGATGCCACCGGGGCCGTACACCGCGACGACCGCGCAGCCGCCGGTGTCGGCGCGACGCAGGGCGGCCTGTGCGGCCGCCAGTTCCGGCGTCCGCCCGACGAAGCTGCCGGCCCGGCGGGGAAGCTGCCGGGGAACGCTGGTGGCCGGAGCCGGTCCCGATGCCGACGCCGCGCCACCTGCCGAAGCGGCCAGAACTGCCGGACCCGCGGCCGGCGGCTCGGCTGCCGGAGCCGGCTCGACCGGCGCCTCCAGCGTCGGGTCGCGGCGCAGGATGCGCTGGTGCAGCCGCTGCAGCTCGGGGCCGGGCTCCTCGCCCAGCTCGTCGGCGAACCGCTCGCGGGTACGTGCGTACAGGTCGAGGGCCTCGGCCCGCCGTCCCGTCCGCGCCAGGCAGCTCAGCAGGCGGGCGATCAACGGCTCCGAGTGGGGGTACTCCTCGACCCACCCGGCCAGCTCGTCGACCAGCGCGGCCTCGCGGCCGAGCGAGATCTCCAGCTCCGCGAGGTCGGTCAGTACGCCGAGCCGTTGTTGCAGCAGGTTGTCGCGGGTCCGGACGGCCCACTCGCCGGCCAGGTTGACGAACGGAGCGCCGCGCCAGAGCGCGAGCGCGGTGCGCAGCAACGTGGCCGACTGCTCCGGCTCGGTGCCTCGGGCCTGCTTGGCCTGCTTGGTGAGCTGCCGGAATCTCGCCAGATCCACCGCTTCGGCCGAGACGTCGAGCAGGTATCCGCCCGACCGCCGGATGATGTCGACGCCCTCACCGAGCGTCTTGCGCAGCCGGGCGACGTAGCTGTAGAGCACTCCGCGTACGTCGGAAGGCAGGGACTCGCCCCAGACCCGGTCGACCAGAACGTCGATCGGGACCAGGTGACCCGGTGTGAGCGCCAGCGCGGCCAGCACGCAGCGTTGCTTGGCCGACGTGACGGCGATCTGCTGGTCACCGGACCACAGCTCGACCGGGCCAAGCAGCCGGATCTGTACGTCCTGACTCACCGACCGCCACCCTCCGTGTTGCTTGTCAAAGCCTGTCCGAGTCCCATTTCACCAGAACCGGTCGTCGCAAGATACGCGACAAGCTTTTTGAAAGGTTCGCGACAACTCCGGCATCGCATGCTCGTTCCGGTGGTTCCGAGGGGCCAGGCGCCGAAACGGGGGTGCTGGCGGGGGAGCCCAAAGGAAACCGGCGCTGACGGTCTCTCGGAACCGCCGTCCAACTGGCGGACGTTCTTGAACGGGGCAAGGGGTGAGTCGCACGATGCGCGGAATCCACGCACCAAGCACCAGTCGGTAACCCATTGTTTTGCCGTAGGTTTGTACGCGTGACGGCTCTGATCGATCTGCGTAGTGACACCGTGACGAAGCCCGGGGAGGGCATGCGTGCCGCGATGGCGCGAGCCGAAGTCGGCGACGACGTCTACGGCGAGGACCCGGGGTGCATCGCACTCGAGGAGCGGGTCGCCGCTCTGCTCGGCAAGCCCGCCGCGCTGTTCACCGTCAGCGGCTCGCTGGCCAACCTGCTCGGCGTACGCGCGCTGGTGCGGCCCGGCCAGGAGTTGCTGTGTGAGGCGCAGGCTCACGTTGCCCGGGCCGAGCTCGGCGGGCACGCGGTGGTCTCCGGCGTCACCACCCGCACCTGGTCCGAGCCCCGCGGGCTGGTCGATCTCGATGCCGTCCGCGCGCTGCTGGCACCCGACGCCGGACCCTACTTCGTATCGACCGCGGCGGTCGCGGTGGAGAACACCCACAACTTCGGCGGCGGGTCGATCCAGTCCTACACCACTCTGCGCAAGCTGCGCGAGATCACCGGCGAGGCCGGCGTCCGCGTCCACCTGGACGGCGCCCGGCTGTGGAACGCCTCGATCTCCAGCGGAGTCGGGCTCGGCGACTACGCCGACCTGGCCGACACCGTGTCGGTCTGCCTGTCCAAGGGCCTGGGGGCGCCCGTCGGGTCGTTGCTGGTCGGTAGCGCCGAGGTGATCGCGGAGGCACGGGTGTGGCGCAAGCGGCTGGGCGCGGGCTGGCGGCAGGCGGGCGTGCTCGCGGCCGCGGGCCATTACGCGCTCGACCACCACATCGACCGCCTGGCCGAAGACCACGCCAACGCCAGGTTGCTGGCCGAGACCCTGGCCGACGCGGTGCCGGGCGTCGTGGAGCCGGCCGAGGTCGAGACCAACATCGTCGTGATCGACGTGTCGACGACAGGACGTACCGCCGACCAGGTGGCCGACCACGCCAAGCGCGAAGGCGTGCTGGTCGGCGCGCTGGGCTCGCACCTGCTGCGGCTGGTCACCCACCTCGACGTCGACCGGGCGGCCTGCCACCGGGCGGCCCACGTACTGATCGAAGCCGTCCGGGGCTGAGGAGCGCGTCGCGAATGACCACGTTAACCACGTAATTAGCTGGTGAACCACGCCCCGGGTCGTGGCGAAGGTCCTACTGGCGTGGTTAACGTGGTCATTCGCAAGCCAGCCTGTTACGGTTTTCGCGATACCAGACCGACTGGAGCTAAGCTCGACGCATGGTTGGCCTCGTGATCGACAGGACCTTCCCCTTGTACGGGATGGACCACGAGCGCGGCGACCTTGCGCCCTAACTTTCGGCGGATCTCTGCACAGCTGTTGTCTTCCTGTCAGCATCGATACCGCCGAGGTTCTCCATGTCCGCACTTCGTTCGTTCATTGCTGCCCTGCCCAAGGTCGAGCTCCACCTGCACCTGGTCGGCTCCGCGTCCGCCGAGACGGTGCTCGAGCTCGCCCGGCGCCACCCCTACGCCGGTGTGCCAACCGACGCCGAGGAGCTCGCGAAGTTCTACGAGTTCCGCGACTTCCCGCACTTCCTTGACGTCTGCCACCTCGTCGACGGCCTGATCCGTACCGGCGACGATGTGGTCGCGCTGGTCACCGGCCTGGCCCGGGACGCCGCGCGAAGCAACGTGCGGTACGCCGAGGTGACCGTCACCGCGCTGTCGTTCCTTTCGACCGGCGTCGAACCGGACGAGCTGACCGACGCGCTGGCCCGCGGCCGGCAGCTCGCGCACGCCGACCACGACGTCCGGCTGAACTGGATCATCGACATCCCCGGCTCGCGCGGCCAGGAGGGCGCCTGGGAGACGCTGGCCTACGCGCTCCGGCATCGTCCCGAAGGCCTGGTGGCGTTGGGACTAGCCGGCCGCGAGGTCGGCCGCGCCCAGTTCCGCCGGCAGTTCACGATCGCGCGCGAGGCCGGCTTGCGTTCGGTCGTGCACGCGGGCGAGACCACCGGCCCGGCCAACGTCTGGTCGGCGATCAACGACCTCGGCGCGGAACGCATCGGCCACGGGATCGGTGGCGTCACCGACCCGCGGCTGCTGGACTACCTGCGCGACCACGCGATCCCGGTCGAGGCCTGCCCGACGTCCAACGTCTGCACGCGCTCGGTCGACCGGTTCGACGTGCACCCGCTGCCGCGGTTCCTCGACTTCGGCGTACCGGTCACGCTGTCGACCGACGATCCCGGCATGTTCGGCATCACGCTCGACGAGGAGTACGCCAAGGTCGCCGAGACGTTCGGCCTCACCCGTTCCGAACTGGCCGGCATCGCGCGTACCGGCATCGATGCCGCCCTCTGCGACGAGCCGACCAAACGCGGACTCCGTGCCGAAATCGACGCACTGATGAGCGGGCCGCACGGCTAGGATCGCTTGCCGATGGAGTCCAGCAGCGAGTCCTGGTTACGTCGTCTCGGCGGTTACTGCTGGCGGTTCCGAAACTCGCTGCTGCTCGCGATCGTCGGCATCGTCGTCGGCGGTGTCGTAGCCGCGCTGATTCCGCTGATCGCCCGCGAGGTCGTCGACGAGGTGATCCTCGGCAAGCGGCAGCCGCTCGCACCCTGGCTGCTCCTGCTGCTCGCCGCGGGCACGATGCGCTTCCTGGCCAGCTTGGTCCGCCGTTACTTCATCGGCCGCGTGCAGATCGGTGTCGAGTACGCCTTGCGTACCGACGTGTTCGCCGCACTGCAGCGGCTGGACGGCGACCAGCAGGGCCGGCTGCGTACGGGCCAGGTCGTGAGCCGCACGATCTCCGACGTGACCGCCGTGCAGCGTGCGTTGCAGGTCGGCATGGTGACCACGAACCTGCTGATGTTCGTGGTCTCACTGGTCGTGATGGCGGTCCTGTCGCCGCTGCTCACGATCGTCGCGCTGGTGACGCTGCCGCTGCTGTACTTCGCGGCCCGGCGTGGCAGCCGCGTGCTGTTCCCGTCGTTCTGGGACTACTCCCATCGGACCGGCGAGCTGGCCGGCGTCATCGAGGCAGCTGTCACGGGCGTCCGCGTGGTGAAGGGCTTCGGCCAGGAGCAGCGCGAGCAGGAGAAGCTCGAGGCCGCCGCGACCGAGCTGTACGGCGCGGGCATCCGGCGCACGCGCTTCGCCAGCCGGTTCGTGCCCACGTACAACGCGATTCCCGCGCTCGGGCAGATCTGCGTGCTCGCCCTCGGCGGCTGGCTCGCGCTGCGCGGCGAGATCACGATCGGCACGTTCCTGGCGTTCGCGACCTACCTCGCGTCGATGGTCGGGCCGGTCGTGGGGTTCGTCGGGCAGCTGGAGTTCCTGCAACAGGCGCAGGCCGCACTGCTGCGGATCTTCGAGCTCGTCGACGCGCGGCCCACGATCACCGACCGGGCCGACGCCCGTCCGGCGCCGGACGGCTCGCTGTCGATCGAGCTGGACCACGTGACGTTCGGGTACGACGACGGGCATCCCGTCCTGCGCGGCGTGTCGTTGCGGGTCGAGCCCGGCGAGACGCTGGCGCTGGTCGGTGGGACGGGATCCGGCAAGTCGACGGTCGCGTTGCTGTTGGCGCGCTTCCACGACCCGCAGTCCGGCGTGGTGCGGATCGGGGGGCAGGACGTCCGCGAGCTTTCGCTTGTGTCGTTGCGGAAACGGCTCGGGATGGTGTTCGAGGAGAGCTTCCTGTTCTCCGACACGCTGGGCAAGAACATCGCCTTCGGCCGTCCGGACGCGACGTCCGAGGAGATCATCGATGCCGCGCGGGCGGCTGAGGCGGACCGGTTCATCCGTAACCTGCCGGACGGCTACTACACCGAGATCGGCGAGCGTGGGCTCACACTCTCCGGCGGCCAGCGGCAGCGGGTCGCGCTGGCCCGGGCGTTGCTGCTGCATCCACCGATCCTGGTGCTGGACGACGCCACGTCGGCGGTCGACGCGGGCATCGAGGCCGAGATCCACGCGACGATGCGGCAGGTGATGCACGGGCGTACGACGTTGCTGATCGCGCACCGGCGTTCGACGCTGCACCTGGCCGACCGGATCGCTGTGCTGCACCACGGCGAGGTCGTCGACGTCGGCACGCACGAGGAGCTGCTGGCGCGATGCGCCCGCTACCGGCTGCTGCTCTCGGGCCACGACGAGGAGATCGAGGGCGAGTCGTCGGCGTCGGTGTCCGCGTCCGCGCCGGAGCTCACGGCGAGCCTGTGGGAGCATGCGCCGCCGGAGGAGGGCACCGGAGCGTTCGGCACGGTCGGGCTGCCGCCGGAGAAGGCGCAGCTGGTCGCCCGGCTGCCACCGCTCACCGAGACGCCTGGCGTCTCGATCTCCGAAGCCAGGCAGCCGGACACCGATTTCCAGATGCGGCGGCTGTGGAGACCGTTCCGCGCCGGCCTGCTGCTGACGATGGGCCTGATCGTGCTCGACGCGGCGTGCCAGCTCGCCGTACCTTGGCTGGCGCGACACGGCGTCGACCAGGGCGTGCAGGCCCACGACACGGCGGTGCTGTTCGGCCTGTCGGCGCTGGCGTTCGGCACCGTCGTTCTCGACTGGGGCGTACGCCGGTGGCAGGTCCTGGTGACCGGCCGGACGGGCGAACGGATGCTGTTCTGGTTGCGCGTGAAGATGTACGCGCACCTGCAGCGGCTCGGCCTCGACTACTACGAGCGCGAGCAGGCCGGCCGCCTGATGACGCGGATGACGACCGACATCGACTCGCTGACGACGTTCATCCAGACCGGCTTCGGGCAGGCGGCGGTCGCGGTGCTGTCGTTCTTCGGCGTGCTCGGCGTGATGTTCGCGATCGATCCGGGCGTGACGCTGGCGCTGTTCGCCACGATCCCTTGCTTCGTCGTCGTGGTGTTGATCTACCGGCGATACTCCAACCGGGCGTACGAGCTCGCGCGCGACAAGCTCTCGCTCGTCAACGCCAACCTGCAGGAGAACGTCGCCGGCATCCGCGTCACGCAGGCGTACTGCCGTGAGGGACGCAACATCGCGAAGTTCGAGCGGCTGGCGCGCGACCACTACGACGCGCGGATGCGGTCGCAGACGTATCTCGCGGTGTTCTTCTCGTTCATCGAGTTCGCCAACGAGCTGGCCGTCGCGATCGTGCTCGGCGTTGGCGCGTGGCGAGTGGCCGACGGCAGCTTGACGGCGGGCGGCATCACGGCGTTCCTGCTCTACATCGCGTTGCTGTTCTCGCCGATCCAGCAGATGTCGCAAGTGCTCGACGGCTACCAGCGCGCGGCGGTCGGCGTACGGCGGATCAGCGAGCTGTTGTGCACGCCGACGTCCACGCCGGTCGCGGCGGCGCCGGTGCCGGCCGGTGCGTTGTCGGGCTCGCTTTCGTTCTCCGGCGTGCGGTTTCGCTATGGCGGCGCGGACGCCGAAGAGGCGTTGCGGGGCATCGATCTGCGGATCGCGCCCGGCGAGAACGTCGCCGTGGTAGGCGAAACGGGCGCCGGCAAGTCGACGTTGCTGAAGCTGCTGGCGCGGTTCTACGACCCGACGGCGGGCGCGGTCCTGGTCGATGGCGTCGACCTGCGGACGCTGGACCTCTCGGGCTACCGCCGGCAGCTGGGCCTCGTACCGCAGGAGGCTTACCTGTTCTCGGGCTCCGTGCGGGACGCGATCGCGTATGGACGGCCGTCGGCGTCGGACGCGGAGGTCGAGCAGGCGGCGCGTTCGGTGGGCGCCCACCCGATGATCGCGACGCTGCGGTACGGCTACCGGCATCCGGTGGGGGAGCGGGGACAGACCTTGTCGGCCGGGCAGCGGCAGTTGCTGGCGCTGGCGCGGGCGCAGCTGGTAGACCCCGCGATCCTCTTACTGGACGAGGCGACGGCGGCCCTGGACCTGGCGACCGAGGCCGCCGTAGCCGCGGCGACGCAGCGCCTGATCCGGCGGCGTACGACGTTGGTGATCGCGCACAGGTTGACGACCGCGCAACAGGCCGACCGAATCCTCGTACTCGACGGCGGCCAGGTGATCGAGACCGGCACGCATGACGACCTGCTGGCGGCTGACGGTCGTTACGCCTCACTGTGGCGGGCGTTCACAGGCGAGGCCGCGCGAAGCCCTGCACCTGGTTGAGCACAGCGCGCTCAGCCGACGGCCGAGGACGCCGAATGGCGTAGCCTACGAACCGTGGTTCGTTGTGCCGTCTGACCAGCGCGCGGGGTGACCGATGGGTGGTGCGTTCGATCGTCCGGGCAAGGCCCCGGACGTCCCCGACGAGGCCGGCGATGCCCCGACCAGCCCGCCGTCGCGCGCCGAGACCCGGCTCAACCTCGACAACGAGAGCGACGAGCAGCTGATCTGGACTTGCTCGAAGGCGACACCGTCGATTTCGCTGGTGCGACCTGGAAGATCACCAAGGTCTACGAGCCATCGACCAGCACACGAGGGCCTGTGGCGACGCTGACGAGGGTCTAGAGAGGTGGGCCGTCTCCGCTGGATTCTTGGTAGGAGTAGCGGGACTCGGCCCAGGGGTCGGCGACGTTGTGGTAGCCGCGCTCTTCCCAGAAGCCTCGGCGGTCTTCGGTGAGGTACTCCACGCCGCGGAGCCACTTGGGGCCTTTCCAGGCGTACAGGTGGGGGAGTACGAGCCGGGCGGGACCGCCGCGGTCGGGGGCGAGGAGTTCGCCGTTGACGTGGGTGGCGATGAGCGTCGTCGGCGCCTCGAAGTCGGAGAAGGGGAGGTTGGCGGAGTAGCCGTACTCCGCCCAGGCCATGACGTAGCGCACGTCCGAACGTGGAGGGGCCAGCGACAGCAGCGCCGACGTCGAGATGCCTTCCCACAGCAGGTCCATCACGCTGAAGCCGCTCACGCAGTGCAGGTCGGCGCGGACCTTCTGGCGGGCGCCGCCGGCGGCCAGAGCAGCCAGGTCGAACGTGACTTCCTCGCCCGACGCCGTCGCACCGAAGATGGTGATGTCCCAGCGTACGTTGACTTTCCGCCGCGGCACCGGACCGTAGTGCACGATGCGCCACTGCTCGGCCGGACGCTGGCCGGGGGGAAGTGCCCGGCGAGCATCAAGCTGCGGGGACACCGACGTGGTGATGTCGTTGTCCTGGTGGCTGCCCTGCACGAAACCCAATCCTCCCACACGCGGCGGAGCCGCATATATCTGCACCGGGGCGCCAGCCGTCCGGCGGCTACCCGCCAACCGCCCCACCTGCGGAACCACCGGCAGAACCAGCGGAACGACCAGCCACGTCTCCCGTTCGCCCCCGCGACGGCGTCAGTTCAGTTACGTACATCGCCGCCAGGATCAGCCCACCACCGAGCAACAGACGTAGAGTAACCGACTCGCCACCGAGCAGCACTGCGAACACCGCCGCCCACACCGGCTCCATGCACATCACGATGGCGGCCCGCGTCGGCGGCAGGTGTGCCTGCGACCACGTCTGCATCACCAGCGCGAACGCCCCCGCCACCAGCGCCATGTAGACCACAGACAGCCAGTCGCCACCGCCGGCGGGCAGCACGAACCCACCGGGCACCGCCGCCACGCCGCAGACGACGGCGATCACCCCCATCTGGACGACTGCCAGCCCCAGCGCGTCCTTGCCGCTGCTCCACGCACCCAGCCCCACGATGTGCAGGGCATACAGGCCGGCCGACGCCAGCGTCAGCAGCTCGCCGTATCCGAACGCGAACCCCCGCAGCGCCAGCAACCCCAACCCAAAGGTCGCCAACACAACCGCCACCCAGGCCGGCAGCCGTACGCGATGCCGTAGCAGCACAGCCGCGAACAGCGGTGTCATCACGACGTACATCCCCGTCACGAACCCCGACACCGACGCCGCCGTGTGCTCGAGCCCGGCCGTCTGCAGGATCTGCGCCAGCCCGTACAGCAGCCCGAGCACCACCCCGCGCCACCGCGCGGCGGTGGACAGCCGCAGCACCGCCCGCGGCACGATCAACGCCAGCACCACCGCCGCGATCGCGAACCGGATCGCCAGGAAGTCAGGCACCGGCATCCGCAGCAGCAGGTCCTTGATGAGGAAGAACGTCGAGCCCCAGACCGCCGTCACGGCCAGCAGCCCGAGCATCGCCAGCCTGGTGTGGTCACGAGCAGCGGTGGCGGGTGCGGGGGCGAGTGGATCGCCGGTCATCCGCGCAGCTTCTTCAACAGCGCGATGTCCTCGGCGTACGCGTCCTTGCCGCCGGGAGTCTCGAGGATGATCGGCACGTCGCGCATCGCCGGGTGGACGAACAGCTCCGAGAATGCCTGCTCGCCGATGCGCCCCTGCCCGATCCGCTCGTGCCGGTCGCGGTAGGAGCCGCGCGGGTCCTTGGAGTCGTTCCCGTGCACGAGCCGCAGCCGACCGGCGCCGGCCAGCGAGACCAACGAGTCGAGCGTCGACGACATACCGCCGGGCTCGTCCAGCGGAGCCCCGGCCGCGAAGACGTGACACGTGTCGAGGCAGATGCCGACCCGCGGATGCCAGTCGAGCGCCGAGAGGTACGCCGGCAGGTCGTCGACCCCGGCGCACAGCGACCGCCCCTGCCCGGCCGTCGGCTCGAGCAGCAACGCCGGCCCCGAGTCGCCAAGCGAGTCGAGTACGGGCAGCAGCGCCTCCCGCACCTGCCGCAGCGCAGCGTCGTAAGCCCCTTCGGACACACACGATCCGGTGTGGACGACCACCCCGAGCGCACCGATCGCAGCGCCACGCGCGAGGTTGTGCCGGATCGAGGCGACCGACCGTTCGAGCGTCGAAGCGGTCGGCGACCCGAGGTTGACCAGATAGGGCGTGTGGACGTACGCCCGCACGCCATGCTCCGAGCACAGCGAACGAAACGCCTTGTCCTGTTCGGGATCCCCGGCTGTCAGCGCCCATCCGCGCGGGTTGCCCGCGAACACCTGCACGGCCTCCGCGCCGATGTCCTGCCCGAACGCGAACGCACCGCGAGCCAGCCCACCGGCGGCCTTGACGTGCGAACCAACAGGGGAGCCAGGGGACAACGACAAGGTCATACGATCTCGAGCTTGATGACCGAGCCCGTGGGCGCCATGGTGTTGCCGACCGGCGTCTGCGACACGACCGCGTTGAGCCCGACGTAGACGTTCGAACGCGTGGTCTCGACCTGGAAGCCGAGCTCTCGCAGCTTCTTCTCGGCGTCGGCGACGTTCCAGCTCAGCACGCTCGGCACCTGGGTGAACTCGGGCCCCTTGGACACCGTGAGCGTCACCTTGTCGCCGCGATGCCCCTGCCCCGCCGGCGGATCCTGTGCCGTCACCTGTCCCTTGGGAGCGGTGTCGTTGAACTCCTCGTTGACCGAGGCTTCCAGGCCGAGGTTGTCGAGGGCGGTGCGTGCCGCGTTGACGTCCTGGCCGACGACCGACGGGATCTGGACGGGTTCGGGGCCCTTGCTGAGCACCAACCCGACGGGAGTGTCGCGGCGCAGCAGCTTGCCGGCGGCGGGTGAGGTGCTGATGACCCGCCCCTCCGGAACGCCGGCGCTGTATTCGGTCGTCGTCTTGTCGACCGCCAGCCGGTTGTTGGTGAGCAACCGCCGCGCGTCCTCTTCGCTGAGCCCACGCAGGTCTGGGACCTTGTAGCGCTCCGGTCCCTTGGACAGCCAGACCCGCACCTTGGCGCCCTTGAGCACCCGGTCCGACTGCTCGGGATCGGAGCGCATCACCAGTCCCTTGGCGATCGACTCGCTGAACTCGCGCCCGGCCACCTCGAACTGCAGCCCCGTGCGCTCGCCCAGCGCGGACAGCTGCGCCGGATCGGTCTCGAGCAGGGAGGGAACGTGGGTGTAGCGGGCGATGCCGAGCCACCAGGCGCCGGCCCCGCCGAGCAGGATGATCGCCAGCACCAGCCCGAGCGTCGCCAGCCCACGCGGGCTGCGGATCGGGTTGCCGGGCGCGGCGGCGGGAGCGGGCTGGCGCTGGACCGACACCTGCTGCCGGAACGGATGCGCCGGCTCCACCGTCGCGGTGCGGTCGGTCTCCTCGTCGACGTAGATCGGCGTGAGTGGCGCGACCACCGTGTGCTCGACCTCGAACTCCGGGTCGGGGACCCGCCGGAACGACAGCAGGTCCTCGGCCAGGTCGGGGTCGTCGACGCCCTGCAGGAGGGCGGTGTGCGCGCGCCGCAGCTGCTGCAGGAGCACCTGGGCGTCAGTAGGTCGTACGTCGGGGTTGCGGGCCGTCGAGCGCAGCACCAGTCCGTCGACGAACCGCGGGATGTCGGGCACGAGCTCCGACGGGGCCGGAACATCGGCGTTGACGTGGAGGTAGGCGACCTGGATCGGCGTCTCGCCGTCGTGCGGCTTCTGCCCGGTCAGCATCTCGTAGAGCAGGATGCCAGCGGAGTAGACGTCGGCCCGCGCGTCGGCGACGCCGTTGGTGAGCTGCTCGGGCGCGAGGTACGACACCGTGCCGATCAGCAGGCCCTGCGTGGCCGTGCTGACCGTGGAGCCTCCGACCGCCCGGGCCACGCCGAAGTCGGCGACCTTGACCTCGCCGGAGTCGCTGATCAGGACGTTCTCGGGCTTGACGTCGCGGTGCACCAGCCCGGCCTGGTGGGCGGCCGACAGCGCCCGCAGGATCGGGTCGAGCAGCTCGAGCGCCTCGATGGGGGACAGCCGGCCGACCTCACGCAGGTGCTGGCGCAGCGTGCGGCCCGGCACGTATTCCATCGTGAGATAGACGGCCTCGTTGCCGTCGGTCTGGTCGAAGCCCTGGTCGAACATCGCGACGACGTTGGGATGCGACAGCTTGGCGGCAGAGCGCGCCTCACGCTGGAAGCGGCGGACGAACTCGGCGTCCTCGGCCAGCGCCGCGTGCATCACTTTGACCGCTACCGGACGCTGCAGCCGGGTGTCGCGGGCTTCGTAGACGGTGGCCATGCCTCCGCGCGCGATTCGGCGCTCGATGAGGTACCTGCCGTCGAGCAGGCGGCCGGCCATCGGGTCGGTCACGGTCACGTCCACGCGCACGAGTGTAGGAGGAGAAGGTGATAAACGCCGTCCGGCTCGCGGATGACCCCAGATGTGTCATAAGCCCGTTACGCAACGGCGGTGATCACGCCTGCATGTCCCTTGATCACAAAGGCGCCCGACCGCTGGACCCGCATCCGGACTCGCCGCTCGACGGCACCCATGAAGTCGTCCCAGGCCAAGCCCGCCGGCAGCAGCCGGGAGAGCCGGGACCGCGTGCTCTCGACGTACGCCAGCACGGGCTCGACCGCCGGCACGACCAGGCCGTAGCGGTGGTGGTGCACCTCGCAGCCGCCGAACACCTCGGCGATCAGGCGTTCGGCGACCACCAGGGAGAACCGGCGGTCCTCGAAGGGGTACGCCGGCGGGTCGAACACGCCGAGGTCGACCAGCGCCTCGCGCCACAGCTTGCCGTTCTCCAGCTTGTCGTCGTCGGCGTTGGTGCTGACCACGAGCCGGCCGGTGCCGGGCCGCAGCACCCGGCGCAGCTCGCCGAGCGCGGCCCGCGGGTCGGTGGCGTAGTAGAGCATGTGCATCGCGAGGACCGCGCCCGCCGAGCCCGTGGCGAACGGCAGCCGGTCGACCTCGCCGACGATTTCCGGCCGCATGCCGATCGACAGGTCGACGGGGATCACGCGCAGGTCGGAGCGCTCCGTGCGCAGCCGGTTCGTGAACGTTCCCGTGCCCCAGCCGACGTCCAGCACCGGCCCACCGATGTCGCTCAGCTGCCGCAACGCGAACCCAGGCAGGTCGAACGCCGGACGTTGGTGCTCATAGATCGACAGCCGGGCGGCCAGCGGGGCGTTGCTGGCGTACGCCTCGTGCTTCAGCACATCCTGGTCAACGCTCACACCTTGAACCTACGGCGCCGGAACGGGTTCGCCGAAGCTCAGCCTGGCCGGAATGTGACCCGCCCACACCGGCCAGTCGCGGTCGGCCTCCTCGCCGAGCACGCCTCCCGTACGCGACTTCAGCGACGCCTCGACGATCGGGACCCGCCACAGTCCGGTCTCGCGGATCTCGTCGCGGGTCGGCCGGCGGACCTTCTCCCAGCGGCCCGGCTCGACGTGCTCGATCAGCGCGCGGAACGCCTCCAGCGCCTCGTCCGAGTCCGTGATCGCGGCCGCTTCGCCGTGGATCGTCACCGAGCGGTAGTTCATCGAGTGCACGCGGGCCGCGCGGCCGAGCACCAGCCCGTCGAGCAGGGTGGTCGTGACGCAGACCCGGCTGCCGCGCCGGACGTCCCGGAACAGGCCCGCTGCGGGCGACCCGTGCAGGATCAGCTGGTCGCCGAGCCGGGCGTGCGCCATCGGGAGCACGACAGGGAGCCCGTCGCGGACGGTGGCGACGTGGCTGACGTACGCCTCGTCCAGAACGGCGTGGATCGACTCGTGGTCGTACCGGGCCCGGTACGGCTTCCTCCGCACCTGGGCCAGCTTCGAGGGACTGCTGCTCGTCATGTCAGGGAGGCTATGCGACAACTGGCCTAGTCGTATGATCCAGTTTGATGGAAGATCTTTGGGCCAGTCTGGATCGCTCACAAGGCGTCAGCCGCGGCATCGAACACGTGCTGCGGCAGGCGATCCGTGCCGGGAAGCTCGGCCTGGGCGAAGCCCTGCCCTCCTCGCGGGTGCTGGCCCACGAGCTCGGCGTCGCACGCGGCACGGTGAGCGCGGCGTACGAGCAGCTGGCAGCCGAGGGCTATCTCAGCGCCCGGCAGGGCGCTCCGGTCCGGGTCTGCTGGTCGCTGAGCGGCGACCCGCCACCCGCCATGCCGGCTGCACCGGAACGCCCGCGATTCGACCTGCGCCCGGGCCTGCCCAGCGGCTCGAGCTTTCCCCGGACGCTCTGGTCCCGTGCGACCCGGCACGTCCTGGCGCACGCGCCCGACGAAGCGTTCGGCTACGGCGATCCGCAGGGCCAGCTGTCGCTGCGGACCGCGCTGGCCGGCTACCTGACCAGGGCGCGCGGTGTCGAGGCCGGGCCGGACGAGCTGCTGGTGTGCGGTGGCTTCACGCAGGCGCTGCGGCTGGCGTGCCACGTCCTGCTCGCGCGCGGCGCCACCACGGTCGCCGTCGAGAGCCCGTGCTCACAGCGCTATCCCGCGTTGATCGAGTCGACCGGCCTGCGCGCGGTCAGCGTGCGCTGCGACCGGGGCGGCCTGTGCGTGGAGGAGCTGCCGGCGGCCGACGCGGTGCTCGTGACGCCCGCCCACCAGTACCCACTCGGCGTCTCGCTGTCTCCGGCACGGCGCTCGGCGCTGATCGCGTGGGCGCGGGCGACGGGCGCGCTGATCATCGAGGACGACTACGACGGCGAGTTCCGGTACGACCGGCAGCCCGTCGGCGCGCTGCAGCAGCTGGATCCGGCCCGCGTGCTCTACACCGGGACGGCCAGCAAGACACTCGCGCCAGGACTCCGGCTGGGCTGGCTCAGCCTGCCCGGATCGCTGCGCCACGAGCTGATCGAGGCGAAGGAGCACGCGGACCGCAGCGCCGGCGTGCTCGACCAGCTCACGCTCGCCGCCCTGCTCGACAGCGGCGGGTTCGACCGGCACGTCCGGCGGATGCGGGTGACATACCGGAAGCGGCGAGCCGCCCTGCTGCGTACGCTCGGCGAGCTCGACGTCCGGATCGAAGGCATCGCGGCCGGCCTGCACGCGCTGGTCCACCTGCCGGCGGACGGCCCGACCGAGCGGGACGTACTCGACCGGGCAGCCGAGCGCGGAGTCGCGCTGGGCGGGTTGGGCGACTATCTCCGGGATCCGGCTGGGCGGCAGGCGATCATCGTCGGGTACGGCACGCCGCCCGAGCACGCCTACCGGCCCGCCCTGGCCGAGCTCGCGAAGGTTCTCAGCCCCTGACCTCGTCGAGGCGGGCGGCCAGGAAGGCGCGCTCCACGTCGTTGCCGGTCAGCGCGATCGCCTCCTCGTACGCCTCGGCCGCTTCGGGCAGGCGGTGCAACTGCCGGAGGAAGTCGGCGCGGGCGGCGCTGAGGTAGCCGTACGTCGCAAGTGCCGGGTCGGCCGACAGCGGCTCGAGGGCCTCCAGGCCGGGCCGCGGTCGGTCCCGGAACCCGATGGCCACCGCCCGGTTGAGCTCGACCACTGGAGACGGCCAGAGCGTACGGAGCATGCCGTACAGCGCGACAATCTCCGACCAGTCGGTGCCGGCCCAGCTGGGTGCCGCGGCGTGGACGGCGGCGATCGCCGCCTCGATGGGGTACCGCGTGGGCGGCTGCCGGCCCGCGCCTCGATCAGCAGGATGAGCGCGAGCAGGGCGCTGACCTCCGCCTCGGTCGGCATGAGCAGGTGCAGCACGCGGGCCAGGCCGACCGCGCTGTCGACCAGGTTGCGGCGAACTTGGTGGGCCGCCTGTTTCTATGACGAACTCGGACCAGCCCAGATCGACAGCCTGACCGATCGACGCGCTAAGGTTAGGTGTGCCTAACCTTAGCGTTCGTTCGGTGGTCGCCGCGGTCGCCGTCGCCGGCCTGCTCTCGCTCGCCGCCTGCTCGTCCGGCACCCAGACGACAGCATCGTCCGCATCGTCCGCATCGTCCGCTGCCAAACCGACACATGCCGTACGCCACGCGCTCGGCACGGCCGAGGCGCCGGTCAGCCCGAAGCGGGTCGTCGTGGCGGATCCGGACCTGCTGGCGACCGCGTTGCTGCTCGGCGTTCCCGTCGTCGGTACGGCCAAGCCGCAGTTCAGCGAGAACCTCCCGCCGTTCATCGACCGCGAGAAGCTCTCGAAGATCGCCGACATCGGCTGGCTGGCACCGAAGGTCGAGCGGATCGCCGAACTGCGGCCCGATCTGATCATCGGAACCAAGAACCAGCTCGGGGAGACCTACGACCAGCTACGGCAGGTGGCGCCGACCGTCGTGTTCGACCACGACGGCGGGGCGAAGTGGAAGCAGACGATGCGCGACATCGCATCGGCGCTCGGCAAGCGAGCGGCGATGGACCACGAGATCGGCGCGTACGAGAAGCGGATCGCGGCGTTCAAGGCGGGACCGGGCAAGCAGGCGCAGGGTGTCGACGTCGCGCTGGTGAACGTCCGCGACCTGAACGACATCCGGGTCTACACGCCCCGGTGGTGCTCCGGCCAGGTGCTGCAGGAGGCCGGGCTGACCCGGCCGGCTGCACAACAGAAGCCCGACAAGGACAAGTACTTCGTCAAGCTCAGCGCGGAGAACCTCCAGAAGGCCGACGCCGAGGTGATGTTCTATTTCGCCAGCAGCATCGGAACCAACCCTGACGAGGCGAAGCGAGCGGTTGACAGGCTGCGCGACACCGGCCTGTGGACCGGCCTGAACGCGGTGAAGCGCGGCCAGGCGCACCAGGTCGACGCGCGGTGGTGGTTCGTCTGCGGGACCGTCCAGTCCGCGAACCTGATCCTGGACGACCTGGAGAAGACCCTGTGACCCGGTACGTCGGGTGTTCGGCGATCTCCCAAGCATGCGGCGAGCAGCGGTTCGCCAAGGCCGGAGTGACCCGAGGCTGGATCCTGGTCGAGCAGCCCGGGCCGTGGGGACGGGAGCCGTTCGGTGCGTCCGGCGTCATCGGCCGGCTCCAGGAACGGCTCGGGTCCTGGCCGGTCAAGCTCCTGGCGATCCGCCGGCACGGCCGGTCGGCGGAGCCGCGCGGCCGGACGGCGTTCGTCTGTCACAGCGGGCCGCGGGAGCCGTGGATCGAGCGGATCGCACTGGACGACGAGCGGGTCCTGCTCGGCATCGATCCCGCCGGGTTGTGCGAAGGCGAGCCGGCGGGGATCGGCACGCCGCACCGGTCGCCGGTCTACCTCGTCTGCACGCATGGCAGCAAGGACGTGTGCTGTGCCGTACGCGGACGGCCGGTGGCGAAGGCCCTGACGGCGGCCCGGCCCGAGCAGACCTGGGAGTCCTCGCACGTGGGCGGCGACCGGTTCGCGCCCAACGTCGTGTGCCTGCCGCACGGCATCGTGTACGGGCACCTCGCCGCGGAGACAGCCGGCGCGGCCGCCGAGGCGTACGAACGAGGCGAGCTCCACCTCGGCCAGTTGCGCGGCCGCAGTGGCAACCCGCCGGCGGCACAGGCGGCCGAGCATCTCGTACGCCTGCGGAACGGGATCCGGGGCATCGAGGCCGTCGCGGCGTCGACGACCACCGATCTCGGTGACGGCCGGTTCGACGTCGACCTCGAGGTGGAGGCCGGCCGGCTCAGGGCCCGGGTCCGCAGGAGCGTTGCTTCCGAGGCTCGCCGGCTCACCTGCGAGGCGGCCGAGGCCACCGAGCCGCCGCACTGGGAGCTCGTGTCTGTGACGGTCGTCTGATGGAGGGCGTCTAACGTTGGGCGGCGTGGATCGCATAGTCGTGGTGGGCGCCGGCCTGGCCGGCATGCAGACCGTGCTGGCGTTGCGAAGGCAGGGGTACGACGGCTCGCTCGTCCTGCTCGGCGCCGAACACCATCCGCCCTATGACCGGCCGCCGCTGTCGAAGGCGATCCTGCTCGGCAAGGTCGACGACGTAGACCTTCCGTTCGACACCGAGGCGCTGAAGGTCGACCTCCGGCTCGGCACGGCCGCCACAGCCTTGCGGGACGGCGTTGTCGAGACGTCCGCCGGCGAGCTGCCGTACGACGGGCTGGTGATCGCGACCGGCTCCGAGCCGATCCGGCTGCCTGGGCAGGGCGCGCTCTACCTCCGTACTCGCGACGACTCGCACGCATTGCGGGAGAAGCTGCGGGCGGGCGGCCGGGTGGTGATCGTCGGCGCCGGGTGGATCGGTGCGGAGGTCGCGACGGCGGCCGCCGCGTACGGCTGTCAGGTGACGGTCGTCGAGCAGGCGGCCACGCCGGTCTCGCACGCGCTGCCGCCGGAGGTCGGCGGGCACTTCGCGGCCTGGTACGCCTCGGCCGGCGTCGAGTTGCTGCTGGGCGAACGTGTCGAACTGGTCCGCACCGATGGCGTCGACCTGGTGGGCGGGCGTTCGATCCCGGCCGACGTCGTGGTCGTCGGCGTCGGCGTCCGGCCCGCGACCGGGTGGCTGGAGGGATCGGCGGTCGAGCTCGATCGTGGCGTGCTGACCGGCCCGGACCTCGCGACGTCCGCACCCGGCGTCTTCGCGGTCGGCGACTCCGTCGCGCGCTGGTCGCCGCGGTACGACACGAGGATCCGTGGCGAGCACTGGGACGACGCGCTGCGTGCGCCCGCCGTCGCCGCGACGAACCTGCTCGGCCGTGAGCAAGCCACCTACGACCCGGTGCCGTACGTCTGGAGCGAGCAGTTCGGCCGGATGGTGACTTACGCCGGCCATCCGGCGGCTGGGGAGCGGCTGGTCTGGCGTGGTTCGCCCGGCGAGGCGAGCTGGGCGGTGTGCTGGCTGACCGCCGGCAACGAGCTCGCGGCGGTCCTCGCCGTGGACCGGCCGCGCGATTTCGTGCAGGGCCGCAAGCTGGCCGAGGCGCGTACGCCGGTCGATCCGGACAAGCTCGCCGACACCTCGGTCAATGTGCGGGCGTCCGTGGCAGGCTAAGGCCTATGAGCAACGACCTTGACGTGCTCGTTCCGGCTTGGCTGACGTACCGGGAAGTGGCCGAACGGCTCGGCCTTCCCGTCAACAAGGTTGGCCGCCTGGTCCGGGAACGCGAGCTGATCTCCCTGCCGATCGGAGAGCACAACGCGCCGCTGGTGCCGGCCGCGTTCATCGCCGACGGCCAGGTGCTGAAGGGTCTGCAGGGCACTCTCACCGTTCTGCACGACGCCGGGTTCGACGACGAGGCGAGCGTGCGCTGGCTGTTCACCACCGACGACAGCTTCGCGGGCACGCCGATCGGTGCGCTGGCCGCCAACCGGGGCAAGGAGGTACGCCGGCAGGCACAGGCGCTGGCGTTCTGAAGGTTCCCGCGAGTGCTCTGATGTCCTGAACTGGGCGTTTCTGGGCGTTCTGATCAGCTGAACCGGGGTAGGACCACCTTCAGCCAAGGAGGTGGTTCCATGTTGGATCAGGCGTGGTCGACGATTGCGACCTTCGTACCGAAATTCGTCCTGTTCCTGGTCATCCTGCTTGTCGGATGGTTCGTCGCACGGGCGATCGCCCGGATCGCTGACGTCCTACTTCGCCGAGTCGGTTTCGAGACCGCTGTGCAAAAGAGCGGCCTGGGCCGCACGCTGCAGAACAGCAAGTACGACGGCACCCAGCTCATCTGCAAGGTGATCTACTACTTGCTCCTGCTGGTCGTCCTGCAGTTCGCGTTCGGGATCTTCGGAACGAACCCGATCAGCAACGTGCTCGACAGCATCGTCGGCTGGCTGCCGAACGCCATCGTCGCGATCGCGATCGTCGTGGTGGTCGGCATGATCGCCAACGCTGTGCGTGACGTCCTCAGCAGTGCGCTGTCGGCGGTTTCGGCCGGCCGGCTGCTGGCGACGATCGTCTGGGCCTTCATCCTGGGCCTGGGCGTGATCGCGGCACTCAACCAGATCGGTGTCGCCGGATTCGTCACGAGCTCGGTGCTGACAGCCGTCCTCGCGACCATCGCCGGCATCCTGATCGTGGGTCTCGGCGGCGGGCTGATCAAGCCGATGCAGTCGCGCTGGGACCGCTGGATCAACCGGGTCGAAGAGGAGACCCAGCAAGCCTCGGTTCCCAAGGCGCGGCAGGCGCACGAGACCGAGACCAGGGCTCCTGAGCCGTCGGCCACGATGACGGGGGCTCGCCCCGGCCAGCCGATGGACCCGGGTGCTCAGATGAATCCGCCGTCCAACCAACCGACGAACCGGCCGATGGGTCCTCCGATGGACCCGCCTTCGAACCCGATGTAGGCCGGCCGTCGACGACCACGGGTGCTCGTTCCGCAGTGACCGGGCGCCCGTGGTTGTTGTCGGAGCCGATGGATCGCTGGGCGGTTCAGCCGCTGCGCTGCGTCGATGCGTACGCGAGTTCGGTGAGTGCCTCGCGGGCGGCTTCGTCGGCCAGCGGCGTCTCGGCGAGCGCGGCATGCGCGGTCTCGGCCAGCTCCGCGATCAGACGTTCGACCGCCGCCAGCGCGCCGGTCGCGACGATGATCTCGCGCAGGTCGGCCACGCCGTCGGCGTCGAGCTCCGGGTTGCCGAAACAGTGCCCGAAGCGTTCGACCTGCTCCGGCGCCGCCGCGTCGAGCGTCTTGGCGATCAGCACGGTCCGCTTGCCCTCGCGCAGGTCGTCGCCCGCGGGCTTCCCGGTGACGCCGGGGTCGCCGAACACACCGAGCACGTCGTCGCGCAGCTGGAACGCCTCGCCGAGCGGCAGTCCGAAGCTGGAGTACGCCGCGAGCAGCTCCGGTGGCGCGCCCGTCAGCGCCCCGCCGATGTGCAGTGGCCGCTCGATGGTGTACTTCGCGCTCTTGAAGCGCACGACCCGCATCGCCTGCGTCTGCGAGCTGCGCCCGGACGCCTGGCTCACCAGGTCGAGGTACTGCCCGGCCATCACCTCGGTGCGCATGATGTCGAAGTAGCCGAACGCCGGGAACAGCCGTTCGGCCGGCAGCCCGCACTCGCGCAGCATCTGGTCGGCCCAGCACAGGCACAGGTCGCCGAGCAGGATCGCGCCGCCGGCGCCGAACCAGTCGGACGGGCCTTCCCAGCCGCGTTCGGTGTGCATGCTCGCGAACTGCCGGTGCGCGGCCGGCTTCCCGCGGCGTAGGTCGGAGTTGTCCATGACGTCGTCGTGGACGAGCGCACTGGCCTGCAACAGCTCCAGCGCGGCGGCGGCCTGGATGATGCCGGGCTCGTCGGGCGCACCACCCGCACCGCGCCAGCCCCAGTAGCAGAACAGCGGGCGCAGCCGCTTCCCGCCGGCGGTCAGGTCGGCGACGACCTTCAGCTGCGGCGCCAGCTCGGCGTCGATGTCGGCGAGCTCGGTGCTCCGGCGCGCGAGGAAGGCTTCGAGCGCCTCGTCCACCCTGTGGCGGACATCGTCCTGTGACACGCCCGTCAGCCTAGACCCGCTGGGTGCGGGGCGACCACAGTCGGCCACCGGGGCGGTCCTGATCGCGCTGCTGAGGCTGCCCGGCCCGGCTGGTCGCGGCCACCCTCGGCCAGCTTCGGGTCCTGCCGAACGCTGCCTGCGGTGGACGGGTTACGCACCGCCCCAATAGGCTGGACGAATGGTTCTTGGACTGTCGTCGACGTCGCCTGCCGCCAACACGATCCGCGACCTGCTGTCCACGGGCACACCGTCGTACTCCTTCGAGTTCTTTCCACCGAAGAACGACGCGGGTGAACAGCAGCTGTGGCGCACGCTACGCGAGCTCGAAACGCTGTCGCCGACGTTCGTCTCGGTCACGTACGGTGCCGGAGGGTCCACCCGTGACCGTACGGTCCGGATCACCGGCAGGATCGCCTCCGACACGACGCTCACGCCGGTCGGCCACCTGACCTGCGTCGGGCAGTCGCGCGCCGAGCTGCGTTCGGTGATCGGCGCGTACGCCGGTGCCGGAGTCCGCAACGTCCTCGCCCTCCGCGGCGACCCCGAGGGCGGTGCGCAGCAGCCGTGGGTCCGCCACCCGGAGGGACTCGACCACGCCGACGAGCTGGTCGAGATGGTGCTCGGCCTCGGCGAGTTCTGCGTCGGCGTGGCGGCGTTCCCGGAGGGCCACCCCGAGTGCGTCGACCTCGAGAGCGACGCGCGCTACCTCGTCGCGAAGCAGCGCGCGGGCGCCGACTTCGCCGTCACGCAGTTCTTCTTCAAGGCCGACGACTACTTCCAGCTGCGCGAACGCGCCACCCGCCTCGGCTGCACGATCCCGATCATCCCGGGCATCATGCCGGTGACCAACGTCAAGCAGATCCAGCGGTTCGCCCAGCTGTCGGGTGCGGCGTTCCCGTCGGATCTCGCCGAGCGCCTGATGGCGGTGGAAGAGGACCAGGCCGCCGTCCGCGCGATGGGCGTCCAGGTCGCGACCGAGCTCTGTTCCACCCTGCTCGACGGCGGAGCGCCCGGCCTGCACTTCTACACGCTCAACCGCTCCACGGCCACCCGCGAGATCTACGCCAACCTCGACCTGGGCGCGAGCCGCAAGGCCGGCTAACAGCACCCGAGCGCGGCTTTTGTGGCCTCCGGGCTCGCTTCGAGCAACGGCAGGCGGACCCGCGCGCTCGGAATCCTGCCCTGAGTGGCCAGCACGGCCTTGATGACAACGGGATTGGGCTCGGCGAACAGAGCGCGCGCCAGCGGTACGAGCCGGTTGCCGAGCTGACGCGCCTCGTCGAGTGATCCGGCCCGCCAGGCGTTGACCAGCTCGGCGTAGGCACGAGTGGCGACGTTGGCGCAGGCCAGGATCGCCCCACTCGCGCCGAGCGCGAGCAGCGGCCCGGTGTAGAGGTCGTCGCCGCAGAGCACCGAGACGCCGGCCGGCAAGCTGCTCATGAACCCGATCGTGGCGTCGTCGATGCCGCCGGCCGCGTGCTTGAACCCGGCGACGTTCGGCAGCTCGGCGAGCCGCGTGAGCGTGCCGGCACTCAGTGACGTGCCCGTGCGGTGCGGCACGTTGTAGACGAGCAACGGCACCGGGCTGGCGGCTGCCAGCCGGCGGAAGTGCTCGACGACGCCGGCCTCGGACGGCCGGGTGTAGTACGGCACGACTGTCAGCGCGGCGGCGGCCCGGCGATCGAGGCCGGCGAGCTGGTCGATCGAGCCGGCCGTCGAGTTCGACCCGGCACCGACGATCAGCTGCGCACCCCGCTCCACGCAGGCCTCGGCGCAGATGTCGACGACCCGGCGGCGTTCCGCGGCCGTCAGCGTCGCCGGTTCGCCGGTCGTACCCAACGCGACGATGCCGGCGGCGCCGTCGTCGAGTACGGCATGAGCGAGCGCCTCCAGCGCATCGGCGGCGAGCTCGTCGGCGGCGGTGAACGGCGTGACGAGCGGAACGAAAAGACCGGTGAGCGACATGCGACCAACGATCACCCAGCGGTGCTGTTCAGGTCCAGTTCACATTTCCGTCGTCAAGCTTAAGATCTGCTTATGCTCGACGTACGCAAGCTCCGGCTCCTGCGAGAGCTGGCTCGCCGCGGCACGATCGCGGCCGTCGCCGAGGCGCTCACGTACACGCCGTCGGCGGTCTCGCAACAGCTCACCGCGCTCGAACGCGAGGCAGGCGTGCCCCTGCTGGAACGGACCGGCCGCCGGGTGCGCCTGACGCCCGCCGCCCTCGGCCTCGTCGGGCGCACCGAGTCGATCCTCGCGCTCCTGCAGGAGGCCGCCGCCGACCTGGCGTCGTCCACGCCCGCGCTCACCGGGACGCTGCGGATCGGGGTCTTCCCGACGGCGGTGCCGACGATCCTCACGCCCGCCATCGTCGCGCTGAGCACAGACCATCCGGGCCTCGAACTGATGGTCGCCGAGCTCGACCCGGCGTCGGTGCCCGATGCCCTCCGCGAGGAACGCCTCGACGTCGCGCTGGTCCAGGAGTACGACCACGTACCCGCCGTTTCCGATCCGGCACTGGAGACCGAGCCGCTGCTGGAGGAGACCGTTCACCTGGCGGCGCTGACCGCGGGGCCGTTGACCGCCCGGCGCGAGTCGCCCTGGATCGCGGGCACGCCTGGCACCTTGTGCCACACCCTGACCGTCCGGGCGTGCGAGGCTGCGGGGTTCACACCTCGGATCCGCCATCACGCCGACGACTTCGGGGCGGTACTGGCGTTGGTGGCAGCCGGCCAGGGCGCTGCCTTGGTTCCCGACCTGGGCGCGGTCGCCCCGCCCGCCACCGTTGTGCTGACGCCGCTGGCCATCCGGCGCAGAACCCGGCTGGCCTACCGCCGGGGCACCGGCGCCCACCCCGCGATCTCGGCGGCTCGCACCGCCCTGCACACCGCCACGGCAAGCAGCGGCTAGGGGGTGTCCTGCAAGTGTCGGCGGATAGCGAGGACGGTCATGGCGCCGGGCTGGCAAGGCGGGCGGAGTCGTTCGCAAAAGGTCATACGGGCGATCTTCGTCCAACGCAGCCAGCGTGGGGCCAGGGCCGCCGCAGCCCGGCGACACTTGCAGGACACCCCCTAGGCCTTGCCGATCAGCCCGGCGACGGTCGCGGCGCCGAGGAGGACGTAGGGGAGGCCCGGCCCCGGGTGCGCGTGCGCGCCGACGTGGAACAGCCCGCGCACCGAGTCGCGGTTCGGCGCCAGTGACCGAGCCGTCCGCACGCCGTCCCACACCGGGCCGTACGACAGCCCGTCCACGTCGAACCGCTGGACCCACTCCTGCCGGATGTCAACTCCCCGTTGCGCCAGTAGGTCGAGCGGATCCAGGTCCGGATCGATCTCGCCCAGGACACGCAGCGTGCGGGTCGCCGAGCCCGCCGGCGCCTCCAGTACGAGCAGCGGCGAGCCGTGCAGCACCGTCTCGAACGGCGCCTCGGATGCGGATCGCAAACCCAGCAAGACGGTTCGGGCCGGCTGGGCGAGCCGTAGCTTCCCCGGCCTCCGCGGAGTGGATGGATCCGGGGCGCCGGACACCACGATGTCGGCGGCGACGAGCTCGCCGGAGTCCAGCCGCACACCGCGCACCGCGCCGTCGCCGGACACCACGGAGGCGACCCGCGAACCCAGGCGTACGTCCACGTCCCGCTCGTCCAGCCGCCCGGCGAGCGCGGTCACCAGCTCGCCCAGCCCACCCGCGCAGGTCCAGCGCCCGAACGTCCGCTCCACGTACGCCTGCACCGCCACGAAGCCCGGAGTCCGGGCCGGATCCGAGCCCGCACCTGTCGCGACGTACTCCAGGACGTGCCGGGCCCGCGGGTCGCGCAACGCCCGCCGCCCCACCGCCCGCAGCGACCGCCAGGGCCGCAGCCGGTACAGCTCCGGCAGCCGCAGCCCTTCGTGCGGCACCTCCAGCACCCGCGTGCGCAGCAGCTCCCAGGTCGGCACCAGCCCGTCGATCAGCGCCGTCCAGGCAGCGCCCAGCGCCTCCTCCTGCCCGGCCCGGCCGGTCAGCGGTACGTCCAGCGTCGACCCGTCGGGAAAGACGTGCCGGCGTGGCGTCTCGACCGGCACCAGGTCGACGACGCGCTCGAGCGGCCGCCCCGACTTGCGGAACAGGTCGCGGATCGCCGCGGGCAGTGGCATCGACGCCGGCCCGAGGTCCCAGGTGAAGCCCTCACGCGTCAACCGGCGGACCGCGCCGCCCAGCTCGTCTGCCTGCTCGAGCAGCGTCACCGCGTGCCCGAGCTTGGCCAGGCGGGCGGCGGCGGCCATTCCGCCGAAGCCGCCTCCGATCACCACAACGCGTGCCACGAGGCAAGGAGCGTAGTCGTACCTGAATTCGGGCACAAAACTCGCCGCGAGGCAGGAAGATGTCTCTCTACTTTGCGCTGAAGTACCAGCTGGAGTGGGGGAGGTACCTAGGTGGGACTTGAGTACGCGCCCGGATGGAGCTCCGGCCGCCGATCCGCGAGCATTTCTGCCATGGCGATGGAACAACGTCGCCGCACGCGGGGATCGGTGAGTCGGGGCGCGCCCGGCCGGGCAAGGGGGTCGGCCGGTCGCCCCCGGGTCACCGCGCGAGAACTGGCCGCGGCGACGCCTGACAGCCGGGACCGCTACATCGACCTGCTCCGCGTTCTCTCGCTCGCGACCGTCGTCGTCGGGCACTGGCTGATGGCCGCCGTCACCTTCGACCCGGACGGCCGCCCGCGTACGTCCAACGCGCTGGTCTCGGTGAGCTGGGCCGAGCCCGCGACCTGGCTGTTACAGGTGATGCCGGTCTTCTTCATCGTCGGTGGTGCGGCTCACTGGCACGCCCTGCGCAACCACGTGCCGAAGGACGGCAGGTACGCGGAGTTCGTCCGCCGCCGCGTCGGCCGGCTGCTCGCACCCACCGCCGTGTTCGTACTGGCCTGGACGGCCGTCTCGGTCGCGGTCGAGCTGTCGGGCTATCACCGCGGCATCCTGATGCTCGCGCTGCGAGTCGTCGCACAACCGCTGTGGTTCCTCGCGGTCTATCTAGGAGTGGTCGCGCTGGCGCCGGCGTTGCGACGGCTCCATGTGCGCTTCGGCCTGTGGGTTCCGGTCGCGATGGTGGTCGCGCTGCTCGCCGTCGACATCGCGCGGCTCGGCTTCGGGGTGCCGTACGTCGACCTCGCCAACTACGGGCTGCTCTGGCTCGCGGCACATCAGGTCGGATATCTGTACGCCGACGGCACACTGGTGCGGTGCGGCCCGCGGCCGGCGTGGGCCATGGCGCTGCTCGGCTTCGTTGGCGTGGTGCTGCTGACCACGATCGGGCCGTACCCCGTCTCGATGGTCGGTCTGCCCGGCGCGCCGCTGTCGAACATGAACCCACCGTCGGCCGCGCTGCTCGCCCAGTCGACGATGCTCACGGGGTTCGTACTCGTGCTGCGTGAGCCCGTACAGCGCTGGTTGCGCCGGCGGAGGGTGTGGACCGTGGTCGTCGGCGCCAACGCCGTGGCGATGACGGCGTTCCTCTGGCACCTCACCGCGCTGTTCCTGGTGGCGGCGGTCTTCGTCGCGCTGGGTGTGGGCTTCCCGGTGCCGGGCAGTCTGGTGTGGTGGCTCTCGCGGCCGGTGTGGATCGCGTTGCTGGCGGGGGTGACCTCGCTGCTGGTCCTGGTGTTCCGGCGGTTCGAGATGCCGGGCAGCCTCAACCTGCTCGGGCCGGAGCTCAATCCGTACGGTCGCTGGCACGATCGGATCGCGGTCTGCGGCCTCGTGCTCACCGTGACGGGGATCCTGGGGTACGCCGTCAACGGATTCGCGTTGCTGGGTGGGCATCCGCTGCGGATTCTCACGGTCGAGCTGGGCGCGGTCGGGTCGGGTATGGCGCTGATGGCGGGCTGGGTGCTGGTCGCGCTGACCGGCTTCCGCCGCAGGGCGGGGCAACCGGAGTCTGGCAGCGAGCGGGCCGCGTGACCGGTCGCTAGCCCGGGATGCGGCGGTAGTAGTCGGTCTCCAGCGGCCGCCGGCCGCGGCCGTTGACGGGCTGCTCGGTGGGCGGCTCGACGGGATAGTCGGAGTAGTCGCGGACGGCGTAGGGCCGGCGGTAGGGGTTGCGTACGCCGGGTTGGTACGACGTCTGAGGCTGTGGCCGGTAGAGCGGGCGGACGGGCCGTTCGGGCTCGTGGGAGTAGGGGTCTTCGGTGCGGTAGGCCATGGCCGGGCGTGGCGCCGGCCGGAGCGGACGGCCGTTGCCGTTGCCGTTGGCCTGCCTGTATGCCGGTGCGGGAGCTGGTGCGGGTGCCGGCCGGCGGTACGGCGGCGGCTCCGGGCGTAGCGACCAGCCGGGTTGAGCCGGTCGGGCCGGGCGGGCCGGGGCCGGC
>NZ_BAAGYY010000020.1:0-253580 GCF_054779015.1 Flindersiella endophytica
ACGAGGTCTCCGCGTATGAGGTTCGTCTTGGTCGATGAACCCCTCTACCGGAGACCTCACTTGTCGACGATCACGACACGCCCGACTTCGAAACACGGCCTAGCATCCGCCCGCCGATGCCGCCGAGGATCAGCGCCCCGCACACCAGGCCGCCGTACGCGCCGATCAGTCCCCGTCCAGGAGCCGACCCACCCCCGGCCACCGCGCCGGAGGTTCCGCCAAGTACCACACCGAGAAAGACGCCCAAGACGACCAGCATTTGTCACACGCTAGGAACGGCGCCGCAGGGCCATCCGTCGATGTCCGCTTGCTGACAGCGAGAGTCAGCGCAACGCGAGCCAGAGCACGATCGCGACGATGACCAGGCCCAGCAGGACGTACGGGCCGTACTTCTTGGCCATCGCTCCCGCGCCGGTCACCTCGAGCAGGTCGATCGGCTTCGGCTCTTCGGCGGACTTGGTCGCCGCCGCCGCGGGTTCGCGGGCCGCGATCGGATCGGCTGCGGGGTCGACCGCTCCGACAGCGGCAGCCGTCTCCTCCGGCGGCGCCTCCTGGCGGCTCTCCTGCCGAGTCTCGGAAAGCTTTCCTTCCAGGCAGTCCGCGAACTGCCCGATCAGCTTCCCACCGACATCCGACAACATGCCGCGGCCGAACTGGGCGGGCCGGCCGGTGATCTTCAGTTCCGTCGCCACGTCCACCCGCGTCAAGGCGTCGTCCTCGGCCTCCATCGACGCCGTCACGGTCGCCGCGGCGGTGCCGCTTCCCCGGGCCTCGCGACCGGATGCCTCGATGACGACCCGGTGGGCCGCTTCGTCAGAGGAGACGAAGCGGCCCTTACCTCGATAGGTGAGTGATACCGGGCCGAGCTTGACCTTCACCGTCCCCGTGAAGGATTCGCCGTCGAAGGACTCGAGGGCGGCACCGGGCATGCACGGCGCGATCCGTGGCACGTCGAGCAATACGGCCCACGCCTCGTCGACGGGTGCGGGGACGGTGAAACTGTGGTCAAGCCGCATGAAGCTACTCCGATCCGATCGCCCCGGCCGTCGCGAGTGCTCGACGAGTGAGCACCTGCGCCAACTGGTGGCGGTAGTCGGCCGAGCCGGACAGGTCGCTCGCCGGTTGCGTTCCCTCGGATGCCCGAGCGGCAGCAGCGCCCAACGACTCGGCGGTCGCAGGCGCACCGGCCAGCATCTCCTCGACGCCGGTGGCCCGGATCGGGGTCGCTCCCATGTTGGTCAACGCGACCCTGGCCTCGGCGATCGAGCCGTTCGAACGACGGACAGCCGCGGCCACACCGACGATCGCCCAGGCTTGGGCGACGCGGTTGAACTTCTCGTAGTGCGTGCCCCAGCCCGCGGACGGATCCAGCTTCGGCACGCGGACGGACACCAGCACCTCGTCCGGTGCCATCGCCGTGGTGAGGAAGTGGACGAAGAACTCGCCCGCCGGGACGGTACGTTCCCCGTCCGGCCCGGCCAGCACGAACGACGCGTCCAGCGCGGTCGCCACCGCGGGCAGGTCACCCGCCGGGTCGGCGTGCGCCAGCGAGCCGCCGAAGGTACCGAGATGCCGTACGGCCCGGTCGGCCACCGTCGCGGTCGCCTGTGCCAGCAGCGGTGCGTGCGACGCGACCAGTGGGTCGCGCATCACTTCGTCGTGCGTGGTCATCGCCCCGATCACGAGCGCGTCGCCGTCGTCGCGTACGCCACGCAGGCCGGGCAGCCCGCCGAGGTCGACGAGTAGGCCCGGCACCGCCATCCGCAACCGCAGCAACGGAATCAGGCTCTGGCCACCGGCGATCACCTTTCCGTCGTCGCCGGAGTTGTGGAGCACCTGGACGGCCTCCTCGAGGCTCCCCGGTCGGATGTAGTCGAATGCAGCGGGAATCATGCCGCCGCACCTCCTTCCGTGCCACGTGCCTCCCGGACCGCGCGCCACACCCGTTCGGGCGTGCACGGCATCGGGATGTCGTTGACACCGTACGGCCGCAGCGCGTCGACGATCGCGTTCACCACGGCCGGCGTGGACGCGATCGTGCCGGCCTCGCCGACGCCCTTGGAGCCGAGCGGATGGTCGGTCGCGGGTGTCTCGGTCCGGTCGGTCGTGAACATCGGCAGGTCGGCCGAGCTCGGCAGCGTGTAGTCGACGAACGTGCCACTCAGCAGGTTGCCGTCCTCGTCGTAGGCCGCCTCCTCGAACAGCGCCTGGGCGATGCCCTGCGCGATGCCGCCATGGACCTGGCCCTCGACGATCAGCGGGTTGATCACCTTCCCCACATCGTCGACCGCGACGTACTTGCGGATCGTCACGCGCCCGGTCTCGGTGTCGACCTCGGTCGCGCACAGGTGCGTGCCGTGCGGGAAGGAGAAGTTCACCGGGTCGTAGGTCGCGTCGGCGTCCAGTGTCGCCTCGATGCCGTCGGGCAGGTCGTGCGCCGCGAACACCGCGAGCGCGCAGTCGGCCAGCGTCTTCGACGCGTCCGGCGTGCCCCGCACCCGCAGCGCGCCTCCGGACCACTCGAGGTCCTTCGGGTCGCACTCGAGCATGTGGGCCGCGACCGGCTTGGCCTTCTCGATCACCTTCTCGCAGGCGTTGACGAGCGCGATGCCGCCGACCGCCAGGGAGCGCGAACCGTAGGTGTCCATGCCCTTGTGCGCGGTACGGGTGTCGCCGTGCAGCACCTCGACGTCGTCGAACGGAACGCCGAGCTGGTCGGCCACGATCTGGCTCCACGCCGTCTCGTGACCCTGGCCATGCGGCGAGGTGCCGGTCACCACCTCGACCTTGCCGGTCGGCAGCATTCGTACCGAGGCGGTCTCCCAGCCGCCGGCACCGTAGCGCAGTGCGCCCAGCACCCGCGAAGGCGCCAGCCCGCACATCTCGGTGTAGGTCGAGACGCCGATGCCGAGCTGCACCGGATCGCCGGACTCCCGCCGGGCCGCCTGCTCGGCACGCAGCTCGTCGTATCCCAGCAACGCAAGGGCTTTGTCGGTCGCCGCGGCGTAGTCGCCTGAGTCGTAGGTCATCCCGGCGACGGTGTCGAACGGGAACTCCTCGCGGTTGATCCAGTTGCGCCGGCGGATCTCGATCGGGTCGACGCCGAGCTCGGCCGCGAGCTCGTCCATGATCCGTTCGATCGCGTACGTCGCCTCCGGCCGGCCCGCACCTCGGTAGGCGTCGGTCAGCGTGGTGTTGGTGAAGACGCCCGTGCACTCGAAGCGGTACGCCGGGAACTTGTAGATCGCGTTGTACATGAATGCGCCCAGCAACGGGATTCCCGGCGTGACCAACCCGAGATAGGCACCCATGTTGCTGAGCAGCTTGACCGAGAGCCCGGTCACCGTCCCGTCGGCGCGTGCCGACAGCACGATGTCCTGGATCTGGTCGCGGCCGTGGTGGGCCGACTGCAGGCTCTCCGAGCGCGACTCGGTGTACTTCACCGGCTTGCCCGTGCGCTGCGCGGCCATGAACACGATCAGTTCCTCGGCCGTGACCTGGAGCTTGCCGCCGAAGCCGCCTCCGACGTCGGGTGCGATCACCCGGATCTTGTGCTCGGGCGTGCCGGTGACCATCGCGAGCATCACCCGCAGGATGTGCGGAATCTGCGTCGCCGACCACATCGTGATCTGGTCGCCGGTCGGGTCGACCACGACGCTGCGCGGCTCCATGAACGCCGGGATCAGCCGCTGCTGGACGTAGCGGCGCTCGATGACGATCTCGCTCTGCTCGGCGGCCTCGGCGACATCGCCGCCCGTACCGGTCTGTGCGGAGTCGTAGACCCAGGTGTAGCTCTTGTTGGTCCCCTTGTCGGAGTGGACCAAGGCCGCGCTCTCTCCAGGTTGCTCGGCGATCGCGACCTCCATGTCGAGGACGACCGGCAGCTCTTCGTACTCGACCTCGATGACCTCCATCGCGTCCTGCGCCTCGCTCCGGCTGCGGGCGATGACGACCGCGACCGCTTCGCCGGCGAAGCGCACCTCGTCGACGGCCACCGGCGGGTGGTCGGGGTGCACGATGTCCTCGGTCACCGGCCAGGCGCACGGCAGTGAGCCCTGCGAGCCGGCGACGTCGCGACCGCTGAACGCGGCGACCACACCCGGCACCTCGAGGGCCGGGCCGACGTCGATGCTCGTGATCCGCGCGTGCGCCATCGGGCTGCGCAGGATCGCCAGGTGCAGCATGCCGGGCAGCGCGATGTTCTCGGTCCAGACCGTACGGCCGGTGATCAGCCGCGCGTCCTCCTTGCGGCGGCGCTTGTTGCCGACCTCCGGGACCGTTCCAGGGCCGGAGCGCTCTTCGGTCGCCGTCATGCCTGCACCTCCTCCGGCTGCTCGGCCGCCGCTGTGGTGGGCTCCTCGGCCGTGTCCTCGTAGGCGGCCTTGACGCGCATCGACTGTGAGGCGGCCTGAACGGCCCGGACGATGTTCTGGTAGCCGGTGCAGCGGCAGAGGTTGCCCTCGAGTCCTTCGCGGATCTCGTCCTCGGAGGGGTCGGGGTTCTCGGCCAGCAGGTCGACCGCCGCCATGATCATTCCGGGGGTGCAGAAGCCGCACTGCAAGGCGTGGCTCTCGTGGAAGGCACGCTGTACGGGGTGCAGCCCGTCAGGTCCGCCGTTCGAGAGTCCTTCGATGGTGGTGATCTCCTGGGCGTCGGCCTGGACGGCGAGCACGGAGCAACTCTTCACGCTCTTGCCGCCCATCAGGACGGTGCACGCGCCGCAGTTGCTGGTGTCGCAGCCCACCACCGTTCCGACCTTGCCGAGGCGTTCCCGCAGGTGATGGATCAGGAGCGTACGAGGTTCGACATCATCGTCGTAGCGGATGCCGTCGACCGTCATGCTGATTTTGGCCATGGGCCCTCCACGCGTCGTCGTGTTGGGCCGAGCGGTGGGGCCTCGGCCCGCACTACACCCCAGGTAATGCCCGCTCTGAGGGGTGACGCAAGGGTTTTGGCCCGAGCAATTCGTACTTTTTCCGGGGGGACGACCCCCGTGCCCCCCGATGTGAAGAATTCAGGCACCCTCATGGTGGATCCGGCCATCGAGCGCCGTCAGGCGCTCGCCTTTGCCACCCCAGCGGGCCGCGATGATCTCGGCGGCGATGCTCACCGCGGTCTCCTCCGGCGTGCGCGCCCCGAGGTCGAGTCCGATCGGCGACGCCAGCCGTTCCAGCTCCGCCTCGGTCACACCCAGCTCGCGTAGCCGCTTCAGCCGGTCGTCGTGGGTGCGGCGGGAGCCCATCGCGCCGACGTACGCCAGCGGCAGCCGCAACGCGACCTCGAGCGCGGGCGCGTCGAACTTGGGGTCGTGGGTGAGGACGCAGACCACCGTACGCTCGTCGATCCGGCCGGCGTCGGCCTCGGCGCGGAGGTACTTGTGCGGCCAGGCGACCACCACCTCGTCGGCGTCGGGGAACCGCCGCCGGGTGGCGAACACCGGGCGGGCGTCGCACACCGTCACGCGGTAACCGAGGAACGTCCCGATCCGCGCGACGGCGGCGGCGAAGTCGATCGCACCGAACACCACCATCCGTGGCGGCGCGGCGAAGCTGGCCACGAACACCGTGAGGTCGTCGAGCCGGCGCTCGCCGTCGTAGCCGTAGCGGAGCACGCCGGTCCGGCCGGACGCGAGCAGCCCACGAGCGTCGTCGGTGACGGCCTGGTCGAGCCGTTCGAGGCCGAGCGAGCCGGCCGTACGGTCGGGCCAGATCACCAGGTGCCGGCCGCGCCGCTGCTCCGGATCCTCGTCCGGCACGCCGACACAGGTCACGACGGCGACGGGACGGCCGGCCCGGATGTCGGTAACCACCTCGCCGAGCTCGGGGAAGCGCTGACGGTCGACCCGTTCGGCGTAGACGTCGAGCAGCCCACCACAGGTCAGGCCGACGGAGAACGCGTCCTCGTCGCTGATGCCGTAGCGGGTGAGGGCGGGCTCGCCGGACTCCACCACCTCGCGGGCCAGTTCGTAGGCGGCACCCTCGACACAGCCGCCCGAGATCGAGCCGACCGCGGTTCCGTCCGGGCCGACCAGCATGGTCGCGCCCGCCGGCCGTGGGGCCGAGCGCCAGGTGTCGATCACCGTGACCATGCCGACCGGCTCGTCGTCCTGCCACCAGCCGGCCAGCTCGTCGAGCACCTCACGCACGTGCGATCACCTCCGCCACCTCACCCGCCGGGTCCCACGCCGCGCGCCCTCGGCACCGGCACCGGCTGCTGTCGAGCACCTCACGCACGTGCGATCACCTCCACGACCTGCTCCAGCGCGTCCAGGCTGTGGCCCGCCACGAAGTCGTCGACATAGGGCAGGACCGCGGCGATCCCGCCCACGAGTGGAGCGTAACCCGGCTTGCCCTGGTGGGGATTGACCCAGATCAGCCGGTACGCGAGCCGCGACAGCCGGGCGATCTGCTCGGCCAGCTCGGCCGGGTCGCCGCGTTCCCAGCCGTCGCTGCACAGGACGACGACCGCGCCGTGGGCCAGGCCGGGGCGTCCCCAGCGGTCGAGGAAGGCCTTCACCGAGTCGGCCAGCCGGGTGCCGCCGCGCCAGTCCGGGATCGCCTCGCCGGCCGCGCGCATCGCAGTGTCGGAATCGCGGTGCCGCAAGGGCCGGGTGATCCGGGTCAGCCGTGTGCCGATCGTGAACACCTCCGTCGAACCCGGCCGGCGGCGGACCGCGGCGTGGCCGAAGCGCAGCAGCGTGTCGGTGTAGGCGGCCATCGAGCCCGACACGTCGAGCAGGAGGATCAGCCGGCGAGGCTTCGGGCGGCGCCGCCTGTACGCCAGCCGCGCCGGCTCGCCGCCGGCCCGCAGGAGGTTGCGGACCGTACGGTTCGGGTCGACCGGGCCCTTGGCCGCCGGGCGGTAGCGCCGGGTACGGCGAGGGGCGGTCTGCGGCTCGAACATCGCGATCAGCCGGCGTACCTCCTCGCGTTCCGGCGGGGTCAGCTCGGCTGTGTCACGGTGCCGGAGGATCTCCTGATCACTGGCGAACAGCACCGGCGCCGGGTCATCGGCGGCCAGGTCGGCGCCGTCCCCGGACTGCCATGCGGGTATCAGCACGTTGACCGACGACCGGCGCTGTACCGCCGCCGGCATGGTGGTGGTCCGATGCGGTGCGCGACCGCCGAAGTAGGCCTCGAACGCCGCGTCGTAGATCGGGAGGTCGTCGGCCGTGGTGCAGAGCGCGAGCCGGCCGGCCCAGTAGACGCCGCGGCCACTCTCGACGCCGAGCTGGTCGGCTGCGGCGACCATGGTCTGCACGCGGTCGGGTGTGGCGTCGACACCCGCCTCACGCAGCACCCGCGCGAAACCCAGCAGGATCTCGGTGATGTCGCGGCCGTCGCGCGCCATGTCAGTTCGCCCCGATCAGCTCCGCCAGTCCGGCGGACTGGACGCGTTCGGCGTCCTCGCGGTATTTCAACACCGCGCCGAGCGTCGCCGCCGCGATGTCGGGGTCGAGCCGCTGCGCGCCCAACGCTGCCAGCGCACTTGCCCAGTCGAGCGACTCCGCCACGCCCGGCGGCTTGATCAGGTCGAGCTCGCGGATCCGCCCGATCGCCGCGGCGACGCCGACAGCCAGTCGTTCGGTGATCTCCGGCAGGCGGGTACGCAGGATCTCGACCTCGCGCTCGAAGCCGGGATGCTCGACCCAGTGGTAGAGGCAGCGCCGCTTGAGCGCGTCGTGCACCTCTCTGGTCCGGTTGCTGGTGAGCACGGCCCACGGCGGCTGCGCGGCCTCGATCCGGCCCAGCTCGGGGATCGTGATCGCCGACTCGGCGAGCAGCTCCAGCAGGAACGCTTCGAACTCGTCGTCGGCGCGGTCGATCTCGTCGATCAGCAGTACGCACGGCGTGCTCTCCAGCGCCTGCAGCAGCGGGCGGGCGATCAGGAACCGCCGGTCGTAGAGACTCGCCTCGACGCTGGTCGGATCGGGATGATCGGCCGTGGCCTCGACCGTACGCAGGTGGAGGATCTGGCGGGTGAAGTCCCAGTCGTACAGCGCCTGCGCCACGTCGAGGCCTTCGTAACACTGCAGGCGAACGAAGTTGGCGCCGGTGGCCTGCGCCAGCGCCTGCGCGAACGTGGTCTTGCCGACGCCCGCATCGCCCTCGAGGAACAGCGGCCGGCCGAGCCGCAACGCGAGGTAGCCGGCCGTCGACAATCCGTCGTCGGCGAGATAGCCCGCGTCGGCGAGCGCACGGGCGAGCGCATCGGGCGTTTCCGGCAAACCTTGCTCCACGTAACCCATCATGCACCCAGGCGTCTGGCATCATGAAGAAATTCAAGCGCGGGAATGTCTCGCGTCACGGTGGGGTTCTACGGGGGATTCATCATGCTTTACGACTGTCCTGAATGCGGCCTGCCCGCAACTGTCACCACGCGTGGTCGCTTCGCCAGCACCGCCGGCCCGGTCGAACACGTCCAGGTCCGCTGCGCCGACGCCCACCACTTCCTCGGCCCGGCCGACACCCTGCGGGTGCGGTTGCCGCTCCCCCAAGGCATCGACGACTGACCGGCCGAGCCTCGGCGCCGCGACAGCGGATCCGCCTGACGAGTGGCCTTCCACTCGTGGATCTCAGTACGTGAGGCCGAAGCCCTGCGCGAACAGCGGCGTCTTGCCGTCGCCGGCGTTGATCGGTTGCTGGGAGACGTTCTGCATCCAGGTCATGGGGAGCTTGCCGGTCGGCCGGTAGTCGCCGAACAGGACGTCGGCGACGCCGTTGCCTTCGGTGCCGGGGAGCCACGCGGCCAGCAGCGCGGTCCAGTTCGGCAGCTGGCTCGCGATGTCCATCGGGCGACCGGACACCAGGACGACGACGACCGGGACGCCAGAGGCGCGCAGGCGGCTCAGCGTGGTCAGGTCTTCGGTGTCCAGGCCCATGCCTTGCCGGCGGTCGCCCTGCCCTTCGGCGTAAGGGGTTTCGCCGACGACGGCGACCGCGGCCTGATAGCTGCCGTCGATGCCGTTGCCCTGGCGGTCGTAGGTCACGGTGCCCGGCGAGGTCACCGCGGAGCGGATCCCTTGCAGGATGGAGGTTCCGGGCGTGGTCGCACCGCTGCCGCCCTGCCAGGTGATCGTCCAGCCGCCACTTTGGTAACCGATGTTGTCGGCCGACTTGCCGGCGACGAAGATCTTGCCGGTCTTCGGCAGCGGCAGCACGCCGTTCTGGTTCTTCAACAGTACTTGGGATTCTCGTACCGCCTGCCGGGCCAGCGCGCGGTGCTCGGCCGATCCGACCGTCGAGGTGTACGTACGATCGGTCAGCGGGCGCTCGAACAGGCCGAGCTCGAACTTCCTGGTCAGGATCCGCCGGTTCGCGTCGTCCAGCCGCGCGGCCGAGATGCGCCCGGCGTTCACCTCCTGGCGTAGCAGGTCGACGAAACGCCTGTAGTCGTTGGGCACCATCACCATGTCGATGCCCGCGTTGATCGCCTGGCTGATCTCGGCTCCGGTGAAGCCGGTGCTGCCGTCGAGCTGGTCGATGCCCGCCCAGTCCGACACCACGAAGCCCTGGAAGCCGAGCTCGCCCTTCAGCACGGTGTTGAGCAGGTAGCTGTGGCCGTGCAGCTTCTGGCCGTTCCAGCTGCTGAACGACACCATCACCGCGCCGACGTCGCGCTGGACCGCGGCCTGGAACGGTGGCAGGTGGATGGCGCGCAGCTCCGCCTCGCCGAGCTCGGTGTTGCCCTGGTCGACGCCGCCGGTCGTACCGCCGTCGCCCACGTAGTGCTTGGCGGTCGCGAGCACCGAGCCGGGCTGGTCGAGCGCACTCCCCTGCAGGCCGGTGATCAGCGTCGTCATCGCCGTCGGCAGGTCCGGCGTCTCGCCGAACGACTCGTACGTACGGCCCCAGCGGTCGTTGCGGGCCACGCAGAGGCAGGGCGCGAAGTCCCAGTCGATGCCGGTGCCGGAGACCTCCTCGGCGGTCGCCCGGCCGATCCGCTCGACGAGAGCGGGATCGCGGGTCGCGCCGAGGCCGATGTTGTGCGGGAAGATCGTGGCGCCGCGGACGTTGTTGTGGCCGTGCACGGCGTCGACGCCGTAGATCATCGGGATGCCGAGCGGAGTGGACAACGCGATCCGCTGGAGGCGGTCGTACATGTCGGCCCAGCCGGTCGCGGTGTTCGGCGACGGGGCCGAGCCGCCTCCGGACAGCACGGAGCCGATGCGGTAGGTCGCGAGGTCCTGCTCGGGGTTGAGCGCGCCGCGTTCGGCCTGGGTGAGCTGACCGATCTTGTCGTCGACCGACATGCGTGCGAGCAGGTCGTCGACGCGGTCCTGAACGGTCAGGGACGCGTTGCGGTACGCGGGCTGCGCCGGCGCCGGCGCAGCCGACGAGCTGCTCGCGGCTGGGCTCGTACACCCGATCGCCGCCACCACGCTGACCACCGTGATCCATCGACCCACGACCGCTTGACGCATCGGGAAGCTCCTGCCGTCTCGAATGGGAGCGCTCCCACGACAGCGTAGCGTGAATTACCGATCAACGGAAGGTGTGCTCAGCGCACGGTCAGCGCGACTTCGAGCCGGGGCGAGTCGGTGCCGGAGAACGGGATGGTCCGGAACACCAGCGTGTACGTGCCCGGCTTGGCCGCGGCCGGTGCGACGACCTCGAAGGTCAGCCGCTTGCTGGTCGCCGACCCGCCGGATTTGACGGTGTACGAGCGGCTGGCCGGCGTGACCTGCCAGCCCTTCGGCAGCTCCGCGGCGTTCACCGTGCCGCCGACCTGGCCGACTCCCTTGCCCCAGGCGTCGATCGCGATCCGAGTCCGGCCGCCAGGTGCGACGGGTCGCGGCTTGCCGGCAAGGAGAGCGCCGACCTGGTTCTCGCAGGCACACGGCGCCTGCTGCTGGACCGGGCCCATCACCTTGACCTTCGGGGCGGCGGCCGTCTGCTCGGTGCCGCTGCCGGTCGCGGTGGCCGTCGACCCGGTGAGCGCGACCGTCGCCAGCCCGACCGCCAAACCGACGACGAGCGGGCGTACGGAACGCCAAAGACCAAGGTCAGCCACGCGATGAGTCTATGTCTGCGGCGCACTCTCCACCCCGGCGACCGGCTGGCCAACATCGGTATGGTCAGGCGCCATGACCTCGACGCCGCCGCCGTGGATTGACGACCTGTTCTCGTTCCCGACGCCACCCGCGCTGCGTACGCTGATCGACATCGCCTGGCGGCACGCGTACGACTTCTATGTGGAGAACGAGAGCTACGACTTCCTCCTGCTGGCGACGCACGTCGACTTCATGTTCGACCTCACGAGGTTTCCGCGACCGCCCGAGGGATCCGACGGCTATCCGGAGTTCACCGACGACGACCGCCGGCAGGCTGTTCCGCACTTCGCGACGCCGGAGTTCGTCCCGTTCGGCGCGTTGGGCACCGGCGCGTACGTCGGCTGGCTGGTGCCGGCACCCGAGCTCGGACGCACGGACCATCAGGTCGCGCTCACCAGCGGTCACGACCACGGATTCACGCTGATCGGTGCGGACACGCGAGCTGGGCTGGAGTTCATGCTGTCGTGGGCGTTACGGCGATCCAGTGACCGCTATGGCGAGCGGATCGGTCGGCTGGCCGCCGAGCTCGGGGTCCACCCGGACCCGAACCGCACGTACGCCGGGTCGTCGTGGCGCGAGACGATCGTCGTGCGGGACGACGAGGTCGAGATCGAGTTCGACGTCCCCGACGGCTGGCGCAACGAGGCCGGCTACGACGGCATCGGCGTGCTCGCCCCCGTGGCCGCGTTCGCCGACTGGGATCCGGTCGTCGCGGACCGGCCGGACGTGCCGATGGAGCAGGTGCTGGCGGAAGCCGCCCGAGCGCTCGACGCGGGATACCCCGCCACCGCGCTGGCCGGGCTGAAGGACTCCTTCATCGTCGCGGACGGGTTTCCGTTCGCCGCGGCCAAGCCGTTGTGGGCGCGCGCCTACCACGATCTTGGCCGCCACGAGTTCGCCGAGCGCCTCGAGCAGATGGCGCCGATGTACCAATCCACGTAGGGCTTCGGGCGGCTGGAGACGAAGACGGCTCGTCCTTCGGCGGCGAACGCCTTCATCAGGTTGCGGATCCAGAGGATGCCGTCGGGGTCGAGCCCGTTGACCGGCTCGTCCTGCCATCAATGTCGCGGTCGACCGTGCTCAGTTTCACCGCGGTCGAGTGCTGCCCTGTTAGCAGGCGCTGCGCCCACCGTGGACGGCTTTGGCGTCGATCAAACGCGCCGACTTCGCGTAAAGGCACGCGTAACCGCCGATAGGGCTTTCCGTTGATTCGCGCTGTACCCCCCGTCGGATTGTCCAAACCAAGAATCATCCGCATGTCGTCGATTTGCCAGATCCGTTTGGCCCGAGGAATCCGGTGACGATTCCCGGCCGCACCTGAAACGACAACCCATCAACGGCAAGCGTCGAACCGTAACGCTTGCTGAGATCAATGGCCTCGATCGTGCCGGCGTCATTCATAACGCGTTTGCTCCCCGGCAAAACTGATGTTTAGACCTCTGTTCAGGTCGGGGACGTAATCAGGTGATCACGGAACGAAAACGCAAGGTCGTTCTGTCGACTAGGAGGCATTCACCTCATGTCCAAACTCATTCGACGAGGTATCGCCATTGTCGCGGGCCTGGCGCTCACCACAGCTATCGCCCTGCCCGCGGCCGCTGCCGATACTACGAGGGACTCGCTCGAGATTCAGTGGAAGGACACCCGGCTGCAACTGCAGCAGACGACCGACCACGCGAGGCAGATCAAACGCAGCCTGTCGAGCGTCGACAGCAAGTCGCCGGCCCGCACCATCAAGGTCGTCGACGCGTCGGACTTCGCCAGGGTCGACGAAGCCGCGGACCGCGCACGCGCCGCCGGCTTCAACGTCGGTGACCTGCCTGACAGCCGTGCCATCCAGAACGTGCTTCGTACACAGGGCAACATGGGCGCCGTCGACATGGTGCTCGACGTGATGGAGCCTGCCGAGGACCTGCCGCTGCCGGCGCCGGACCTCCCGCTGCCCGGTCTCGGACCGATCCAGGATCTGCTCAAGGCGGTCATCAGCCTGATCACCGGGCTGCTCAGTGGCCTGCTGGGCGGCCTGCCGCTCCCGGACCTGCCCGTACCGCTGCCGCCGGTGCCCGGCACGCCCGAGGTGCCTGGTGTGCCCAAGGTCCCGGCGCCGCCCGCGCCGAACCCGGGCCCGCTTCCCAACCCGCTCCCCAACCAGTAACAGCGAGGACGGTGATAACTACGGTGAATCGCATCACCCCCCACTAGGGCAGGAAGCTGCTTTCCTCCGGTGAGGGCTCTGCCCGAACTGATAGCGGACAGCCCTACCTCTCTGCATCGAAACAGGCGACCCGGCTTCGGCTGGGCCGCCTGTTTCATGTCGTTGGCTGGAACACTAGTCCGTCACACTGTCGCGGAGGCGTTTGAGGGCGCCCATCACGATGTTGGGATCGGCGGTGTACCACATCGGAGGCAGGGAGTTGCGCAGGAAGCCGCCGTATCGCGCCGTTGCCAGGCGGGAGTCGAGGACGGCGACGACGCCCTTGTCGCTGGAGCGGCGGATCAGGCGGCCCACTCCCTGGGCGAGCAGCAGGGCTGCGTGCGTAGCGGCGACAGACATGAAGCCGTTGCCGCCCGCGTCGTCGACGGCGCGCTGGCGGGCCGACATCAGTGGGTCGTCGGGGCGTGGGAACGGGATGCGGTCGATCACGACGAGCTGGCAGGTGTCGCCGGGGACGTCGAGGCCCTGCCACAGCGAGAGCGTGCCGAACAGCGAGCTCTCGGGGATCGCCACGAACTTGCGTTGCAGCTCGGTGAGCTGTCCGTCGCCCTGGCACAGCACGGTGAAGCCGAGCTTCTCGCGTACGACCTCGGCGGCCTCCTCGGCGGCGCGGCGGGAGGAGAACAAGCCGAGGGTGCGGCCGCCGAGCGCCTCGATCAGGCCGCAGAGCTCGTCGAGCGCGTGCTCGGAGATGCCGCGCCCGGGCGGCGGGAGGCGGCGGGCGACGTAGAGGATGCTCTGCTTGCCGTAGTCGAACGGCGTGCCGACGTCGAGGCCGCGCCAGGGGGCCGGCAGGTCGTCGCTCTCGGCGTCCTCGGCGCTGTCGGGCTCCTCCGGGTCTTCCTCCAGCTCGACGTCGAGCTTGTCCTCGGCGGTCTCGTCGTCTTCGAGGCGTTCTTCCGGGCGAAGGCCGACCGAGCGCGCGGAGGCGTCGAAGTCGCCGCCCAGCTTGAGCGTCGCGGAGGTGAGCACACAGGTGCGGTCGCCGAGGATGCGGTTGCGCAGCAGGCCGGACACCGACAGCGGGGCAACCTCGAGCTGCGGGCCGAACTGCTCGCGCGAGGAGATCCACACCACGTCGTACTGCGACATCTCCGCGATCCGCTCGGCGACGGTACGCACCTGGTCGACGGCGGTCTTGGCGGCGCGCAGGGTGGCTTCGCGTTCGGTGTCGTCGTTCTTCTTGGGGAAAGCGGACGAGGCGGCGCGCGCGGAGTCGCGTACGAGAGCGACTGCGTCGGCGAGCTCGGCCGGCAGCTTGTCGAGCCGGCCGGGCTCGAGGGCGACCAGCGCGTTGTTGAGCGCGTCGCCGGCGTCTTCGAGTGGGTCGGCCTCGCCGTTGGTGCAGAACGCGCGCGCCCGCCGGCTGGCTCGTCCGACCATCTGCGGAGAGAGCTCGGCGGACGCGACGCCGGTGACGCGGGCCGCCAGCTCGTGCGCCTCGTCGACGACCACGACGTCGTGGTCGGGCAGCACGATGCGGTTCTCCATCGCGTCGATGGCGAGCAGCGCGTGGTTGGTGACGATGACGTCGGCCTTGCGGGCTTCGTTGCGGGCGCGTTCGGAGAAGCACTCGTCGTAGTAGAAGCAGCGGTCGCCGAGGCACTCCCTGGCCGACACCGAAACCTGCGACCACGCGCGGTCCTGATGGGTCGGCGCGTCGTCGCGGTCGCCGGTGCCCTGGGTCTCGGCCTCCTTGGTCGCCCACTCGCGTAACGCGACGACCTGTTTGCCGATCGGCCCGGACGGCGCGACGTCGACGAGCGTGCCCTGGTCGTCCGGAACGCCGTCGCGGACGCGGTGGAGGCAGGCGTAGTTGTGGCGACCCTTGAAGATCGCGAAGTTGGGCTTGCGGCGCATCCGCTTGCCGATCGCCTCGACCAGGTTGGGCAGATCACGTCCGACAAGCTGCGCCTGCAGCGCGAGCGTCGCCGTGGCCACCACCACCGGCTTCTCGGATCTCAGCGCATGCAGGAACGCGGGTACGAGATAGGCCAGGGACTTGCCCGTGCCGGTGCCCGCCTGGACGAGCAGGTGCTCCTCGGACTCCATCGCCTGAGCGACCGCGCTGGCCATGGCGACCTGCCCAGGCCGCTCGACACCGCCCAGCGCCTCGACGGCGCCGTGCAGCATGCTTCGGACCTGAGGATCGGTGTCAGTGCCAGAGTCGGCCATCCGGAGAGGTTATACCCCTGGACCGACACTCCCGGCCGCACTCCAGCCGGTGCCGCGAACCCCCTTGACCGAACATTTGCCGACGGCGTCAAGAGCCCGAGACCTCGACGGCAGGTGGCCGATCCCGCGCCACTGGCTTGCTGCGGCCGTGTCCGCCGGCCCGGCCGGACGCCGATGTGGATGCGGTCAATTCTCGGCACCGATCGAGCGATCTCGGCCGGGGCGTGCTCGGGTCTTCGGGTGGCCGTGGCGGGTGCGGACTCGTGCCTGGATGACGGCTCCGGCTGGTCGGCTGTGTGGTGGTGTGATGGTGTCGTGGTCGTGGTCGTGGTCGGGGTGGTGGGTGTGTCGGCTTTCGCGCTGGCTGGGTGGCTGAGTGGGGTGTGGGCGGCGTGCTGTGGGCGATCGTGTGGTCTTGGCCGGCGTGTGGGGTGGGGGTGCCGGGCGGTTGGAGCGAGGTGGGGTCTTCCGGATCACCGCGGTTGCGCCGGACCGGCGGTGTTGGCATCTGCTCGCCGGCCGCCTCGTGGTCGGGCGTGGCTGATGCCGCTGGTAGGTGCCAGTCAGCCGGCCGGAGGCGTGGGCCGGGTCGCCGATGCGGACTGCGAGTCTGGGTTACATGGCAGGCGACAGTCCTCGCCCCCACCGATCCGCAGGTAGCAGTCGCGGGGCGTTGGGTGGCCGGGCGATGCGGAATCGCCCCTGGATCACCGCGGTACGCCGGACCGGCGGCGTTGGCACCTGCTCTGGCGGCCGGCTCGAGCTGAGTGCCGCCTCTTCGATGCGAGCGAAAGAGCCGGTGCGCCACGGAGTCGGCGAGCGTCCCCCTTCGACTGGACATCGGGAGGAGGTTGTCCGGCGCCATCCACAACCACCCGCGACAGCGACGTTCCGGGCGAGGGCGCGGCTAACGGCGCTGGTACGTGCCGGTCAGCCGGCCGGACGCGAGTGCCGCGTCGCCGATGCGGGCGAGGGTTTCGCCGCGGGACACGTCGCTCGCGATCTGGCTGGACAGGGCGTACAGCGTGAAGCGGTAGTGGTGGGTGCCGCTCGGTGGGCAGGGGCCGGTGTAGGCCCTGTCGTCCGCGCTGTTCGGTGCCTGCCAGGCTCCGGCCGGTACGGAGTTCTCGGCGAGCGAGCGCGTCGAGGGAGCCAGCCCGCCGAGGATCCAGTGGACGTACGTGCCGCTCGGCGCGTCCGGGTCGTCCACGACGAGGATGAGGCTCCTGGTGCCGGCCGGTACGCCCGACCAGGTCAGAGGCGGGGAGACGTTGGCGCCGTCGCAGGAGTACTTCGCGGGGATGGCCTTGCCCTCGGCGAAGGCCGGGCTCGTCATCCGGAAGGTCCGCAGCCCTTCGCGACCCAGCACCTCCTCGCCGCCACCGCTCGTGCACGCGGCCAGGCCGGCGACAAGAGCGCCGACCACGGCCGCGAGCACCAGACGGGGCACGATCACGCCAGCACACTACCCCCGGAACCAGGCCGGCTCCCGGCTGATCTCCACACCTCCGGTGAGCATCTGGCGGCCCACCTGGGTGGCGAACGCCCGGTCCAGTCCGAACGCCTTCCGCGCGCTCACCTCGTCCAGGCGAGCTCGCTGCTCTGCCGTCAGGTCGAACGTCAGCGCGGCCAGGTTGTCCTCCAGCTGCTCGACCGTACGGGCGCCGATCAACGTCGACACCACGCCCGGGCGCTGCGCGACCCAGTTCACCGCGACCTGTGCCGGTGTCCTCCCGACCTCCGACGCGACCTTCGACAGCACCTCGAGTACCTGCCAGTCCTGCTCGGGATGCTCGGCCAGCTCCGGAGCCAGCGCCTTGAGCTGCTCCAGCCGCCCGTCCCCGGAAACGCCCTCGGCGACGCGTGCGTACTTGCCGCTGAGGAATCCGCTCGCCAGCGGCGAGTACGGCACGACGCCCAGGCCCAGGTCGAGCGCGGCCGGCACGAGCTCGTGCTCGATCTCGCGCGCGACCAGGGAGTACTGCAACTGGAGCGCCGCCGCCGGCTCCCAGCCGTACGACCGCGCCGTGAGCTGCGCCTTCGCGACGTACCACGCCGGCACGTTACTGAAGCCCACCGCACGCACTTTCCCGGCCCGGACGAGCGCGTCGAACGTCGACATCACCTCCTCGACCGGCGTCATCCGGTCCCAGGCGTGCATCCAGTAGAGGTCCACGTAGTCGGTGCGCAGCCGGCGCAGCGACGCGTCGAGTGACGCCATCATGTTCTTGCGGCCGTTGCCGGCGCCGTTGGGGTTGCCGGGGTCCACGGTCATCGTGTACTTGGTCGCGAGCACGACCCGATCGCGTACGCCGGCTTCCTGGATGAACTTGCCGAGCAGCTCCTCGCTCCTGCCGCCGCCGTAGTTGACCGCGGTGTCGACGAAGTTGCCGCCGGCGTCGAGGTAGCGGTGGAGGACCGCGCGCGAGGTCTCCTCGTCGGAGCCCCAGCTTCCCCAGATGCCGACGGACTCGGAACCGTCGATGCCGAACGTCATCGCACCCAGCGCGAGTGGGGAGACCCGCAGTCCGGTACGTCCGAGCAGGTGGTAGTGCGCGAGTGGGGCCTCGGTGGTGGCCATGTGGACTCTCCTACGATCTAGAATCGGATGTAGATTCGGAATGGCCATTCCGTTTTAGACTATACGGAATCTGCATTCCGGTTGTCAAACGTCTCGTTGGAGAGTTGGGAGGTGCGGGATGCCCCGGCCGCTGCGCGCGGATGCCCAGCGCAACCGCGACCGCGTACTCGCCGTGGCCAAAGCCGCGTTCGCCGCCGACGGCCTGGCCGTACCCATGCCGGAGATCGCCCGCCGGGCCGGCGTGGGCGTCGGCACGATCTACCGGCAGTTCCCCACCAAGGAAGCCCTCTTCGAGGCGATCGTCCTCGAGGACATGCGGGCCATGCTCGACCGTGTGCACACCCTGTTGGCCGCCGACGATCCGGGCGAGGCGTTCTTCGCGTTCCTCGCCGACGCCGCCGAGGAAGGCGCGGACAACGGCGCGTTCAAGGAGGCGCTCGCCGGCACCGGCGTGGAATTCGAGGCCGCGAAGTCCACGACCGTCACGGAGATGTACGACGTGGTGGGCCGGCTGCTCGAGCGCGCCCAGAACGCCGGCCAGGTCCGCGCGGACGTCAGCATCGCCGACGTCTTCGCGCTGCTGACGGGCGTACTCACCAGCACCGACCGGCGGCAGGGCAAGGAACCGCTGCGCCGCCTACTCGCCGTGGTGTGTGACGGCCTCCGCGCCGTCTGACGTACCGGGCGTGCGATGGCGGCATCGCCGTGATCCAGAGGATTCCGCCTCGCCACGGCACCTCCGGCCGGCAGGTGCCAACGCTGCCGGCCCGGCGCACCGCGGTGATCCAGGGGCGATTCCGCATCGCCGCGGCCACCCGGAGTCCTCCGGAGCACGCCCCAGGGTCGAAGCAGGTGGAGTCGCCCGGTGTCGGCGGTGTACGCGGTGTCGGCGGCCGAGCAGCAGAGATCGGCCACCCAACGCCGGGCCGCCGCTACCTGCGGATCGGTGGGGGCGAGGACTGTCGCCTGCCATGTAACCCAGACTCACAGTCCGCATCGGCGACCCGGCCCACGCCACCGACCGGCTGACCGGCACCTACCAGCGGCATCAGCCACGCCCGACCACGAGGCGGCCGGCGAGCAGATGCCAACACCGCCGGTCCGGCGCAACCGCGGTGATCCGGAAGACCCCACCTCGCTCCAACCGCCCGGCACCCCCACCCCACACGCCGGCCAAGACCACACGATCGCCCACAGCAACGCCACCCACACCCCACTCAGCCACCCAGCCGGCGCGAAAGCCGACACACCCACCACCCCGACCACGACCACGACCACGACCACGACACCATCACACCACCACACAGCCGACCAGCCGGCGCTGTGATCCAGGCACGACACCGCACCACCACGGCCACCCGAAGACCCGAGCACGCCCCGGCCCGCAGTGGCGACGTGTGCTCAAAGCGACACTTGGTTGTTGGGGTGCGCACGGCTTGGCTTGATGTGATTCGATCTCTCCATGACCTACGACGCAGTGCCGCTCATTCCTCGGTCCGTACTGTTCGGGAATCCGACGTATGCCAGTCCGGCGATCTCGCCCGACGGCACCCGGCTGGGCTATATCGCCCCCGAGGAGGGTGTGCTCAACGTCTGGGTGGGGCCGCTCGAGGCGCCGGGTGAGGCAAAGGCGCTGACACACGATCGTGGGCGCGGGATCCGGGTGTTCGGGTTCTGCCACGACGACAAGCACCTGTTCTACCTGCAGGACGAGGGCGGCAACGAGAACTGGCAGCTGCACCTCCTCGACCTCGAGTCCGGCGAGGAGCGCAGCGTCACACCGTTCGCCGACGTGCAGGTTCACGTGCTCGGCCACAACCGCTGGACGCCCGACCGCATGTTGCTCGGCCTCAACAAGGACAGGCCCGAGCTGCACGACCTCTACACCCTCGACATAGCGAGCGGCGAGCTCACCAAGGTGCGCGAGAACCCCGGTTACGCCGGCTGGATCGCCGACACCGACCTCAACGTACGCGGTGCTGTGTCGCTCACGCCCGAAGGCGGGCTGGTCTACTACCTCAACGACCCCGCGAGCGACGACCCGGCGGAGCTGAAGCCCTGGCTCGAGGTGCCGCCCTCCGACACGCTGACCACGGGCCTGGAGGAGTTCTCCCGCGACGGCAAGACGCTCTACCTGCAAAGCTCGATCGACGCCAACGCCTCCCGGTTGTACGCCGTCGACCTGGCCACCGGCGAACACACGTTGCTGGCCGGCGACGACACCTACGACGTCGACGCGGTCGAGGTCGACCCGGCCACCCGTACCCCCCAGGCCGTCGTGTTCAGGAAGGACCGCAAGGAGTGGGTCTTCCTCGACGAGGACTACGCCCGGGCGGTCGAGCGCGTCCGCGGGCTGCTCGCCGTCCAGCGGATCGACGGCGAGCTCGCCATCTCCAGGTCCGAGCGGTCCGGCCGGGTCTGGCTGGTCTCGGTGCTTCGTTCCGACGGCGCCGCCCGTCACTACATCCACGACCTCGAGCGCGGCGACCTGACGTTCCTGTTCTCCCACAAGCCCGAACTCGACGACTACGAGCTCGCGGTGATGGAGTCGTTCGAGTTCACCGCCCGCGATGGCGTCGAGGTGCACGGTTACGTCACGTACCCGCGCGATGTCGCGCGTACGAACCTGCCGGCCGTGCTCGACGTCCACGGCGGCCCGTGGGCGCGCGACGTCTGGGGCTACAACCCCGAGGTGCAGTGGCTGGCCAACCGCGGCTACGTCGCGATCCAGGTCAACTTCCGCGGCTCCACCGGCTACGGCAAGGCGTTCGGCAACCTCGGCGACAAGCAGTGGGGCCGCACGATGCACACCGACCTGCTCGACGCGCTCGAGCACTTCGTCGCGCAGGGCGTGATCGACCGCGACCGGATCGGCATCATGGGCGGGTCGTACGGCGGATACGCCGCGCTGGCAGGCGCCGCGTTCACGCCCGACGTGTTCCGCTGCGCGGTCGACCTGTGCGGACCGTCCAACCTGCTCACGTTGCTCGAGACGATTCCGGAGTACTGGAAGCCGCAAATCGCCTTGATGTACGCCAAGGTGGGCAACCCGGAGACCGACAACGACATGCTCTGGGAGTGGTCGCCGCTGTCGAAGGTCGGAGACATCCGGATCCCGGTGCTCGTCGCGCAGGGCGCCAACGACCCGCGGGTCAAGCAGGACGAGGCCGAGCAGATCGTGAACGCCCTGAAGGAGAAGGGCCTGCCCCACGAATACCTCCTGTTCGAGGACGAGGGACACGGGCTGGCCCGGCCGGAGAACCGCGAAACCTACTACTCCGCGACCGAGGCGTTCCTCGCCACTCACCTCGGCGGACGTTCGGGCGACTGAGAGACGACCCGGCTGGTCTTTCCGGGGCGACCCCGGCCCCGGAAAAGACACCGAAACCGCCACCGAAAGTCCACCGAAAGCGGGTGCTAAGAGATGGCTGAGAAGTCCACCGGTTTCTTGGCTGCGTCAGGCATGGTAGAGGCATGACGTACTCGGGTTCGAGCAACATGCCCGGCGCCACCGACGGCGGCCGCCGATGGATGTCCGGCCTGAAGCTGCTGGCTTTGATGATCGGTCTGATGTGGGTGCTCGAGATCGTCGACACCGGAACGGGTGGTGCGCTCGACAACTTCGGCATCCATCCGCGTTCGGTCGAAGGCCTGGCCGGGATCGCCGCGGCGCCGTTCCTGCACTTCGGCTTCGGGCACCTGATCTCCAACTCGATTCCCCTGCTCGCGATGGGCGCGATGATCGCGGTCGGTGGAGCGGGCCGCCTGCTGTCGGTGACCGTCGTGGTCGGGCTGATCAGCGGCATCGGCGTCTGGCTGTTCTCGGCACCGGGCTCGGTCACGATCGGCGCGAGCGGCGTGGTGTTCGGCTACGCGCTCTACCTCGTCGTGCGCGGCATCTTCAACCGCAGCGCGTTGCAGATCCTGGTCGGCCTGGTGGTCGTCTTCGTCTGGGGCGGCTCGCTGCTCGGAGGGCTACTTCCGCAGGACGGGATCTCGCTGCAGGGCCACCTGTTCGGAGCGATCGGCGGCGTGATCGCGGCCTGGCTCCTGGCTGACGAGAAGCGGACCAAGGCTCCACGTTCCGCAGGCTGAGCGACCCCGCCGAGCGCCAACGGGTCGCGCCGCAATGACCACGGTTGCTCGGTCATTTGCGATGTGCCAGGCGAATCTGCCACGGGCAGGTCGCAATGACCGAGCAACCGTGGTCATTTGGCCAGGGCCAGGGCCGCGGTCGGATCCAGATCAGCGGCTGCTCAGGTCACCGCGCCGACGATGATCAGCACCACGCCGGCCACCGCGGCCACGGAGCCACCGATCGTCAGCCAGCGCTGGCTGCTGCGCGCCTCCTGGATCAGCTGCTGCTCGTCCTTCGTCGAGATGATCGACGGGTTGGTGACCACGATCGCGCCGGAGGCGTCGCTGGCCTCACCGAGTACGTAGAGCCGGCGGCCCGGACGCAGCACCCATTCCTCGTACTTGTAGCCGATCGTGCCCTCACGACCGCCACCCAGGTTGAGGCTGAAGCCGCCGAACGACAGCTGTGTGCCGTGCTGCTCGTTGCTCGGCTCGAACCGGTCGACGACCTGCTCCACCCCGTCCGGCTCTTTCCCGCCCACGTGGACGCCGACCGAGCCCTGCTCGTCGACCAGCGTGAACGGCTGGTCGGACTTGCGCTCGGCCACGCGCTCCCAGCTCTCGACGCGGCGCGTGTGGTAGTCGCCGTCGCTGTCGCGCTCGCGACGGGTCTCCCAGTACTTGCGGCTCACCACGTGCTTGTGCCACACGCACTCGGTGCTGGACAGCTCCGACTTCAGCGCACCACCCGGACCGGGCTGAACGGTGCCCGTCACCTCGCAGGTGTGCCGGAACGCACCGGGGCCGGCAGCGGCCGCCGCGGCGGCCGCGAGCTCGCCGAGCGCCTGGCTGGTCAGCGTCTCGGTGGTGATCATCTTGCGTTCCTTCTCCTTGGAACGCCACGCGAAGAAACCGATCACGGCGCCCACGACGAGCAGGATCACGCCAGCTATCAACACGTCTCATCAACCCCAGTTTGTTGTCAGACCCCGAAAAGACGCGCTGAGCATACTCCTTCAGGTCGTGCAGCCCACAAGAACGAACCAGAAGCCGAGGATGCATCCAACAGCGCCGAACACGAGGAACATCGGGTGGGCCCGATACCGGTCCTCCGCCCTGCCGGCCGGCGGCCGCCGTGACCTGAGGTAGCTGCCGTCGCCAGTGCCGCCGACCAGCCGCCGGTCGTCGAAATCGCTGTGAGCGGGTCCTGACCGGTCCACCCGACATGGCGCTTCCAGGCGAGACAACAGAACCGGGGAATCCCAGCACCAACCCACAGAACCGCAGCCGGGACAAGCGCGCCCGGTAGGACCCAGGACAGAATCAGCTGGTGGCGAAGCTGTTGAGGTCGGCCGCCAAGGCGGGGTTCACCCGGGCGTGCAGCAACGTGCCGTCACCGGTGTGCTCGAGCTCCAGCACCTCGCCGTGCTCATGGACCTTGGCCACCAGATCGCTGCGTACGTAGGGAACCAGCGCACGCACCTCGACCTCCGGCCGCGGCAGCGCGTCGCTGACGGCGGCGAGCAGCTTGTCGATGCCCTGACCGGTGCGCGCGGACACCACGAACGCGTCCTTCTCGTGCGACAGGATGCTCTGCACGGTCACCGGATCGGCCAGGTCTGCCTTGTTGATCACGATGATCTCGGGCACGTCCTGCGCACCTGTGTCGGCCAGCACCTCGCGAACGGTCGCGATCTGACCCTCCGGGTCGGCGTCGGAGCCGTCGACGACGTGGACGATCAGGTCGGACTGGGCGACTTCTTCCAGCGTCGAACGGAACGCCTCGACCAGCTCGTGCGGCAGGTGCCGGACGAAACCGACCGTGTCGGTCAGCGTGAACAGCCGGCCGTCGGGCGTCGAAGCGCGCCGGGTCGTCGGATCGAGCGTGGCGAACAGCGCGTCCTCGACCAGCACACCGGCTCCGGTGAGGCGGTTGAGCAGCGACGACTTGCCGGCGTTGGTGTAGCCCGCGATCGCGACCGACGGGACGGCGTTACGCCGCCGGCGCAGCCGCTTGGTCTCACGACCGGTGCCCATCGCCGCGATCTCGCGCCGCAGCTTGGACATCCGGGAACGGATCCGGCGCCGGTCGATCTCGAGCTTGGTCTCACCAGGACCACGCAGACCCACACCGCCGTTGCCGCCACCGGCACGACCACCGGCCTGCCGGGAGAGGTTGCCACCCCAACCACGCAGCCGTGGCAGGAAGTACGACAGCTGGGCGAGCTCGACCTGCGCCTTGCCTTCCTTGCTCTTCGCATGCTGGGCGAAGATGTCGAGGATCAGCGCGGTGCGGTCGATCACCTTGACCTTCAGGCGTTCTTCCAGGTTGCGCAGCTGGGCAGGGTTGAGCTCACCGTCGCAGATCACGGTGTCGGCGCCGGTGGACAGCACGATGTCGCCGAGCTCGTCGACCTTGCCTCGACCGATGTAGGTCGCGACGTCGGGCCGGCTACGGCGCTGGATCACGCCCTCGAGCACCTCGGCACCCGCGGTCTCGGACAGCAACTTCAGCTCACGCAGCGAGCTCTCGGCTGCCTCCGCGCTGCCCTCGGTCCAGACGCCGGCGAGCACGACTCGTTCGAGCTGCAGCTGCCGGTATTCGACCTCGGTGATGTCGGTGAGCTCCGTCGAGAACCCGGCCACGCGGCGTAGCGCGTAGCGATCCTCGAGGTCCAGCTCACCCGTGTCCGGATCGTCCGCGCCTGTCGGCTGGTTGTGGAGATCTGAGAACTCAATCAGGTCGTCGTCCTCGAAGTCCTCGAACTCGGATTCGACGTAAGCCTCGTTTGGTTTACTCATACATCTCCATCAACGTCACTGGGTGCCCACCGGATTCCCGTAGCACCGTGCCTTTACCCATGGTGGCACGGTCGCCGGTCGGTCGGCCAGCGACTTTGTCGTTCACACGCCGGTCAGGAGTCGCGGTATCCCGTGGACCGGAGCAGTGCGAGCGAACGCAGCACCGCGGCGCGCCGGGCTTTGGCCTGGCGACGTCGGGCACGCACCTGCCGGAGCAGGTCGGCGGACAGGATCTCCCCGGTAGGGGACTCTCCATCCGCGTCATCCCGTTGGCGCGGGACTGGTGTGCTTGCCATGATCATGACGTTACCGCCGCCCGCCGACATTCCGACTCCCCCGCAGGTCGTGTTCTCTCATACGTCTTTAGTCGGGTACGGAAGACATCCGTTACACCTGCGACCTGCCCTGAGTCAGATCTGCTCAGATCTGACTCAGATCTGGATGGTGCCGCGGGAGGTGAGCACCGCGGGCCCGGTCATCTCCAGATGCCCATCCTCGCGGAACGTGATGTCGAGACTACCGCCAGGCACATCGATCGTGTACGTCACCGGCCGGTCCTCCGACGGCTCCACGCTCACGGCCGCCACCGCGCAGGTGCCCGTGCCGCAGGAGCGCGTCTCCCCCACGCCGCGCTCGTGCACCCGCATGGCGTAGTGCCGCGGGCCCCGGCGCACGACGAACTCGATGTTGACTCCCTTGGGGAACACCTCGGCCGGGCTCCACGACGGCTGCTCGACCAGCGCACCCGGGTCGTCCAGGTCGTCGACGTAGGCGACCGCGTGCGGGTTGCCCATGTCGACCGCGGTGGCCGGCCAGGTGTGCCCGTTGGCGGTGATCGTCAGCCCCTCGCTCGGCGGGAACTCGGGCTTGCCCATGTCGACGGTCAGCCGGTCGTCGGCTTCCCAGCGCACCGGACGCAGCCCGGCCCGGGTGGCCACCGGCACCACACCCGACGCCGAAGCGAACCCTGTCGAGGCCAGGAACCGCGCGAACACGCGCACGCCGTTGCCGCACATCTCGCCGGTCGAGCCGTCGGCGTTGCGGAAGTCCATGAACCAGCGAGCCTGGTCGAGGTAGGGTTTGCCGTCCTCGATCGCGTCGGCGCGGACCACGCGCAGCACCCCGTCGGCGCCGACACCGCGCCGCCGGTCGCAGAGCAGCCGCACCATCCCGGCGTCGAGGTCGGAGTAGGCCTGGCCGTCGGGGTCGAGCAGCAGAACGAAGTCGTTCTCCGTGCCGTGCCCCTTGGCCCACTGGACTGTCCGGGCTGTTCGCGAGCTCACGGCCACCAGCTTAGGCGTGCCCCGCAACCGTCAGCGCGCTCAGGGCGTCAAGCTGTTCTTGCTCCAGTACGACGGCAGCCGCTTCGGCGTTCGCCGTGATCTCCGAGACGGTCTCGGCGCCGACGATCGCTGTGGCCACCGCGGGCCGGGACAGCAACCAGGCAAGCGAAACCTCGTTCGGCCGCAGCCCCCACTCCCGGCTCAGCGCCTCCACCTGCCGCCCGATCGAAAGCTCCGGCTCGGAGAAGCCGGCCTCGCTCCAGCGTTTCCAGCCCGAGAACTCCCGCGCCACCACGTCCGAGCCGGCCAGCAGGCCGCCGTGCAGCGAGCTGTAGGCGACGATCGACAGCCCGAACCGTACGCAGGCGGGAACGATCTCCTGCTCGACGCGGCGGTCGACCAGGTTGTAGCGGGACTGCGTGGCCACCGGAGCGCTGCTGAACCGCCGGTCGTCGGCGATCCACAGCGCGTGCGTGAGCTGCCACGCCGCATGGTTGGACAGCGCGACGTAACGGACCTTGCCCTGCCGCACCAGGTCGTCGTAGGCCGAAAGTGTCTGCTCCAGAGGCGTGCCGGGATCCGGAAGGTGCGCGTAGTAGAGGTCGATGTAGTCGGTGCCGAGCCGGCGCAGGCTGTTCTCCAGCTGCTGGAAGATGTGCTTCCGCGACAGGCCGCGCTCATTCGGCCCGATCGGCCCGGCTCCCGCCGGCTCACCGGACTTGGTGGCGAGCACCACGTCGTCTCGCCGGCCGGCCAGCGCCCGGCCGACGATCCGCTCGGCCGGCTCGCGCTCGGCGGCGGGCGGAACGCCGGGCCGGTCGAACTTCGGCAGGTTTCCGTAGGTGTTGGCGGTGTCGAAGAAGTTGATGCCGAGGTCGAGCGCCGCATGGATGACCCGGTCGGCCTCACGCTCGGTCGGCGCCACGCCGTAGGTACCCGTACCCACGCAGATCCGCGAAACCTTCACTCCGCTCTGCCCCAGCAGGGTGTACTCCATCAGCCAACCTCTCCCCTTTGTGTCCGCAGTGAGTCGAGCAGTCGCTTGCCGGCCTGGTCCAGGTGGGTACGCATCGCGTCGGTCGCGCGCTGCGGCGATCGGGCCAGCACCGCCTCGAACACGGCCGCGTGCTCCTCGACCGTGCTCCCGGTCTCGCCGGCTTCGCTGATCGCGCGCCGGATCCACACCCGCAGCAGCGAGCGGATGCTCACCAGGATGTCGTTCAGTACGGTGTTGCCCGCGGCCTTGGCCAGCGCCAGATGGAACGCGACGTCCGCCTCCACGAAGGCCGCCCCGTCGGTGGCGACCCGCATGCCCTCCAGGTGACCGCGGAGCAACGCGAGGTCCTCGCTGGACGCCCGTTCGGCCGCCAGCCCTGCGATCGACATCTCGATGTGCCGGCGGGCCTCGATCAGGTCGAGCACCTGGGGCCGGCCGAGCATCAGGCCCCACTCGATCGCCTGCGGGAGCAGGTCGGACGTGCTCTGCCGCAAGTACGTGCCGTCGCCCTGCCGGACCTCGATGATGCCGAGCACGTCCAGCGCTTTCAGGGCCTCCCGGATCGTCGACCGCCCGACCTGCAGGCTCTCTGCGAGCCGGCGTTCGGACGGCAGGCGCGTACCCGGTGCGACCCGGCCGGACAGCAGCTGCGACAGCAACTGGCGCGCGATGTCGGCGACCGCGCTCTCGCGCGGCCGCGAAGTCAGCACGAACGGCAGGTCAGCGCGTTCCGACACGGCGTTCCACCCCACCGGTGCTCTTGTCGAGCAGCCCGAACGCCTCGGCCACCCGCACCAGCGTGCGGGGTTCGCCGACGTTGCCGGGCACGACGGCGTAGGTGATGCCGGCACCGCCCCGCCCGTGGTTCCGGCCGTGGTTCGGGCCATTGGCCGGGCCGTGGGTGGGCATGGCCAGGTCCCACACGGAGACCCCGGTGAGCACGGGACCGCGGACGTGTCCCGACCGTACGCCGAGACCGTGCCGCGCGACGTCGGCCGAGGTGATGCCGCCCTTCGCGATCATCGCGGTGAAGCGCCCGCGCAACGGCGAGATCGCCGCACACAGCGCGCGCATCACGCGCGCGCCGTGCTCGAACGAGTCGTGCTCGGCCTGCCGGTCGCGTTCGCTGGCGACGATCGCGACGCCGTTCCGGTCGAGGTCGGCGGCCAGCACCTCGGCGTAGAACGCGCCCACCCGGGCGGGGTCGGCGAGCGCCGGGCCGGTCGAGACGATCCGGATCGGCACCTTCAGTGCCCGCGCGAGTGCCTTCAGCTGCAGGGTGCTGGCCTGGGTGTGCGAGCCGCAGACGACCAGGGTGGCACCCGGCGCTCGCTCGATCGGGCTGGCCAGCATGTCGACGGCCTGGCGTCCAGCCCGGAAGGCCGCGAGCGGCGCCGCGCAGCGCAGCACGACCTGCTTGCCGGTGGCGCGGGCGGCGTCCAGCGCCACGGAGATCCGCTCGAGGTCCTCGTTGGTCTCGACATCCGGGGCGACCACCGTGCCTGGAGCTGCGTCCTCGAGGACCTTGGCCAGCTCACCGCCCGCACCGCGTACGACGTCGAGGCCGGGTGCGACCGCGGGCCGGTGGCCCAGCTCGCGTACCCACTCGACCATCGTGCCGGCGGAGTAGCCGAACACCGGATCGGAGGCGAACTCGGTCTGGTTGGCGGCCAGGCGCTCGCCTCCGACCTGGACGTAGTGCACTCCGCCGATCGTCACCCGGCCGGCGTCCGGGAACGCCGGAACGAACAGCAGCACACTGCCCGAGGCGCCGAAGGCGTCCGACTCGGCGAACACGTGGCCGCGCAGCGTCGAGTCGCCGCGCAGGATGTACTCGACGTCGGCACCGAGCCGGCCGGCGGCGGCGCTGATCCGGCTACGGATGTCGTGCAGCAGCTCGACGGCCTGGTCGGCCGGCAGGGCCCGGCTGTTGGTCAGGACATAACAGGAGTTCACACCCGAAAGCAACGGCTCCGGGTCACTGCGCGGTTCGAGCAGAACCGGAACATCTTGCGCGCACTGGGTGCCGGTCGGGTCGTCGTCCAGCACGACGACGATGCGCCGCCGTCCGGTACTCCCGGTGCTGCCGGCACTCCCGGCACTCTGTAAGCCGCTCACCGCAGGGTCCGGACTTGCTCGATGCCGGATCGCAGCGCGTCCTGGTACACCCACAGGTCGCCTCCGTAGGCGAGGATCCGGAAGCCGCGTTCGACGAGCATCGCCGCCTCCGCCTGGCTGCCGGCCATGAAGCCGGCGGGCTTTCCGTTGGCGTGCGCCGCCTTCACCACCCGGTCGAGCGCGGAGAGGTAGTCGGGGTGGTCGAACTGACCCGGGATCCCGAGGCTGTTGGTGAGGTCGTAGTGTCCGACCCACAGCACGTCGACTCCGTCGACGGCCGCGATCTCCTCGACGTTGGCGAGCCCGTCCACCGTCTCGATCTGCGGGAGGATCACGGTGTCGGCGTTGGTCTTTCGCATGTACGCCTTGTTGTCGGCACGCACGTAGTCGTCGTGCGCGACGCCGAACGCCGCTCCCCGGATGCCGTCCGGCGGGTACTTCGCCCACGACACGATCGCGCGCGCCTGCTCGGCCGACTCGACCATCGGGATCATCACGCCCTGCGCGCCGACGTCGAGCGCACGGGAGATCTCGTCACGCTGCGCCGCCGGAACCCGTACGTACGTCTCGATGCCGGTCGGTCTGGTCGTGGAGACCAGCCGGCCGACCGTCTCCCAGCCCCAGCCGGTGTGCTCGGTGTCATAGATGACGAACTGGGCGCCCGCACCCGCGGCGAGCCGGCCGATGCCGTTGCTGGCGAACTCGAACACGAACGTGCCGACGACGAGCTCGCCGTTGCCCAGCAACTGTTTGACGCTCTGGCTCATCGCGATTCCTTCCAACGTGGGTGCTCGAGTGCCTGCGGGTTCACGGGGTGCTTCGGCACGCGCCCGGAGGCGACGTCGAGGACGGCCCGCATCGCGCTGCCGCCGTTGCCGAGCGCGAGCTCGTCGGTCCAGGCGATGGCGTGCGGTGCCAGCAGGACGTTGTCGAGCGCGAGCAGCGGGTCGTCGGGGGCGGGTGGTTCGGTGCCGAACACGTCAAGTGCGGCGCCGGCGATCCTACGTTCGGTAAGCGCTTTCGTGAGCGCGGCTTGATCCACGATCGGGCCGCGCGCGACGTTGACGAGGAACGCGGACGGTCGCATCCGGGCGAGCAGGTCGGCATCGACGAGCCCTCGGGTCTGCTCGGTGAGCGCGGCCGTGACGACCACGACGTCGGACTCGGCCATCAGCCGGTCGAGGTCGACCAGCTCGACGCCGGACTCCCTCGCCAGCTTGGGATCGGCGTACGGGTCGCTGGCCAGCAGGCGCATCTGGAACGGCTCGCAGAGCTTGGCCAGCTCGCGGCCGATGTTGCCGAGGCCGACCATGCCAAGCGCTTTCCCAGTCACGCCGGTGCCGAGGTAGTCGAGCTTGTCGTGCCAGCGGCCGGTACGCACGAGCTCGTCCTTCTCCCGGACGCGGTGGAAGAGCGCGAGCACCATGGTCAGCGCCGAGACCGCGACCGGCCGGCGTACACCGTCGGGCGTGATCGTGACAAGGACGCCTTGCTCGGTGCAGGCACCGATGTCGACGTTGTCGTAGCCGACGCCGAACCGGGCGACGACGCGCAAGCGCTGGTTGCCGGCGAGCGTGGCCGCGGTGACCTTGGGCAGCAGGACGATCAGCGCGTCGTACCCGTCGACCGCCTCGGCGGTGAGCTCGGTGGCGTCGGCTTCGAGGAACTCCCAGGCGACTCGCGGATCGGCGTCGAGAGCCGCCAGCCCGATGTCGCCCCAGCCGACTTTTCCTTCAGAGGTGAGGAAGTCACGGGTCAGGCCGACACGGAACGGATCGGTCTGGCCGCTATGTCGAGGGTTCACCGCCTCAACGTAGGGCGGGGGCCAGACTTGGTCAACCAGCCGACCGGTCGACTGGTTGACCAATTCTGGACCGGCGGTCTGACTTGTCAGCCGGCCGGCCAGACGACCATCGCCGACCCGCCGCCGCGGCGGACGGGCTCGGCGACCGCTTGCGTACGTCCCCTGCCGAGGAACTCGATGCCGGTCGCGGCACCGATCTCGGGTACGGACGCGAAGGAGTGGCCCATCGCCTTCAGGGCCTGGCCTTCGGGTGACTCCAGGAACGCGGGCTCGGCCTGCAAGGCGGTGTTGCGCGCGGACGCTCTCGGTGCCGCCAGGGCGTCCGGCAGGTCCATGCCGAGGTCGAGGCGGTTCACCATCGTCTGCAGCACGGTGGTGATGATCGTGGCTCCACCCGGGCTGCCGAGCGCCAACTTCGGCTTGCCGTGGTCGAGCACGATCGTCGGCGACATCGACGAGCGCGGCCGCTTGCTCGGACCGGGCAGGTTCGGGTCGGGCGCGGTGCCCTGCGTGGGGGCGAAGTTGAAGTCGGTCAGCTCGTTGTTGAGCAGGTATCCCCTGCCCGGCACGACCATCCCGCTGCCGCCCGTGGCCTCGATCGTGAAGGTGTACGACACGACGTTGCCCCACTTGTCGGACGCCGTGAGGTGAGTGGTCGACTGGCCGTCGTTCTGCCGTGTCGAGCCGGCGGCCGCCGTCCCGCAGCCGGAGTAGTCGCCGTCCGGGACGCCCGGCGCGACCGGCTTCGGCAGCACCTGGTCCGGCTCGAACCGGCAGGCCCGCTCGTCGGCGAAGTCCTGCGACAGCAGCTCACGCAGCGGTACGTCCACGAAGTCGGAGTCGCCGACGTAGCGGTTGCGGTCGGCGTACGACAGCGCGCTCGCCTCGAGGTACTTGTGCAGCGAGGCCGTCTTGTCCTGCTCGGAGAGGCCGAGGTTCTCCAGGATGTTCAGCGCCTCGCCGACCGTCGAGCCACCGGACGACGGCGGACCCATGCTGTAGACGTCGAGCCCGTCGTAACGCACCCGGGTGGGGTCGCGGAACTCCACGTCGTACGTCCGCAGGTCGCGCGCTGTCAGCACGCCGGGCCGGACCACGCGATCGGCGTCGGACGCGATCGGCGGGTGCTGCACGGTGTCGACCAGCTCACGGCCGAGCCCACCCTGGTAGAGCGCGCCGACACCCTTGCGGGCCAGGACGCGGTAGGTGTCCGCCAGGTCGGGGTTGCGGAACGTCGAACCGAGCGGCGGCAGGCCGCCGTTGGGCAGGTAGAGATCGCGCGAGGTGGTGAAGTCGTCGAAGATGTCGATGTTCTCCTGGATGTGCGACCGGAACGTCGAGTCGACGACGAACCCGTGGTCGGCGACCCGGGTGCCCGGGCCGAGCGCACGCGCCAGCGACCAGGTGCCCCAGCGGTCGAGCGCGGTCTTCCAGGTGAGCGGCGTGCCGGGCACGCCGACGGAGAGCCCGCTGACCCTGGCCTGCTCGAACGGGAGCGGCTGGCCGGTCTGCGGGTCGATGAAGTAGGTGTCGGTGGCACTGGCCGGTGCGGTCTCGCGGCCGTCGATCGTGTGGACGCGACGGGTGCGGGCGTCGTAGTAGACGAAGAAGCCACCACCGCCGATACCGCTGGAGAACGGCTCGGTGACGCCGAGCGTCGCGGCGGCCGCGACAGCGGCGTCGACGGCGTTGCCGCCGTGCCGGAGCACTTCGATTCCGGCCTTGGTGGCGTCCAGGTCGACCGTGGCCACGGCACCGCCGTAGCCCTCGGCGACCGGCACCTTCGCATCGCTGATCTGGGTGGTGGCTCCGGCAGCGCCAGGCAACAGCGCGGTGCTGAGCAGAGCCATTCCTGCCATGAGGACGTAGCGTCGACGCATTACCCGATCATGGTTGCTCTACAGGGCGAGAGCAAGGGCCCGGTCGACCAGATCGCCGGCGTCGTACGGCAGCCACCGGATCCGCGGATCCTTCCGGAACCAGGCGTCCTGACGGCGGGCGAAGCGGCGCGTGGCGCGGATCGTGGCATCCTTCGCCTCCTCCTCGGTGGCGTCGCCTGCGAGAAAGTCGAGGACCTGGGCATACCCGAGCGCACGGCTCGCGGTCAGGCCGTGGCGGATCCCGGCGGTCTCCAGCCGGCGTACCTCCTCGACCAGTCCGGCGTCCCACATCAGCCGAACGCGCTGCTCGATCCGCTTGTCGAGCACGTCGCGCGGTACGTCGAGGCCGATCTGGCGGACGTCCTCGTACGCGTAGGCGTGCGTCGGCAGGGCGGCGACGAACGGCCCGCCGGTGAGCTCGATGACCTCCAGCGCGCGCACGATCCGGCGCCCGTTGGTCGGGAGGATCTGCCCGGCGGCGGCCGGGTCGATCTCAGTCAGGCGCCGGTGCAGCGCGGGCGCGCCGACCGTGCCCAGCTCCTCCTCCAGGCGGGCCCGGATCGCCGGATCGGTGCCGGGGAACTCGAAGCCGTCCAGCACCGCGCGGACGTACAGCGCCGATCCGCCGACGAGGACCGGCGTCGCGCCACGCTCGTGACAGCCGGTGATAGCGGCTACGGCGCGTTGCTGGAACTCCGCCACCGTCGCGGTCTGCCCGATGTCGAGGATGTCGAGCAGGTGATGACGTACGCCACGTCGTTCACTTTCGGTGAGCTTGGCCGTGCCGATGTCCATGCCGCGGTAGAGCTGCATCGAGTCGGTGTTGACCACCTCGCCCCGCAGGCGAACGGCCAGCTCGACGGCGAGGTCCGACTTGCCGGCGGCCGTCGGACCCACGACGGCGACTACCTTCTGTGACAACGACACGAGCACTCTTTCTGGCTGTTGTGGTGTATTCCGGGACGAATTGCGGGTAGACCGTTTGCGAAGAGCCCCTTCAATCGTGCCGGGGCATCACGAGGCACCCGATAAGGAGGGTCCTAGATGAGTATGTTCGACAAGATCAAGGACAAGGCGTCCGAGATGGTCGGCCAGCACGGCGACAAGGCCGACGAAGGCATCGACAAGGCCGCTGACTTCGCCGACGAGAAGACCGGCGGCAAGTACGGCGACCAGATCGACCAGGGTGCGGACAAGGCCAAGGACGCCATGGGCAATCTCGGCGGCGACCAGAACCGCGACGAGAACGCCTGACCGGGCCCGAACGCACTCAGACCAAGACGTCGTCACCCGGCGGATCGCACTCCTGCGATTCGCCGGGTGACTTTGTCAGCGCACGAAGTCGTCGTCACTCCGGACGACCCGGATCGGGAAGCAGCCACCCAGCCGGGCCGGCCGGGCTGGGAGGTCAACTGATGCCGCGCTTTTTCAGGATCGCGTCGACGTCTTCGAAGCCGGCCAGCGGGTCGTCGCCGCCCTTCTTGGACTTGTCGACGGCCTTCGGCTGGGCCTTCTTCTCCGGCTTCGCGGCGGCCTTCGCGTCAGCGCCGGAACTGGAGCCGGACGTCAGAGCGGGCTGGCCGCCCGGCTCGGCCTCCTCGCCGGCCTTGATCTTGGCGGACCGCCGGCGACGGCGGACCCAGCCCGCGCCGCCCAGGAGGATGAACGACAGGATGAACAAGACGGCGCCGGCCCACACCTGCGGCGAGAACACCAGCGACGTGACCCAGCGCACGGCCTCTGAAACTACGGTGTAGAGCAGCCGCGCGATGCCGGTCAGCCAGATCGCCAGCGGCAGCAACGCCCAGCCGAGCGCGCGGAACCCCGCGGCCTTGCCGCGGCTCCGGAACACCAGGAAGGTGATCAGCCCGCCCAGTGCGCTCAGGCTGATGCAGATCAGCGCCCACGGGATTTGCTGGTACAGAGGCATAGACCCATCCTGCCTCGCCCGTCGGCCGGATGCACGCAGGACATCCCGGACATCACCCTGAGCCCGTGCTCCGCAACCCCGAGACGACCTAGAACGGCACCTCTGGAAGCGTGACGTGCGACCGGTTCAGCTCCGCCACGGAGTTGACGCCCAGCAGCTGCATCGTGCGCTTGACCTCGGCGCCGAGGATCTCGACGGTTCGCTCCACGCCACGTTCGCCGCCCGCCATCAGGCCGTAGAGGTACGCGCGCCCGATCATGACCGCCTTGGCACCGAGCGCGATGCCCGCGACCACGTCCGCGCCCGACATCACGCCGGTGTCGACGTAGACCTCGGTCCGGTCCCCCACCGCGTCGACGACCCGCGGCAGCAGCTCCAGCGGCACCGGTGCCCGGTCGAGCTGCCGGCCGCCGTGGTTGGAGACCACGACGCCGTCGACACCGAGGTCGGCGAGCTTCTCGGCGTCCGAGACGTTCTGGATTCCCTTCACCACAAGCGATCCCGACCAGAACTCCCGGATCCACGCGAGGTCGTCGAACGTGACGGAAGGGTCGAACATGGTGTTGAGCAGCTCCGCCACCGTGCCGGGCCACTCCGACAACGTCGCGAACGCCAGCGGCTTGGTAGTCAGCAGGTTGAACCACCACGCCGGGTGCATGCCCATGTCGAGGATGGTCTTCGGCGTGAGCGTGGGCGGGATCGTCATGCCGTTGCGCACATCGCGCAGCCGGGCGCCGCCCACCGGCACGTCGACGGTCAGGATCAGCGTGGTGAAGCCGTTCTCCGCAGAGCGCTTCATCAGCTCCTCGCCGGCACCGCGGTCGGTCCAGACGTAGAGCTGGAACCACTTGTCGGCGTCCGGCGCGGCGGCCGCGACGTCCTCGATCGACGTCGTGCCCATCGTCGACAGGCCGTACGGAATGCCGGTGCGCTCCGCGACGCGGGCCACGGCCGGCTCGCCCTCGTGCTGCATCATGCGGGTGAAGCCCGTGGGCGCGAACATGAACGGGTAGGCCGACTCCCGTCCGAGGATCGTGGTGCTCAGGTCGACCTTGGAGACGTCGCGCAGCACGCTCGGGTTGAACTGCAGCCGGTTGAACAGCGACCGCGCCCGCCGCAGGCTGACCTCGCCCTCGGCGGCGCCGTCGGTGTAGTCGAACGCCGCGCGCGGCGTGCGCCGCTTCGCGAGCTTGCGCAGGTCGGCGATCGTGAGCGCGGAGTCCAGTCGTCGCCGGGTCGGATCCAGCTCGATCTTCTTGGTATGCAGCAGCGGCTTCAGCTCGGCCCACCGCGGCAGCCTGCGCGCGATCTTCGGACGTTCGGTCATACCGCCCATCTTCCCCTCTTGCTCCGCCGCGAATGACCACGTTAACCACGTAATTCCGACCTTGGCCACGCCCCGGGGCGTGGTTAACCAGCCAAACACGTGGTTAACGTGGTCATTCGCAAGGGGCGCGGTCAGGCGCGCTTGAGACGCAGCGTCAGCACCTGGAACGGACGCAGGGCCAGGTCGACGCCACCGTCGTTGACGTCGATCCGCTCCGCGCGCCCGTTGGACGCGATACCGGTCGGCTGGCCGTCGGACGCGAGCAGCGGCCGCTCCAGCAGGTCGGTCTCGACCACGGTGCCGAGGTCGAACGACGTGGTGAGCCGCGCCCTGGCCCGGCCACCGTGCGCCTCGTAGAGCCGCACCACCACGTCGCCGTCGCGGTCGTCGGACAGCTTGACGGCCTCGACGACAACCGCGGGGTTGTCGATCTCGACCAGCGGCTCGACACCCTGAGCACCGGTCAGGTGGCGGGCCGGCAGGTTGATGCGGTAGCCCTCCTCGACGGCCTCCGGGATGCCGGCGCCCGGCACCAGGGCGTACGACAGCTTGTGCTCGCCCTGGTCGGTGACCGGGTCGGGCACGCGCGGCGCGCGCAGCAGCGAGAGCCGGACGGTCGTCGTGGTGCCGCCGTCCTCGCGAGCCTCGCGGGTCACGTCGTGGCCGTAGGTGGAGTTGTTGACGATCGCGTGGCCGTAGCCCGGCTCGGCGACGTGGATCCAGCGGTGCGCGCAGATCTCGAACTTCGCGGCCTCCCACGAGGTGTTGGTGTGGGTGTCGCGGTAGAGGTGCCCGAACTGCGTCTCCGACGCCGACCGGTCCGCCCGCACGTCCAGCGGGAACGCGGCCTTGAGGAACTTCTCCTTCTCGTGCCAGTCGATCTCGTTGTCGACGTTGACCTGGCACTGGCCCGAACGCACCGTGAGCGTCTGCTTGATCGTCGAGCTGCTGAACGACCGCTTGATCTCGACGACAGCTTCCTCGTCGGTGGAGCTGACGATCTCGATCGAGTCGACGTCGACGAGGTCGGTGACCTTGTTGCGGTAGAACGGGTCGACGTCCCACGCGTCCCAGAGGTTCGGCGTGTCGACGTGCAGCTGCAGGAGGTTGCCGGCCTGGCCCGGTGCGATCGCCTCGCGCTCGGACTCGATCTCGTAGACCGAGGTCAGCAGGCCCCGCTCGTCGATCGTGACGCGGATCAGCCCGTTGTCGACCAGGATGGTGCCGCCGGCCTTGCTCGCCGACACCTTCGGAGCGTGCGAGCCGTGCGCGACGGCCGCACCCAGCGCCGGAACGCCGTGCAGGTCGAAAGGCGTGGCGTTGAAGACGATCGTCTCGTCGCCGTCACCGGCCAGGGCCTTCTGCGCCTTGCCGATGATCTCCTCGAGCTCGACCGCCAGCCGGGCGTAGGTCTCCTCGGCCTCGCGGTGCACCCAGTGGATCGAGCTGCCCGGCAGGATGTCGTGGAACTGGTTCAGCAGCACGGCCTTCCAGATCCGGTCGAGATCGTCGTAGGGGTAGTCGAGCTTGCCCGCCACCGCCGCGGCCGTCGACCACAGCTCGGCCTCGCGCAGCAGGTGCTCGCTGCGGCGGTTGCCCTGCTTGGTCTTGGCCTGCGAGGTGTAGGTCGCGCGGTGCAGCTCGAGGTAGAGCTCACCGAGCCAGACCGGCGCGTTGTACTCCGCCCGGGCGGCGTCGAAGAAGTCCTTCGGGTGCTCGATGCGCACCTTGGGAGCGGACTCCAGGTCGGAGAACCGCTCGGCGCGGGCGAGCATCTCGCGGGTGGGTCCGCCACCGCCGTCGCCGTGGCCGAACGGCAGCAGCGAGAGCGTTCCTCCGCCCTTGTCGGCGTACTGCCGCTGGGCGCGCTCCAGCTCCTCGGCGGTGACCATGCCGTTGTAGGTGTCGGCCGGCGGGAAGTGCGTGAAGACCTTCGTGCCGTCGATGCCCTCCCACCAGAACGTGTGGTGGGGGAACTTGTTGGTCTGGTTCCAGGAGATCTTCTGGGTGAGGAAGTACGTGGAGTTGGACAGCTTCACCAGCTGCGGCATCGCGGCGGAGTAGCCGAACGAGTCGGGCAGCCACACGACGTCGGTCTCGATGCCGTACTCGTCGAGGAAGAAGCGCTTGCCGTGCACGAACTGGCGGGCCATCGCCTCACCGCCGGGCATGTTGGTGTCGGACTCGACCCACATGCCGCCGATCGGGATGACCTGCTCGTTCTCGACGCCTTCCTTCAGTCGCTTCCAGACCTTCGGGTGGTGCTCCTTCATCCAGGCGTGCTGCTGGGCCTGGGAGAACGCGAACCGGAAGCCGGGGTTGTCCTTGGCCAGCGCGGTGACGTTGGAGACCGTGCGAGCGACCTTGCGGACGGTCTCGCGCAGCGGCCACAGCCAGGCCGAGTCGATGTGCGCGTGGCCGACGGCCGAGATCTGGTGGGCCGAGGCGTAGGCCGGCTTGTCGAGCAGCGGCGCGAGCTGCTCGCGGGCCTCACCCGCGGTGCCGGCGATGTCGTCGTAGTCGAGGGCGTCCAGCGCACGCTCGAGGCCGCGCAGAATCTCGGCGCGCCGCGGCAGCTCGTTCGACAGGGTCTTCATGAGGCCCTGCAGGACCTCGATGTCGCGGAGGAGGTGCCAGACCTCGACGTTGACCAGTGCGAGGTCGGCGCGGCGGATGTCGTAGATCGGCTCGTCGCCGGCCGTCTCCTTGTCGCCGTACTTGTTGGGTGCGAAGTCGGGCCACTCGATGACGGTCGGGTTGGCCGCGGCCTCGACGTAGATCTGGTAGCTCTCACCACCGGTGGCCAGCGCGGCCGCCGTGCCGTTGACGCCACCGGAGTTGAGGCCGCTGACCGGCACGTAGTGGTTGTCGGGCGACAGGCCCTTGATCGGCTCGCCGTCCTTGGTGTAGGCGAGGCCCTCGGCCGAGAAGCCGGGACCGCCGCCGAAGCCGAGGTCGATGACGGCCTCGACCGGCCGGCCGTCCCACTCCTGCGGGATCTGGCCGGTCAGGCGGAACCAGGCGGTGCCCCACGGCGCGCCCCAGACGTCGCCGAGCGAGGCGGGCTTGTAGTCGGCGGCCAGCGCATCGGCGACCGGAACCGGCTCACCTGGCGTCCGCCAGATCTCGATGTCGAGCTGCACCGTGTCGCCGTAGAGCGCGGGCTGGATCCGTTGCCGTAGCGCGCGGGCGAGACGGTTCTCGACCAGGCTCCGGTCGTCGTGCATTTGTCCTCCGTGCGGGGGATGTTTGTGGTGGTGATGGGCCCGGTGACCCCAACGTTGGGCTCTCGAAGACGCTAGCCCAGCACGGCCGCCTGCCTCGCCAGGCCCTGGATCACCCTACTCGTAACCACGCAAATCGCACCGGATGTGCTACCCACCGTAGTGTGAGCCGTCGACGGCCGGCGCCTGCGTGCACAAGCCTCCCCTTTTGGGAACCTTCCGGATCTGGTCATCCGCTTGCCGAAGCCGTACGAATTCATTGACGATGAGACTGGCAAGAGATACGGTCTAGACCGTTAGTTCGACTAGAGGGGCGCGCGGGTGCGTACAACTGTGTTCGCCGACGAGGCGGAGCTGGAGGATCGGCTGTCGACGCCGTCCGCGGGACTGCTCGCGGACCTCGGTGCGATCGACGGCGACCTCCTGGTGCTCGGCGCCGGAGGCAAGATGGGGCCCAGCCTGTGCCGGCTGGCCAGGCGAGCCCTGGACCAGCTGAGCGAGGCGGGCGGCGACCGTCGTCGAGTCATCGCCGTGTCGCGGTGGACCGACCAGGCCGTCGAGCAGCAACTGAAGGATGCCGGCGTCGAGACCGTCACGTACGACCTGAACGCCGACGACGACCTGGCCGCGCTCCCGGACGCCGCCAACGTCGTGTTCATGGCCGGCGCGAAGTTCGGCTCGACCGGGAAGCCCGCGGGCACCTGGGCCACCAACGTGCTGATCCCGAGCGCGGTGGCGCGACGCTTCGCCGGCTCACGGATCGCGGCGTTCTCGACCGGCAATGTCTATCCACTGGTCTCGGTGAGCGAGGGCGGCAGTGTCGAGGACGACGCACCGGATCCCGTCGGCGAGTACGCCATGTCGTGCCTTGGCCGAGAGCGCGTCTTCGAGTACGCCGCCGAGCACCGCGGCACGCGGGTCGCGCTGATCCGGCTCAACTACGCGATCGATCTGCGGTACGGCGTGCTGGCCGACATCGGCCGGAAGGTCCACGACGGCCTGCCCGTCGACGTCACGACCGGGCACGTGAACGTCGTCTGGCAGGGATACGCGAACGAGGTCACGTTGCGCTCGCTGCGCCTGGCCGCAGCTCCCGCGTTCACGCTGAACGTCACCGGGCCGGAGACGGCCTCGGTGCGCGAGATCGCCCGGATCTACGGGCAGCTGTTCGACACCACACCACAGATCACCGGTACGGAAGCGCCGACAGCGTTGTTGTCGAACGCCGGCCGCTGCCACGGACTGTTCGGTTATCCAGACCTCTCGCTCCGCCAGCTGATCGAGGCGCAGGCCGACTGGATCCGGAAGGGCGGCGTCCTGTGGGACAAACCAACCAAGTTCGAACGTCGGGACGGGCGGTTCTGAACACGATGACGGCATCGCTTCCGGCCGGCGAAAGCCGGCTTCTCTCCCAGGGCTGCGTGATTCCCGCCCATCCGCTCGCCCTCACCGCCGAGCGGCAGCTCGACGAGCGTCGGCAACGGGCGCTGACGCGCTACTACATCGCGTCCGGCGCCGGTGGGGTCGCGATCGGCGTACACACGACCCAGTTCGCGATCCGTTCGGCAGGCTTGTTCGAGCCGCTGCTGGAGCTGACCCGCGACACGATCGACGCGGCGGGCATCGACCGGCCGTTCCTGCGGATCGCCGGCGTGTGCGGCGACGTGCACCAGGCCGTCGAGGAGACCGAGATCGCCGCCAGGCTTGGCTATCAGGCCGTCCTGCTCGGCCCGCCGGCCTCGCCGCACCTCGACGAGCAGGACCTCCTGCTGCGTGCGAAGGCGATCGGCGAGGTGCTGCCCGTCATCGGGTTCTACCTGCAGGAGGCCGTGGGCGGCCGTTACCTGTCGACGCAGTTCTGGCGGCAGCTGGCCGACCTGCCGTGCGTGGTCGGCGTGAAGGTCGCACCGTTCGACCGCTACCGCACGCTGGAGGCCGTACGCGGGATCGCGTCGGCCGACCGCGGCTCCGAGGTGGCGATCTACACCGGCAACGACGACACGATCGTGCCCGATCTGCTGACCCCGTTGGACGTTTCGGTGGGTGGCAAGGTCGTGCGGCGGCGGATGGTCGGCGGGCTGCTCGGCCAGTGGGCGGTGTGGACGCGGCAGGCGGTCCTGCTCCTGGAACGGACGCGGCAGGCCTGGAACGGCGACCACGCCCTGCTGCGGCAGACGCTCGACGAAGGGGTTCGGCTCACCGAGGCCAACGCGGCGATCTTCGACGCCGCCCACGGCTTCGCCGGCTGCATCGCCGGCGTACACGAGGTGTTACGGCGTCAAGGACTGCTTGCGGGGACCTGGTGCCTGGAACCGCACGAGACGCTCTCCCCCGGCCAGCAGGCCGAGATCGAGCGCGTGTGCCGGGCCTATCCTGAGCTGACCGACGACGCGTTCGTGGAGGAGCACCTTGACGAGTGGCTCAGCTGAATCTTCTGCTGGCCGGCCGGTCGCCGCTGTCGCGGTGCCGGAGGCGTTGCGTTCGCTGTTCTTCACGGCCGAGGCCTGGGAGAGGCTGGAGTCGGTCGCGTCGCTGCGGCTTGTCGCCGGGGACCATCGCTCTCCGGCGGTCTACGGCGACTTGATTGAGGGCGCCGAGATCGTCATCACGGCGTGGGGCAATCCGGCCCTGTCCTCGGACCTGCTGAAGCGGGCTCCCGATCTGCGGCTGCTCGCGCACACGGCGGCCAGTGTCAAGCCGTACGTCACCGCGGCCTCGTGGGAGGCGGGCGTACGCGTGACGCAGGCCGGGCAGGCGATGGCGCCGGCGGTCGCGGAGGCAGCGCTGGCTCACACGCTGGCGTTGCTGCACCGGCTGCACCGCTTCGACCACGCGCTGCGGGCGTCCGACGCGGACTGGCCGACTGCCAAGACGGCGCCCGCGCGGCGCGAGCTGTCCACGGCGGTGGTCGGCGTGGTCGGGGCCTCGCGGTGCGGGCGGTCGTACATCGGGATGGTGCGGGCGCTGGGTGCGCAGGTGCAGGTCTACGACCCGTACCTCTCAGCCGCCGACGCCCTGGCGTTGGGTGTCTCGAAGGTCTCGCTGCCGGAGCTGATGCGTACGTCCAAGGTGGTGGCGGTGCACGCGCCCGTCACGCCGGAGACGCGACACCTCGTTGGCGCGGCCGAACTCGCCCTGATGCCGGACGACTCGGTGCTGGTGAACATCGCACGTTCGTGGCTCGTGGACCAGGACGCGCTGCTGGCCGAGCTGAGTACGGGCCGCATCGACGCCGGCCTCGACGTCTTCGACGAGGAACCCCTCCCGGCCGACCACCCGTTCCGGGCGCTGCCGAACGTCCTGCTGGTGCCCCATGAGGCCGGCGGCACCCTCGACGCCCGCTGGCGAGCCGGCCATATCATCGCCGACGAGGTGGCCCGCTTCGTCGCGGGTGAGCCGCTCCAGCACGAGGTGACCAGCGACATGGTCGCCATCATGGGCTGACGCCACTCCCGGACGCACTTGTACGGCCTGGCTGTACCGCCGATCCCTGGTCGGGTGGCACATCCAGGCCGGGTCGTGGCGTCCGTGGCCCTCGGACGTACGGTCGGCCTCGGCTAGAGGTCGACGCGGTAGATGACCGGGGGCCGGCCCATCTGACCTTCGTTGATCGTGCCGACCGGAATCGCCGCCCCGGCACGTTCGAGCCGTTTCAGCAGGCGTCTTGCGCTGCGTTCCTGGACTTCGAACGCCTCCGCCAGCTCGGCCGCCGTCACCAGCGGTTCGGCCTGGTCGGAGAGGTAGTGGCGCAACGACTGCAACGTACGCCGGCTCATGCCGAGCCGGGCCGCCAGCCGCGACAGGTCGGTACGCGCTTCCGGACTGCGGTCCTCGCGCGCCAGCACCCGGTCGTTGTCGTGCGGTGCGGCGAGTACCGCCGCCACCTCGCCTTGTAGTCGCGCCCGGGCGAGCGCGCGTGAGGCGTTCGCGGCCGCGTCGCCGGCCGAGCGGCCCACGCCGAGTCCGACGTGTACCGAGTCGTGCCGTGCGGCGAGCCGTTCGAGGAACGGCGCGGCACGCAGGTTGTCGGTCGCCCGTTCGAGCGGACCGCGTGTGGTCACCAGCAAGTAGCGCTCTCCGTCGATCCGGACCACGGCACCGCCCAGTTCACCGAGGTCGCGTTCCAACGCACTGTCTGGTGTATCTAGTTCGACGAATCCCAACGCCACCTGGGCGTCGAAATGGTGTCGGCTCTGTGTCTGCAGCTCGAGTGCGTCGATCGCTTCGCGAATGTCGCGATGCGACGGCGCCAGACGGACGACCGGCATTTCGTGCCGGAGTACGTCGTATGCCGACCGCAGACAGGTAATCGCCACCTTCGCACCATGTTTGGCCCGAGCCTGCCGGTGGAACTCAACGAAGTCCCCCGACTGAACCGTCGGCTCGTACTCCATCGTGCGTGCGGTGTGAATGGACAGCCCTGCCACAGCAAGGGTTTCGCCGACTTCGCCCGGAGCGAGCGTGTCAATGCTGAGCTTCGACAGATCGCGTCCTTCCTGCGCAAGCCGGAACAGTGTGCCGAGCAGCGTCACCCCGCTATAGGAAACGTGCTCGGCGGGCTGTGCGATCTTTCCCGCCCCCTTGGCGATCTCGTGTGGTACGACCCCGGTGAACAGCCAGGCGTCCACGTCGTCGACGTGATCCGCCATGAGCTTCGGGGTCTCGTGCTCGTCGCCGTACGACAGAGGTACGGCGGTCAACCCAGGCATGGTGTCTACGACCTCAGCGACCCGCGGAGACAGGTCGGTGGGGCCGACGACACCGAATGTCAGCACCATGAACGTAGGTTACGGGTAGTGAAGCTGCCAGGGGAAGAAACAGGAGTAATGTCGTCGTGATGCAATCCGTGGGCCGGCCAGAAACGGGCACAGAAACGGCGGGATCCACCGGCGCCGGCAATCGGCTGGAGCGGTTGCGTGGCGGCGTGGTCGCGGCGGCGCTCACACCCTTCCGATCCGACGGCAGCGTCGGCCGAGCGGCTACCAATCGTTACATAACGGCGATACGCGACGGTGGAGTCCGCGGCCTGGCCGTCGGTGCACACACCGGGCGCGGCGCGCGGCTGCCGGCTTCGGAGCTCGCGTGGCTGGTCGAGGAATACTCCTCGGTGTCCGGACTGCCGGTGGTCGCCGGGCTGGGCGTGGCGGCCGGAGGCTCCGCAGACTCCTCCGACGACACCCTGCTCCGGCTCGGCGAGCGGCTGATCGCGGCGGGAGCCACCGCGCTCCTCGTCAACCCTCCGCCCGGTGCGTCGCGCGAACGGATCGTCGGCCTGCACGAGAAGCTGGGCGGCGAGCTCGGGATCCCGCTGGTGGCGTTCGTTCTGTACGAACGAGCCAGCGGCTGCCAGTACGACTCCGCGACCGTCGCCGAACTGGCCGCGCTGCCGTTCGTCGATGGCGTCAAGCTCGCACTGCTCGACGACGCGATGGCGTGTCAGGACCTGATCGCCGTCGTCCGCCGGCAGGCGCCGGAAACCCTTGTTCTCACAGGCGAAGACCGGATGTACGGCCCCTCGCTGATGTGGGGTGCGGACGCCGCGCTGGTGGGCATCGCCGCGGCGCTGCCTGCGCTCTCTGTGGCCGTCCTGGACGCCTGGAACCGCGAGGACTACGCGGAGTTCGTCGCCGCCTCGGCTCGGCTGGACGCGCTGGCTGCCCTGACGTTCCGGGAGCCGATGGAGGGTTACGTCCAGCGGATGGCCTGGGCGGCGGAGTGGCAGGGCATCCTGCCCGGTGACCTGGCCAACGACCCGTACGGCCCGCCGTGCGACCCCGCCGAACGCGAGGCGCTGCGCGCGGCACTCGCCGGGCTCTGACCCCTGCTACGAGACGTTCGACCTGCTGGCGCCGTTGACATGCTCCTGCTCGGCGGCCGTCAGCCGGGCGATCACGTCGTCTGGCTCGAGGTCCATCCCGGCGGCCTCCGCGCCGCTCCAGTTGACCCCGGCGAGCATGTTGTCGCGGCGTAACCCCGCGAGCCACTGAGTGCGCCACTCCTCCAGCGAAATCTCCTCCGGCTCGAAGCCGGAGTAGGCCGGAACGGCGTCGATGATGCGTAACACGCGGGACTTCCTGGACCAGAATGGCATCGCACGCTGCCCCTCACTGGTCATCGGGGCCGGGAAGCCGCCACCGTCGCGCATGGTCCAGACCACGCCGTCTCGAACAACCTCCCGAAAGAACGCTGCCGCTTGTGCCGCGCTCTGCCGCACCCGTGCTCCCTCCTCCGGCTGGCCCTTCCCCGTTGGAGGCTACTCGATCTGTACTCATCCGAACACAGTGAGCCGGTTCGTCGCCGGCACCACGATAAGCCCGTGCGCCACCGCCGGCCCGAGCGCCACGGTGCCGCCCGGCCCTACGGATGCGCCCGTGTTGCCCTGCCATATCAACGGCGGGCTTCCCTGCCGGACGATCGGCAGCTTACCCGCGATATCCGCGAGCACGACGCAGTTCGCTTTCAGATAGACGGTCGTCACGCTGGTTGGAGTGAAGGTGCGGGCGTCAACGACCGCTGACAGAGGAGATGTCACGTTGGAGACAACCGTCCGAACCGTATAGAAATAGCCCGTTCCGGACTCGAGCGAACCGCTCGTCAGCCGCGACGCCGGTGTGGTGCCGGCCGGTGAGTACCACGGGCCGAAGCCCGGCGGCCGTTCTTTACGGAAGCGTTCGTGCCCAGGCCTGGACGTCGTACGGGTGGGGCAGCCGCCGCTCGCTCACGGTGTCGAGCCTCTTCATCTGGTCCTCCGTCAGGCTCCAGCCGAGCGCGCCCAGATTGTCCTCGAAGTGCTCCATCGTGCGGGCGCCGATGATCGGCGCGGTGACGGCCGGGCGCTGCATCAGCCAGCGCAGCGCAACCTGCGCGACGCTCCGGCCGGCCTCCGCCGCTACGGCCGAGACGACATCGAGGACCCGCCAGGTCTCCTCGGTCGCGTAGTGGGTCCAGATCGGATCCCCGTTCTCGTTCAGGCGCTCGATCCGGGTGTCGGACGGCGGCGCCGACAGGCCCCTGCGGTACCGCCCGGCCAGGAAGCCCATCCGCAACGGGCTCCACGCGATCAACCCCAGCCCTTCGGCCGCGCACAGCGGCACCAGCTCCCACTCGATGTCGCGGTCGAGCAGGTTGTAGAGCAACTGCAGGCAGGTGTACGGCTCCCAGCTGTGCTGCCGCGCCAGGTCGATCGCCTTCTGGGTCTGCCAGCCGCCGTGGCTGCTCGCACCGACGAACCGCACCTTGCCGCTGCGTACGAGAATGTCCAACGTGGAAAGGGTTTCCTCGAACGGCGTGTGCTCGTCGAAGACGTGGGTCTGATACAGGTCGATGTAGTCGGTGCCGAGCCGGCGCAGGCTCCCTTCGACGGCCGCGAGGATGTGCTTGCGCCCGTTGCCCCGGTCGTTCGGCGCGGGGCCGATGCGGTGGTACACCTTCGTCGCGATCACGAGGTCGTCGCGTTGCTGGTGCTTCAGCCAGCGGCCGAGGATGTCGGTCGCGGCACCGCCGGAGTAGCCGTCGGCGGTGTCGATGAACGTGCCGCCGGCCTCGACGAAGGCGTCGAGCATCGCGTACGCGGTCGCCTCGTCGGTGTCGCCGCCGAACGTCATCGTGCCGAGGCACAGCTCGGAGACCCGTAGCCCGGTCCGGCCAAGAAATCGTTGCTCCATGTCGTTCGACGCTATGGCCGCAGCATCGATACGTCCAATGCAAGATACTGGACTACTCGATGCGGCTGTGACATCGTTCGGCAGGTGGAGCTCTACCAGCTTCGATCGTTCGCCGCGGTCGCCGAGGACCTGCACATGGGCCGGGCCGCCGCCCGGCTGCACCTCGCGCAGCCCACGTTGAGCCGCCAGATCGCTTCCCTGGAACGCGATCTGGGCGTCGAGCTGTTCAGCAGGGCGCACCGGCGGATACAGCTGACGACCGCCGGTGAGGTCCTCCTCGCCCACGCCCACGAGATCCTCAGCCGCTCCGACACCGCCCGCCGGGACGCGCGCCGGGCCGCGCAGGGCGAGCTCGGCACGTTGCGGCTGGGATTCGTCCAGTCCGCGACGTACGACCTGCTGCCGCGGCTGGTCCGGCGGTTCCGGACGGCCTTTCCCGACGTACATGTCGAGGCCACGTTCATGACCACACTGCAACAGATCGCGGCGCTACGAAACGGTCAGCTCGACGCGGGCCTGCTCCGGCCGCGGCAGCCCGCCGACGCCACCGGAACGGCGGGCATCGCCGGCTTGGAGCTGCTGTCGCTCGCGCACGATCCGATGGTGGCCGTGGTTCCGGCGGGCCATCGGCTGGCCGGCCGGTCCGAGATCTCGCTGGCCGCGCTCGCCGGCGAGCCGTTCGTCTTGTACACCAAGGAGTCCGGCTCCACCGGATACGACCTGATCCTGGACTCCTGCCGGCAGGCCGGCTTCACACCCAATGTCGTGCAGCACGCCATGGACGCCCCGACGATCGTCGCGATGGTCGCCGCCGGGCTCGGGGTGTCCGTGCTGATCAGCCCTGCTCCCCCGATCGATCCGGCACTCGTGTCGTACCGCAGGCTGAGCGATCCGCTGCCCACCTGGGAGATGGCGCTGGCCTGGATGCCGGGCAACGCCTCGGCGGCGCTCGCGCGGTTCCGCCGACTCGCCACCGACGCGGCCGGTCAGCGGCCCTGAGTCGACTCGCGGACTTCCAGCGTGTACGGCGCGAAGATCTCCTGCGGCCCTTCGGTGGAGGCCTGCCCCGGCTTGCCACTGCCGCCGAGCTGCCGGTTCAGCAGGTCGACCGCCAGCTCCGCGATCTTCGCCTTGTCGGGCGAGATCGTCGACAACGTAGGCGTGGAGTAACGCCCGTCCTCGATGTCGTCGAAACCGATCACCGCGATGTCGTCGGGCACCCGCACCCCGCGCTCGGCCAGCGTACGAAGCGCCCCCAACGCCAGCAGGTCGTTGAAGCAGAACACCGCATCCGGCGGCGACTTCGAGTCGAGCAGCCGCGCCATCGCCTCCGCACCGTCGCGCCGGTGGAAACGCTCGGTCGGCACGACCAGCGACGCGCGGTACGGCAGCTTCGCATCGGTCAGCGCCTGCTTGTATCCGGACAGCCGCACCCTCGCCGTCATCCCCGACGGCGCCTTCTGCGCACCGATCGCCGCGACCCGGGAGCGCCCCAACCCGATCAGGTGAGACGTCGCGAGATGTGCGGCGGCCACATTGTCGATCACCACGTGGTCGGCCGGCCCATGGTGGATCCGCTCGCCCAGCAACACCATCGGCGTCGCGTCGCGCCGGTCGGCGAGGTCGTCGGCGGTCAGCGCCAGCGGGCTGAGGATCAGACCGTCGATCAGCTGGTCGCGGATCCCGCCGATCACTTCGCGTTCGCGTTCCTGCACGCCCTCGGTCTGGTCGACGAGCACCGTCCAGCCGTAACCGCCGGCCGCGGAGACCAGGTGCCGGGCCAGCTCGGCGAAGTAGGGCACATCGAGTTCGGGCACCGCGAGCGCGATCACGCCGGTACGCCCGCGCCGCAGGCTCCGCGCGGAGAGGTTCGGGCGGTACTGCAGCCGCTCGATCGCTTCCTCGACCCGCTGCCGCGTCTCGACCGACACGTGGACGTACCCATTGACCACATTCGAGACGGTCTTGGCCGACACGCCCGCCAGCTCCGCGACGTCCTTCAACGTGGTCACCATCGCACCATTGTGCGGGATCGGCTAGTCAACCGGAAGGAGGCCCACCCGTTCGCGGGCGGCGTGGTATTGCTCGTCGAAGCCCTTCAGCGTCGCCGGCCAACTGCAGTCGGTCGGCTCGGTGGCCCGGTTGTACGCCGCGATCCGGTGCCGCAACTGCGCGTCGCCGGCGAGCCGGACGATCGCGTCGACCATGCCGGGTTCGGTGTCGGCCAGCAGCCCTTCGACGCCGGACGAAACGAAGTCGGAGATACCGCTGCGGGTGTACGCCACGATCGGGACGCCGGCCGTACGAGCTTCCAGTGCCGCGATACCGAACGACTCCTTGATCGCCGGCGCGACGAACACGTCGGCCGTTCCGAGCACCCGCTGGATCTCCGACCGGTCGAGGCGGCCCGCGAGCCGCACCCAGCTGCCGAGGCCGTTGCGCAGGATGTGGCGTTCCATCGCCGGCCGGGCCGGCCCGTCGCCGACGATCGTCGCTCGCAGCTGAACGGCCGGCGGCAGCCGCCGGTGCGCGGCACCCAGAACGCGCAGCAGCGCGATCGGCCGTTTCCGCGGCGCCAGCCTTCCGACCGCGACCACATGTACGACGTCGTCCCCGGCAGCACCCGCTCCGGCAGCACCCGCTCCGGAACCGGCTCCGGCACCGGCTGTGCCCCGGGAAGACAGCCGCCAGCCGGCCGGGTCGATCCCGTTGCCGACCACGCCGACGTCGACGCCACCACCCGCGACCGCGCGGATCGGAGCCGCGGCGGCCGTGCTCACGGTCGTACCGACCATCGGCCAGCCTCGCCAGCCCACCAGCCGATCCAGCGTGCGATAGATGCCCTGGGTCACGGGGTCCCACAAGCTGTGCACGGTCACCACCGTCGGCAGCCCGAGCCGCACCGACTCGCGCACCCCCGACCAGGCGAACGGCGACACCACTCCGATGTGGATGTGTACGACGTCCGGTCGTAGTTCCTCCAACGCCCCCCGCAGCTCGTGACCAGCTCGCGGATGCACGGGAAGCTCCCACGGCAAGGGCGCGATGATCCGGCGCACGTCGGCCGGGTGGTCCGGCGCGGTACGCGACCGATTGGGCGTCGCGGTGATCACGCTCACCCGATGCCCGTGCTCTTTCTGCAGTCTCGTCAGCTCGGCGACCTGAATCTCGATGCCGCCGAGCCTCGGGAGGAAACAATCACTGATATGAACGATTTTCATCCGTTGCTCCCCGCAAGCCGCGTCGACAAGTAAACGCCGATTCCCTTGGCCATGCGGTCATCTTCCCTAACTCGGCGCACGAATAACGCAGGTGAAGTCCCTGGGAATACCCCGACTCGACCCTGACAGCGGGGTAATTCGGGCGTAAGAACTGTCAGGCTTGACCCATGACCGACCGGCGAACGTGCGTCTTTTTCCACGCGCATCCCGACGACGAGGCGCTCTACACCTCCGGCACGATGGCCATGCTCGCGGCCGAGGGGCATCGGGTCGTGCTCGTCGTCGCGACCGCCGGTGACCGTGGGCTCGCCGCCGCGGACGCGGTGTCAGGCGGCGCTGGCGGCCAGACGCTGGGTGACCTACGCCTGGACGAGCTCGAGGCCTCCGCCAAGGTGCTCGGCTGCGCTCGCGTCGAGTTCCTCGGCTACGCCGACTCCGGCATCGACGGTGACGCCGAGCCCACGCCGGACGGCCGGGAGCCGTTCGCCTCGGCCGACGTCGAGAAGGCCGCCGAGCGGCTCGCCGCGATCCTCACAGAGGAGAACGCCGACGTCCTCACGGTCTACGACCCGTCCGGCGGCTATGGCCACGCCGACCACCGGCAGGTCCACACGGTCGGTTACCGCGCGGCCGCGCTGGCCGGCACGCACCGGGTCCTCGAGAGCACTGTCGACCGCGACCGGCTGCTGAAGCTGCTCCGCCTGGTCGGCCGGGTCTACCGCTTTCCACCGGGCTTCATGGCGCAGCAGGAGCGGGCGTACGCCTCCGGCTCCGAGATCACGCACCAGATCGACGTACGCCACTACGCGCGGGCCAAGCGGGCCAGCCTGAAGGCGCACGCGACCCAGGCGGGTGGTGGCTCTTCGATCCGTACGCTGGCAGCGCTGCGGATGTTGCCTTGGCCGGTCTTCGGCTGGGTACTAGGCACAGAGTGGTATGTCGAACGTGACCGCACGCCGGCTGTCCGGCTCGGGCACGTTCTGGAGGGTTGACAGGCTGATGGAGAAGCTGCTCGAAGGCCGCGTCCGCACCCTCCTGTCCGTACTGTCGCTGCTGCTGGCCTGCGGCGTCGTCGTCGCCATGCCCTACCTCGTCGGTGTCGACTGGGGCGCGATCTGGCACGAGCTGACCAAGCTCGACCCGCTGGTGTTCGCCGGGTTGTTCGTGGTCTGGATCGCCGGCCTGTGGGCCTACACCTTCGTCTTCACCGCGTCGCTGCGCGGGCTCACCCACGGCCAGGCGTTCACGCTGAACGCCACCGGGAGCGCGATCAGCAACCTGATGCCGTTCGGCGGGGCCGCCGGTGTCGCGCTGACGTTCTCGATCTGCCGGCGCTGGGGCTTCGGGCGCGCCGAAGTCGCGGTATCCACGCTGGTCACCGGCGTGTGGAACCTCCTCGCGCGCTTCTTGCTGCCCGCGGTCGGCATCGCGGCCCTGCTCCTCGCCGGTCAGGTCCCGGACGCGCGCATCGCGGTGCCCGCGGCGAGTGCGCTGGTCGGCCTGATCGCGGTCGTGGCCGCGTTGATCGTCGCGCTGGCCTGGGACCGCGGCGCCGAGGCCGTGGGCAGGGCGGCCGACCGGCTGGCGCGGCTGCTGCCTGCCAAGGTCCGGCCCGAGCCGCACCGGATCAGCGCCTCGCTGCACCGGATGCGCGAGCAGACCCACGAGGTCCTCCGCACTCAGTGGCCGCGGCTGACCGCCGGCATGGTGGTCTACATGGCGCTGCAGGCCGTGCTGTTCTGGCTCTGCCTGTGGGCGACCGGCGCGGCGGTCAGCATCCCGGTCGCGATCGCCGCGTTCGCGCTCGGCCGCCTGCTGACGGCCGCGGTCGTGACGCCGGGTGGCTTCGGCATCGCCGAGGCGGGCTCCGCCGCTCTGCTGGTGGCCACCGGCACGCCGGCCGGGCCGGCCGTGAGCGCCGTCCTGTTGTTCTCGATCTTCACGTTCGTCCTGGAGATCCCGCTCGGCGCGCTGTTCTGGATGCTGCGCAACCTGTTCGGCCGCGGCGGCCGGCCCGAGCAGGAGCCGGCCATGGCCGAGGACGATGGCGAGCAGCGTCCGGCCGGAGTCGGTCGAGCTGCGTAACCGGTCCGACCACGTCTGTGGCCTAACATTGACCGCGTGGAAAGCGTTTTCGGGCTCCAGGGTCGCCCCCGGACAGACACAGCCGGGGTTCCGAGGATCGGCCTGATCGGCGTCAACGGCTACGGCCGGACTCACGTTCGGGGCACGGCGCTGCTCGAACAGGCGGGCCGTGCGGAGCTCGCGGCCTACGCCGACGTGTCCCCCGACGCCGGCCAGGTCATCGCGGAGGCGTTCGGCCGGACCGTTCCCGGCTACGGCTCCGCACTCGAGCTGTTGCGGCAAGCCAAGGTTGACATCGCGGTCATCAGCACGCCGATCCACCTGCACGCACAGATGATCGAGCAAGCCCTGACCCATGGCGCGTCCGTCCTGGTGGAGAAGCCGCCCGTCGTCACGGTGCAGGACTTCGACCGCCTGCTCGCGCTGCAGCAGCAGAAGGGCCTGCACGTCCAGGTCGGCTTCCAGACCGCCGGCTCGCCCGCGGTGCTCGCGCTCGGCGACGCGATCCGCAGTGGTGCGCTCGGCGAGATCGAGCTGATCGGTGGCATCGCGTGCTGGCAGCGCTCCGACTCGTACTACAACCGCTCGGGCTGGGCCGGAAAGCTCGTACAGCAAGGGCTTCCGGTGCTCGACGGCACGCTGACCAACCCGCTGGCGCACGCGCTGATGAACTGCCTGCTGGTCGCCGGCGACGACGTGACCAAGCCCGCGGTGCCCGCGACCGTCCAGGCCGAGCTGTATCGATGCCGTTCGACGATCGAGGGCGACGACACGTCCAGCGTGCGGATCATGACGCAGGGCGGCCGCACGATCGTGCTCGCGACGACACTGTGCGCGCGGGAGCAGACCTCGCCGGCCATCTTCGCGAAAGGCTCACTCGGTTCCGCGACGGCGTACTACACCGAGGGCCGGCTCGAGTCCTCCGTCATCCCTGAGCTGAACGAGCCCGTCGAGCGCGACCGGCTGCTGGGCAACCTGGTCGACGTCGTACGCGGCGACGCCACGCGGCTGGGCTGCCCGCTCGAACTGACCGAGAGCTACGTGCGTTCGCTCAACGGCATGTACGAGTCCGCGGGCCGGCCGCTGGAGATTCCCGCCGGGCATCTGGTGGAGAGCAACCAGGACGTCGACCGGCTGGTCTACCTGCGCGACATCGAACGGGCCATCGATACCGCGGCGTGGCAGGGAAAGCTCTTCTCCGAGCTGAGTTCTGGGACGGGAATCGCGGATTGGGCGCGGCCGAGCCGTCCGTTCGACTTGAATGGCTACCGGCGATTCGACCTCTTCCGGCAGCCCTCGGAGAACGTGTGAGCAGTAGTAGTGAGGTGGGTCCGGGCGGCCGTGGGCCGCGAGAGCCGGGCAATCAGAGCATCGACCGGCGTGCGCTGGTGGACCGGCATGCCGTCATACGTACGACCGCCGATCCGCTCGAGCCGCTGTCGGTCGGTAACGGCGAGTTCGCGTTCACCGTCGACGTGACCGGGCTGCAGAGTCTGGAAGCGTTCCATTCCGAGGGCATGCCGCTGCACACGCAGGCCCAGTGGGCGTGGCACTCCGCGCCGAACCCCGAGGGGTACTCCCTGGAGGACTCCTACGCCGACGCGACGACAGCCGACGGGCGTTCGGTGCGGTACCTCACGACCGGCGACCCGAACCAGTCCGGCCGGCACGAGCAGGCTGCCGCCTGGCTGCGGGAGAACCCGCATCGCATCGACCTCGGGCGGATCGGGTTCATCCGCGCCGACGGGTCCCGGCTGGACGCCGGCGGGCTGACCGGCGTCCAGCAGCGGCTCGACCTGTGGCACGGCCGGATCGACAGCCGGTTCGTCCTCTCCGGTACGCCCGTACGGGTGACGACCGCCTGCCACCCGGCCGACTCGCTGCTCGCGGTCCGGATCTCGTCCGAGCTGCTCGCATCCAAGGCACTGGCCGTCGAGATCCGCTTCCCGTACGCCAGCGGCGACTGGGTGGAGTGCTGCGACTGGAACTCTCCCGAACGGCACTTCACCGGCGTCCGTCCCGCGTCCGACCAGCGCACGGACCTGCGCCGCATGCTCGACGCCGACGTCCACCACGTCGCGCTCGCCTGGTCGCCCGGAGCGGCGCTGGACCAGGTGGGACCGCACGCGTTCATCCTGCACACCCGCGGATCCGGTGAGCTCGAGCTGGTCGCCCGGTTCGGGCCGGGGCCCGCAGAGTCCGAGCTGCCGTCGGCGGGTGCGACGTTCGAAGCGGCCGCGCGGCACTGGGCGGACTTCTGGTCGACGGGTGGTGCGCTGGAGCTCGGTGGCAGTGATCCGCGAGCGGCCGAGCTGGAGCGGCGCGTCGTCCTGTCGCAGTACCTCACCGCCGTCAACTGCGCCGGCTCGACCCCGCCGGCCGAGACCGGCCTGGTCACCAACAGCTGGCGCGGCAAGTTCCACCTCGAGATGCACTGGTGGCACGCGGCGCACTTCGCGTTGTGGGGCCGGGCGCCGCTGCTCGAGCGCAGCCTGCCCTGGTACGAGCGGATCCTGCCGCGGGCCAGGGACTATGCCACGCGGCAGGGCTACCGGGGTGCCCGCTGGCCGAAGCAGATCGGACCGGAGGGCCGGGAGAGCCCGAGCGACGTCGGCGCGTTCCTGATCTGGCAGCAGCCCCACCCGATCTACTACGCCGAGCTGCTGCGGCGGGCCGGGTCGGACGCCGGCTCCGGCGAGCGGTACGCGCCGCTGGTGTTCGAGACCGCGGAGTTCATGGCGTCGTACGCCGTGTTCGGTGGCCGCCGGTTCAGCCTCGGCCCGCCGCTCACGTCGGCGCAGGAGAAGGCGTTCCGGAAACGGGCGAAGTCGCTCAACCCGGCGTTCGAGCTGGCGTACTGGGCCTGGGGCCTGCGGACCGCGCAGTGCTGGCGCGAGCGGCTCGGGTTGGAACGGGTGCCGCACTGGGACGACGTGGCGCGCCGGCTGGCGCCGCTGCCCGTGCGGGACGGCCGCTACGTCGAGCTGGAGCACCCGCAGACCCGGCCGGAAGGCCATCCGACCATGGTCGGAGCACTCGGCTTCGTACCGGACATCGGCGTGGTCTCGCACGATGTGATGCGCGAGACGCTGCGGTACGTCCTGTCGTCCTGGGAGCTCGGCGACACCTGGGGCTGGGACTATCCCCTGCTGGCGATGACGGCCGCCCGCCTCGACGAGCCCGCCTTGGCCGTGGACGCGTTGCTGCTGGAATCACCGAAGAACGGCTATCTGGCCAACGGGCACAACTTCCAGAAGCTGCCGCAGCTGCCGCTCTACCTGCCCGGCAACGGCGGCCTGCTGTTCGCGACCGCGATGATGGCCGCGGGGTGGGACGGCGCACCGGACCGCCACGCGCCCGGCTTCCCGGCCGGCTGGGACGTCGCCTTCGAAGGCCTCACGCCCGCTCCGTAGACCCTGTCCGGCACGGTGCAGACGGCCGCACAGACGGTGCACGGGCCTGGCGCGGAAATAGCGCGCGCTTAACCCTCCCCGAACCTGGTTCCGCTTGAATTGTTTCAGCGGCCAGGGGCGTGGCTGCCAGATCCATCGGCACATCCCACGGCATATCCCACGCCAACGAGGAGCGCGCCCGGCATGAGCTCTGAGCCCCCTGTCTCGACAATCACGCACAGAGCCACCCGCAACTCCTACCGTCCCCGCCGCAGGGCCACGTTGCGTGGTCGCGCCGCTCGGGTGTGGGCGGTCATCCTGCTCGCGATGGTGGTCGTCCCCCTCGGCATGAGTATCGCGGCCGGCCCGAACCGGACCGAGGGGATGGTCGCCGAGCTGTCCCTGGCCGCCGGGCTGGTCGCCGCTTCGCTGATGGTGGCGGCGTTCGCGCTGCCGTCGCGCGTGCGGACGTTCACCGCTCAGCTCGGCATCGAGACCGTCCTGCGGGTGCATCGTGCGATCGCCGTGCTCGCGGTCGTCTTCGTACTCGGTCACATCCTGCTGGTCGTCGCGTCCGATCCCAAAGGGCTCGCGATCCTCGACCTGCGGAACGCGCCGCCCAGGGTCTGGGCCGCGACCACGGCGACCGTCGCCCTGCTGCTGATCGTCCTGCTCGCGGCCACCCGGCGGCGCCGAAAACCGAGGTACGAAGGCTGGCGGCTGGCCCACATCTGCCTGGCGTTCGCGATGCTGGCCGGCACCGCGCTGCACATCCTCTGGCTGCAGAACATGGTCGACCGGCTCGCCACCCGGATCTGGTTCACGATGCTGCTCACCTCCGCTCTCGCGGTCATCGGCTACCGCTGGGTCTGGCGTTCGCTGCGCTCCAGGCTTCGGCCGTACGTCGTGGGCGAGGTGCGGATCTACTCCCCCACGTCGGCCGGGCTGGTCCTGCGGGCGCACCGGCACTCCGGCATGACGTTTCGGGCCGGGCAGTTCTTCTGGCTGAAGTTCAGCGGCTCGCCGTACACGTTCGAGGAGCACCCGTTCACCGCCGCGTCGTCGGCCAACGACCCGGCCCGCAAGGAGTTCATCATCAAGGAGTCCGGCGACTTCACCGAGCTGCTGGCGGCGATGCGGCCGGGCCGGCGGATCTACATCGACGGCCCGCACGGCTCGTTCACGATGGACGGGCTGCGTACGCCGAGCCTGGTGTTCATCGCCGGCGGTGTCGGGCTCACTCCGATGCTCAGCATGCTGCGTACGCTCGCCAGCGATCGCGACCCGCGGCCGATCCTGCTCGTCACCGCGGCTCGTACCGTCGACGACCTGCTGTGCCGGGGAGAGTTACGGCTGCTGCAGCGCCGGCTCCGGCTGTGGATGGTCGAGGTGCTGTCGAAGCCGCCTGACCTGTGGCCGGGTGAAACCGGGCGAGTCGACGCCGAGCTGCTCGGGCGCTATCTCTTCCCGCAGTATTCGGGCATTCCCGTCCCGTTGCTGAAGTCGGACTTCTTTCTCTGCGGTCCTCCCGCGATGGTCGGCGGCGTCCTGGACGCCTTGAACAAGTTGGGAATTCCAGAAGAGCGTGTACATACGGAGCTTTTCGATACTGTCTAGGTTCGTGGGCCGACTCAACCGCAGACGGGCATGGACGTTCTACTTCTTCATCTTCCTCGTCGTCACAGCTGCGATTGTCGTGGTTTCGTACATCCGTTACGTGTTATGGACGTGAGCGCGGGCCCAGGAACAGTCACAGGAACAGTCACAGGCGCGAGCAGCTTGACACCCACTCCGCGAACGCTGTGCAGATAGCGCGGCGAACCCGCGGATTCGCCAAGTTTTCTGCGTAATCCGGACAAGTGGACATTGACGGTCTTGTCGGAGCCGCCGTAGGTCTCGCACCAGATCTCGGTGAGCAGGCGCTGCCTCGACACGACCTCGCCCGGCCGGCGCGCGAGGTAGAGCAGCAGCTCGAACTCCAGCCTGGTCAGCTCGAGCAGGCTGCCGTCCAGCGTCGCCACCCTCGCGCGGGCGTCGATGTGGAGACCGCCCACGACCGTGGGCGGATGCGGCTGCTGGTCGCTGGCCCGGCGCAGCACCGCGCGAATGTGGGCGTCGAGGTAGTCGGCACCGAACGGCCTGACGAGGTAGTCGTCGGCGCCGGCGTCGAGCAGGCGGACGATCTCGGGCTCCGCGTCCCTTGTACCGACGACGATCGTCGGAGTGTGGAGCATCTTCAGGACACCCACGGTGTCCAGGTCGTCGACGAGATGGAGCAGGACCAGGTCGGGGTGGTCCTGGAGGACGGCACGCAGCGCCGCCACCGCGTCCGGGACGCCGAGGACGACATGCCCTCGGTGTGTAAGGGCGCGTACCGAAGCGGTACGGCTTTCGACGTCCTCCTCCACCAGAAGCAGAAGCGACACAGGATTCGACGACCACCTCGGGTGGGGCGTTCCGCGCATCGCGGTTTCGCCTTAGCCGGAAGGCATTTCTTTACTTTCTTGACTACTTTCCCGGCTCGCGCCGACCGCGCGCTGGTAACGATTGACCAGTTTGCCCAACTCGTCCACGAGCTCGGGCGCGTCCACGATCTCGAAGTCGGCGTCGAGCATGCCGAGGTAGAGCGCGAGCAGTTGGGGATGGTCCGAGCCGGGCTCGAACGCGCAGCGGTCGTCGGCCAGCGGCTCGACGTCGACGGGGATCGGTATCCGGGCGCGGACGTGATCGGCCGGCGCGTGCACGATCACCTTTGCCCGATATCGCCAGGTTGCCTCCCCCACCCCCCGCGTCACGTTGTCGACGACCTCGCGGTCGGGTGGCAGCTCGCGAGGTGTGAAACGTGGCCCGTTCGGCGGCTTGGGCTCGATGCGGTCGACCCGGAACGTCCGCCAGTCGTCTCTGCCGAGGTCCCAGGCGACGAGGTACCAGCGCCTGCCGTCGTGGACCAGGCGGTACGGCTCCACCTCGCGGCGGCTCTCGGCGCCCGCGTGGGTCCGATAGCCGAACCGCAGTCGCTCATGGTCGCGGCAGGCGCCGGCGATCGTGGTGAGTACGTCGGGGTCGACCTGGCTGCGCCGGGGCGTCTGCAGGAGGTAGTTCTGGAACGCGCCGACCCGGTGCCGCAGCCGGGACGGAAGGACCTGCTGCAGCTTGGCGAGCGCCCGCAGCGAGGTCTCCTCGATGCCGGCGATCGATCCGCTCGCGGCCGTCCGCAGCCCGATCGCGACGGCGACGGCCTCGTCGTCGTCGAGCAGGAGCGGCGGCAGCGAGCCGCCCTGGCCGAGGCGGTAGCCGCCTGCCACGCCAGGTCGCGCGTCGACCGGGTAGCCGAGGCCGCGCAGCCGGTCGACGTCGTTGCGGATGGTGCGGGTGGTGACGTTCAGGCGTTCCGCGAGCTCGGCGCTGGTCCAGTCGCGCCGGGCCTGGAACAGCGACAGCAGGCGAAGCAGCCGGGCCGAGGTTTCCCACATTCTTCGATTCTGCCCGACATTGCGGAAAGAATCTTTCCGCGATTGCTTCTAGCGTCGTAGTTGTCAACCCGACAGCCCTGCACAGGAGACCACACCATGAGCGACGCGATCCGCCCGTTCCGCATCGAGATCCCGCAGTCCGAGCTCGACTACCTGCACGACCGGCTGGGCTCCGCACGCTGGCCCGGCGAGCTGCCCGGCGTCGGCCGGAGCCGGGGCATGCCGCTGGACAGCCTGAAGTCGCTCGCGGAGTACTGGCGGACGGGGTACGACTGGCGCGCCCAGGAGACCCGGCTGAACGAGTACCCACAGTTCGTCACCGAGATCGACGGGCAGCGCATCCACTTCCAGCACGTCCGATCGGACCGCGCCGATGCGAAGCCGCTGCTGATCACGCACGGCTATCCGAGCTCGGTCGCGGAGTTCCTGCAGCTGATCGGCCCGCTGGTCGCGCCGGAGGACGAGGGTGCGCAGGCGTTCCACGTCGTCGCGCCGTCGCTGCCTGGCTACGCGTTCTCGACTCCGCTGAGCGGCACGGGCTGGACGATGGGGCGTACCGCCCGGGCGTGGATCGAGCTGATGAGCCGGCTCGGCTACTCGCGCTACGGCGTCCACGGCGGTGACGTGGGCGCGGGGGTCTCCGGCGCGGTGGCGGGCCTGGACGGCTCGCACGTCCTCGGCGTACACGTGGTGACCGAGCCGCTGACCGCCGCGGCCACGGCGACGTTCATCCCCGGCATGGCCGACGGGCTCGACGCTTCGGACCCGGTGGACAAGCTGATCCTGGAACGGATGGACGACTTCCGCCGGGACGGCTCCGGCTACCTGGCCATCCAGAACACCCGGCCCCAGACCATCGGCTACGGCCTGGTCGACTCGCCACTGCTGCAGCTCGCCTGGATCGCCGAGAAGTTCGCGGACTGGACCGACCTCCCGACCGACCGCGACCAGCTGCTGACCAACGTCAGCCTGTACTGGTTCACCGGAGCTGGCGCGTGGGCGGCGCACACGCTGTACGAGCAGGCGCACTCGTCCGACTGGGGCGCGCAGCCGGCCGTCCCGCAGGGCATCGCCGTCTTCGGCGCCGACGAGACGGTCCGCAAGCTCGTCCCCGCCCCACCGGACGCCCACTGGTCGGAGTTCGAGCGTGGCAAGCACTTCCCGGCGATGGAGGCACCTGCCGAGCTCGCGTCGGACCTGCGCGCGTTCTTCGGGCCACTGACCTGACACGGCACCGCCTGAGGGCGCGTGAGCCGGCGGCTCAGCGGGTGCGAGGCCGTCGGCTCAGGACTGGCGCAGCGTGGGCATGCCGAGCATGACGCCGGCCGGTTCGGCCGGCTGGGGCTTGCCCTGGCGAGCTTCCCAGAGGTCGCCGGCGCGGGTGGGGCGTACCGCCAACACCTGGCCGTCGGCGACGAGGTGGTGTGGCGCGGCGTAGGTGACCTCGACCTCCACGAAGTCGCCCGGCCGGAGGACGACGTCCTCGCTCGGCTTGGCGAAGTGGACGAGCCGGTTGTCGCGGGCGCGGCCGGTGAGCCGGGCGGTCGCGGCGTCCTTGCGGCCCTCGCCCTCGGCGACGAGCAGCTCGACCTGGCGACCCACCTGTGCCTGGTTCTCCTCCCAGGCGATCTTCTCCACCAGGTCGACGAGCCGCTCGTAGCGCTCCTGTACGACGGCCTTCGGCACCTGGTCGTCCATGTCGGCGGCCGGCGTGCCGGGCCGCTTGGAGTACTGGAACGTGAACGCGCCGGAGAACCGCGCCTCCCGCACCACGTGCAGGGTCTCCTCGAAGTCCGCCTCGGTCTCGCCCGGGAAGCCCACGATGATGTCGGTCGTGATCGCCGCGTCGGGCATGGCGGCCCGCACATTCGACACGATGTCGAGGTAGCGCGCCTGCCGGTACGACCGCCGCATCGTACGCAGGACGGCGTCGGACCCCGACTGCAGCGGCATGTGCAGCTGCGGCATGACGTTCGGCGTCTCGGCCATCGCCGCGATCACGTCGTCGGTGAAGTCGCGCGGATGCGGCGAGGTGAAACGCACCCGCTCCAGGCCGTCGATCTCGCCGCAGGCCCGCAGCAGCTTCCCGAACGCGAACCGGTCGCCGAACTCCACGCCGTAGGCGTTGACGTTCTGGCCCAGCAGCGTCACCTCGACGACGCCCTCGGCCACCAGCGCCTGGGCCTCCGCCAGCACGTCGCCCGGCCGCCGGTCCTTCTCCCGGCCGCGCAGCGCCGGCACGATGCAGAACGTGCAGGTGTTGTTGCACCCGACGCTGACCGCCACCCACGCGGCGTACGGCGACTCCCGGCGAGACGGCAGCGTCGACGGGAACGTCTCGAGGTAGTCCTTGATCTCGACCTGCGCCTCGCCCAGCACGCGCGACCGCTCCAGCAGCGCCGGCAGCGAGCCGACGTTGTGCGTGCCGAAGACCACGTCGACCCACGGCGCCCGCCGGACGATCTCGCCCTTGTCCTTCTGCGCCAGGCACCCGCCGACCGCGATCTGCATCCCGGGCCGGCCGGCCTTCTTCGGCGCCAGGTGGCCGAGGTTGCCGTAGAGCTTGTTGTCGGCGTTCTCGCGCACAGCGCAGGTGTTGAGCACCACCACGTCGGCCGGCTCACCCTCCGGCGCGCGAACGTAACCCGCGTCCTCCAGCAGCCCGGAGAGCCGCTCGGAGTCGTGGACGTTCATCTGGCACCCGAAGGTCCTGACCTCATACGACCGTGTCATAACCCACCAAGCGTACGGCTAGGAAACCCTGGCCGACGAAGCGCTCCAGGTGTTGCACGACTTCGGGCTCTCCGACTTGAAGCCGCCCTTCGACCACGGACCGTGGTTCTTCCGGCTGCCGTGGTCACGTCGCTCGCCGTACTCGTCGCCGTAGTGGTCGACGAGGTACATCCACTGGTAGCGGGCCTCGCCCGTGATGGGGTACGACGGCTGGTTCGCGCCGTCGAACACCCCGGCGAAGCAGGACGCCTGCAGCTCCAGCCGCCGCGACAGCTCGAGCTGTGCGTTGTAGTCGCTGGTCTGGTCCCACATCTGGTTGTACGCCGGCCCGATCCCGGTGAGCCACTGCACGTGGTGGCCGTACTCGTGCGAGCTCTGGAACGTGGTGAACATCCGGGCGTAGACCTTCTGGTACTGCTCGGGGAACTTGTTGTACTGGTTTACGTCGTCGTCCCACTTCATGTAGATGGTCTCGTTGGTGCCGCAGTAGAACGCGCGGACGTAGTCACCGCACGGCGTCTCGACCGAGCCGGTCCACATGATGATCTCGGGCGCCCGGAACTGGTAGCCCGCCCGCTTCACCACTGGCGCCCAGGCCCGGTTCAGGCAGCCGAAGATGTGGTTGTAGTAGGCCTGGACGTTCGACTGGCTGGACGGCGGCGTGCCCGCCTCGCGGCAGCCGACCGAGCGCATGGAGCCCGCGGAGTAGAGCTTGTTCTGCTTCAGCACAGTCGTCGGCGGCGGGCCCTTCGGCTTGGGCGGCGTCGTCTCGGTCTCCTCCGGCTCCGGCGTGTCCTCTTCCTCCGGAGTCGACTCCTCGGGCGAAGGCGACCACGGCGTCGAGGTGTACGAGGAGTAGGTCGGTGAGACGTACGGCGTCGGCGTGTAGGTCGACTCGATCGAGGTGTAGTCGTCGTCCGAGCCACCGGACAGCGCCGCCACGACACCGATCAGGGCGGCGAGCACGAACCCGCCACCAAGGAGCACGACCAGCACGATCACCGCGCCGTTGCTGCCCCTCCGACGCGGCGGTGGTCCCCACGGGCTGCCGGGACGACCCGGACCGCCGGGTCCACCGGGGCCGCCCGGCCCGCCTGGCCCACCCGGTCCACCGGGCGGCGGAGAGCCCCAGCCGCCGCCACCGAACCCACCGCCCTGCGGCGGCCCACCGGGTCCGCCCGGCGGCCGCGGCACGAACCCGCCCTGCTGCTGTGGATACGGCTGCTGTTGCGGATATTGCGGTTGCTGAGGCTGCTGCGGCTGCTGGTATGGCCCCGGCTGCTGCCCGCCGGGTTGCGGTCCCCACTGACCGGACATCGTCTCTCCCTCCAAACGTCCTGGCGGACTAGCGCGAGAACAGCGCGCCGGTCAGGCTGATCGTGAGATTCTTCAGGGAGTCCGGGAGATCCTGCAGGTGCCAGTTCTCCGGGCCCCGGTACCACGAGAACCCCTCGTCAGGGAGGTCGTCGGTGTCGGTGGCCACCAGTGCGTCGATCCAGCGGTCGGCACCGCCGAGCACGACGGCGTACGGCAGCGCGCGCGAGCACAGCTCCTCGTGCCGGTCGTGCGGCAGCTGGCTGTCGATGTCGAGCTCGAGCAGCTCGCCACGCAGCGACGCGATCTGCCCGACGACCCGGCCGGCCTCCGGCGACTTGGCCGGCATGTACGCGCCGAGCAGCGTGAGCGCGGCGCCCAGCGCCACGACGGCCAGGCCGAGCAGTCCCCACGTGGTGAGGAACGCCAGCAGCAGCGTGAGCACCACGCCGCCGCCCACGAGCGCGAGCCCGATCGTCGACCACTTCGAACGCGACCGGTCCGGCCGCTCGGCGAACCAGCCGTGCTTGACCACCTCGTCGTAGAGGGCGTCCTGGATCGCGCCGAGCTGGGCGCGTACCTTCGGCCCGAGCTCGGAGACCTTGACCTCCTCGCCCTCACCGAAGACACCGGCGAGCAGGCTTTGCTCGTACGGCTGCAGCGGGTCGGGCTCGCGGCCGGTGCGGGTCAGCAGCCAGTCGGCGCGGGCGAACTCGCCCGTACGCGACAGCTCGGTGATCGTCAGGTGCCCGCGTACGGCCAGGTCGAGGATGCTCGAAGTGACGTCTACCGGGTCGACTCGCTCGTCGATCAGCGTGCCGATCTCACCTGGGCGCAGCGCCTGTGGCGGGTCGAACGAGACGTGGTCGTGCGAACGGCTGAACAGCGAGGCCGGCACCACGCGACCCGGATCGGTCGCATCGCGGCCGCGGCGGAGGTAGAGGAGATAGAGGACGACGCCGCCGAGCACGAGCACGGCGGCCGTCACGCCCAGGTGCACCGGGTCGGCGAGGAACGCACGCCGGATCGACTTGCGGTAGTCCACGATCGTGCTCGCCTGCACCTCGCCCGGTGCGAAGCCGGCGATCACGGTCATGGTCTGGCCGGCGGCGAGGTTGCGCTGCTGGAAGAACGGAGTCCCCTCGGTTGCCTGGGACAGCGTGCACGGCGAGGAACCGCCGAGCGGGCCGGCGTTGCAGCGGATGTACGAAGGCGCCGGGCTGCTGAGGTTGACCACGGCTTCCTTCACGCCGCCCAGGCCGTGCAGCGGGGTGAGGCGGAACTCGGTGCCTGTTGAGGTCTCGGTGACCGCGCCCTTGGCGGAGTACTCGAACTTGACGGTGTCGCCCTTGCCGGCGTCGTCGACGCGGATGGTCGTGACATCGCCCTCGGTGCTGACCTGCGGGGTGGCCTGCTTGTCGTTGACGGAGGCGGTCACGTCACTGAGCTCTATGACGTGGTCGATGTCGTCCTGGAAATGCAGCCGCGTGACGATCTCGGTGTAGAACCCGCCATCCGCGGAATTGCTTGGCTTCCAGGTCTCGGAAACCTTCACGATCCCATTGCGTTCGACCCGGACAACACTTTCGAACGAGTCGGCCTTCGGAAGTTCGGTGGCCGCCTGCGCGCTGGCTACAGTAGGCCCGAACACCGCCAACCCGGCAAGCAGAACGAGCATCACCAACCGGGTGACAACGCCGTGAACGCCCACAGAACGCGCGGACGTTCCCGCGGTGAGCGCGGCGCGGCACGCAGAATACGAGGGGCTTAGATGGCTGGACATCAATTCGGTCCTCCCGCTGGACAATTTCCGCAAGCGGAACAATATCCACCGGGCGCTCCGCCACCGCAACCTACCGGCTACCCCGGTGCGTATCCGCAGGCCGGCCCCACTATGCCAGGACCCCAGGGACCGTTTCAGCCCCGTCCACAAGGCTCCTACCCTGGCCCGCCGCAGGGTCTGCCGCCAGGTCCTCCACAGGGTCCGCCGTACGGTCCGCCGCCTGGACCACCGCAGGGACCGCCGGGCTGGCCACCGCGCGGACCAGGTGGGCCGGGCGGCCCAGGTGGCCTGGGTGGGCCTGGCCCCGGCTTCGGCTGGGGCCCGAACTTCGGCGGCCCGCCGCCGCCTCGCAGGCGCAACACCGGGCTGATCGTCCTCATCGTGCTGCTCGCGGTCGCCGCGCCGATCGGGCTGTTCGCGATCGCGCTGGCGGCCAGTGGCGGCGACGAGGACGACATCGCCGACCCGGCGCCCACCTGGTCCCGGCCGACGATCCCCGCCGTACCCACCTACACCAGCGAGCCGCTGCCCACGCAGACCGAGGTCCCCAGCGACGACCCGACGCCCGGGCCGACCAACACGTCCGACCCGCAGCAGCAGAAGAACGGCGTCGACTACGAGCAGGTGGCGGAGGCCAACAAGCTCTACCAGTCCGGGCCGATCCAGTCGGTCTCGTGCCGCGAGTCCGGCACGGCTCCGGCCAGCAAGGACGCGATCCGTACGTACTACGCCACGGTCGCCAACTGCCTGCGCCGCGGCTGGCCGGCGCCGATGACCAAGGCCGGGGTGAGCTTCCACCCGCCGACGATCCTGATGTGGACCGGCTCGATCGACACGCCCTGCGGTTTCGTCAACGGCTCGGTTTCCTTCTACTGCCCGCCGAACGAGACCATCTATATGGAGTGGTCCGGCGACGTGAAGCAGTACACCGCCGAGAGCTCCAACGAGGCGCGGGCGTACGCCCGGATGGGCGCGACCCACACCGTCGTCCACGAGTACGGCCACCACATCCAGAATCTCGTCGGCATCATGCGGGCCTACTCCGAGCTGAGATACGAAGCCGCGTCGCAGGACAAGCAGCTCGAGCTGTCCCGGCGGGTCGAACTGCAGGCCAGCTGCCTCGGCGACGCGTTCCTCGGGGCCAATCAGTCGTCGTACCCCATCTCGGGGATCAACCGCGAGACCTGGCTCTATCTCGTCGAGCACTCCGGCGACAACTACAACCCCGAGGGCGTCCGCGACCACGGCGACAAGCAGAGCCACGCGTTCTGGGCGAAACGCGGATTCCAGGCCGAGAGCCCGAACGTCTGCAACACCTTCACAGCGTCGCCGGAACAGGTGTACTGAGACAGGTAGCACGCCGCAGCGGTTCGGACACGGGTTGTCCGGTTCGATGGTGACGGTCCGTCGCCTTGGCCTGACGTGAGCTTTGCTGGCTATGGTTGGGCGGACCGTTCTCGCGCGCCGCGTCTCGGCTGCCGCGCGCGACGCGTATCCGAGGGGTTGACATGGCAGGTCATCAATGGGGCCCTCCGCCGGGCCCGGACCCGTATGGGGAACCATCCGGGCCGGCAGGCGTGCCAGACCAGCCTCAGTACGGGTCCGGCTCCAATCAATCCGGCCAGGGTGGGCGGCAGTGGCCGGCCCGCCCTTCCGAGTCCGGCGGGTGGGTGCCGGGCAGGCCGGCGCAGCCGCAACCACAACAGCCTCAGCAGCCGCAGCCCTGGCAGCCCCAACCTCAGCCGCAACAGCCGCAGCAGTACCCGCGGCAACCGCAGCCTCAGCAACCACAGCAGCCACAGCCCCAGCAGCCGCAACCTCACCAGCAGCCGCCGCGCCAGCCGCAGCAGTATCCGGACCAGCCGCAGCCCGGCCCCTATCAGCAGCAGCAGCCGCCTGGCGGCGGGCAGCAGGCGTACCCAGGTCAGCAGCAGTATCCGGGTCAGCAGTACCCGCCTCCGGGTCCGGCGCAGCGGGGGTATCCCGGCGAGCAGCCGTACCCCGGGCAGCAGCCCTATCCCGGACAGCAGCCCTACCCCGCGTACCCAGGCCAGCAACCGCCCGGGCAGCAGCCACCCGGCTGGGGTTACGACGACGACGATGACGACGACTGGGGCTCGCCGCCCAAGCGCAAGCGTGGAGCCGGCCCGATCGTCGTGTTCGTGGTCGTCGGCGCGCTCGTCCTGTCCGGCGTGGGCGGGCTCGGTTGGTACTTCCTGCGCCAGGGCAACTCCACGCTGGCCGATCCGCTGACCTCGACGTCGGCGACCAACTCCGCCACCCCGCAGACGAAGCCGAGCAGCGCGCAGTCGGCCTCGCCGAGCCCGTCTCCGACGACGACCGACTCGCCGTTGCCCACCGGGAAGACGCGGGAGCAGATCCTCAAGGAGAACAAGCTCTACACCGCCGGGACGCTGGCCTCGGTGTCGTGTCAGGAGTCGGACTCGATGCCGTCGAACCGGGCGGGCGTCGAGAAGTACTACAAGAGCATCATCGCCTGCCTCAACAGGTCCTGGCCGTCGCTGGTCGAGAAGGCGGGCTACGAGTTCCGCGCGCCGAAGCTGGTGCTGTGGTCCGGCTCGGTCGACACGCCGTGCGGCGACTACGTACGCGCGTTCTACTGCCCGACCAACGAGACCATCTACATGAAGTGGGACGACGACGTAAACCAGTACAACAAATATCCGGAGCAGTACCAGAAGGTCTACGCCCGGATGTTCGCCAGCTTCCAGACCGCGCACGAGTACGGCCACCACGTGCAGAACCTCGTCGGCATCTTCGACGCCTACGCTACGGATCGGCAGAACGCCGGCAGCAACGACGCCGAGCTCGAGCTCAGCCGCCGGCTGGAGCTGCAGGCCTCCTGCTTCGGCAGCGTGTTCTGGGGCGCCAACCAGCCGACCTACCCGATCACCGGCGAAGCGCGCAGACAGTGGATGTTCCTGGTCGACCACTACGGCGACGAATACGGCGGCGGCATCCGCGACCACGGCGGCCGGGTCAACCACGGCACCTGGTCCAAAGCCGGCTTCCGCACCGAAAGCCCCGGCTCCTGCAACACCTGGGCCGCCAGCCCCACCAAGGTCAGCTGACCACCAGCCAAGCCCGCAGCCAGCGGATACTGTGCCTCCACGACCACTACGGCGACGAATACGGCGGCGGCATCCGCGACCACGGCGGCCGGGTCAACCACGGCACCTGGTCCAAAGCCGGCTTCCGCACCGAAAGCCCCGGCTCCTGCAACACCTGGGCCGCCAGCCCCGCCAAGGTCAGCTGACCACCAGCCAAGGTCAGCTGACCACCAGCCAAGCCCGCCACTGGCTCGACCCCCACTCACCACCGCCCGACCGCACCCGGCGATCGGCCGGGCCGGTAGGCAGCCGACACGCCCAGATATAGCGTCAGCGCCGTCCGGCCGGGAAGGCCTGTCCTGTTCCTGCCAGCGAAAACACACCAGCCGCTCGCCAATCCGCGACCAGACCGTTACCATCCGCGTTTGTCATGAGTTGTTACACGGCTGCGCTCGCGTCTCGGGCCAACTCACTGTAACTTCCCCTGTCATGACGCAGACGAGCGAGCAGCCGGCAGACCTGCCGGCAACGGGTGGCAACCGCCCGCTGGTGGTCGTTGATCAGGTGAACAAGTACTTCGGCGAGCTGCACGTCCTGCAAGACATCAACCTCGCCATCGACCCCGGTGAGGTCGTCGTCGTGATCGGCCCGTCCGGCAGTGGCAAGTCCACCCTGTGCCGGGCGATCAACCGGTTGGAGCCGATCAACTCGGGTCAGATCCTCCTCGACGGGCAGCCGCTGCCGGCCGAGGGCAAGGCCCTCGCCCAGCTGCGCGCCGACGTCGGGATGGTCTTCCAGTCGTTCAACTTGTTCCAGCACAAGACCGTGCTCGACAACGTCACGCTCGGCCCGATCAAGGTCCGCAAGGTCCCGAAGGCCGAGGCCGAGGAGAAGGCCACCCGCCTGCTCGACCGCGTGGGCGTGGCCAACCAGGCGGAGAAGTACCCCGCCCAGCTGTCCGGCGGCCAGCAGCAGCGCGTGGCGATCGCCCGGGCGCTGGCCATGGAGCCCAAGGTCATGCTGTTCGACGAGCCGACGTCCGCGCTCGACCCCGAAATGGTCAAGGAAGTCCTTGACGTCATGATCGACTTGGCGCAAGGTGGCATGACCATGGTGGTCGTCACGCACGAGATGGGTTTCGCCCGCAACGCCGCCAACCGGGTGGTGTTCATGGCCGATGGCCAGATCATCGAGGAGCGGGCGCCGGAAGAGTTCTTCAACAACCCTCAGTCCGAACGGGCGAAGGACTTCCTTTCAAAGATTCTCAAGCACTGACGCCAAGGGGGTGGCGACGTAGATAGAGACGGACACGGGGATCGAGCGCCGTAAATGTGTACGCGCGCTGCGCCGCGCCCGTGAAATCTTTCTCGATCGCACCCTCATCCCGAGATACTTAGCCAACAACCAACACTGCTGCAGCAGCGACAAATCAGTGAGAAAGGGACGTCATGCGACTGAGAGGACTGCGGTTGCTGGCCGTTGGGGCCGTCGCCGCCCTCGCCATGACCGCTTGTGGAAGTGGCGGCGGGACCGTGACCGACGTGACGGTCGCGGAGAACCCGAAGTTCGCCGCCGGCTCGACGATGGAGAAGCTCAACCAGGCCGGCAAGGTCAAGATCGGCATCAAGTTCGACCAGCCCGGCATCGGCTACAAGAAGCCGGACGGCAGCTTCGACGGCTTCGACGTGGCGATGGCGCAGTACATCGCGGGCCAGCTCGGCATCGACCCGAAGAACATCCAGTTCATCGAGACGGTCTCCAAGAACCGCGAGCCCTTCCTGCAGAAGGGCACGGTCGACCTGGTGCTCGCCTCGTACTCCATCAACGACGAGCGCCGCGGCATCGTCGGCCAGGCCGGCCCTTACTTCGTCACCGGCCAGGGCCTGCTGGTCCGCAAGGACGACAACTCCATCACGGGCGGCCCGAGCCTCAAGGGCAAGAAGGTGTGCTCGGTCACCGGTTCGACGTCGCTCACGCAGGTCGAGGAGAAGTTCGGAGCCCAGCCGGCTCCGTTCGGCACGTACTCCGAGTGCGTGACGCAGCTGAAGAGCGGCTCGGTCCAGGCCGTGACCACGGACGAGGCGATCCTGCTCGGCTACGCCGCCGACGACCCCGACAAGCTCAAGGTCGTGGGTGAGCCGTTCAGCGAGGAGCGCTACGGCATCGGTTACAAGCACGGTGACACCGCCATGTGCACCTTCCTGAACAAGGCGATCACCCAGTCCGAGACCGACGGTTACTGGAAGAAGGCGTTCGACGAGACACTCGGCAAGGCCGGCGTGGACGCACCGTCGGCGCCGAAGCCGGACCCCTGCTCGTAAGGACCGCCGCTGCCCGGTGCGCACGTAACGCGTGCACCGGGCAGCGTTTGTTCGCTTGAGCCCTATTTGTGAGCTCTACCGAGGTTTGACTCCACTGACCCGAGGAGGCCGGTCCTGACGTGGACGTCCTGATCGACAATCTGCCCCGGCTGCTGAGCGGCTTCTGGCTGACCATTCAGCTGTTGGTGTTCTCAGCGCTGGGCGCGCTGGTTCTCGGCACGATCCTGGCCGCCATGCGGGTGTCACCCATTCCCGTGCTTCGCGCCGCGGGAACGAGCTATGTGACGATCTTCCGTAACACACCGTTGGTGATCCTCTTCATCGTCTCCGTCGCCGGACTGCCGTTCATCGGTGTCCAGATCAGCTTCCAGGCGCGTGCCACCGTGGCGTTGACGGTCTACACCGCCTCGTTCGTGTGCGAGGTGCTGCGTTCCGGCATCAACGCGGTCAACCCCGGGCAGGCCGAAGCGGCCCGAGCCATCGGGATGACGTTCGGCCAGACACTCGGCCTGATCGTGCTGCCGCAGGCGATCCGTTCCGTCCTGCCGCCGATGGCGAGCGTCATCATCGCGCTGGCCAAGAACACCGCGGTCGCGGAAGCATTCGGTGTCGTCGAGGCGACCTACTTCATCGACTACATCAACACCAAACACCCGAGCGCATTGGTGCCCGCGTTCATCGGCATCTCGCTCGGCTACGTCATTATCGTGTTCGTGATCTCCGGCATCTCGTCGTTGCTGGAGCGACGGCTGGCGGTGGTCCGATGAGTTCCGTACTTTTCGATGTTCCCGGTCCCGCCGCCCGGCGGCGCCACCTGATCGGCGGGATCATCGGTTCCCTCGTCCTGCTCGCACTGCTGGCCTACGCCGGCTGGCGGTTGTGGGGCAACGAGCAGATCACGCCCGACAAGTGGGAGTTCCTGGGCGACCCGGAGTGGCTCGTCGCGATCGGCATCGGCATCACGCAGACCTTGACGGCGGCCGGGATCGCGATCGTGCTGTCGGTCGTGTTCGGCCTGGTGTTCGCGATCGGCCGGATCTCCGACCGCGCGATCTTCCGCTGGCCGTCGATGGCGGTCGTCGAGTTCTTCCGCGCCGTGCCGCTGGTGCTGTTGATCCTGTTCATCTTCCTGGCGTTCGGCACCACCACGGAACGCCTCGGTGCCCTGGTCCTCGCGCTGATGCTCTACAACGGCTCGGTGCTGGCGGAGGTGTTCCGGGCCGGCCTGAACGCCGTGCCGCGCGGGCAGTCGGAGGCGGCGTACGCGCTCGGGCTGCGCAAGACCCAGGTGGTCCTGCTGATCCTGGCCCCGCAGGCGATCACGACCATGCTGCCGGCGATCATCAGCCAGTGCGTAGTCGCGCTGAAGGACACCGCGCTCGGCTACATCATCTCCACCGAGCAGCTGTCGTCGACGATCAAGCTGCTCTACGCCGACGAGGACAACCCGTTCGTGGCCGGCATTGTGGCCGCGGCGATCTACATCGCCATCAACTACGCGCTGTCCAAGCTCGCTCAGTGGCTCGAGTCGCGGCAGCGGCGCAAGGGCAAGGCGGTCGTCGATCTCAGCACGATCCACGTACCCGCGGGCGTCGGCATGGGCGCAGCGGGAGCGGGTGTCGTGGGCGCGGGCACCGACATGATCGACGGCGGCGGGACCTGACGCCTCTGCTCTCCGTACTCGCAGCATGGTGAACGTCATCGCCCGCACCATCCGCGGGCTGGAGTGGGTGGCGGCCGACGAGGTGCGTCAGCTGCTGCCCACCGCACGGAAGGTTCGGCTCGGCAACCGCGAGGTGGGCTTTGGCCTGCCGTCCGCGGCGCCTGAGCTCGCGGAGCTGTCCACCGTCGACGACGTGTTCCTGCGGGTCGGCCAGGTCGGCGACGTCGGCACGACCAAGGACGTACCCGACCAGCTGGCCGCGCGGCTGCGCACCCTCGACTGGAAGCCCGCGCTGGACTGGGTGCGGTCGATCCGCGGCTTGCCTGACCGGCCCCGGTTCGATGTGGTCGTGAGTCTGGACGGGCGGCGGCGGTTCAACCGGTACGCGCTGGAGGGCGCGGCGGGAGCCAGCCTGGCGCGCCGGATCGGTGGTTCGTTCGCCGAACGCGACCCGGTGCACGGGGTGGACGGGCCGGTCGACCTGACGGTCCGGCTGTTCGTGAACGGCCCGGTGGCGGTGGCGGCGCTCAGGCTCGCCGAGCGGCCGATGCACCGGCGGGCGTACAAGCTCTCCACCGGACCGGGGACGCTGCACCCGCCGCTGGCCGCGGCGCTGGGCCGGCTGGTCAGCCCGCGCGCGGGCAGCGTGGTGGCCGACCCGTTCTGCGGTGACGGAACGATCCTCGTGGAGCTGGGACGCGCCGGCGGCGGGCTTCGGCTGCTGGGAGCGGATCTCGACGACGAGCGGCTGGCCAACGCGCGCGCGAACGCGGACCGGGCCGGCCTGGACGCTCCTAGGGTGAACGCCGCTGGGCCCGGCGCCGGTGTGACGTTCCTGCGAGCCGATGCCGGGCGGCTGCCGTTCCGCGCCGGCTCGATCGACGCGGTGGTCACCAACCCGCCGTGGGAGCTCGCCGTCGAGCGGGGTGGCAGCCTGGCCCGCTCCCCCGGCCGTTTCCTGGCGGAGCTCGCGACCATACTCTCTCCCGCCGGCGTCGCCTGCCTGATCGTCGACGCCGACCTCGACCTGCCGGACCAGGTGGAACGGGCGGGCTACATCACCGCGCTCGACCACCGGATCCGGATCGCCGGCCGGGTCTCGCGGATCCTGCTCTGCGCACCCGGTGACCGCCCGAGGCCTACGCTGCCGGCCGACCTGGCCGACTGGCTCCGCCGGGCGCCCGATCTCTAGACGATCTGTTCCAAGGGGTCGCCTGACGCGCGACGCCTGGCATCCACGCCGGCTGCGTTGTCGTCGATCGCCGGAGGCCCCTCCTGGCTCCTCCTCCGCCTTGCCAGCGCGGCGCCATCCGCCGCGCGCTTGACCGGCGACCCCTTGGAACAGATCGTCTAGGGTCCGAGCCGCATACCCATGGATCGGCCCTGTTTGTACCACTCGTTCCCCGTGTAGCCGGCGGGGAACAACGATCCCCACACCAGCAGCTCACGCCCGGTCCATACCGCCACCGCATCCTGCTCGCCGGACGTGTACGGCGCCCGGGCGAGCTGGGTCCAGCGGTTTCGCCCGGCGTCCCACGCCGTCACCTGCCCGAGCTGGACACCGGTCGGCACCAGGGCACCGACGATGGTGACGTACGCGTCGCCCGTCCAGATCGTCATCCGTGTGGCGCCGCCCAGCGGTGCCGGAGCCGTCCGGCGCCAGCGACCCGTGCCCGGGTCCAGGGCGTAACCCGGCGGCTCCACCGGGTCTGAGCCGCCCACGGCGCCGGCAGGCTGGTACGTCACCAGCGCGGGCATGACCAGCTCGGTGCCGGTCCAGGCCCACTCGCCGGCCATGCCGGGTGGCACGTCACCGGTGAACGCGGGCCGCTCCCATCGGGCGCGAGCAGCGTCGAACTCGAAGACGTCCGTGCGGTATCTGTACGGTTCCTGCCCGGGACCCGCGTCGATGTACCAGTTGGCCCACACGTACAACCGGCCTCCGGCCCAGACCGGAGTGGTGCCGTCCAGCACCCAGTCCGATTCGAGCGGCAGGGCAGGGAGCTTCCGCCAGCTGTTCCGGTCCGGATCGTACGCGGCGATCCCGCCGGAACGGCCTCCGCTGACGATCACCATCTCCTGGCCCGTCCACACCGCCCGGGCGTCGATGTTCTTGCCGAGTGGCGCGGGCGGAAGCTTCCGCCAGGCCCTGGCCCGCGGATTGTAGGCGGCACCGTCGGCGAAGCCGTCCGTGCTCTCCTCTCCGGGTTCCTGGATGCTGTCGTCGCTGCCCCAGAGCAGCCACTCCCGTCCCGTCCACGCCGACGCCGGGTGCAGCCGCGGGCTCAGCGGAGCGGGCGGCAGCTTCTCCCACCGCCGGGTCCTGGGATCGTACGAAGCACCGTCGGACCGCAGGAGGGGCTGCCAGGATCCGGGTTCGGCCCGGCTGTCGTGGGTCGCTCCTCCCCACACCAGCAACTGGCTGCCGGTCCAGGTGGCCGACGCTCCGGAACGCGCCGGGACCGGTGCCTCGGGCAGCGCAGACCATCGCCCGTGGGCGAGGACGGCGATGCTCTTGGCGGCCTTCGTCGACTCCGCCGGCTCGGGACTGCCGGCGTTGCGGCGGCTGACCATCGTGGGAACCACCAGCGCGAGAACGATCATCGCGGCCACGCACCCGACGGCTACGGCCCGCCGGCGCCGGCGCCTGTGGTGGATCCGCTGGAGCAGCCGGCCCACTGGATCGCGGAACTCCGCTCCGGGGGCCTCCGCGACTCGCGTCAGGAGCGCCTTGACATTCTCGTACTCACCCATGGCGCGCCCTTTCGCCGTCGGCGGAGGGTTCGGCGGGCAGCAGGCCGGCCGAACGTAGCGTCGCCAGGGCGCGGCTCGCCCGGCTCTTCACCGTTCCTACCGAACAGCCCAACAGCTCCGCGATCTCGGCCTCGGTCCGATCCTCGTAGTAGCGCAGGACCAGCACGGCTCGCTGCGCGATCGGCAACGAGCGCAGCGCGCGGCGAACGGCGTCGGTCAGGTCGAGGTCGGCTGCCTGGTCCGGCGTCGGCGGCTCCGGCAGCGGGAAGGTCGGCGCCTCTCCGCTCCATCTGCGCCTCCGCCAGCGAGTCGCCAGCCGGACCATGACCTTGCGCGTGTACGCCTCGGCGTTCGCGGGATCGGCGAGGTTCCGCCAGGAGCCGTACGTGCGCATGAGCGACGTCTGCACCAGGTCCTCGGCATGCCCGAGATCGCCCGTCAGCAGGTACGCCGAGCGCACCAGGCTGCCGTAGCGCGCGGCCACGAAGTCGCCGAACGCCCGCTCCGCCTCGCCGGCCATTCCCCACCCCCTTCGAAAGGAGTAGAGCACCTGGACCGAACCGAAGGTTCCGTTTCGGTCGCGAGGATCAGGCGGGGCGGTCGACCTTGCCGTCCACGTGGCGGACCTGCTCCTCGAGCTCCGGGATCGTCGAGTGGCCGGTCGCGTGCGCGGTGACCGCTGCCAGCACGGGCTGGTCGCCGCGTAGCCGGATCCGCACCTCCGAGGCCGTCACCTCGCCGAACACCTGGAACCGCCGTACGCCGACGGTCTGGCCGGCGGCCACCACCTGGCCGTCGACCACGATCTCGTGGCCGTCGACGCGCTGTCCCGCGCTCAGGTCCTCTTCCAGCACGAGGTGGTCGAAGCGGGTCGGCTCGGCGAAACGGGCCGTCACGACGCCGCCTCCGTCCACGTCGAGCTCGGCAGGCGCGCCGGCGGAGAATCGCCGCCGTACCTCCTCGCCGAGCTCCCGTAGCCGGGCGGCGTCGGCGTCGTCGAGCAGGCCGCGCCGGTCGGGCGGAACGTTCAGCAGCAGGCCGGCGCCCAGCCCGATGGAGCGGTAGTAGATGCCCAGCAGGTGCCGCAGGCTCTTCAACGTGTGCACGTCGTCGCTCTGCCAGAACCAGTTGCCGCGGATCGGCACGTCGCACTCGGGCGGCAGGTAACCCGACAGCGCCACCTGATCGGCGCCGGCGTGGTTGCCCTCGGTGCTCTCGACGACGTAGCGGCACGGATCGGCGGCCAGGCCGTCCTCGTTGCCGACCCAGCGGATCGTGGGGCGGCCCATGTTGAACACCATCGCGTCCGGCTGGTGCTCCCCGACGACCGACATGATGCGGTCCCAGTTGTAGACGTGGCCCTCGGAGCCGGCGCCGTCGAACCAGACCTCGAACAGCTTGCCGTACCGCGTGCACAGCTCGGTCAGCTGCCGCGCGTAGAAGTCGTCGTACGCCTCGAAGTCGTCGTAGCAGGACGCGTTGCGATCCCACGGCGAGAGGTACAGCCCGAAGCCCAGGCCGGCGTCCGCGCAGGCGCCCGCCAGCTCCTCCACCACGTCGCCGCGGCCCGCACGCCACGGCGAGGAACGTACGGAGTAGTCGGTGGTGTCGGTCTGCCACAGGCAGAAACCGTCGTGGTGCTTGGCCGTCAACACGACGTAGCGCATGCCTGCGTCAACCGCGGATTGCACCCACTGCCGGGCGTCGAGCGCTGAAGGGTCGAAGCCGGACGGCGGCAGTGTGCCGTCGCTCCACTCCTTGTCGTGGAAGGTGTTGATGCCGAAGTGGCAGAACATGCCGAAGCCTGCGCGCTGCCAGGCCAGCTGCCCTGGCGTGGGAATCGTTCTCATCGATCGGTCAGCGTACCGGTCGGCAGGGCGCGGACCGTCGGGTCAGACCTCAATCGGACGCTCAGCTTTGCACGAACCGGGGTACGACCTCGCCGATCGGCTCGCGGATCACGGCGTCGGCCACTTCGTCGTACGGTGTCGGCTGGGCGTTGATGATGGCGAGCTTGGCGCCGACCGAACGCGCCACGTCGCACAGGCCGGCGGCCGGATAGACCTGCAGCGACGTGCCGATCGCGATGAACAGGTCGCACCCCAGGGTCGCCCGCTCGGCCGCGGCCAGCACGTCGGCGTCGAGGGCCTGGCCGAACGAAATCGTTGCGGACTTGAGGATTCCGCCGCAGCGACCGCACGGTGGGTCGGTCTCGCCGGCCCGCACGCGCCGGATCGCCTCGGCCATCGGACGCCGGTCGCCGCACGACATGCAGACGGTCTCCAGTGCCGTGCCGTGGATCTCGATGACGTGCACCGAGCCGGCCTTCTGGTGCAGGCCGTCGATGTTCTGCGTGACGATGGTGTCGAGCATGCCGTGGAGCTCGAGCTCGGCCAGCGCGTGGTGGGCGGCGTTCGGCTCGGCGACGAACGCGGGGTTGTCGGTGCGACGGCGCCAGGCCTCCGCGCGTACGGCGGGATCGGCGAGGTAGTCCTGCAACGTCGAGAGGCGTTCGGCGGCGGGGTTCTTGGTCCAGACGCCCTGCGGTCCGCGGAAGTCGGGGATGCCGGAGTCAGTGGAGATTCCGGCGCCGGTGAGCACCGTTACGACATCGGCCGCGCGCAGCCAGTCCGAGACTTGCTCGGCGAGGTCAACCGTCACGCCACCAACGGTAATAGCCCCTGGGCAGGCACGCCCGAACGGTCTATTTGTGATCACATTTCACCGGGTTGTACTGGAGTGGCCGGCTGTCCAACCTGTACTGTGAGTCCGATGTTTCGCAGGGTCGGGAACCACATGCGAACTGTAAGCAGGGCCGGCAGGGTGGTGAGCTTTGGATCTTGGCGTTCGTGACCGAGTGTTTCTGCTGACGGGTGCGAGCCGAGGTCTCGGCCGGGCGACCGCCGAGGTGCTCGTGGCCGAAGGTGCGTATGTCGTGATCTCCGCCCGCGGCGAGGACGGCGTACAACGCACCGCCAGCAGCCTGGGCACCGCGCGAGCGGTCGGCGTGGCCGCCGACAACGCCGATCCGGCTTCGGCCGAACGCCTGGTCGCCACCGCGATGGCGAAGTGGGGACGCCTCGACGGTGCCCTCATCTCGGTCGGCGGCCCGCCGGCGGGCTCGGCCATGGACACGCCCGAGGAGCACTGGCGTACCGCCTTCGAGTCGATCTACCTGGGTGCCATCCGACTGGCCCGGGCGGTCGCGGCGGCCTGCCGCAACGGCGGCTCGATCGCGTTCGTGCTGTCGAGCTCGGCCCGCTCGCCGCAGCCGAATCTCGCGATCTCCAACGGTCTACGGCCCGGGCTGGCCGGCGTGGCCAAGACCCTGGCCGACGAGCTGGGGCCGGGCGGCATCCGCGTGAACAGCCTCCTGCCCGGCACGATCGAGACCGACCGAGTGCAAGAGCTGGCGGCCCAGAGCGGCGACCCGGACAACTACCGGCGCCGGGTCGAAGCCGGCGTTCCGCTGCGGCGGATCGGAGCACCGGAGGACTTCGGCCGGGTGGCGGCGTTCGTGTTGTCTCCGATGGCCGCCTACGTCACCGGCGCCTCGATCCCCGTCGACGGCGGGATCTCCCGGCAGCTCTAGCCGCCCGCCGCGGTAGCCGAGGGCGCACGGCGGTCGTAGGTCAGACGGCCGGCGCGGCGTCGGCTTGGGGGCGGAACTGGGTTTGGTACAGGTCGGCGTAGGTGCCGCCCTGCACGAGCAGTTCCTCGTGCGTTCCCCGCTCCACGATGCGGCCCTCGTCGAGGACGAGGATCTGGTCGGCGTCGCGCACTGTCGACAGGCGGTGGGCGATCACCAGGGAGGTCCGGCCTTCGAGAGCCGTCGCCAGGGCGCGCTGCACCGCCGCCTCGGACTCGGAGTCCAGGTGGGCCGTCGCCTCGTCCAGCACCACGAAACGAGGGGCCTTCAGCAGCAGGCGCGCGATCGCCAGCCGCTGCTTCTCGCCGCCCGACAGACGGTAGCCACGCTCCCCCACTACGGTGTCCAGGCCGTCCGCGAGACCTGACACCAGGCCCCAGATCTGTGCCGCCTCCAGCGCGGTCACCAGGTCGTCCTCGGTGGCGGACGGATTGGCGTACAGCAGGTTGGCCCGGATCGTGTCGTGGAACATGTGCGGGTCCTGCGTCACGACGCCGATCGCCGCGCGCAGGGAGTCCTGGGTGAGGTCGCGGACGTCGACGCCGCCGACCAGCACGGAGCCGCTCGTCGCGTCGTAGAGGCGGGTCGCCAGGCCCGTGATCGTGGTCTTGCCCGCCCCGGACGGCCCGACCAGCGCCACCAGCTGCCCCGGCTGGACGGTGAACGACACGTCGTGCAGCACCTCGACCGGCTTGGTCTGGTCGAGCACCGCCACCGTCTCCAGGGAGGCCAGCGACACCTCGTCGGCCCGCGGATAGCGGAACCGCACGTGCGAGAACGCCAGGCTGCTCGGCGCCGACGCCGGAAGCGCCCGCGCCGACGCAGCGTCGGCCACCATCGGCTTCAGGTCGAGCACCTCGAACACCCGCTCGAAGCTCACCAGCGCCGTCATGATGCTCACGTGCACGTTCGACAGCGACGCCAGCGGGCCGTACAGCCGCGTGAGGTACGCCGTCATCGCCACCAGCGTGCCGACGTCGAGGATTCCGTTGACCGCCTGTACGCCACCCCAGCCGTAGACCAGCGCGACCGACAGCGAGGCGACCAGCATCAGCGCGATGAAGAACACCTGCGAGTACATCGCCTGCGTGACACCGATGTCGCGTACCCGGCCCGCCCGCTTGGTGAATCCCTCGTCCTCGGCCTCGTGCCGGCCGAACAGCTTGACCAGCAATGCCCCCGCCACGCCGAAGCGCTCGGTCACCATCGCGTTCATCTGGGCGTTCAGGTCGTACGACTCACGCGTGATCGCCTGCAGCTTGCGGCCCATCCAGCGCGCCGGCAGCAGGAACAGCGGCAGCATCACCAGCGCCACGAGCGTGATCTGCCACGACAGGATGAACATCGCGACCAGCGTGATGACCGCCGTCAGCAGGTTGCTGACCACGCCCGACATCGTGGACGTGAACGCCTGCTGCGCGCCCAGCACGTCGTTGTTGATCCGCGAGACCAGCGCGCCCGTCTGCGTACGCGTGAAGAACGCGATCGGCATGCGCTGGATGTGGGCGAAAACTTTCGACCGCATGTCGAAAATCAGGCCCTCGCCGATCCGCGAGCTGAAATAGCGCTGCACCAGGCTCATCGCTGCGGAAGCCACGGAAATACCGGCGATCACAAGAGCCAGAGTGATCACCAATCCAACATCTTTACCGAGCACACCTTGGTTGATGATTTCTCGATAAATCAGCGGATTGGCAGCACTCAATCCGGCGTCAATGGCGATCAGGAGTACGAGTCCGCCGATCAGCCAGGTGTACGGCCGGGCGAATCGTACGATTCTGCGAAACGTTCCAGGAGCAAGCTTCTTGCGAGCGATGTTCCGGTCCGAGCTGAAGGACCGCATCATCCCCCAGCCGCCAAAGCCCATCGACAAGGTTCGCTCCCACTGATCGCAGCTGCCAGGCCGCGGTCTGCGACCCAGTCAGCAGCAACCGGAGTGGTGCGGCTGTTGTTCCCAGAGTTTCTCAGTGTCCCCTGTGATCCCCAGTGTGGTTTCCCCAGTGTCCCCGGTGTCCCCGCTGTACAGACGGTTGAGACCCCGTTCAGCCCGCCGAGGCGGGCGACACGTGCCGCGTACGAGCCGTCAGCCGGCTCGCTTCTTGGCACGCGTCGCGCCGCCACGACCGCGTAACTTGACACCGGACTCACTGAGCAAGCGATGCACGAAGCCATACGACCGCCCGGTCGACTCCGCGATGTCGCGAATGCTCTCTCCGTTGTCGTACTGTCGTTTCACGTTCTGGGCGAGTTGGGTGCGGCTGTCGCCGGTCACCCGGGAGCCCTTCTTCAGAGTTTCGGCCACCTGATGCCTCCCACTGATGAGCTACATGATCGCCTGATCACTGTCATCAATGCCCCATGATCGACCCGGCCATGCCTGCTGGCTAGATGTGCGTGATCACGAAATCCCCTCAGGACACCGAAAAGCCTCAGGCAAGAGCTATGAGGTCGGCATAATCGGCGTTCCAGAGGTCCTCGTCGCCGTCGGGAAGCAGCAGGACACGGTCCGGCTCGAGCGCCTCCACAGCACCCTCGTCGTGGGTCACCAGCACGATGGATCCGCCGTAGCTCCGGATCGCTCCGAGAATCTCCTGCCGGGACAGCGGATCGAGGTTGTTGGTGGGCTCGTCGAGCAGCAGGACGTTCGCGCTGGAGCAGACCAGCGTCGCCAGTGCCAGGCGGGTCTTCTCGCCGCCGGACAGCACGCTGGACGGCTTGTCCACGTCGTCGCCACTGAACAGGAACGAGCCGAGCACCTTACGGCGTTCGCCATCGGTCAGGTCGGGTGCGGCCGACGCCATGTTCTCCGAGACGGTTCGATCGAGGTCGAGCGTTTCGTGCTCCTGCGCGTAGTAGCCGAGCTTGAGCCCGTGCCCGGGTACGACCGATCCGGTGTCAGGTTTCTCCAGTCCGGAAAGGATCCGCAACAGCGTCGTCTTCCCGGCGCCGTTGAGCCCGAGGATGACGACCCGGCTGCCCTTGTCGACCGCCAGGTCGACGTCGGTGAACACCTCGAGCGAGCCGTACGACTTCGACAGCGCGGTCGCCGACAGCGGAGTCTTTCCGCAGGGCGCCGGCTGCGGCAGCCGGATCTTCGCCACCTTGTCGGACCGGCGGACGTCCTCCAGCTCCGACAGCATCCGCTCGGCGCGCCGCGCCATGTTCTTCGCGGCGACCGCCTTGGTGGCCTTCGCCCGCATCTTGTCGGCCTGCGCGAGCAGGGCGCCGGCCTTGCGTTCGGCGTTGTGCCGCTCGCGCTTGCGCCGCCGGTCGTCGGCCTCGCGCTGGTCGAGATAGGTGCGCCAGCCGACGTTGTAGGTGTCGAGCTCGGCCCGGTTGGCGTCCAGGTGGAAGACGCGGTTGACGGTTGTCTCGAGCAATCCGACGTCGTGGCTGATCACGACCAGGCCGCCCTTGAACGCCTTCAGGAAGTCGCGCAGCCAGCCGATGGAGTCGGCGTCGAGGTGGTTGGTCGGCTCGTCCAGCAGCAGCGTGTCGGCGCCGGAGAACAGGATCCTGGCCAGCTCGACGCGCCGGCGCTGGCCGCCGGAGAGCGTACGCAGCGGCTGGGCCAGCACGCGGTCGGGCAGCCCGAGGCTCGCGGTGACCTGCGCGGCCTCCGCCTCGGCGGCATAGCCACCGCCGGCGAGGAACTCGGTCTCGGCCCGGGCGTAGGCCCGCATCGCCTTGTCGCGCGCGCTGCCGGCCGCCGACGACATCTCCAGCTCGGCGCTGCGCAGCGCCCGGACGGTGGCGTCCAGGCCACGCGCGGAGAGTACGCGGTCTCTTGCCAGCACCTCGAGGTCGCCGGTACGCGGATCCTGCGGGAGGTAGCCGACCGAGCCGGACCGGGTGACGGTGCCCGCGGCAGCCTGGCCCTCGCCGGCGAGCACCCTGGTGAGCGTGGTCTTGCCAGCACCGTTACGGCCGACCAGACCGACCTTGTCACCAGCCGCTACGCGGAACGAGACGTCGGAGAGCAGCAGCCGCGCGCCGGCACGGAGTTCGAGTTTACTTGCAGTGATCATGAAAGAACGCTCCGGATAAGGTCGAGCACACAGTGGTCGTCAGGACTTGTGTGTCGGAGCTAAGAAGTCCGGGGCGTAGACATGCGGCCAAGTGTACGGGGTGGGTGCGCCAGGGCGCATCCGCGTTTCGCCGAGGCACGATCCACAATGCCTTGTGCCCGATGCCGATATCACCGCCTGGATCCGCCGCAACGCCCACTCACCCGCCGATGTCGAGCCACTGCGCCGGATCACCGGCGACGCGGCCGTCGTCGGGCTGGGCGAGTCCGCGCACGGCGCGCACGAGCTGTTCACGACCAAGCACCGCATGCTGGTCAACCTCGTCGAACACCTGGGCTTCCGGGCCGTCGGCTGGGAGGAGGACGAGCCGCAGGGACGGCGGCTGGACGCCTACGTCACGACCGGTGCCGGCGACCTGCGCGAGCTGCTCAGGGACAGCATCGTCGTCTGGCGTACGACGGAAATCCTCGGCGTGCTGGAGTGGATGCGGGCGTACAACCTGGCGCACCCCGACGATCCCGTCCGGTTCGTCGGTGCCGACGTGCAGTCCAGCCCGGAGTTCCGCGCCTGTCCGCCGGAGCAGCGCTTCGCCCACCGCGACCAGAAGATGGCGGAGAACCTCCTGCGGTGGCACGAGCAGACCGGCTCGAAGCTCGCCTACTGGGCGCACAACGTCCACGTCGCCGACGACCGCGAGCGGATGAGCACGGGCGCTCACCTGCGTGCACGGTTCGGCGAGCAGTATGTCGCCATCGCCACCTGCTTCGGGCACGGCTCGGTCAACCAGGGCGTCCCCGGCTGGTGGGAGCCGCGGGACGTACCGCCGCCGCGGGCCGACTTCGCCGACGACCAGCTGCCCGGCGGCACGTACCTGCTGGACCTGCGTTCGGAGGCGCCGGACACCGTACGGACGTGGCTGACCGCACCGGCCCTGCTCCGCGCGATCGGACCCACCTACGACCCGGGCCGGGACGCCTCGCACAACATGACCAACGGCACGCTGGGCGGCTGGTTCGACGCGATCGCCCGGCTCGAGACGGTGACGCCGAGCCGCAGGTTGGAAGAATTCGCTCAGGAGGATGTCCGGTCCGGTCCGGGGGGATCGACGTCTCAGGTGAGCGGCGCCGAACCCGCGCCACCTGCGAAGGAGACACCGTGAAGTACATGATCATGATGATGGGCTCGCAGCACGACTACGACTTCCTGACCGGCAAGGACAACCCTGGCCAGCCGGCCTGGACGGCCGAGGACGTCACCGCGATGCACGAGTTCATGACCAAGTGGAACAACGACCTGGTGGAGTCCGGCGAGTTCGTCGACGCACGCGGGCTGTCGGCGCCGGCGCACGCGCGCCGGGTGTCGGTGAAGGACGGAGTGCCGGTCGTGACCGACGGCCCGTATGCCGAGACCCAGGAGGTGCTGGCCGGCTACACGGTCGTGGAGTGCGAGAGCTTCGACCGGGCCACGCAGATCGCCGCCAAGCTGGCGGACACGCCGCATCCGGCCGGCACCGATCTCGGGCGTGAGTGGTATGTCGACATCCGGCCGATCGACGAGCATCCGCCGGAGCCGGACGGCTGGGCCGGATAGCAGAGCGCCGTTGCGCCCCGTCGAGCTGGAGGACCTGCTGCGCGAACTGGCGCCGCGGGTCCTCGGCGCGCTGGTCCGGCGGTACGGCCACTTCGACACCTCCGAGGACGCCGTACAGGAGGCGCTGCTGGCGGCGGCGACACAGTGGCCGTCCGAAGGTGTACCGGACAACCCGCGGGCCTGGCTGATCACCGTCGCCTCGCGGCGGCTGACCGACCTGCTGCGCAGTGAGCAGGCTCGGCAGCGCCGGGAGGACACCGTGGCGCAGTGGGCACTGCCGAGCGACTGGGTCGTGCCGGGGGCAGACTCCTCCGGAGCGGCCGACGACTCGCTCGTGCTGCTGTTCATGTGCTGCCACCCGTCGCTGTCGCCGGCGTCGCAGATCGCGTTGACACTGCGCGCGGTCGGCGGGCTCACGACGGGCGAGGTGGCACGCGCGTTCCTCGTACCCGAGGCGACGATGACGCGCCGGATCACCCGCGCCAAGCAGAGCATCCGCGACAGCGGCGTGCCGTTCGCGCTGCCGCCGCCCGCCGAACGCGAGAGGCGGCTCGCAGCCGTCCTGCACGTGCTGTATCTCATCTTCAACGAGGGTTACGCCGCCACGGCCGGGCCCGACCTGCAGCGCGCCGACCTGGCCGCGGAGGCGATCCGGCTGACCCGGCTGCTGCACCGGCTGCTGGGCGAGTCGACGGCGGACGACAGCGAGGTGACCGGGCTGCTGGCGCTGATGCTGCTGACCGACGCGCGGCGGCCCGCTCGTACGGCACCGGACGGGTCGCTGGTGCCGATGGCCGAGCAGGACCGGCGGCTGTGGAACGCCGGGCAGATCGCCGAGGGCCTCGCGCTGGTCGAGCAGGCACTCCCCCGCGGCGACACCGGCCCGTACCAGGTCCAGGCCGCGATCGCCGCCCTGCACGACGAGGCGGCCAGCGCCGAGGCCACCGACTGGCCGCAGATCACCGCGCTGTACGAGGTCCTGCTCCGGCTGCCGGGAAACGCCGGCAACCCCGTGATCGCACTGAACCACGCGGTCGCTGTGGCGATGACGCATGGGGCTGCTGACGGCTTGCGTCTGCTCGAGCCGTTGGAGAAGAAGCTCGCGGCCGACCATCGGCTGCCCGCGGTGCGGGCGCACCTGCTGGAGATGGCGGGTGATCTGGGCGGCGCGCGTGAGGCGTACCTGCTCGCCGCCTCCCGGGCGACGAACGCGCAGCAGCGCCGCTATCTCAACACGCGTGCGGTTCGCCTGCTGCCGCCCTCGGCGCAATGACCACGGTTGCTCGGTCATTGCGACCCACCCGTGGCAAGTCCACCTGGCAAACCCAAATGCCCACGGGCCCGTGGTCATTTGGGTTTTGCAGCGGTCAGTCGTCGAGCCCGCGGGCGGCGAGGGCTTCGCCGATCGCGTCGGCCTTCCTGAGCAGGCGCACGATCAGCGGCACCACCAGTGCCACCGCGCTCCACTCCAGCCCGCGTGCTCGCTGCGCCTCCCTGGCCTGCTGATAGGCCTGTGCCACCAGCGGCACGCACCGGATCGTCAACGCCAGAACCAGCCCGACCCGATCCGGCCGGACGCCGACACGCGCCAGCGGCGACAGCATCCACTCGAACGCCGCGACCATCGCGAGTACGCGCGTCGTCAGCGTGACCAGCGCGGCCAGCAGCACGAGCACCACCAACTGCCCGACGACGAGCACCGCGCGCGCCGGGCCGGCGAACACCCACTGGAACGCCAGCAACGGAACGGCGAACCACGACACCGGTGCGACCTGCGCCCACCCGACGCGCCACGGCACCCGCGCCACCACGAAGCCGGCGACCACGAGGAATCCCAACGCCGCCAGCGTGACCGGCGACCAAAGCGCCAGCACCGCGGCGACCGCCAGCCCCGCCAGCTTCAGCCCGGCGGGTGCCCGGTGCAGCACCGAGGCGCCCGGCACGTACAACCCCAGCCCGCTCATCCGTCGACCAGCTTGAGGTAGGCCGAGACGGCCTCGGCCGGTGTGCTGTCGGCGACCAGCCGCCCCTCGTCGAAGACCAGGACGCGGTCGAAGCCGTCGAGCAGGTCGAGGTTGTGGGTCACCAGCACGATCCGCTGTGGCAGCGACGCCAGCAGCCCGGCGACCATCCGGGCGTTGCGCAGGTCGAGCAGCGTGGTCGGCTCGTCGCACACGAGCGTCTCGGGCTCGGTCGCGAGGACGCCCGCCAGCGCCAGCAGCTGCTTCTGGCCGCCAGACAGCAGGTGAGCCGGATGGTCGGCGTAGGACGCCAGCCCGTAACGCTCCAAGGCCACCGACACCCGCCGCGAGATCTCGTTCCGGGACAGCCCGCGCCTCCGCAGGCCGAACGCGACGTCCTCGGCGACGGTCGGCATGACGACCTGCGCGTCGGGGTCGGTGAAGACGAAGCCGACCCGCTTGCGCACGTCCGCGCCACGCCGCCGGGTGTCGAGCCCGTCGACCAGCACGCGACCGGTCGACGGCACCACGAGTCCGTTCAGCAGCCGCGCGAACGTCGACTTGCCCGAGCCGTTGGCGCCGATCACGCCGATCCGCTGCTCGGTGAGGCGCACGGACACCTCGCGCAGCACCACGCGCGAGCCGTACCGGTGCGTGACGTCGAACAGCTCGATCATCGAACGGCTTCCACCAGACAGGCGATCCCCATGCCGCCGCCGATCGCCGCGGCAGCGAGTCCGAGTTGGTTTCTGAGGCCTCTTCCGGGCCCATTGTCATGGCCGGCGAGCCGGCTGAACAACCGCACCATCGCCACCGCGCCGGAAGCGCCCCACGGATGGCCGAGCGCCAGTGCCCCACCGTCGGGGCAGACCACCTCGGGGTCGAGGCCCAGCGCGTCGGTGCACGCGAGCACCTGCGCGGCGAACGCCTCGACGATCTCGACCGCGGCGAGGTCGGCCACAGTACAGCCCTGCCGGGCAAGGAGGTTCCGGATCGCCGGCACAGGTCCGATCCCCGGCAGCGCCGGGTCGCAGCCGGCGCACTCCCAGTCGAGGATCCGCAAGCCCGGCGCACCGGCGCGCAGCTCGTGGGGTACGAGGGCGACCGCCGCGGCACCGTCGCTGATCCCGCAGGAGTTGCCGGCGGTGACCGTGCCGTCAGGTACGAACGCCGGCCGCAGCCGCGCCAGCCGGTCGGGCCGGCTGTAGAGCCCGGTGCGTACCCGCTCGTCGCGATCCAGACCTCCGACCGGGACAAGCTCCTGGTCGAACCGCTCGCGCTCGTAGGCGGCCACCGCGCGCGCATGACTGCGCACGGCGTACTCGTCCTGCCGGCGGCGGCTGATCCCGGCCGACCGGGCCAGCGCGTCGGCGGCCTCGCCCATCTCGGGGTCGGCGAACGGCTCCGGCGCGAACGGCGCCCGATCGTAGGTCTCCCCAGAGTCTCGCCAGGCCCGGATCGGCGCCGTCGACGCGCTCTCGACGCCGCCCGCCAGCACGAGCGATGCGCGCCCGGCCTCGACCGCCGCCGCTCCCACAGTGATCGCCGCCAGCCCGCTGCCGCACTGCCGGTCGACGGTGAGCCCGGTGACCGAGACGCCGAGACCCGCCGCCAGCGCCGACACCCTGGCCGGGTTGCCGCCCGGCCCCATGCAGTTGCCGAGCACCACGTCGTCGACCGGCCGGCCCCGCAGCCCGGGCCTCGAAGCCAGCTCGGCGACCAGTGCCCGCAGCACCGGCGCTGCCAGCTCCTCGACCCGCAGGCCGGCCAGCGCCCGTCCGGCGGTGCCGATCGGTGTGCGCCGGGCCGCGACGATCACGGCGCTCATGGCTGTTTCATCCCTGGTTCATCCCTGGTTCAGACCTGTCTCATGTCAGGGGACGTGCCTCCAACGTGCCGTCGGCCAGCCCGGACCGGACCTGGGCGTGGGCGAGCTTGCCCGAGCCCGTACGCGGCAACCGGTCGATGAGGTACCACCGGCGCGGTCGCTCGGCTGCCGGCAGGCTCCCGGCGACGGCTGTGCGCAGCGCACCGAGCCCGGGCGAGAGGCCGTCGGTGGGCTCGATCACCGCGGCGACGACCTCACCCAGCTCGGCATGCGGCACACCCACGACCACGACGTCGGCGACGAACGGCAGCCCGCGCAGCACCCGCTCCACCCCGTCGGGCTGCACAGTGACGCCACCCGACGTGATTGCCTGGCCGGTGCGGCCACCGACGAGGAACTTCCCGTCGTCGAGCGCCTCGGCCCGGTCGCCTACCGACGCGAAGCCGTCGGCGTCGCGTAAGGCACTGGCCGCGAGGTAGGGACTCTTCGCCCAGAGCAGGCCGTCCTTCACGACGGCCTCGACGCCAGGGAACACGCGGAACCGGCCCGGCGGCGAGCCCGCGGTCCGCACGCCGACCACCGACAGCTCGGCGGCGCCGTAGTATTCGACGACCTCGATGCCTGCCTCGGTGACCGCGCCCTCGACGTCTGGCGCCAGCTCCGCGCCTCCGCAGATCGCCAGCCGCAGCTTGGACTGGGTCTGCACACCCTCGGCCGCCAGCGCGGCGAGCATCGACGGCACGACGTGGACGACCGTGCACTCGCGCGCGGCCCGCGCGGCCTGCCGGGCCGACCACTGCGGCAGCAGGTGGACGGCGGCGCCCATCGTGAGCGCGTGGATCGCCCCGAACAGGAACAGGCTGCCCGACATCCGGCCCGGGATCAGCACGGTGTCGTGCTCCTCGACACCGGTGATGGCCGAGAACGTCGGGTAGCTGTGCGTCCACGAGGTCGACGTACGCACCACAGGCTTGGGTGTGCCCGTGCTGCCGGACGTGAACACGACGAGCCGGATGTCCGATCCGTACTTCGCGAGCAACCGGTCAGCCTCGGCGACGGCGGCGTGGCGTACGGGCTTGGGCCAGGCGTGGTCGACGACGATCGCCGCGACGCCCGCCAGGTCGGCGGCGAGCAGTCCGGTGATCAGAGCTTTTGGATCGGCGTCGTCAAGGACCATCCTGGCTTCGGGAATGACTGCGGACTGCTGGCGCGCGCGGGCCGCCAGCTCGCCGAACTTGACGTCGCCACCCGGCCCGGTGATCGCCAGGCGATCGGGCTGGGCGGCGGCTCGGCGGACGACATCACGTGAAATAGGCATCGGAATGGACCGTACAGCTTGTAGCCAAACGATCACTGTGGAGTTCCGCCACTGCGTTCGGCTCCTGTTCTCCCGAGCGTCGGGTAGCCGGTGTGCACGCCCTTGGCGACCAGCGTCGCGACCACGGCCTTGATCAGGTCGCCAGGCAGGTAGACCAGCGCGGCGACGGCGGTCGCGACCAGGCCGGACGTGCCGATCCGCCAAGCCTGCAACGGGATCCCGAGCGCGTAGACGACCAGGATGCCGCCGGCGACGTTCGCGACCAAGCCGATCGGCAGGGAGTATTTGCCGCCGCGGGCCAGCACCTGCTCGGTGAGCCAGCCCACGACCCAGGCGCCAGGCAGCCAGCCGAGGAAGTAGCCGACCGACGGTCCGGCGAACACGCCGAGCCCGCCCCGCCCGCCGGCGAGCAAGGGCAGGCCGGCCGCTACCAGGGCGACGAACACGAGCACGGCGAGGAAGCCGCGCTTGGCACCGAGGATCGAGCCGGCCAGCATCACCCCCAACGTCTGCGCGGTGACGGGTACGGCGTTGCCGAAGAGGTTGAGCGTGCCGGGAAGCCCGAGCGCCGCGATCAGCCCGGCGAACAGCGCGATCAGCGCGAGGTCCCTGGCAGGCAGGCGACGGGGTTCGGACATGTGGTTCCTCCACTGTTTGGGACTGCGTGGGCACTGTGAGCGCTTCTGAGGTCCCGGCCGATTTCGAGCCTAGGTGCGTGCTGGAGGCGTTGCCCGGTGACGAGGCGGCCAAAGCTGGGCGCGTGACGGTTGGCGGCGCCTGACAAACTCGGGCGCATGGGCACGTTGTTCGGTGCGGAACGGCGCGAGATCGCCGAGGGAGCGGTGCACGTACCCGCCTGGCTGGACGTCGACGAGCAGCGCTGGCTGGTGGAGGTGTGCCGGGAGTGGGCGCAGGGACCGGCCGGCATGCGGCAGACCAAGCTGCCGAACGGCGGTGTGATGTCGGTACGCACGGTCTGCCTCGGCTGGCACTGGCGGCCCTACACCTACACCAAAGTCGCCGACGACGGCTCGCCGGTGAAGCCGTTCCCCGGCTGGCTCGCCGACCTCGGGCGCCGGGCGGTCTCCTCCGCGTACGCCGATCCTGCACAGGCCGAGGCGTACCAGCCGGACATCGCCCTGGTGAACTTCTACGACGCCGAGGCCAGGATGGGCCTGCACCAGGACAAGGACGAGCAGAGTCTCGCGCCCGTGGTCTCCCTGAGCCTCGGCGACACCTGCGTGTTCCGCTTCGGCAACACCGAGACCCGCTCCAAACCCTGGACCGACGTCCGGCTCGAGTCCGGCGACCTGTTCGTCTTCGGCGGGCCTTCCCGGCTGGCCTACCACGGCGTACCCAGGACCTACCCCGGCACCGGTCCGGCCGGCATCGGCCTGGACAGTGCCCCGAACGGGGCCAGGCTCAACATCACCCTGCGCCAGTCCGGCCTGCGGCCACCATGACCAGGGCGTGGGTAAGCGGTTACTCCGGCAACGGTGAAGCGGCGGTCAACGTGCGGCCGATCATGCTCCGGCTGGCACCCAGCGTCTCCGAGATCTTCCACGCGGTGTCGGCGACCTCCGGCCCGAGCTCGACCATCTTCTCCGGAGCCATCCGGATCGCCGGCGCCGAAACGCTGATCGACGCCAGCAGGTTGCCGCCCGCCTCGAACACCGCCGAGGCGATCGTGCGGATGCCGGCCGTGCGTTCGGAGAACGAGAGGGCGTAGTTGCGGTTGCGGATCTCGGCCAGCTGCGCCCGCAGCTCGTGCGCGTCGGTCGGTGTGGCCGGCGTGGCCTGCGGGATCGGCTTGGTCAGGATCTGCTCCTGCAGCTCGTACGGCAGGTGAGCCAGCAACACCTTGCCCGGCGCGCCGAGCGACAACGGGATCGGCTGGCCGAACTCTGTGTAGGTGCGCCGCAGCGGCTCCCGGCTCTCGACCTGGTCGATCACCGCGCGCTCGTAGCTCGGCAGCAGCGCGTGCAGCCCGATGGTTTCGCCCACGCGGTCGCGCAGCTTCTCCATCATCGGGATGGCGGCATCGCGCAACGAGCTCGGAACCGCGCCGCTGCGGGTGAGCTGGATCAGCATCGATCCGAGCGTGTACTTACGGTCGGACATCTGACGGATCAGGCCGTTGTCCATCATCGATGTCAGCAGGCGGTGAGCCGTGCTGGTGGAAAGCCCCGTCATCCGTGAAACGTCGGTGATCCCTAACCGGGGATGGTCGGCGTCGAAGCACTTCAGGATGGCAACGGCCCGGTTGATCGACTGCACCCCGCGCCTTTGTTTGGCGCCGCCTTCAGCTGCGTCATCCATGTCGTCGTCCGTGTCGTCGGTTGTGTAAATACCGTTCGTGACTTGGCTCTGGCGATCCGTTGCCACGCTACCCCAGTCCCTCTGGTTTCCTGAATGGCGAGATCACAACGTGTTCCGCGATCCCACGGTGCGGTTAGACGCTATCTCATATTGATCTTGGTTCGCCGATCGAGTTGATCTTGATCGGCTGGGGCCACGCGGCGGAGCCGCATCGCCTAGCAGAGTGGCGCCGAGGTGGGAGGGTTGGGAGCGATGGACTCCTTGCTTGTCACGCGCGACCACCACGTCGCGACCGTGACGTTCAACCGGCCCGAGCGGCACAACGCGATCACGTTCGAGATGTTCGGCGCGCTCCCCCGGCTGTTCACCGAGCTCGACGCCGATCCGGACGTCCGCGTGATCGTGCTGCGCGGTGCCGGCGAGCGGGCGTTCGCCTCCGGCGCCGACATCGCGGAGTTCGAGTCCGTACGCGGAACCGCCGAGGCCGCCAAGGTCTACAACGCACAGGTCGCCGTCGCCGAACGAACGCTTGCGGGCCTCGCCAAGCCGTCGATCGCGATGATCCGCGGCTACTGCATCGGTGGCGGGTGCGGCATCGCCCTGGCCGCCGACCTGCGCTTCGGCGACCACACCGCGACGATGGCCATCACGCCGGCCAAGCTCGGTGTCGTCTATGGGCTGGAGTCGACCAAACGCCTGGTCGACCTGGTCGGCCCGTCCCGCGCCAAGTGGATCCTCATGTCGGGGAGCCATCTGCCTGCCGACCGCGCGCAGGCACTCGGGCTGCTCGATGAGGTCCTGCCGGCCGACGACCTGGAGTCGCACACCTACGCCTTCGCCCGGCTGATCGCCGGCCGCTCGCAGGTCAGCGTCCGCGCGGCCAAGGTCATGGTCAACCGCATCGTGGCGGGCCAGGTCGAAGACGACGACACCACCACCCGGCTACGCAACGACTCCGTCGAGTCCGCCGACTACTCCGAGGGCGTACGCGCGTTCCTGGAGAAGCGCACCCCGAACTTCAGCTGAGCCCGCCGCGAATGACCACGTTAACCACGCGATTGGCTGGTTAACCACGCGCCGGGACGTGGTTAAGGACCTAGGGGCGTGGCGAACCTCGCCACGTCAGACCGTGCTTGGCCACGTGTCGACGCGTGGCCAAGCCCGAATTTCCGTAGTTAGCGTGGTCATTCGCGGCTTCAGCGGAAGCGGATCGTGGTGACTCGGGCGGCCGCCCGCCGGTCCAGCACCACGGCCGACTCCGCGCCTTGAACCAGCCGGGCGGGATCCTGCTCGGCCATCCGCAGCACCTTGCGCCACCGCCGGCAGTGCAGGCGGAAGCTGTCCTCGCGGACCTGCCGGCCGCGGGCTCGCTGCCCGTCCAGCGCCTCCTGCTCGGTGGCGTCGAGCAGCAGCAGGTGCACGCGCAGCCCGGTTCCGCGGGCCAGCGTCCCGAACGCCCAGCGCACCCACGGCCTGGTCAGGCAGTCGTGTACGACGAGTGGCCCGCCGAGCGCGATCGCCCCGACGACCCGGAGGTAGTGCAGCGTGTGCACGACCGGACGCCATCTGGCGTACGGCAGTCGCCCGAGCACCGGCTGCAGCCACGCGCGGACGTCGGTGGAGTCGAGGACGCGGACCTTGCGGCCGCCGGACTCCCAGCTCATCCGCCGCAGCAGCGTGCTCTTGCCCGCCCCGGGGACTCCGGCCAGCAGCACCAGCGAGTTGGCGGGGTAGTGCAGCTCCGTGAGCTCTCGGCCGCGCAGCTCGCGGCTCGCTCGACGGACGGCAGGTGCCGTCATGACCATCACTGCCCCCTTCGAGAGAACACGCTCCAGCGCGGTCTTTACCCGTTCATTACTATCCAACCGTTCCAGCGCCGCCTTGTGTTCCGGAACTCACCCGATGGAGCCCTGAGAATCCCCTGAGTCGTCGCCATCGGATGTCCTATTTTTCCGACACAATGACACCCATGGGACGGACATGAGGGCGGAACGGCTACTACGCCTGATCCTGCTGTTGCAGTCGTCCGGCCAGCTGACCGCACGTGAGCTCGCCGAGCGCCTCGAGGTGTCGACGCGCACGATCCAGCGCGACCTGGAGTCGCTGAGCCTCTCGGGCATCCCTGTCTACGCCGTCCGCGGCCGCGGTGGTGGCTGGACGCTGGCCAAGGACTACCGCGTCAACGTCGGAGGCCTGACACCCGCGGAGGCCGCCAGCATCTTCGTCGGCCGGACCGCATCCGTGCTCGCCGACCTCGGCCTGTCGGAGGCCGCCGACACCGCCGTGCTGAAGCTGCTCTCCGCGCTGCCGGCGCACGCCAGGCAGGACGCGGAGTACGCCCGGCAGCGCATCCTCGTGGACCACACCGACTGGTCCGGCGTCGACGCGGCCGGCGCGGCCGCACTGGACGTCCTGCAGCGCGGCCTGTGGGAGCAGCGCAAGATCGCCCTGCTCTACGGCTCGTGGCCGCAGGCTGCCGCTGTGTCGCCGCTCGGGCTCGTGGCCAAGCACCGCACGTGGTACCTCGTCGCCGCCCGGCCCGATGGCGCCGTTCGTACGTACAAGGTCCAGCGCATTCGCAACGCCGAGTTGACGGACGAGGCGTTCGAGCGGCCGGACGGCTTCGACCTGCCGGCGTACTGGACGTCCTCGTGGGAGAGTTTCCTCAAGCAGCGCAGGGTCTACCGCGTCCTGCTGCGTGTACGGCAGACCGCGTACGCACGGCTCACCTGGGCGCCGAGCACGGAGATCGTCGAGGTCGAGGAACTGCCCGACGGCTGGTCGAACGTGGAGATGCTGTTCGAGAACGCCTTCGAGGCCCGGTTCTACCTGCTCGGCATGGCGGATGCGATCGAGGTGCTCGAACCCGCCGAGCTGCGGGAACAGCTGGCGGAGGCGGCCGAGGGCATCCTCCGCCTGCACGCAAACTCGGATGCGGCCGGAGCCGGGCGGCTGCCAGGATGACCCCATGCCCCCAGAACCCTCCGGCGCACAGCTGCGCGCCACCTTCGACGCTGCCGCCGCCACCTATCAGGACGCCCGGCCCGACTACCCCACAGAGCTGTACGACGACCTGCTGGAGCTGACCGGGCTGCAGCCGCCGGCCGACCTGCTCGAGATCGGCCCGGGCCCCGGGAAGGCCACGCTCCCCCTGGCCCGGCGGGGCTTCCGGATCACAGCGATCGAGCTCGGCGCCGACCTCGCCCAGCAGGCACGGCACAACCTCGCCGCCTTCCCTGGCGTCTCCGTCGTGACGACGCCGTTCGAGGAGTGGAAGGCCGAGGACGCGTACGACCTGGCCTACGCCGCCACCGCCTGGCACTGGATCGACCAGGACGTCAAGTACGCCAATGCGGCCGCTGTGCTCCGGCCGGGTGGGCACCTCGCGGTCTGGGGCGCCGGGCACGCGTTCCCGAAGGACTTCGACCCGTTCTTCACCGAGATCCAGCAGGTCTACGACGAGATCGGCGAGGGCCTGCCCGGCGACCAGTTCCCGCCGCCCCTGCCGGAGGAGGTACACGACTCGATCGCCGGCGAGCTCGAGGCGTCCGGACAGTTCGAGGTGGTCGGCGTGCGGCGGTACGTCTGGGGGCTGCGCTACACCGCCGACCAGTACCTCGCGCTGCTCGACACGTTCTCCGGTCACATCGCGATGGACCGGGCCAAGCGGGACCGGCTCTACGGCGAGGTCCGCCGCCGGCTGGGCGATCGTCCGGACAACTCGCTGATCCGGCACTGGATGTCGACCCTCACTGTCGGCAGGGTGATCAACCCCTAGCTCTCCCCGTCCGCTACGGTAGTGCGCGCGACGTGGCGGTCCGGGCTTCGCAGGGATCTAGTGGGCTGGGTCTGCCGGACCGCCACGTCGCCTTTCCTTTCGTCGACGCCATAGCCTGATGCCCGTGATCTCGACCCATGGCGTGCACCTGCACGACGTTCCGACCGACTACGACCGCGTCCTCGCTGCGGCGATCGACCGCGTGCTCGCCAACCAGAGCCCGGACGGCTCGTTCGAAGTGCCCGGGCAGGTCTACGACATCGGCGACAACTCGCTCGGCGTCTCCTCGCTCGTCGCGTTCGCGTGGCAGCGGTCGGATCGCAAGGAAACAAGGCTGGTCGAGCCGTTCCGCCGCAGCATCGACTGGTTCCTCGCCAACCGCGTCTACCGGGACGACAACCCCGGCTACGAACGCTGGTTGCGGCGTACGGGCAGCGGCGAGGCCTACGCGCCCTACCAGGTCGAGGATCCGGCGGCCTCCGCGTTCGGCGACTGGCCGACGACGGCCTGGGCACTGCTGCAGGCCGGCAACGTACTGAAGTACGGCGACGACCTGCTCACCGACGAGCAACGCGACGCGCTGTTCGCGCTCGGCGAGAGCTACTGGACCTGGCTCACCACCGTCTCGGAGTTCAACATCCAGGACGCCGACAACCAGGCCATCGGCGCGGTCGTCGGGCTGCTCGAAGTGTCCAACCAGCTAAGGCGATTCGGCCGCGCCGCCGACGCCGACCGGCTGAGGGCCGACGCCATGCGCGTCTACCTCGACGTGCTCCGGCCGCATCGCGAGACCGACCGCGGGCTGTCCTACTTCGGCGAGCACTCCTCCGGCTTCGACCAGAACTACGGCTCGATCGGGCTGTCGTTCGTCTACGCCGGCTACCTGGTGAGCGGGGAGCAGGTCTTCTACGACGACGGGCTGGAGATGGCGCGCTACCTCGACCTGCGGCTGTCGGCCCGCGGGTTCGACTACGGCGGGCCGCGGCACTTCGAGAAGCACGCGGGATTCGAAGCGGTGCTCGGACTGCGGGCCTACAGCGGCGTGCTGCGCAGCGACCTCGGCCGCTTCCTCGGCGAGCAGCGACTCTCGTACTTCTACAACGTCGGCGACCATCCGGACCTGCCGAACGGCCACTTCGCGTACATGACGATCTGGCAGCTGGAAGACCAGTCGAGGTGGTATCGCGGCGAGCTCGCGGAGAGCACCACGCCGTACAAGCAACGCGACGGCGACACGTCCGTGGTGTTCACGGCCGAGCAGGTGCCGTACCTCCTCACGGCGGCCGGAACCGAGGTCATCCAGTGCATCGGCGACGGGTGGCGCGGCATCGGATTTCCTTCCCAGCCAGGCGTTCGCACGAGGTTCCTGCTCGACGGCTCCGCGGTCCGGATGCTGATCGCCTACGACGCCGACGCGGTGCGAGGGCCTTGTTTCGCGGGCCTTCCGTACGCCACCGGCGTGCCTGCCCGCAAGCTCCCCGGCGTGGACGGGCTGAGCGGCACCGGTTCGCTGTCGTTCGGCGACGACGGCGGTACGCTGCTCGATCCGGCCGGGGTGCGGGCCGGCGATCTCGTGATCGAGAGCACGGGTGGCATCGAGGTGGTCAATCCGCCGGCCGCGTCGGATCGAGCGTTCAGCACCTCGGCGACGATCGACCTGGACGTGCAGGCGTTCGTCCATCACCTCGACTGGGAGAACCACAACCAGGGGTGGGCGAAGGCCGAGCGGACGAACTGGCTGATCGCCCGTCCGGAGGAGCCCGGCCTGATCTGCGTCACGTACCGGCCGGCTGGTCGCCCGGTCTCGGAGGAGCTGCAGGCTGCGACAGCCGCGCAACTAGCGTCTTGGGCGCGATGACCCGGTAGGCGTCCTCGACGAGCTCCGCGATCCGGTCCCAGTCGACCGGGCCGGCATCGAGGTAGACACCGATCCACCCGCGGTGACCGACGTAGGGCGGCCGGTAGAACAGCTCGGGCTCGTTGGCGACGAGCAGCTGCTGCACGCCCTCCGGCGCGGCGCAGGTGAAGCCCAGCGGGCCGCCGTGGTGGTGGTCGGAGTACGACACGAACGTCTTCTTGCCGCGCACGAACCAGGTCGGCTCGCCGTGGCTCAGCCGTTCGGTGACCTCGGGCAACGCAAGGCAGATCTGACGGAGGTTGTCGAGCGGATCGGAACTCGCCATGGACGGATCGTACTCGCGCGCCCGCCGACGCTCCCGGACCTGCGACGATGCCCAGGCGTCCGGCGGCTTGCCTCGACGTCCTAGGGTTTGAGCTGTGAGCACACAGCACTTCGACGTCGTTGTCCTTGGCGCCGGTCCTGGTGGATACACCGCGGCCGTGCGATCGGCTCAGCTCGGCTTGCGCACCGCGATCGTTGAGGAACGCTACTGGGGCGGTGTCTGCCTCAACGTCGGCTGCATCCCGTCCAAGGCCCTCCTGCGCAACGCCGAACTCGCACACATCTTCAACCACGAGGCCAAGACGTTCGGCATCCAGGTCGACGGCCAGGTCAGCTTCGACTACGGCGAGGCGTTCCGGCGCAGCCGCAAGGTCGCCGACGGCAGGGTCAAGGGCGTCCACTTCCTGATGAAGAAGAACGCGATCACGCAGTTCGAGGGACGCGGCACGTTCACCGACGCCAACACGCTGCAGGTCGCGCTGGCCGACGGCGGCTCCGAGACCGTGACGTTCTCCAACGTCATCATCGCTGCCGGTGCCAGCACCCGGCTGCTGCCCGGCACGTCGCTGTCGGAGCGGGTGGTGACCTACGAAGAGCAGATCCTGTCCGAGCAGCTGCCGCGCAGCATCGTCATCGCCGGCGCGGGTGCGATCGGCGTCGAGTTCGCCTACGTCCTCCACAACTACGGCGTGCAGGTGACGATCGTCGAGTTCCTTGACCGGATGGTGCCGCTGGAGGACGCCGAGGTGTCGGCCGAGCTGGCCAAGCGCTACCGGCGGCTCGGGATCAGCGTGCTCACCTCCACTCGCGTCGAGGCGATCGACGACTCCGGTTCGTCCGTACGCGTCACGGTGTCGTCCAAGGACGGCCAGCAGGTGCTCGAGGCCGACAAGGTGCTGCAGGCGATCGGCTTCCAGCCGCGGGTCGAGGGCTACGGCCTGGAGAACACCGGCGTGGAGCTGACCGAGCGCGGCGCGATCGCCGTCGACGGGCGCTGCCGCACCAACGTCCCCCACATCTTCGCGATCGGCGACGTGACCGCCAAGCTGATGCTGGCGCACGCGGCCGAGTCGATGGGCATCATCGCCGCCGAGACGATCGGCAACGCCGAGACGATGGAGCTCAACTACATCATGATCCCGCGGGCGACCTACTGCCAGCCGCAGATCGCGTCGTTCGGCTACACCGAGGAGCAGGCGCGCGAGCAGGGCTTCGACGTGCAGGTCGTGAAGTTCCCGTTCACGGCCAACGGCAAGGCGCACGGCCTCGGCGACTCCGGCGGTTTCGTGAAGCTGATCAGCGACAAGAAGTACGGCGAGCTGCTCGGCGGCCACATCATCGGCCCGGAGGCGACCGAGCTGCTGCCGGAGCTGACGCTGGCCCAGCAGTGGGATCTCACGGTGCACGAGGTGGCCCGCAACGTCCACGCCCACCCGACCCTGGGCGAGGCCGTCAAGGAGGCCGTGCACGGCCTGGCCGGCCACATGATCAACTTCTAGCCCCATTTCGCAGAAACGTGCCCGCTGGGAGTCTCATCAGTCGTGTTCTGGGTGCCGACCTGCCGATCGGGCCGCCGAACGGGCCGGGGCCGAGGGCGACGAGACCCAGCTGCGTACCGCGCTGAGCAGGTGGTTCGGCCAAGGCCGGCTGACTGAGTGAGTGAGGCCGCGGTCAGGCGTTGACCGAGCGGGTGCGTGCCTTGAACAGCGACTTCTTGGCCGCCTTGCGTACCGCGGCGTCGTCGTGGAGGTCGCCGATCGCGGTGAGCACTGTCACCAGGTCGGGATGTTCGCACTGCCAGACACCGGCCAGGAAGCTCAGTTGTTCGGCGGTGTCGACCATCTCGGCCAGGCCCTCGGCCGCACCGTGGTCGCCGACCAGGCCGATCATGCCGGCGAGCTCGTCGATGATCATGTAGGCCCGGTCCTCGGGACGGGCGTAGGGCTGGTCGGCGTGCCCGTGCCGGAACAACCAGTTGTGGGCGTACGGACGCAGCGCGGGTACGTCAAGCGCGCGTTGATAGGCGTCGACCACGCCGTCGGATCCGACCTGCTCGGCGATCATCAGCGCGAGCGCCCGATGCGTGGGCACGGGCGCGCTGGCCGCTTCGTCGAGCAGTGCGGCGACCGCCGAGGCGGCACCGCGGGTGCCGACCCACTCCTGGAGCAGCGCGGGCGCGTCGTCTTCCGGGAGGGTCGGCCAGGCGTGTACGAGGTCTTCGGCGCCGATGTCCTCCGCCGGGCCCATGGTCGGCGGGTCGAGCCCGAGGAACTCCAGCGTCCACGACACGGCCAGGTCGCCGAGCCGGGTCAGGCGCAGCGCGTCACCGTGCAGCTCGACGTATCCGACGTGCTCCAACTGCTCACCCGCGGTGCGCAGGATCGTGAGGTAGGCCCGGTCCTGGGCCCGCACGATCTCCGGCGAGCGCGGGCCGGCCCGCTCGGCCCAGCGGGGGCCTTCGTGGTGCTCGACCCGGCGGATCGCGTCGGCGAACGCCACCGGCTGGCGGGTGGTGTAGGCGTGCAGCAGCATCCAGTGCAGCGCGAGCGCGAGCTGCGGCGGCCAGAGCCGGTTGGCCCACCAGCCGAGCGCGGTGTCGGCGATGGTCTGCCAGACCTCGACCAGCTCGAGGTCCTCCAGGCCGTCGAGGCTGTCGGCGAGTACGCCCGGCACGACGCGCTGGCCACGCAGCTCGAGCAGCTGCGCCTCGAGCGCGATCGTCCAGAGCCGGTCGAGGGAGTCGACCTCGCGCGCGCTCTTGAACTCGGCGGTCGTACTGTCGCGGTCGAGCCCGAGCTCCGCGATCACCGCCTTGGCGTCGGCCAGCGTCAGTACCTCGGTCTTGGTGACCCGCCGCCCGGTGCCGACCGCCTTCAGCAGCGCACGCAGCGAAGCGAAGACGGGCGCGTCACGCGCGGCTTTGGCCAGGTCGGCGTCGGACGCCAGCCGGACGAGTGGCAGGTCGGCGGCACCTCCGATGATCTGGCTGACGATCTCGGCGTTCACCTCGTCCAGTTCGCCGGTGTCGTCCGAGTCGTCGGTGTCGTCCGAGTCGTAGGTGCCGGTGTCGAGGTCGAGCTCGCGCAGCACGCCGTCGCTGTCGCGCACCGCGTCGAGCATCGGGCCCGCGACCGGCCGGCCCATCAGGTCGGGATATTCCTCGGCCGAGGCGGCGAGCTCGAGCAGCAACGTGTGATAGGGCGCCGACTCGCCACCGAAGCGCTTTGTTTCGTACAGGAACTCCAGGAACGTGCCGAGCGACGCCGCGGTCGAGCCGTCGGACGGGTCGCCGTCGATCACCCTGCGTGGGACGACGGACAGCAGCAGACGTTCGATCTCTCCTCGGGGCCAGGCGAACGGATCGGGATCGAGATAGTTCACCTTGAGTTCGAGGAGCAGCTCGACCATATCCACAGCGGTGTCGATGTGCACCGTGTGCGTACGGTCACCGAGCCAGCGGCGGAACGGGAGGATCGCGCCGCGGATCTGTTTGCTGAATCCCACCTTCGAGAGCCTACGCTGATATCGGCCCTCCCGACCGAGTTTCCCTGCGGGCGGTTACCGTGCCGTTGTTCACCTCCAGGACCTGGTCAGCGCCCCGGATCGTGGTGAGTCGATGTGCTACGACGATCAGCGTGCAGCCTCGGAGCGTCTCAGCGAGCGCGGTTTGTACAGCTGCCTCGGTCTGGGTGTCGAGGTGGGCGGTCGCCTCGTCGAGGACGACGACCCTGGCGCCGGTCAGGAACACCCTGGCCAGGGCGACTCGCTGCTTCTCGCCACCCGAGAGCCGGTACCCTCGGTCCCCGACCACGGTGTCGAAGCCGTCGGGCAGACGGTCCACCAAGTCTCCGAGCTGAGCGCGTTCGCACGCGTCTCGCAGCTCGTCGAGCGTCGCGTCCGGGTGTGCCAGGCGGAGGTTGACAGCGAGCGTGTCGTTGAACAGGTAGGCGTCCTGGCTCACGACACCGATCGCGGACCACCGGTCGTGGGCCGACAGGTCGCGCAGGTCGACGCCGTCCAAGCGGATCGAGCCGCGCGTGGGGTCGTACAACCGGGACACCAGCGACGTCAACGTCGTCTTGCCGACACCGGTCGGACCCACGACGGCTGTCATCGTGCTCGGCTCGGCCGTCCAGCTCACGTCTCTCAACGCCCAGACCGGCCGATCCGCGTTGGCCGTAAAGCTTTCCGCCGGATCGGCGAGCAGGGACGGCAACGTGACCTCGGCCGGTTCCGGGAAGCGGAACCAGACGTCCCGGAACTCCACTCTGCCCGTCGCCCGCGACAACCGCACCGGGTGACTGGGTTCGGGCATCGCGGGTTCGAGGTCGAGTACCTCGTAGACCCGCTCGAACGCGACCAGACCGGAGGTCAGGTCCAGCCCGCGCTGCACGATCGTCACCAGTGGGTCGTAGACGAGCCTGACCAAGCCCACAAGGGCGACGACGGTTCCGACGGTCGCCGCGCCACGTACCGCGGCCAGTCCGCCAACCAGGGTGACGGCGGCGTATCCGCAGATCCCGAGCACGCCGACCATCGACTCCGCCTTGGCGAACATGACGTTCCGACCGGCCCAGGCGTCGCGCGAGGCGGCCGCGCGTTCGGAGAAGGCGGCCAGGTCGCGTTCGCGGTGCCCGAACACCAGGCCGGTGAGCGCACCGCCGACGTTCAGCCGCTCGGTCAGGTGCGCCATCATCCGCTTGGACTCCTCCGCCTGGAGGCGGCCATAGCCGAGGAGGCGCCCGGAGAACAACCGGGCGGGCACGAGCAGGAGCGGCGCGAACGCCAGTACGAGCAGGGTGAGCAGCGGGTCGAGCGCGACCATGGCGGCGACCGCGATGCCCGCCGCCACCAGGTTGCCGACCAGCGTGCCGAAGAACATCTGCAGCAGGCCCTGAGCGGCCACCACGTCGGTGGAGATCCGGCTCAGCAGGGCTCCGGACTGGGATCGCGCGAAGAACGCGAGCGGCATCCTCTGCAGGTGGCGGTAGAGCCGGACGCGCAGGTCGAAGCCCAGCTGCCCGCCGATCAGGAACCCGAAGGCTCCCCCAGCCGAGCGGGCGGCGGCACCGGCCAGCCCGACGGCGAGGATCGCGACCGACATCGTGACCACGACCTCGCCGGTACGCGGGACCAGGCCGTCGTCGATCAGGCGCTGGGTGAGCAGGGGTACGCAGACTCCGCCGGCCGCGGCGGCGACCAGCAGGAGAACATAGAAGGCGATCCGCAGCCGGTAGGCCGCGAGCTCCCGCAGGATGCGGGTGACAGCGGGGGCGGATCTAGCCAGAGACGGTCGAGGGGAGCTGACGGTGGAAGGGGTGGACAAGGTGGCCTCCAAGGCACGTGGCTGTAGTCGGGCACATGGGGCACCACCTCCTCTCGTCGGCGTAACGTCGGCTGGGCGCGATCGTTCCAGGGCTCGAAAGGCTTGCGCAACCGATATAGCGCCGGCCCAAACCTTAGGATGGTCCCAGCCGAACGTGGGGTGACAGGAAGGGACGGCAGCGTGCGAACTCGGGCAATGCGGCGACCTGTGGTGATGGCGCTCGGAGCGGTGCTGGCGCTCGGTGGGCTGGTCGCCTGCAGCTCCGACGATCCTGGCGACTCCACGGGCGGGGCCAGCAGCTCGCCGACGAAGACCGCCACCCCCACGCCCACGGTCGACCCGAACGACTACCAGGCCGACGTCGCCACGGCGATCAAGCCGCTGGCCACCGCGCTCGCGGCGATCCCGGCCGGCAAGGGGCTGCCCGGAGTCGACAAGCAGCTCACCCAGACCACGTCGGCCGCCAGCGATGCGATCACCGCCCTGCAGGCGATCCGTCCACCCGACAACGCCACCACCCAACACGCGGCACTGATCGAGTCGCTCAACCAGCTGGTGACCGACCTGTCCGGCGTACAGGAGTCGGTGGGCGACAAGGAGCTCTGCGCGCCTTCGTCGGTGCTGTCCAGCCTCGGCGGGCTCGAGAGCTTCAGCCAGCTGCCGGCTGCGGTGAAGGGGCTCGGCTCGGCCGGCATCACGGTCCAGCTGTCCGTACCCAAGACCCCCAAGGCGCAGAACCGCCGGCTGAGCAACGGCACGTTCGTTCGCCCCGGCAACCGGTCGGGCCGCGGCCGGCTCGAGATCGACAACGGCACCGAAAGCGACACGATCATCACGCTGGCCAAGGGCAAGAGCGCGGCGTTCACGGTCTACGTCCGCAGCGGCGCCAAGTTCACCGTCAAGGGTGTCAAGGACGGCTCGTACACCATCTACTACTCCATCGGTGAGGACTGGGACGCCGGGTCCAAGTCGTTCACACGCAACTGCGGCTTCAAGAAGTTCGACGACATCGCGGTCTTCAAGACCGTCTACGGCGGCGGCTACGTCCAGACGACCGTGCAGCAGATCGGCCTGCAGCCGACCGTCGGAGGCAACGCCACCACCACCGACGTGGATCCCAGCGAGATTCCCTAGACGATCTATTCCAAGGGGTCGCCTGACGCGCGACGCCTGGCATCCACGCTGGCTGCGTTGTCGTCGATCGCCGGAGGCCCCTCCTGGCTCCTCCTCCGCCTTGCCAGCGCGGCGCCATGCGCCGCGCGCTTGACCGGCGACCCCTTGGAACAGATCGCCTAGGCCCTGGCCAGGCTGCCGATCCCCGCCGGCTGGACCACGCCCGGAGAACGTACTGCGGAAAGCCCACTGTTTCGGCGGTTTCCGGGTCTATCCTGCTGGCATGCAGGTGGGCGCGATTGTTTCGCTGGCGGAGCTGGCGGGTCCCGGCGTACCACAGTCGTACGCCGAGATCCGGGCCCTGGTGCGCTATGCCGAGGCCGCCGGGCTCGACACCGTGTGGTTCGCGGATCACCTGCTGGGGCTCGATCCTGACGACGCGATCGGATCGCCGTGGGAGGCCTGGAGCGTGCTGTGCGCGCTCGCCGAGGCGACCACGACGATCCGGCTGGGCACACTCGTGCTCTGCACGGCGTTCCGGCCGCCGAGCGTGCTGGCCCGGATGGCCGACACGCTTCAGGAAGTCAGCGACGGGCGGCTCGTGCTCGGGCTCGGCGCCGGGTGGCATCGTCCGGAGTTCCGGGCGTTCGGGGTGCCGTTCGACTACCGCGCCGGGCGCTTCGCCGACTCGCTGCGGATCATCTGCGGCATGCTCCGCTACGGGCACGACACCTACGCCGGTCCGTTCCACTCCATTCACCAAGCGCCCGTACGCCAGCGGCCGGGCCGGCCGGTGCCCCGGATCCTGGTCGCAGGGCGGCGGCCGCGCATGCTGCGGTTGACGGCCGAGCTGGCAGACGCCTGGAACCTCGCCTGGTACGGCCGGCCGGAGCAGGACTTCGTGGACACCAACGCCGAGCTCAGCCGGATCTGCGAGTCGATCGGCCGCGATCCGTCCACACTGGCGCGCAGCGTGGGCGTACGGATCGCCTATCCCGGCAAGGATGCGGTTCCCGACACCCGGCGCACGCCGTTACCCGGCGACGCGCTCGCGATCTCGGACGCGCTCTCGGCCTGGCAGGCCGAGGGAATGTCGGAGGTGATCTGCTGGGTCGACGGCACCGACCGGGCCGGGATCGACCTGGTGGCCGAGGCCGTGGCCGACTTCAGGGCCGCTCATCCGGTTGTGCCCCGCTGACATCGCTGACACCGCCGGCCTCGCTGAGTTTGATCCGTACGACGCGAAACTGCTTCGGCGTCTCGCGCAGTACCGCCAGCTTCGGATCCGGGACGTTCAGGAACGTCGCCGCCACCAGCTCCCTGAGCCGCGCCAGCCGTGGATCCTCCAGCACCTGCTGGGTCGCGGCCTTGTCACCACCGAGCACCAGCGCGTCGAGCTCGGCCGCGTGCGGAAGCAACACGTTGGCAGCGACCTCGGCGGCCGCCTCGAACGCCTCCCTGGCCTGCTTCTCCCGGCGACGCGCGAAGCGTTGCTGCGACCAGCCGCCGGCCGCCGTCCGGCCTTGTACCAAACGCGATCCGACCTTCGAGGCGACCAGCGCGCTGCCGTCGAAGACGCCGGCGGCGTACCCACCTCTTCGCACCAGCAGCACGCCGACCTTGCGGTCGCGTCCGGCATGCTCGAGCAACCCGCCGTACGGCAGTGCCCTGTCGACCTCGAGCGGTGGGTACGGGACCTCGACCTCGGCGACCGAGCCGTCGGCCGCCGTCACGACGACGACCGACGGTTCCGCCGCGTAGGTCGTCGCGCCGTGGCGCTCCTCGAAGCCGGACAGCCAACGGCCGATCCGTTCGGCGCCGACGGTGAGGTCCTTTTGGGCAAACATGAGTAGGAGTATGTCCAAAGCTCTCGGCTGTTCCAGCGGCGGTCGGTAACCTGCAGACATCATGTCCGAAACTCCTGCGCCCGAGCCGGCCCGCCCGCGACCGACCAGCCTCCAGCCGGACCAGATCAAGTTCCACCCCGCCCGGCCGGTCCGCTGGCTGTCACCGCCACTGCTGACCTCCACTGCCGTCCGGGTGCTCGGAGCGGAGTTCTTCGGCGCCTACCTCGACAAGCGCGAGCTGCAAGGCGTTCTCCCGTCGCGCGTGCACGACCACTCCGGCACCCAGAACGGCGACGGCGACTTCTGGTTCGACTACATCGGCGATCTGGGCGACGGCTTCGACGCGACGTACTCCATGGCGTGGCTGCTGGCCCAGCCCTCCCTCGACGTCGCCGAGTCGCGGGACTCGGAGGAGGTCCGCACCCTGCCGCGCGGCCAGGTGCTCGTGATGGGCGGCGACCAGGTCTATCCGACGCCGAGCTGGCAGGCCTACGAAAACCGCTTCCGCGGGCCCTATCGCTCGGCGCTTCCGACGCCGCCTGCGCAACCGCCGTCGTTGTACGCCCTGCCGGGCAACCACGACTGGTACGACGGGCTCACCGCCTTTCTGCGGGTGTTCGCCAAGGACGGCTGGATCGGTGGATGGCGCACCCAGCAGGCGCGCAGCTACTTCGCGTTGCAGCTGCCCCACCGCTGGTGGCTGTTCGCGGTCGACACGCAGATCTCCGCCTACATCGACCATCCGCAGATGGAGTACTTCGCCGACGTCGCCCGCCGGCTCGGGCCGGGCGACCGCGTGCTGGTCTGCCTGCCGCAGCCCGGCTGGGTCAAGCAGAAGGACTCCCCCGGCTCCTACGACCCGATCGACTTCTTCCTGCGCCGGGTGATCCAGCCGACCGGCGCGACCTGCTCGGTGCTGCTGACCGGAGACCTGCACCACTACGCCCGCTACAAGCGAGTGCCCCTGGACTCCGGTGCTCCCGATCCGGGCAACACCGACACCGGTGCGGGCACCGCGCCCACGCACCTGGTCACCTGTGGCGGTGGTGGCGCGTTCCTCTACGGCACCGACCAGCTGCCCGAGGAGATCTCCACTCCCGCCTCCGACGCCACTGCCCGCAGCGCGAGCCGGCCGAAGAAGTACCACCTGCAGGAGACCTATCCGTCCAAGAGCGAGTCGAACCGGTTCAGCCTGGGCGTCTTCTGGCGACTGGTCGCGCGCAACCCCGGCTTCGACGCGGCGATCGGCGTGATCCACACGCTGCTGATGCTGGCGTTCGTGTCCAGCCAGGAACACCTCCTGACCGCGGCGTCGGTCGGCATGTCGGCGTTCGTCCTGGTGAGCACGATCGCCCTGGCCGGCCGAGGCCGCCGGGTGTGGCTCAACCGAGCGCTTGGCACCGCTCACGGGCTGGCCCACATCGGTCTCGGCCTCCTGGGCAGCCTGCTCTGGAACGCCCTGCCCTCGGCGGACCTCGACTGGGTCTGGCGAGTCCTCCTGGCCGCGGGCATCTACGGCCCGATCTCAGCAGTGGTGGGCACCGAGCTGGTCGCGTTGTACTTCCTGGTCGCCGGCCGGTTCTCGATCAACATCAACGAACTGTTCGCGGGTCAGAACATCGAAGACTCCAAGAGCTTCCTGCGCATGCGCATCAGCGGCGACGGCTCGCTCACGATTTACCCCGTCGCGGTCGACAAGGTCTCCAAACACTGGCGGGCCGCACCCGACGACCCGGTGGACGCACCCTGGATCGCACCGGTGCAGGAGCCGCGTACCCACCTGGTCGAGCCGCCGATCGTGGTCGAGAAGCCGTCCTGAACCACGCGCCGGGGGAAGCTTGCGCGCAGCTTCGAGCGCCAGTTGGGTGGTCAGAACCCCAGTACGAGGCCTTCGCTGCGCGGATCGCTGCCGCCCACCAGCACACCGGTCACAGGGTCCCTGGCGATCACCTGCACCCCACTCTCACAAGCCCAGTCATCCACCAGCTCGACCCGATGCCCGCGCTCGGCCAGCGCCCGGTGCGTCGCCTCGCCCGCACGGGCCTCCAGCGACATCTCGAAACCGCCATCCGGCAAGCGCGCACCGAACCACATCGGCTGCTCGATCGCCTGCTGCGCGTCCCACCCGGCGTCGATCAGGCCGGTGATGACCTGCACGTTCCACAGCGGCTGCCGGTCCCCGCCCGGCGTGCCGCCGACCAGCACCGGCTTCCCCGCAGGGTCGGCGATGAGGTAGCAGTTCAACGTGTGCACGGTCTTCTTGCCCGGCTCGAAGACGTTCGGGTGCCCGTCGACCAGCGAGAGCTGGCTGGCCCGGTTGTTCAGCACGACCCCGGTCTCGCCGGCGACGATGCCGCTGCCGAAGTTCGCCGCCACCGACTGGATCAGCGAGACCATCATCCCGTTGCCGTCGATGACGTTCAGGTACGTCGTGTCGCCGGCCGCGATCTCGCCGTGCTGGATGGTGGGGTTGGCGGTCGAGCCGATCTCCCTGGCCCGCTCCTTCGCCCAGTCCTTCGAGAGCAGTACGTCGACCGGCGAACGGCCGAACGCCGGGTCCATGCAGTGGCCGTGCCGGTCCGCGAACGCCAGCCGGGTCGCCTCGACCAGCGTGTGCGTTGCCTGCGGGCTGCCGAGCCGCATCGCGCGCAGGTCGAACTGTTCGGCGATGTTCAGCGCCTCCAGTACGATCAGGCCCTGGCTGGGCAGGCGGGTCTCGTAGACGGTGTAGTCGCGGTACGTCGTCGAGAGCGGCTCGGTGACGTCGGTCGTGTGGTCGCGCAGGTCGTCGACCCCGAGCTCACCGCCCGCTTCGGCAACAGCGGCAGCGATCTGGGCCGCGATCTCGCCCGAGTAGAACACCGACGGCCCGCCCTCCGCGATCAGCCGCAGCGTCCGGGCGAGCCCGGTCTGGCGGAAGATCGACCCCGGCACCGGCGGCGCGCCGCCGGGCAGGAACACAGCTGCCGACGCCGGGAACGCCGCCAGCAGCTCGGCGAACTTGTCGATGAACGACACGCCCACCGGGGAGATCGGATACCCCTCGGCATAGTGGATCGCGGGCTCGGCGAGCTCGGCGAAACTCTTCGTCCCAAGGCTCTCCAGCAACGTGAAGTAGCCGTGGACCATGCCCGGCACCGCCACTGAGAACGGCCCACGTCCACGAAATGCCGGAGACGCGGTCTCCGCCGCCCGCCGCATCTGCTCCATCGTCGCGTGCCGGGAAGCGATGCCGCTCCCCTGCACCGACAACGTACGGCCGGATGCCGGATCGTGCAGGACGGCGAACAGGTCGCCGCCCAGCCCGCACATCTCCGGCATCACGACCGCGGCGACCAGCCCCGCACCGACCGCGGCGTCGACCGCGTTCCCGCCGTTCTTCAGGATGTCCAGCCCGGTCTGCGCGACCAGCGGATGCTGGCCGGTCACCATCCCGCGCGTACCGAACGCCGGAGCGATCCGGCGCCGGGACCAGTCCGCCGACTGCGCATCCGCCTTGGGGAATCCGATCACCTGGGATACCGCTTCCTCTCTGGAGTTTTGCCGGACGAGGTGCTACGCCTTCTTGGGCTTCAGCTTGCCTTCGTACATCAGCATCACGGTGAAGTTGTCGGCGTACGGCGCGTTCTGCAGCAACGGGTCGCTGTCCGGCGGCCACTTGTCGACGCGTTCGCCTTCCAGGCAGGGGTTGTTGCCGTACCGCTCGAACAACGGCAGCAGCGGCAGCAGCTCGTTGAACGCGATCGCCGCGGTCGTGACGTTCTTCTTCTGCGTGGCCTCGTCGAGCCCTTCGCCGGCCTCGACGACGACCTTCTCGAGGTCGAGCTCGCCGAACGCCTCGGTCTTCTGCTTCAGCTCGAAGCCCATCCCCTTGCCGCCCTGGTTCTTGGCGATCGGGATGTTGTGGGTGAACAGCGCCTGGGTGAACGCGAAGTGCGGGTGCGGTTGGTCCGACGCGCCCCAGGCCTGGATCGCGAGCTCGAAGTTGCCCTTGTCGACGTCGATCGGTTGCTGGGTCGCCGTGACACCCTTCGGCGTGACGTTGATGCCGAAGGCCGACAACTGGCTTGCGAGGTCCTTGCCCGCGGCCGACCAGTCGGCGAACTCCGCCGGGAAGACGAGGGTGTACTTCGCGGGCTTCCCGTCGGGCTTGACCCACCCGCCGCCCTGCTTCTTCCAGCCGGACTGCTGCAGCAGCTTGGCGGCCTTGGCCTGGTCGTACTCGTAGGGATCCAGCTTCGCGATGTCTTCCTCGGACAGCCAGTCCTTGAGGAGGTTCTCGGAGAAGCCGGCCATCTTGTCGACGCCCACACCGGACTTGCCGAGCGACACCTCGCCGTTCTGCTTACGGTCGACCGCGTGCGCCAGCGCGCGGCGTACGTTGACGTCAGAGAACTCTGGGAGTTTCCCGATGTTGAACAGCAGCGCCGGGCCGGAATAGACCGGCGGCCGGATGATCCGGTAGCCCTTCTTGATGATGGCCTTCTCGGTCGCCACCGGAAAGCCGTGCGTCGCGTAGTCGATCTTCCTGGCCAGCACGAGCGGGCTGATCACCGGAGTCTCGCCGTTGTGGACGACGATCCGGTCCCACGCCACCTTGTCGGCGGCATAGCCCTTGTCGTTCTTGACGAACGTGAGCTCCGCGTCGGTGATGTTCTTGTAGTCGAAGTTGAAGGGACCACTGACGATGGCCTCGTCCGGGCGGAACTTCTGCAGCTTCTGGACCAGCGCGCTGCCGCCCTTGCCGTCCAGGTCGGAGCCGGCGTCGAAGAACTTCTTCACCTCGTCGGCGAACGTGCCGTAGTGCGCGTCGCTCAGGATGCGCTGGCGCAGGATGTAGCGCTCGAGCACCGTCGAGGCCTCACCCATGGTGAAGACCGTGGTCTGCTCGTCCTTCGCCTCGACGTTGGTGAGGTACTCCCACGCGGTGTTGCGGAGCGCGCGGTTGCACCAGTAGGTGCTCACGACGTCCTTGCTCGTGATCGGCTTGCCATCGCTCCACGTCGGACCCTTCTTGAGGGTCAGCGTGAACGTCTTGGCCTCCGGGTCGAGCTTCCACGACTCGGCGAGCATCGGCTCCCACTTCTTCTCCTTCCACCGGTACATCGCCGGCGGCGTGAGGAAGAGGTCGGTGTAGAAGATGTCACCGAGAATCGAGTCGGGTACGCCCAGCAGGTAGTTGAAGTGACCGACCGGCGGGAGCAGATAGTCGGTGCCGCCGTGGAACTCGGCCAGTTCGCCTTGCCTGGCGGCATCACCTCCTGGTGCGCATGCGGCGAGCAGAGCGCTCCCCGCGATTCCCCCGCCGAGGAGCTTCAGCGTCTCGCGACGAGACAACACGAGTTGATCCTCCAGCATCTGTGCTCGGGTGTGCTTGAACAGCCCGCGGATCGGACAGTTTTGGGCACAAACCCTCCTGCCCAAACCTCTCGTCTATGAACGTGTCACTGCAAGGGCCGCAACCTGCTTCTTACAAAGTGTTTCCGGAATCGGCCTCCGCACGAACGGTGGGTACGTATCCACGCGCTCTCAGTATTCTCCCAGATCTCCACAGGAGAAGGCCAGCGATCCGGCTACGCCGACCTGCCGGCGCGCCCCTGCGCGAGATCGGCGCGCTGCTGGACCCGCCGGCCGTGCACGGGCCACGCCGGGCGTACGACCATCTGCTCTGGCTGGCCCGGAGCAACCACCTGCCGCGTAAGCGGGTCGAGGAGGTGCTCGCGCTGGTCGGGCTGGAACGCGTCGCCAGGAAGCGGGTCGGTGGAGTACGGAGCGGGCCGATGAACACGGTTACGTTCGCGGACCTGGCCCGCTCGGAGTGGACGAAGCTGCGCAGCCTGCGGTCCACGGCCTACACGCTGCTGGCCCTGCTCGTCATCGGGATCGGCATGAGCGCGCTGGTCACGTCCAGCACGGCCCGCCGATATACCGACATGACGGCCGGCGAGCAGGCGGCATTCGACCCGACGATGCAGAGCCTGCAGTCGTTCTTCCTTGTGCAGTTGGTGATCAGCGTCCTCGGCGTCATGGTCGTCACGTCCGAGCACGCCACCGGAATGATCCGGACCACGCCGACGGCCATGCCCCTGCGGGGCCGGCTGCTGGCCGCACCCGCAATGTCTAGGGGCTCACGTCCTGCAGGGCCTGGCGGCGGGTGGATGCGCGCTGCTGGACGTGCCGGTGCCGGGCGGCCTCGTCGCGGCGGTGGTCGCGGTGGCCGCCGGCGGTGACGTGGAGCTGGCGCTGGAGACCCGGGTGGTTCCGTTGCAGGGCACGCTCAGCGCGCTGCCGCTGGGTGTGACGTGCGCCGGAGTCCTTGCCTTGGTGGCGGTCTACGCCCTTCCGCTCCGCCGTCGCGAGCCGGGCTCGGCGGGGCTGGCCGTCCGGGCCGGTGCCACGCTGCTTTCCTGCGGCGTGCTCGCCTGGCTGGTGACGCTCGCGGGCACCGGAACGGTCGAGCTGCCCGGCCGGGGTGCCGTGGACTGCGCTTCGAGCCGGTCCGGCGGTCGGTGCCGGCGATCGGCGTCGTCCTGCTGGCGGCGAGCGGGCTCTGCCTGCTCGGCGGGCTCGCGGCCGGCCTGGTTCAGGGGCCGGCCGCAGGTCGCCGGCCTGGCGCTGCTCGGCGCACCGAACGCCGTGGGCCTGGCGGTGCCGTACGGGCTCGGTGTGCCGTTCGTCGTCGACGTGCCCGGACTCGACGGGCTGCCCGAGGGCTGCTGGCCGCGGCTGGTCGCGGGTGGCTGCTCGGTCATCATCGTGCTCGCGATCGGGCTGCGGGCAGCCCGCCCGGTCCGGGCCGCCCTCGCCGCCGGCGGCACGCTGCTCGCCTGCGCGTTGCTCACCTCGGTCTCGGGTGAGCTGGGGTTCGGCGGGTTCGGCGCTGACCTTCGGCCTGGCCGCCGGAGCGGTAGGTGGATGGACAGCGACCGCGCTCAGCAAGCTCAACCAGAATGAGAGCCATGGAAAGCCTGCTCATAGTCGATGACGAGCCGACCGTACGCGAGCTGCTGTCGGCGACGTTGCGGTTCGCCGGGTTCACCGTACGCTCGGCGGCGACCGGCGCGGAGGCGCTGCTGTCGGCGGTGGCCGAGCCGCCCGACCTCGTCCTGCTCGACGTGATGCTGCCCGACATGGACGGCTTCGAAGTGGTCCGGCGGCTGCGCGAGCAGCCCCGCCCGGCCGGGGGGCACGTGCCGGTGCTGTTCCTCACCGCGCGCGACCAGACCTCCGACAAGGTCGCCGGGCTCACGCTCGGCGCCGACGACTACGTGACCAAGCCGTTCGACCTGCACGAGCTGATCGCCCGGATCCGCGCGATCCTGCGCCGGACCAACGGCTCCGCCGACGCGGTCCTCCACGTCGGCGGGATCGAGCTCGACCCGGACGGGCACCAGGCGTCGCGCAACGGCGAGCCGGTGCGGTTGTCGCCGACGGAGTTCCGGCTACTGCACTACCTCCTGCGCAACGTCGGCCGGGTGGTGTCGAAAGCCCAGATCCTGCAGGAGGTCTGGCAGTACGACTTCGGCGGTGACGCCAGCATCGTCGACACCTACATCAGCTATCTCCGCCGCAAGGTCGACGTCGACGAGACCAGGCTGATCCAGACCGTCCACGGCGTCGGCTACGTCGTCCGCAGGCCGAAATGATCGCGCGGATTCGCCGGCTCTCCGTCCGCGCCCGGCTGCTGGTGCTCACGGTCGGCCTGCTCGGAGTGGGGCTGCTGGTGAGCGGCGGCGTCGTCGGCACGCTGCTGCACGGCTACCTGATCGGCCGGATCGACGACCAGCTCGAGCCGCTGGCCCAGGTCCTGACCAACGCGCCCGTCGAGCAGATGGCGACCGGACCTGACGCGATGACGGAGGAGAACGTCTCGCGGGCGCTGGAGTTCCTCGGCAGCCGCTACATCGCCTACGTCGGCGCCGACGGAACGGTCCGCCACCAGCTGCGCGCCGAGCCGGTGGCGGCGAACGACGTGCCCGAGCTGGACGGCCTGACCCGTTCGGCGGTGGAAGCGCGCGGCGGAGCCGGCTTCGACGTACGGGCCAAGAACGGCTCGGCCCGCTGGCGCGTGTTCGCGATGCCGCACGCGACGTCGGACGGCTCGGTCGTCGTCGCGGCCTCGCTGGCCGGCATCGACGCGACGATCGGACGGTTGCGGGCGATCACGCTCGGCACCGGGCTCGTCCTGCTGGCCGTGCTCGCGGTGGCGGGCTGGTACGCCGTCCGGGCCGGGCTGGCACCACTGCGGCGGATCGAGCAGACCGCGGCCGACATCGCGAGCGGCGACCTGTCGCATCGCGTACCGGAGCTGGCCGGGCCGAACACCGAGGTCGGCCGGCTCTCTGCGTCGCTGAACACGATGCTCAGCCAGCTGGAGCAGGCGTTCACCGCGCGGGCGGAGTCGGAGGCCCGGATGCGGCGGTTCGTCTCTGACGTCAGCCACGAGCTGCGTACGCCGCTGTTCGGCATCAAGGGGTTCTCGCAGCTCTACCGGATGGGCGCGCTGCCGGAGCGGGCCGACGTCGAGCTGTCGATGAGCCGGATCGAGGCCGAGTCGGCGCGGTTGGTCGAGCTCGTCGAGGACCTGTTGCTGCTGGCCCAGCTCGACGAGTCGGCCGTCGTCGTCGAGCCGACGCCGATGGACCTTCGTACGTTGGCGTCGGACGCTCGCCACGACCTGCGTGCGCTCGACCCGACCCGTCCGGTGACCCTGACGGGCCCCGGCGGCGACGGGCCCGCCGGACCCGCCCCGGTCAATGGCGACGAGGCCAGGCTGCGGCGGGTCGTGAGCAACCTGCTGGGCAACGCGATCGCCCACACGCCGCCGGGAACACCCGTCCGGATCGGCGTCGGAACGCTGGATGGGTCTTCCGTGTTCGAGATCGCGGACGAAGGGCCGGGGCTGTCGCAGCAGCAGGCCGGGCGGGCCTTCGACCGCTTCTACCGGGCCGACAGTTCGCGCAACCGCGCCGAGGGCGGCGGGGCCGGCCTCGGCCTGGCGATCGTCCAGTCCCTCGTGACCGCCCACAGCGGCCGCGTCGAGCTCGAGACGGCGGTCGGTGAGGGCGCCCGCTTCCGCATCGTGTTGCCCAGGTTCGACGGCGCTGCCGGTGACGGAGCGTGAGCTCGCCCAGCGGCGTCAGCCTCGCCGCGGCCCCGGTCGTGGCACCGGCGGAACTCCGCCGGGAACGGCCTAGCCCCAGATCTGCGGCGGGATGCGGTCGAGGATGTCGCAGCGGAAGTCGAGCGCCGGCAGCAGGTGGCGCGGGTCGCGGTGGTCGCGGACCTGATCGCTGGCGTCGACGAAGTCGGCCTGGAGCCAGACTCCGCGGTAGTCGCGGTCGGTGGTGAGCAGGAACTCCGCCAGCCGCGGCGTCAGCACCGCCAGCGCGAACTGCGGATCGTCGGTCGTGACGTCGAACGCCCGGTCGAAGTCGGGGTTTCCCGTACGCAGGTCGCGGCCGATGGCCTCGTTGACGGAGCTGGCCAGCGCGACCGTCTTGGTGAGGTCGACGTACGGACGGACAGCGGGGGTTCGCACCCAGATGCAGAGGTTGTCGGCGACCTGGCCGTTGGCCGAAGCCCGGAACGTCGCGGCGAGGAACGGGCGCCCGCGGTGGGTGCCGGTGATCACGTCGCGGGCGGCCGACGCCTTCGGCGGGCCCACGAACGGGCGCATCGGATCGCGCGGAAGGCGCTCCTGCTGCGCGTTGTAGACCTCGGCGAACCGGTCGTCGCGTTCGGCGTACGTCCAGCCGCGCTGGGGCAGTTCCTGCCGCAGCCGCCCGAGCGCCGCCTTCTCGTCGGCCGCGACCTGGCGGCCGTTCCAAACCAGGAACCAGATCAGGCCGCCGGCGAACAGCAGCGTGCCGCCGATGACGATCACGAGGATGAGTGCTGTGCCCACCCGCGGCACGTTACCGGACAAACAACGTCAAGCCGGGCGCAACGGGCCCCGGGATGTGCCCCCTCAGTGCGGCGCGATCGGATGCTTCGGCTCGTAGAGCCCGAGCGTGCCGGCGCCGGGCACCCGTACGCTGACCAGCCGTCCCCAGCGTTCCTCGACGATCCCGCCGTCGAACTCCACGCCCTTGCCGGCGAGCTCGGCGACCGTCTTGTCGATGTCGTCGCACATCAGGTAGAGCTCGCTGCCGCCGGTCTCGCCGGGGTGTACGGCGACCTCGGCGGGCGGCAGCGCGAAGATCAGCCAGTTGCCGCCGGAGTCGACGTACGGGAACTCCAGGACGTCGCGGAAGAACGCGCGAGTGGCGTCGGGGTCGCTGCTGTAGACGAGGGAATGAGCGCCTGTGATCATCGGCATATTGTGTCGCATGAAACTGTCGGCAGAAGTGCCGCCGGAAATGTCGAAGGCGAGGACCGGGCTCCGATGTCCTCTTCGAAAGCACCGGACACCGGAGAGGACCAGACGCACATGAACCGCAAGGCGATCATCTTCCACGGGACGAACGCCAACCCCGACGTCGTATGGCTGCCGTGGCTGCGCGACCAGCTGACCAAGCGCGGCTACGCCGTCGAGGTGCCGCACTATCCCGACCTCAACGTCGAGCCGATCGCGACGTTCCTGCCAAAAGTGCTGGCCGCGCACGCGTTCGACGAGCAGACCGTGCTGGTCGGCCACTCCGGTGGCGCGGCACTGCTGCTGGCTGTCCTCCAGCACATCGAGGTGCCCGTCGCGCAGGCGATCCTGGTCGCCGGCTACTCCACGCAGCCCAACACCAGCGACGAGCCCGTCCTGCAGCCGGAGTACGACTGGGCCGCGATCCGCGCCCACGTCCGCGACCTCTACCTCGTCAACTCCCGCCACGACCCGTACGGCTGCGACGACAAGCAGGGCCGTGCGATGTTCGAGCGGCTCGGCGGCACCCAGATCGTCCGCGACGACGGCCATTTCGGCGACTACAACCAGCCGTACCCCACGTTCGAGCTGCTGGACAAGCTGATCGACTGACGCGTCAGCGCTGGGGCGCGGCGGCGAGCATCGCGAGCGCCGCCGCGGCCAGGATGGCGCTGACCCAGGCGGCAGCCCGGTAGTCGTGCGTGGTCTCGGTCGCGACGCCGGCCAGCAACGGGCCGGCGAACGCACCGACGTTCAACGCCGCCGTGGCGAACGCCCCGCCCAGCGCCGGCGCCGCCGACGCCTCCCGCATAACCCGGCCCACCAGCGTCGAGCCGACGCCGAACGACAACGCGCCCAGCACCAGCGCGAGCCCGAACAGCGCGATCACCTGCCCACCGGCCACGGCCAGCAACACCCACCCGGCGGGCAGCACGACAGCCGCCGGCACCAGCGCCCGGCCGTCCTCCAGCCGGCCGGCCGCCGTCACACCCGCGAACGAGCCCACGCCGAACGCCGCGAGCAGGGCCGGAACGGCGACCTCCGGCAGCCGAGCGACCTCCGTTCCGATCACCGCCAGGTAGGCGAACGTCGCGAACGTGGCGCCGTTGACCAGCGCCGCGAGTACGAGGGGGACCTGCACGGGCCGCGACCGCAGCGCGCGGGCCTCCTGCCGGAGCGACACCTCCGTACGGCTCGCGCCCTTTGGTGCAGAACGGAAGACCAGCGCCAGCGCCGCCACCGCCCAGAAGACCGAACGCCAGCCGGCCCACGCACCCAGCAGCGCGCCGGCCGGTACGCCGGCCACGCACGACAGCGTCACGCCCGAGATGAGTACGGCCGTGGCGCGCGCGTGCTTCGAGGGCGGCACCAGCGCGGTCGCCACCGACATCGCGACCGCGAGAAACCCGGCGTTGACGACCGCCGCGATGACCCGGGTCGCGAACAACAGCGCGAAGCTCGCTCGCGGCGGCACCCACCGCTGTGTCATCTGCGGCTCCGCCGCGTGGCTCCAGGTCGGCGGCGATTCCCGGCACCAGACCGGCCAGCATGAACTCCGACGTGCCCTGCGCGAACACGGCAAGGCTGAGGACATGAACGAAGAAAGGCACGGATCGACTCCCGGACGAAAGACACGGATGTGGACACACGTGTCCGGTCGCTGGATGCGAGGTCGATCACAGACCGGTGAAAGAAAACGGTCAGGCAGCCCGCCGCCGAGCAACCGGCGGCGCGCATCTGTCTGACTCGGGACTCACCACGAATCGAAACGATACAACGAAAACTAGCCCTCGACAGCCGCATATCCGCCGAGCGCCAGCAGCGCGCTGCCGGACGCGACCTTCGGCCAGCGCGGCGCCGGGCCGCCCTGCCGGGCCAGCCGACGGTGTACGACGCCCGAAAGGCCCACGGCCACGATGTCGGCCAGGCTGTTGAGCGTCACAGAGATCACGCCGAACACCACCGACTGCAGGATCACCCAGCCGCCCGCCGGGTCGACGAACTGCGGCACGAACGCCAGGAAGAACAAGGCGGTCTTCGGGTTGAGCGCCTCCGTCAGCGCGCCTTGACGTAACGCCGCCCACCCCGAGCCGACGCCCCGCAGCGCCACGGTCTCGACCGCGGCCAGCTGCCGGCGGGCCTGCCACAGCAGTCGCAGGCCCAGGAGCACGAGATAGGCCGCACCGACGTACTTCACGACCGTGAACGCCACCGCCGACGTCGCCAGCAGAGCAGAAAGCCCCAGCGCCGCGGCCACAACGTGCACGCTGCCGCCGATCGCGGTGCCGGCAGTCGAGATCAGCCCTTCGCGCCGGCCGCCGCCCAGCGTGCGCGCGGCGACGTAGAGCATGCCTGGCCCGGGAATCGCCGCCAGCACGACAGCGGCGGCCAGGAAGGCGGCGAACCGCTCAGCCGAGATCACGGAGCGTGCGAGCTAGACGTTGAAGCCGAGCGCCCGCAGCTGCTCGCGCCCATCGTCGGTGATCTTGTCGGGACCCCACGGCGGCATCCACACCCAGTTGATGTGGAACGCGTCGACCAGCCCGTCGAGTGCGATCTGCGTCTGGTCCTCGATCACGTCGGTGAGCGGGCACGCCGCCGACGTCAGCGTCATGTCGAGCGTCGCCGTGCCGTCGTCACCGAGCTGCACGCCGTAGACCAGTCCGAGGTCGACGACGTTGATGCCGAGCTCGGGGTCGACGACATCCTTCATCGCCTCGAGGAGATCGTCTTCGGAAACCTTCGTCGCCTCGGTCATCGACCCTCTCCATTCGAGCCATTCGAGTCACCACTGCCGTCCAGCGCCTGGGCCGTCGCGTCCTTCCAGGCCATCCACGACAGTAGCGCGCACTTGATCCGCGCTGGGTACTTGGAGACGCCGGCGAACGCCACGGCGTCCTCCAGCACCTCCTCGTCGGGCTCGAGCTGCCCCTTGGACTGCATCAGCCCGAGGAACTCCTCGTGCAGCTTCATCGCGTCGTCGACGCTCTTGCCGCGCACCAGGTCGTAGAGCACCGATGCCGACGCCTGGCTGATCGAGCAACCCTGGCTGTCGTACGACACGTCCTGAACCACTCCGTCGACGACCTGCACCCGCAGCGTCACCTCGTCGCCGCAGGTGGGGTTGATGTGGTAAACCTCGGCGTCGTACGGCTCCCGCAGTCCCTTGCCGTGGGGGCTGCGGTAGTGGTCCAGGATGATCTCCTGGTACAGCGCCTCGACCTGCATCGTCAGTTACGTCCCTAGCTAGACACCTTGAAGAACTTCTTCACTTGCTCAACGCCGTCGACCAGCGCGTCAATTTCCGCGGTGGTGGTGTAGAGGTAGAACGAGGCTCTGGTCGAGGCCTGCACGCCCAGCCGGCGATGCGCGGGCCACGCGCAGTGGTGCCCCGCACGCACCGCGACACCGAGCTCGTCGAGCACCTGCGCGACGTCGTGTGGATGCACGCCGTCGATCTCGAAGCTGATCGCGCCGCCACGATCCACGGCCTCCTGCGGTCCGAGGACCGTCAGGCCGCTGACCGACTTCAGCCCGTCGAGCGCGTAGGCCAGGATCGCCTGCTCGTGCGCGGCCACGTTGTCCATGCCGATCGCCGAGAGGTAGTCGACCGCGGCACCCAGCCCGATCGCCTGTGCGATCGGTGGCGTGCCCGCCTCGAACTTGTAGGGCGGCGGAGCGTAGGTCGAGCGCTCCATCCGGACGACCTCGATCATCTCGCCACCACCGAGGAACGGCGGCAGCTGCACGAGGAGCTCGCGCCGTCCCCACAGCACCCCGATGCCGGTCGGCCCGCACATCTTGTGCCCGGTGAACGCCACGAAGTCCGCGCCCAGCGTCGAGAAGTCGACCGGCAGCTGCGGCACCGCCTGCGACGCGTCGACGACCACCAGCGCGCCCACCTCGTGCGCCCGCTGCGCGATCTCGCGTACGGGGTTGACCGTGCCGAGCATGTTGGAGACGTAGACCAGCGAGACCACCTTGGTGCGCTCGTTGATCAGCTCGTCGACGTTCGACAGGTCGAGGCGGCCTTCCTCGGTGAAGCCGAACCACTTCAGCGTCGCGCCCGTCCGCTGGCTGAGCAGCTGCCACGGCACGATGTTGGAGTGGTGCTCCATCTCGGTGATGACGATCTCGTCGCCGGCCTTCACGCCGTACGGAGCGTCCGCCCAGGCCAGCGTGTTGGCGACGAGGTTGAGCGCCTCCGAGGCGTTCTTGGTGAAGATCACCTCGTCGACGCTCGGTGCCTTGACGAACTCCGCGATCTTGGTGCGCGCGGCTTCGAACGCCTCTGTCGACTCCTGGCCGAGCGTGTGCATCGCCCTGGCCACGTTGGCGTTGTGGCGCTCGTAGTGCTCGTCGAGCGTCTCGATCACGTGGCGCGGCTTCTGCGAGGTGTTGGCGCTGTCGAGATAGACCAGGGGCTGGCCGTTCGGCAGCACACGTTCGAGAACCGGGAAGTCCTTGCGGATCCGGTCCAGCTCCTGCGGGTCCAGCCCTGACACGGTCATCGGTTTCGCGCCTGCCTATCGATTACTTCGCAGCGGCCTTGAGGTAGTTGGCGTAGCCCTCGGCCTCGAGCTTGTCGGCCAGCTCCGGTCCGCCTTCCTCGGCGATCCGGCCGTCGACGAAGACGTGCACGAAGTCGGGCTTGATGTAACGAAGGATCCGGGTGTAGTGCGTGATCAGCAGCACGCCCTTGTCGCCCTTGTTGTGGAAGCGGTTGACGCCGTCGGAGACGACCTTCAGCGCGTCGATGTCGAGGCCGGAGTCGGTCTCGTCGAGCACCGCGAACGTCGGGTCGAGCAGCTCCAGCTGCACGATCTCGTGGCGCTTCTTCTCACCGCCGGAGAAGCCCTCGTTGACGCTGCGCTGCGCGAAGTCGCCGTCCATGCCGAGCCGGTCGAGTGCGCCGTTGACGTCCTTCACCCAGGTACGCAGGGCGGGCGGCTGGCCGTCGATCGCGGTCTTGGCCGTACGCAGGAAGTTGGCGACCGAGACGCCGGCGACCTCGACGGGGTACTGCATGGCGAGGAAGAGCCCCGCCCGCGCCCGCTCGTCGACGGTCATCGCGAGGATGTCCTCGCCGTCGAGCGTCACCGAGCCGCTGGTGATCTGGTACTTCGGGTGGCCGGCGATGGAGTACGCCAGCGTCGACTTGCCCGAGCCGTTCGGGCCCATGATCGCGTGGGTCTCCCCCGACTTCACGGTCAGGTCGACCCCGCGCAGGATCTCCTTCGGACCGGCCTCGGTCTCGACCGAGACGTGCAGGTCGCGAATCTCAAGCGTGCTCACGGGGTTAGTTCTCCTTGTAGTTCAAAGGGTTCTCGATGTCGACCAGCACGTCGTCGCCGTCGACCTTGACGGGGTAGATGGGTACGGGCTCGGTGGCCGGCAGGCCGGTGGGCTGCCCGCTGCGCAGGTCGAAGCGCGAGCCGTGCAGCCAGCACTCGATCTCACCGTCCTCGACGTCGCCTTCGGACAGCGCGACCTCGGCGTGCGAGCACACGTTGTGGATCGCGTGCACCTCGCCGCCGTCGCTGTGCACGATCGCGACCGGCACGCCGTCGACCTCGACGCCGACGGCACTGCCCTCGGCGACCTCCGCGAGCGGGCAGGCCTTGACGAACGTCACGCGCCGCCTCCTCCAATGGAGGCCGGGGCCAGGCTGGAGCCGCGCTCGAGCTCACGTTCGACCGCCTGCATCAGGCGCTCCTCGAGCTCCGGAACGCCGATCCGCCGCAGGATGTCGGCGAAGTAGCCGTAGACGACCAGCCGGCGGGCCTCGTCGGCCGGAACGCCGCGCGACTGCAGGTAGAACAGCTGCTCCTCGTCGAACCGGCCGGTCGCGCTGGCGTGACCCGCGCCCTCGATCTCGCCGGTCTCGATCTCGAGGTTGGGCACGGAGATCGCCCGGCAGTCGTCGGTCAACATGAGGTTGCGGTTGTGCTCGTACGTCGTGATGCCCTCGGCCACCTTGCGGATCAGCACGTCGCCGATCCACACGGTGTTGGCGCCCTTGCCCTGCAGCGCGCCCTTGTAGTCGACGTTGCTGCGGGTCTGCGGCTGGTTGTGGTCGACGAACAGCCGGTGCTCGAGGTGCTGACCCTGGTCGGCGAAGTAGAGACCGAGCGACTCGACCTCGCCGCCGGGACCGGCGTACTCGGTCGAGACCGTCATCCGCACCAGGTCGCCGCCGAACGACACCACGATGTGCCGCAGCGTCGCGTCGCGGCCGACCTTGGCGTGGTGCGCGCTGTGGTGCACCGAGTCGTCGGCCCAGTCCTGCACCGAGACGAACGTGAGATGCGCGCCGTCACCGACGACGATCTCGACGTTGTCGGCGAGCACCGCCGAGCCCTCGTGCTGCAGGACGATCGTCGCCTGGCTGAACGGCTCGGCCTCGACCAGCACGTGGCCGGCGGCCGCCTCGTCGATGCCGTTGCCGCGGTGGGTGAACACGCTCGCGGTCTCGGCCACCGTGTCCTTCGGAACGGTGATCCGGAACACCCGCTGCGAGGCCTCCCACGCGCGGGCGCTCACGCGGTCCATCGGCAGGTAGCCGGAGGCGCCCTTGACCCCGGCGGAGTCAGCGGCGACGGTCTCGGCCTTCACGGCCGGATCGGCGGCGGACTCCACCGTGTGCTGGTCACCGCTGCCGAGCGGGGCGTCCTGGTGCAGGCCGCGCAGCCGCTTCAGTGGCGTGAAGCGCCAGATCTCCTCACGGCCGGTCGGCACCGGGTGGTCTTCGACCGCAGCCGAGCCACTCGGGTGCAGGTGTGAAGCCGGCTTCTCCGCACCCGCTCCATGGGAGTGAGGCTTGATCTCGGGCATGACAGCAAGTCGCTCTTTCTTCTTCGTACGAACGGGACAGGTCTTGGGGTATGCCGCTAGCCGACTGCGCCTTCCATCTGCAGCTCGATCAGCCGGTTGAGCTCCAGGGCGTACTCCATCGGCAGCTCGCGCGCGATCGGCTCGACGAACCCACGCACGATCAGCGCCATCGCCTCGTCCTCGTTGAGCCCGCGGCTCATGAGGTAGAACAGCTGGTCCTCGCTGACCTTGGAGACGGTCGCCTCGTGGGCCATCTGCACGTCGTCCTCGCGGACGTCGACGTAGGGATAGGTGTCGGAGCGGCTGATCGTGTCGATCAGCAGCGCGTCGCACTTGACGTTGAGCTTCGAGCCCGCGGCACCCTCACGCACCTCGGCCAAGCCGCGGTAGGAGGTGCGGCCACCGCCACGCGCCACCGACTTGGAGATGATCGTCGAGGACGTGTTGGGCGCGCAGTGCACCATCTTGGCGCCGGCGTCCTGGTGCTGGTCCTCACCCGCGAACGCGATCGAGAGCGTCTCGCCCTTGGCGTGCTCGCCCATGAGGTAGATCGCGGGGTACTTCATCGTGATCTTCGACCCGATGTTGCCGTCGACCCACTCCATCGTCGCGCCCTCGGCGGCGGTCGCCCGCTTGGTCACGAGGTTGTAGACGTTGTTGGACCAGTTCTGGATCGTGGTGTAGCGGCAGCGCGCGTTCTTCTTCACGATGATCTCGACCACAGCGGAGTGCAGCGAGTCGGTGGAGTAGATCGGCGCCGTGCAGCCCTCGACGTAGTGCACGTAGGCACCCTCGTCGACGATGATCAGCGTCCGCTCGAACTGGCCCATGTTCTCGGTGTTGATCCGGAAGTAGGCCTGCAGCGGGATCTCGACGTGCACGCCCGGCGGCACGTAGATGAACGAGCCACCGCTCCACACCGCGGTGTTGAGCGCGGCGAACTTGTTGTCGCCCGGCGGGATGACCGTGCCGAAGTACTCCTTGAACAGCTCGGGGTGTTCCTTCAGCCCGGTGTCGGTGTCGAGGAAGATGACACCCTGCTCCTCGAGATCCTCACGAATCTTGTGGTAGACGACCTCGGACTCGTACTGCGCAGCGACACCGGCGACCAGGCGCTGCTTCTCCGCCTCGGGGATGCCGAGCTTGTCGTAGGTGCTCTTGATGTCCTCGGGCAGGTCGTCCCAGGTGGTGGCCTGCTTCTCGGTGGAGCGCACGAAGTACTTGATGTTGTCGAAGTCGATCGTCGACAGGTCGGCACCCCAGGTCGGCAGCGGCTTCCGGCCGAACAGCTTCAGACCGCGTAGCCGCATGTCGAGCACCCACTCGGGCTCGTTCTTGAGCGCCGAGATGTTGCGGACGACGTCCTCGTTGAGGCCGCGCTGTGCGGTCGCTCCGGCTGCGTCGGAATCGGCCCATCCCCACTGGTAGCGGCCGAGGCCTTCGAGCTCCGGATGCGCGGTGCTGGTCATGAAGTAGTCCCTCCGGTCCGGACCCGTGTTCCGGTGGATTGGTTATCTGCTGGTTCTTGCCCGACCTTGGCGACGTCGGCGACGTCCGCACGGGGTACGTGCGTGGTGCACACGCCGTCGCCGTGCGCGATGGTCGCAAGTCGTTGGACATGGCGCCCGAGCAGACGGGAGAACACCTCGGTCTCCGCCTCGCACAGCTCGGGGAACTGCTCGGCGACGTGCGCCACCGGGCAGTGGTGCTGGCACAGCTGCTCACCGAGCCGGGCGGGCTGGACCGAGGCAGCGTACCCATCTTCGGTCAGCGCCTCGGCCAGCGCGGTTGTTCCCGGTCCGTCCGGATACGTCTCCGCGATGCTGCGGTAACGATCCTCGAGCCGGGCAACCATGCGGCGAGCGAACTCGGTGACCGCTTGCTCACCGGCCGTTTCCTTGATGTAGCGCAGAGCGCTCAACGCGAGCGCGTCGTAGGCCTGGTAGAAGGCATCGCGGCCGGTGTCTGTGAGAACGAACACCTTCGCCGGACGGCCGCGCCCGCGCGGGCCGCGAATACGCTGCTGACGAGCCTCGACCACGCCGTCGGCCAGCATCGCGTCGAGATGGCGGCGAATTGCGGCGGGAGTCACACCGAGCGCCTCCGCCAAAGCGGCGGCGGTCTGCGGTCCGTGCTCCATGATCAGGCGGGCGACCCGTTCGCGCGTGCGCTGGTGGCCCTCCTGAGCAACCTGCGCCGCATCGCCCTCACCAGGCACCATGGCGGTGTCCTGGCCCTCGGCGGGCTCGCGCAGGTTTTTCACAACACCATTGTGCCTTTAATAGCTGGGGCAGACCAGCCAGGCATACCTAACCCACCCAAACGGGCGACAGATCGGCCTAGACGATCTGTTCCAAGGGTCGCCGGTCAAGCGCGCGGCGCATGGCGCCGTTCGTGGGGGTGGGCACAGCCGGAGGAGGAGCCAGGAAGGGCCTCCGGCGATCGACGACAACGCAGCCAGCGTGGGGCCAGGGCCGCCGCAGCCCGGCGACACTTACAGGACACCCCTAGACTCCTCCGGTGTCCGACATTCCCCGCCGTACGAGCTCTCGGGTGATCCTGCTCGACGAGCACGACCGGGTCCTCATGATCAAGGTGCGGGACGACGCGATCGTCCTGCCCGGCTCGCCTGTTTCGTCCGAGTTCTGGATCCTCGTCGGCGGCGACGTCGAGTGGGGCGAGAGCTGGGATGAAGCCGCGCTGCGTTCGGTGTTCGAGGAGACCGGCATCGGGGATCTCGACATCGGCCCGTGCGTCTGGACGCTGGATCGCGAGGTGCTCTGGTCCGGCCAGACGGTCCGGGTGCTCGAGCGCTACTTCCTCGGCCGCACGCGCGCCGCGGTCGACCAGCGCTCCGTCGTCCGCGAGCACCGTTGGTGGGCGCAGGAGGAAATGGAGGCGGCGAGCGTACGACAGTCGTTCCTGCCGGAGGGACTGCCCGACCTGCTGGCGGACGTCCTGACGTCGCCACCGGACCATCCGATCGAGCTCTGAGAGCCTGACAAGGCAACCTTGCCCGAATTCCTGTCCGGACGGCCCTTGCCGCCCCGGTCCGTGACGCGGATCGTCGTGAGTCCGATTCACGAAAAAAGGGGGCGGGCCATGGCAGACATGCTCGCGAACCAGGAAGACATCGCCACCAAGGAAGAACTGGCTGAGCTCGACGTGCTCGTCATCGACGAGGACGACTCGCTGGCCGACGCCGATCCGGATCCCGTCAGCAAGCTCGGCCTGCTGGGCGGACCGAAGTCGGTGTCGCACGTACACGCGTCCAACCTGCTGAAGCTGGCCAAGAAACAGGTGGGCCTGGGCCCGAAGAAGTTCCACGACTTCTACGGCGTGAAGACCGCGTGGTGCGCGATCTTCACGATGTGGGTCGCCCACAACGCCGGCGACCGCTCGCTCGTCCCGTGGTCCGCGCGCTGCTCGGTCCAGGTCAAGGAGTGGAAGGCGCGTGGCCGCTGGCACGAGGCGACGGCAGACCCCAAGGTCGGCGACCTGTTCTACATCGCAGGCGGGCCGCACGGCGTGCAGCACGTGGGCTTCGTCGCCCAGGTCGGCGAGGATGGCAAGTTCTGGACGGTCGAGGGCAACTACGACAACCGCGTCGCGCGGGTCGCGCGGAACTGGAAGACCAAGAAGAAGAACAAGACGGTCGCGGGCTTCGGGCGACCGGACTACGCCGGATCCGCGGCGAGCGGCGACTTCGCTCCGTTCCCCGGCGAGGCGTTCTTCAAGAGCAAGCCGCGATCGGCGCTGATCACCCGGATGGGCAGGCGGCTGGTGGCGGAGAAGTGCTCGGCGTTCGAAGTGGGTCCCGGGCCGCAGTGGGGCGAGGCGGACCGCAAGTCGTACGCCTTGTTCCAGCGCAAGCTCGGCTTCAACGGCGCCGACGCCGACGGATTCCCCGGCCCGGCCAGCTGGCGCAAGCTCAAGGTGCCGAAGGTCTGACGCTGTTCTGACGCTTCGGGAGAGAGTGGGTACGCGGCTGGCCGACCGGGTGCGGCCAGCCGCGCACCGCTGGCCGCCACGCCGTGCTACTCCTTGTGACATGGGCGCTTTGAAGCAGTCGTTCGCGTGGTGGTCGTTCGCACGTAACGGGATCGAGCCGGAGGAGCTGGTCGCCGGCGCGGCGCGGATCGGCTATGCCGCCACCGAGCTGGTCGGGCCGGACCACTGGCAGCTGGTCAAGGATCACGGGCTGCGGCTCGCGTCGTACGGCGGGCACGCGTCGATCGAGTCGGGGCTGAACCGCCGGGAGAACCACGACCGGATCGAGCGGGAGATCCTCACCAACCTCGAGCTCGCCCAGACCTGGGGCATCGCGAACCTGATCTGCTTCAGTGGCAGCCGCGAGGGCCTGTCCGACGAGGCCGGCATCGAGGCCACGGCCGAGGGATTGCGCCGGGTCGCGCCGGCCGCCGAGGAGGCCGGCGTCACGCTGGTGCTGGAGCTGCTGAACAGCAAGGTCGACCACCCCGACTACCACTGCGACCGCAGCTGGTGGGGCCTGCGGGTCGTGGAGCAGGTCGGGTCACCGCGCGTGAAGCTTCTCTATGACATCTACCACATGCAGATCATGGAGGGCGATCTGATCCGCACGATCCAGGATCATCACAGATCTTTCGGGCACTACCACACGGCGGGCAACCCCGGGCGGCACGACCTGGACGACTCCCAGGAGATGAACTACCCGCCGATCTTCCGGGCGATCGCGGGCACGGGATACGACGGATTCGTAGGCCACGAGTTCGTTCCGCGCGGCGAGCCCGTGCAGGCCCTGCGCGCCGCGTACGAGGCCTGTGAGCAGGCCGTTACCGCCGTTTCCGGCTGACGGTTCTACACTCGCCAAACGTGGGTGACTTGGCGGTTGAGGTCGACGAGCTGGTCGTGACATACGGCCACGGTCGCAATGCCGTGACCGCGGTCGACAAGCTCAGTCTCGCCGTCGAACGCGCCACCGTCACCGCCATCCTCGGCCCCAACGGTGCCGGCAAGACCACGACGATCTCCGCCTGCGAGGGCTACCTCAAGCCGCGGCACGGCCGAATCTCCGTACTCGGGCTGAAGCCCCTCGCCGACCACCGGCGGCTTTCCGCGCGGGTGGGTGTGATGCCGCAGGAGGGCGGAGCCTGGTCCGGCGTACGCGCGGAGGAGCTGTTGCGGCACTTCGCGCGGATGTACTCCTCCCCGCTCGACGTCGGCATGCTGGTCGAGCGGCTCGGGCTCGGCCAGTGCGGGCGCACGCCGTACCGCCGGCTGTCCGGCGGCGAAAAGCAGCGGCTCGGCCTGGCCTGCGCGATCGTCGGGCGCCCCGAGCTCGTGTTCCTCGACGAGCCGACCGCGGGGCTCGATCCGCAGGCGCGGCACGCCACCTGGTCGCTGGTGCGCGACCTGCGCCGCGACGGTGTCACCGTGGTGCTGACGACGCACTACATGGAAGAGGCCGAACAGCTCTCCGATCACGTCTATGTGGTCGACCGCGGCTCTGTGATCGCGGCGGGCTCGCCGGCCGAGCTGACCGAGCGCGGCGCGGAGAACACCTTGCGGTTCAAGGGCCCGGCCGGGCTCGACGTCCGGTCGCTGGCCGTGGCCTTGCCGGAGGGTTGCCGGGTACGCGAGTCGTCGCCGGGCAACTACCTCGTGATCGGCACCATCGACCCCCAGCTGCTGGCGACGGTCACCGCCTGGTGCGCTTCGTACGGCGTGATGCCGGACGGGCTCGCGGTCGAGCGGCACACGCTGGAGGACGTCTTCCTCGAGCTGACCGGCCGGGAGCTGCGCTCGTGAGCGCGCCGGGCGTGTTCGCCCCGCGGCCGGGCGCGGCACCGCTCGGGCGGATGGTGCTCGCGCAGGGGCGGATGGAGACCCGGCTACTGCTGCGTAACGGCGAGCAACTGCTGCTGGCGGCCGTGATCCCGCTGCTCGTGCTGTTCGCAGGGGCGTACGCGCCGATCGCGCTGGGCCCCGGGCGGCGGATCGACGTGCTGGTGCCGGGCGTCCTGGCGCTGGCGGTGATGTCGACCGCGTTCACCAGCCTCGCGATCGCGACGGGCTTCGAGCGACGGTACGGCGTACTGAAGCGGTTCGGAGCCTCACCGCTCCCCCGGCACGGGCTGCTGGCCGGCAAGGCGCTGGCCGTGTCGTTCGTGGAGTTGTTGCAGATCGTGGTGATCGGCGTGACCGGGCTGCTGCTGGGGTGGCGGCCGGAGCTCAGCCCGGGGCGGGTTCTGGCGTTCGTGCTGCTGGTGATCGTGGGCACGGCGGCCTTCGCCTCGCTCGCGTTGCTGATGGCGGGTGTGCTGCGTGCGGAGGCGACGCTGGCCGCGGCCAACCTCGTCTACCTCGTGCTGCTCATCGCCGGCGCGACCGTGCTGCCCGCGTCGGAGTACCCCGGTCTCCTTGCCGGCTTGACGTCCTGGCTGCCGTCGGGCGCCCTGGCCGAAGGCATGCGATCGGTCTTCCTGGCGGGTGATGGGCTGGCGTGGATGCCTCTCGGCGTGCTGGCGCTGTGGGCTCTGGTCGCGGGGTTGCTTACGGCGAAGACGTTCCGCTGGGACTGAGCAGCTCCCAGTAGTCCTCGGCTGCCGTTGTGCTCCAGACCGGGTCGCCGTGGCCGTAGTCGTCGACGACGGTGAACTGGACGTTCTCGTTGCCTGCCTGGCGGATCAACTCGGCGCCCTGCCGATGGTCGCCGCGGCCGAGCTCCGCGTTCACCCAAGAGACGTCGGCGCGGATGTTCGACCAATCGATCTGGTAGACGCTCTCCTCGCCGGACCAGATCGCCAGCAGGTCGCGGATCAGCTCGGTCGAGGCGGCTTCGGTGTCGAGCTTGCGGGCCTGTTCGTGGAGTACGTGCAGCGGCGAGTGGGCGATCTCGAACGTGTCGTCCGCCGGGTTCTCGCCGAACGTGTAGCGGCCCGCGATCAGACCGCCGTGGTAGATCCAGTTCGTCAGGCCGGGCAGGCTGCCGGTGTTGATCAGCGCGAAAAGGGCAGCGCCCTGGTTGGTGAAGGCCTTCGTACGGTCCGGTGGCCAGGGCACCGCGGAGGCGCCCCACGGATCCTGGACGGCCTTCTCGATCAGCCCGCCGAGGCCGATCGGAATCGTCGTCCGGCCCTGGTCGAGTAAGGCCTGTGCGCCGGCCAGCGACTCGGCCGCGCGCCGGCGCAGGTCCGGCTCGGTGAAGGCACCGGTGGTGTCGATGACCATGAGCCGTTCCAGGCCGTCGTCGTAGGTGGCGGCGTAGTCGAGAGCGAGCGCGCCGCCCGCGGAGTGGCCCACGAGGTCGTAGGAGATGTCCAGACGCTCGCTGAACAACGAGATGATCTTGTGCGCATCCTGCTTGAGCCTGGCCAGCCCGCCCGGGCGGGGCCCGATGCCAACCGCGCAGAGTCCCTGCTTACGAAGGAAGTGGGCGAGGTTGCGGTAGGCCGGTGTGAAGTAGTTCGCGGCGAAGTTCAGGCCGCCGCCGGGGAGCATGAACACCAGCTTCCGCGGCTGACTGTCGAGGTCGCCGACCACATCGACCAGAAGCGGAGAGCCTTCGTCGCGGGCGGCTACCTGCTGGTGCGTCCAGGTGCCCGCGCGTCGCTGCCGGCGGAGCTCGAACGAGTCACCCAGCAGGGACTCCAGCTTCTTCCTGAACATCCTGCCAAGTTATCGTCTTCGACCATGACCGATTCCGCTGTCGAGAAAGTCGTGGCCGCCCTGCGCGAGGGTGGCGCTACCGGCGAGGTCGTCCATCTGCAGGTGGATGTGCCGACCGCCGCCACCGCGGCCGCCGAGCTCGGGTGCGAGGTCGGCGCGATCGCGAACTCTCTGATCTTCGCCGCCGGCGACGAGCCGGTGCTCATCCTCGCCAGCGGCGCGCACAAGGTCGACACCAAGCTGGTGGCGCGGACGTTCGGCCTGCAGAAGCTGAAGCGCGCCGATCCCGACTTCGTGTTCGCGGCGGCCGGGCAGCGGGTCGGCGGAGTCGCGCCGGTGGGGCATCCAACCCGGCTGCGTACGTTCGTCGACACCTGGCTGCAGAAGTACGACACGATCTGGGCGGCCGGCGGCGAGGCTCACACGGTGTTCCCCACCACGTTCGACGAGCTCGTCCGGCTCACCGGTGGCACTGCGGCCGACGTCGCGGCCGACTGACCTACGACGCGTTGTCGTACCCCGTCTAGGCTTGTTACCGTGCGGCTACCTCACCCTGAAACGATCCCCCTTCGGGCCCTGGCGATCGCCTCGCTGGTCGCGAACATCGGCATCGTCGTGACCGGCGGCGCGGTCCGGCTGACGGGCTCCGGCCTGGGCTGCCCGACCTGGCCCCGGTGCACCGACGAGTCGTGGACGCCGCACGGTGCGATGGGCGTCCACGGCGTGATCGAGTTCGGGAACCGCACCCTCACCGGTGTCCTCGTCGTCGTGGCGATCCTCACCTGGATCGCGGCGATGCGCGACCAGCCGCGCCGGCCCGGCGTCCGGCTGCTGGCGACGCTGCTCGCGTTCGGCATCCCGCTGCAGGCCGTGGTGGGCGGGATCACCGTCCTGACCGACCTCAACCCGGTCTGGGTCGCGCCACACCTCATGCTGTCGATGGTCCTGGTCGTGGGGTCGACCCTGCTCGTCCGCCGCGCCAGTGAGCCGGGCGGGGCGGTCTCGGCGAGCGTGCCGCAGCCGCTACGGGTGCTCGCGTGGCTCACGTTCGGCTGGACGTTCGTGGTGCTCTACGTCGGCGCGCTGGTCACCGGCAGCGGCCCCCACGCGGGCGACGCGCAGGCCATCCGTACGGGCTTCGACACCCAGGCCATCAGCCAGCTCCACGCGGATGTGGTGTGTGTCCTGATCGGCCTCACGATCGGCCTGCTGTTCGGCTTCCGGGCGGTGCGGGCACCGCGGCGAGCCCAGCGGGCGGTGGTGTGGCTGCTGGCGGCCGAGCTGGGCCAGGGCCTGGTCGGCATCGTGCAGTACGTCACCGACCTCCCGGTCATCCTGGTCGGCATCCACATGCTCGGCGCCGCCCTCACCATCGCAGCCGCGACGGCGGTCGCCCTCAGCACCCGCGACCGCGCCGAGCTCGCTGCCGCGGCCTGAGCGCTCGGCAGGGACTGTCGGTGGCAGGGCGTAGCGTGGCCGTCGTCGGTTTCGCGAGTCGAGGAGGACGCGCAGATGGCAACGCTCAACGACACCACCCGCACATTGTTCGACAGTGCGAATTTCGCCGTGCTGTCGACGATCGAGCCTGATGGCAGGCCGCACTCGACCGTGGTGTGGGTGAAGCGCGACGAGGACGACCTTCTGTTCGCGCTCCCCATGAGCCGGCGCAAGATCGCCAACCTGAAGCGAGATCCACGCGCCACCGTGGTGGTGTTCGATCGCGCCGATCCCTACGTGAGCGCACAGGTCCAGGGCACGGCGACCATCGAGGCCGACCCGGATGGCGCGCTGATCGACGAGCTGTCGCACAAATACACCGGCGGACCGTATCCCGGCTTCGCCGGTCCGAACCCACAGTGGGCGACGGTGCGCATCACGGCCGCCAAGGTCACCCCCTGAGCGCGGCGTCAGCGGCGACGTAAGGATTTCCGGGCAACCGATGACGGCCCGCGTTGAGTTGTAGCGGCCGGTGCCCAGCTCGGTGATCGCAGCGAGACCGGCACGTGGACTCGCCCCAATGGCAACGGCGGCCGCCCCGGGCCGAACTGGCCCGCGGCGACCGCCGTCGTGAGTTGCTTGCCTAACTCACCCGGCTGGCCTGGCGGTGGCGAGGCTTCTTGGCGCGGGAGCTGTCCGGACGCGGCTGGCGCTCCGGCTTGCCCGGCTGCCGCTCGGTGCGCGGCTGACGGTCACCACGCGGCTGGCGGTCGGAACGGTCCGTGCGCGGCCGGTCCGAGCGCTCGGTGCGCGGACGGTCCGGTCGTTCTCCGCGGGGGCGGTCCGAACGGTCAGCGCGCGGACGGTCGGAGTGCTCGCCACGCGGGCGATCCGAGCGCTCAGTACGCGGCCGGTCGGACCGCTCACCGCGCGGCCGGTCCGATCCCGAACGGTCGCTGTGGAAGCGGTCGGAACGGTCGCCACGGGGGCGGTCCGTGCGCTCACCACGCGGGCGGTCGGAGCGGTAGCCACCGCCGCCACCCTCGCGCCGCGGGCGGCGGGGGCGGTCGAAGTCCTGCCGCCGGATCACGATCGGCGTGCCGGAGGTTGCCACCTCGCGCACGGCGTCGTGGCCGGGCTCGACGTCGACTGTGTTGGCGCTGACCTTCGCGCTCTCGTGCAGCCGGTTCACCTCACGCCGCTGGTCGGGGAAGACCAGCGACACGACCGTGCCGGTCGCGCCCGCGCGGGCGGTGCGGCCGGAGCGGTGGAGGTAGTCCTTGTGGTCGCCGGCCGGGTCGAAGTGGACCACGAGGTCGACGTCGTCGACGTGGATGCCACGCGCTGCGACGTCGGTCGCGATCAGCACGCGCGGCTCGCCGCCGGCGAAGCTCGACAGCGCACGCCGCCGGGCGCCCTGCTTGAGGTCGCCGTGGATCGCGGCTGCCTCCACGCCTTCGCGGCGCAACTGCTTGGCCAGCCGGTCGGCACCGTGCTTCGTACGAACGAAGAACAGCGTGCGGCCGGGCCGCCCGGCGATCTCGGCGGCGACCGGAACCTTGGTGTCGGGCGACAGCACGAACACCCGGTGGTCGACCGACTCGACGGGCGCCGCGGCCGAAGCCACCGCCTGGAAGGCGGGGTTGTCGAGGTAACGCTCGACGAGCTCGCCCACACCGCGGTCGAGCGTCGCGGAGAACAGCATGCGCTGGCTGCCCGAACGCGTCATGTCGAGCAGCTTGGTGACGGCCGGCATGAAGCCGAGGTCGGCCATGAAGTCGGCCTCGTCGAGGACGGTGATCTCGACCTGGCTGAGGTCGCACTCGCCCTGCTCCACGAGGTCGATCAGGCGTCCGGGCGTGGCGACCACGAGGTCGGCGCCGTCGCGCAGGCCGAACACCTGCTTGCGCATGGACGCGCCGCCGTAGATCTCGAGCACGTCGACCTGCAGCGCACGGCCCAGCGGCCGCAGCACGTTGGTGACCTGCTGCGCGAGCTCACGGGTGGGTACGAGCACCAGCCCGCCCGGCGAACCGGCCGCGCGGGTGCCGACCTGCTCGCCCAGCCGGGCCAGCATCGGGACGCCGAACGCCAGCGTCTTGCCGGAGCCCGTCTGCGCCCGGCCGAGGATGTCGCGGCCGGACAGGGCGTCGCGGAGGGTACGGGACTGGATCGCGAACGGGGCGGTCATGCCGCGCCGGCTGAGAGCGTCGACGAGCCGGCCGGGGACACCCGCCTCGGCGAACGTCTCGGGGAGGTTCTCGGGCGTTTCGGCGGCCGCGGCGTCGAGCGCGGCATCGAGGGCGCGGTCGCGCTCCTTCGCGGGGCTGAGTTGTCCGCTCCCCGCGACCGAGGGTCCGCCGCGGCGGCCGCGACGGCTGAAGTTAGAGGAAGAACGGCGGGACGAGCTGGCCGCGCTGCGAGCACGGCGGGGTGCCTGTGGCATTAAGTGATGAGCTCCGGTCACATGTCGGGTCGGTCGTCGGCCGCGGCATCTGCGGTGGGCTCGACCGTGGCAGGCCGTCGTCAAGGGCCTGGGTGGATCGGAACGCTTCGAGAGGCGACCGCGCGCGTCGAGCAAGGCTGCTGACACGCAATCGCGGTGACATCGTGCCACCGCCGGAGCAAGTGTACCCGGTCTTTCGTCACGGACCGCGTCAACACCATGTATGCCGCCCAAATGTGCGGGAAGCTGGGTCGCATGAGCACGTTGCGGCTGGACTCGACGGCAGGCCGGTGGCTGATCGTCGCGACCGTTCTGGGTTCCGGGATGGCCTTTCTCGACGGCACGGTGGTCAACGTCGCCCTGCCGGCGATCCGCGACGAGCTGGGCGGAGGGCTGGTGGTCCAGCAGTGGGTCCTCGACGGCTACCTCCTGACGCTCAGCGCGTTGCTCCTGCTCGGCGGCGCGCTCGGCGACCGCTACGGCAGGCGGAAGATCTTCCTGATCGGGCTGATCGCGTTCTCGGTGGCATCGCTGGCCTGCGGCATCGCGCCGACCGGCGGGACGCTGATCGTCGCCCGGCTGGTGCAGGGCGTGGGCGGCGCGCTGCTCGTACCCGGGTCGCTCGCGCTGATCGACGGCGTCATCCGGCCGGAGGACCGCGGCAAGGCGGTCGGTACGTGGGCCGGGTTCTCCGGCGTGTCGTCGGCGATCGGGCCGTTCCTCGGCGGCTGGCTGGTCGACGCGGTTTCGTGGCGGCTGGTGTTCCTGCTCAACCTGCCGTTGGCGCTGATGGCGATCTGGGTGGTGCTCAAGCACGTACCGGAGAGCGCGACGAGCACCACCGGCAGGCTGGACGTGTGGGGGGCGCTGGCCGTGACGTCCGGGCTGACCGGGGTCACGTACACCCTGATCGAGGTGCCCGCTCAGGGCTGGAACGCGATGACGCTCGTCGCGTTGCCGGTCGGGGTCATCGGGCTGGCGGCGTTCCCGTTGATCGAACGCCGGGTGGCGGAGCCACTGCTGCCGCTGGAGCTGTTCCGGTCGGGGCAGTTCACCGGGGCGAACCTCACGACGTTCGCGATGTACGGCGCACTGAGTGCGGCGCTGTTCCTGCTGACGCTGCAGCTGCAGCAGACGATGGGTTACTCCGCGCTGGAGGCCGGGCTGTCGACGCTGCCGATCACGATCGTCATGCTGCTGTTGTCGTCGCGGATGGGCGCGCTGGCGCAGCGGATCGGGCCGCGGGTGCCGATGTCCGCCGGACCGTTGCTCGCCGGGGGCGGGCTCGCGCTGATGGCGATGGTACGGCCGGGGACGAGTTATCTCACGACGGTGCTGCCGGCCGTCGTGGTGTTCGGGCTCGGGCTGGCGTTGACGGTGGCGCCGCTGACGTCCGCCGTACTGGGGGCGGTGTCGGAACAGCATGCGGGCGCGGCGTCGGGCGTCAACAACGCGGTGTCCCGGGTGGCGGGTCTGCTCGCGGTCGCCGTACTCCCGGGCGTCGCGGGGATCGACGGCGCCGAAGGGTCGCTGGCGGCGGGCTTTCCGATGGCGATGCTGATCTCGGCGGTGCTGTGCGGCCTGGGCGGAGTGCTGGCATGGCTCACGATCCGCAACGCGAAGCCGGTCGACAACCACCCGCTGCCGGCGATCAACCACGCGTGCCAGGCTCCGTGCACGCTGCGCATCGAGCTGCCCGACACCAAGGTCGAGAAGTGATACCGACCCACACGATCGCGCTGCCGGAATACACCGTCGACGCGGAGCCTGACCACCTCGCGATCGGCCACAAGCTCGACGCGTTCGTGGCCAAGGCGCTCGACCCGGGCCGGTACGCCATCCGCGCGATCAGCCTGCAGGACCACCCCGGCCAGACGGTCGACCGGCTGATCGCGGCCATCACCGAGCTCGGCACCGACCGCTACGACCCGGCGCGCGTACCGGTGCTGCACGACTACTACGGCCCACAGGGCGTCGAGCTGCACGCGATCCCCTGCACGGTGGGCCCGACGGGCCTGTCGTCGACCCACGCCGACAGCGGCTCGACCATGGGCGACTTCGTGTCGGACTTCTTCCACGGCCCACCCGTCGATCGCGGCGGTGTGCCGCTGCGGCTGGACCTGCTGATCTGCTACGACCTCGAGCAGCTGGACGGCATCCGTACCGACGAGCTCGAGTCGCAGGAGACCACGGCGTTCCGCTTCAAGGACCCCGGCAACAAGCCCGCTGCCCTGCGCGCCTTCGTCGTCATCGGCCGCTGACGCCTCACTCACTCCTCGCCGTTGTCGATGGTGATTCCCAGAGCGCCGGCCATGCTGTACGTGAGCCCGAGCAGGTCGTTCCCGGCCACGATCGCGCCGCGGAAGCTGTCGACTCCGCGCACGCCCGCCAGCACGCAGTCGCTCAGGCGTGTCCCCGCCATCCGGGCGCCGGAGAACTGCGCGCCGGTCAGGTCGCAGCCCTCGAACCGTACGCCGGTGAGGTCCGACTCCTGGAAGCTCGCCTCCCGCAGGTCGCAGTCGCGGAAGACCACCTGCTTGAACCGCGAGAACCGGAACGCCGCCAGAGTTGCCCGGCAGCCTTCGAACGTCACGTCCTGGCAGAGGGTGTTGACGCCGTTCATCCCCATCAGCCGGCTCGTCGTCACGCGCACGCGGACGAACGACGAGTCGTGCGACTCGACGTTGGCGAGATCGCACTGGACGAGCTCGCAGTCGGAGAAGATCACGCGGTGCAGCCGCGTCCCCGCCAGGCTCACCTTCGAGAAGCGGCACCCGTCCAGCTCGGACAGCACCAGTTCCTCGCAGGCCGGCTCGAGCTCCCGAAACCCCATGCCGGAATACGTCTGATCGCTCACCAGCCGGCCATCGCCAGGAGTCAGCTCTACCGGCACCTTGGGCGGCGCCGGCGTGCGGTTACGCGCCACCGAGCTCGGCCGAGATCGACTTCGCGGCCTGCAGCACCGCGGCCACCGCGAGGTCGTACTTCTCACGCATCACCTCGCGCGCGAACCCGGTGATACCCACGGAGTAGGCCGCCGTCGAGCTCGCGTCGAAGACGGGCGCGGCGATGCACGCGATTTCCGCCTGCTCCTCCTCGTCCTCCACCGCGAAGCCCTGTGCACGGATCGCGGCCAGCTCCTCCTGCAGCGCCTTCTTGCTCGGCCGTTGCGCGTGCGGCCCGGCCCCCTTCGCCATCCGGTCGAGGAGTGGCCCGAGCGACGCCTCCGGCAGGTGCGCGGCGATCGCCTTGCCCAACGCGGTGAGGTTGTAGGGGGCCACCTTGCCGACGAACGTGTCGAACTGGATGAAGCCGGGCGTCGCTGCCTTGGCGACGTAGACGATCGAGGCGCCGTCGAGCACACCCAGGTGCGCGGGCATCCCGACCGCCTCGGACAACGAGCGCAGGTGCGGCTGCGTGACGCGTACGAGGTCCAGCTTCCGAACCAGCCCGGACGCCAGGCCGTACAACCGCAGCGACGGCCGCCAGAAGTGCGAACGCCCCACGACCTGCCGCTGTGCATAGCCACGCGACTCCAGCGTCTGCACGATCGCCGCACACGTCGCCAGCGGAACGCCGGCCTCCTTCGCCAGGCTGGTCAGCGTCAACGGCCCGTCCGCCTCGACGAGCGTCTCCAGCACGGTCAGCGCACGGTCAGTGGACGGCGACGCCGGCTTCTCCTTCTGCCCGCTCACGTCCTCACCCCATCCATGTCCGCAGCGTATCGGCCCGAAAGGTAGCTACCCACCTCCCACACCGCCGAGCTCCAGCCGATCGGCGAAGTGGCACCGCGACAGTCCCCCACCAACCTCCAGCAGTGACGGCTCCGAAGCCGAGCAACGATCCTCGGCGTACGGGCAACGCGGATGGAACGTACACCCGTGCGGCGGATCCGCCGGATCGGGCACCTCGCCCCGCAGCGGCACCCGCCGGCGCTGCCCGCGCAGCCGGGGATCGGGGAACGGAACGGCCCGCAGCAGGGTCTCGGTGTACGGGTGCCGCGGCCGCGCGTACAGCTCCGCGGTCGGCGCCTGCTCGACGATCCGCCCGACGTACATCACCGCCACCCGGTCGCACAGGTGCTGGATCACCGACAGGTCGTGCGACACGAAGATGTAGGTGAGGTCGAACTCCTCCTGCAGATCCTCCAGCAGGTTGAGGATCTGGCTGCGCACCGACACGTCCAGCGCCGAGACCGCCTCGTCGGCGATCACGAGCCGCGGCCGCGTGATCAGCGCCCGCGCCAGCCCGATCCGCTGCCGCTCGCCGCCGGAGAACGCATGCGGGTAACGCCGCATGTACTCCGCCCGCAGCCCCACCAGCCGCAGCACCTCGGCCACCCGGTCGGTGAGCTCGCTCCCCTGTGCCAGGCCGTTCACCTTCAACGGTTCACCGACGATCTGCCCGACGGTCATCCGCGGGTTGAGCGAGGAGTTCGGGTCCTGGAAGATCGTGCGGATCTCCCGCCGGTACGGACGCAACGCCTCCCGTCCCAGCCGCGCCAGGTCGACGGTCGAGCCGTCGCCCTTGCGGTACAGCAGTTCGCCCGCGGTCGGCTTGTACGCACGCAGGATGCAGCGCCCGAGCGTCGTCTTGCCGCAGCCCGACTCCCCAACCAGGCCGAGCGTCTCGCCCTGCCGTACGGTCAGGTCGACGTCCTCGACGGCGTTCACCGTCATGTGCCCGCCCATGCCGAGGAAGCCGTGCGACACCTTGAACCGCATCGAGAGCTGCTTCACCCGCAGCAGGTCTTCGGTCATGCCAGCTCTTCCTTCACGCAACGCACCGACCGGCCGGAGGCGCTCACGAGTTCAGGCACGGCGGCGTCACACAGCTCCGGTTCGAAGTCGTCGCAACGGGTGTGGAACGGACAGCCCTTCGGCCGGTTGTGCGGATGCGGCACAGCGCCCCGGATCGTCTCCAGCCGGCGGGTGGACCGCGGGCCGATCACCGGCACCGAACGCAGCAACGCCTTCGTGTACGGATGCCTCGGATCGTGGAACAGGTCGTCGACCAGGCAGTCCTCGGCGACCAGCCCGAGATACATCACCGTCACCCGGTCCGCGATCTCGGCCACCACACCCAGGTCGTGGGTGATGAACATGACCGCCATGCCGAGCTGCTCCTGCAACCCCTGCAGCAGCTCGAGGATCTGCGCCTGCGTGGTCACGTCGAGCGCGGTCGTCGGCTCGTCGGCGATCAGCAGCTTCGGCCGGCAGGCCAGCGCCAGGGCGATCATCGCCCGCTGCCGCATGCCACCCGACAGCTGGAACGTGTAGGCGTCGAATCGTTCCGCCGGCCTGGGAATCCCCACCGCCGCCAGCTCGTCGATCGCCCGCACGCGGGCCTCCCGTTTGGTGAGGTTCTCGTGCGTACGCAGGTTCTCCGCGATCTGGTGCCCGATCGTGTGCACCGGCGACAGCGACACCATCGGCTCCTGGAAGATCATCGCGATCTCCTTGCCGCGGATCCGCCGCATCTCGGCGCCCTTGGGGTTGAGCTTGGCCAGGTCGACCGCCTCGCCTTCGGCGTCGGGCCGGAACGACATCGAGCCGCCGACGATCCGCCCGGGTGGTTCGACCAGCTGCAGGATCGAGCGGGCCATCACGCTCTTGCCGCAGCCGGACTCCCCCACCACGCAAAGCGTCTCGCCGGCCTGCACGGTCAGGTCGACGCCATCGACCGCCCGCACCACGCCCTCGGCGAGCTTGAACTGCGTCTTCAGCCCGCGTACGTCCAGCAGGGTGGTGGCCGGAGGCGCTTCGTGCTCAGCTTTCATAGGGGTCCGCCGCATCTCGCAAGCCGTCACCGAGGAAGTTCAGCGCCATTACCGCGATCACCACGGCCGCACCCGACAGGAGCATCCACGGCGCCTGCGACAGCACCCGGATGTTCTGCGCCTCCTGCAGCAGCACGCCCCAGCTCACGACGGGTGGCTGCAGCCCGAGCCCGAGGAACGACAGCAGCGTCTCGCCCAGGATCATGCCGGGGATCGACAACGTGAGCGTCGCGATGATGTGGCTGGTGAACGCCGGCAGCATGTGCCGGAGGATGATACGCATCCGGCGTACGCCGTCGAGCTCGGCCGCGAGCACGTAGTCCTCCGACCTGATCTGCAGGAACCGGCTGCGGATCACCCGGGCCAGCCCGGTCCAGCCGATCAGCGACAGGATCAGCGTGACGGCGAAGTACGTCTTCAACGGCCCCCAGCCGGCCGGCACCGCGGCCGCCAGCCCCAGCCACAACGGTAGCGACGGCACCGACATGATGAACTCGATCGCCCGCTGGATCACGGTGTCGGTCAGCCCGCCGAAGTAGCCCGAGATGCCCCCGAGCAGAATCCCCAGCGCCAGCGAGAGAACCACGCCGATCAGCCCGACCGACATCGAGATCCGGGAGCCGTAGACGATCCTCGACAGCACGTCCCGGCCCTGCTCGTCGGCACCGAAGAGGTAGTACGGCTCGCCGGCCTCGACGGGCCCGAAGAAGTGCCGGTCGGAGGGAATCAGTCCCCACAGCTTGTACTCCTCGCCCTTGGCGAAGAACCGCAGCGCGACCCGCTGGGACTTGTCGACGACGAACTCGCGCTGCAACGTCTCGGGGTTGGCGCGCGACTTGTAGTCGTAGACGAACAGGTGTGGCCCGCCGTCCCACGTGACGTGGATGCGCTGCGGCGGGGCGTAGGAGTACGTCGCGCGATAGTGGTCCTGCGTGGCCGGCGCCCAGAACTCGCAGAACGCCGCCATCAGGTAGATCAGCCCCATCACCAGCAGGCCGACCACGGCGAGCTTGTTCTTGCGGAACCGCCACCAGACCAGCTTGTACTGCGGCGCGAAGAACACCTCGTCCGTCGCGGCCGCCTCCGGGGTCGCTGCCTTCGCCATCTACGCGTACCCCTCTCGCACCCTGGGATCGACCAGCGCCAGCAGGATGTCGGAGACCAGCGTCCCGAACACCGTGAGCACGCAGGCGATGAAGATGATGCTGCCCGCGAGGTACATGTCCTGGCTCTGCAACGCACCGAGCAGCAACGGCCCGGTCGTCTGCAGGCCCAGCACGGTCGCGACCACGACCTCGCCGTCGAACAGCGCCGGCAGCACCCAGCCGACCGTCGCGATGAACGGGTTCAGCGCGACCCGCACCGGATAGCGCGCGATCAGCGCCCGTTCTGAAAGCCCGCGCGCCCGCGCCGTCACGACGTACGGCTTGCGCAGCTCGTCCAGCAGGTTGGCCCGCAGGATCCGGATCGTCCCGCCGATACCGCCGATCGACAGCGCGACGATCGGCAGCCACAGATGGTCGAGCAGGTCCAGCAGCTTGCCGAGGTTCCAGCCGGCGTCCACGTAGTCCGGTGAGAACAGGCCGCCGACGCTCTTGCCGAAGTAGCGGAACTGGATGTACGCCACGGTCAGCGCGAGCAGGAATCCGGGGATCGCGATGCCCAGGAAGGCGATCGCGGTCATCGCGTAGTCGCCGATGGAGTAGCGCCGCACCGCGGAGAAGATGCCGGCCGGAAGCGACACCACCCAGCCGAACAGCAGCGCGGTGATGCCGAGGACGAGCGTCAACGGCAGCCGCTCGGCCAGCAGTGACGACACCGAGCGGCTGTACTCGAACGACTGGCCGAAGTCGAGGTGGAACACGATGTTCGTGATCCACTTCCAGTACTGCGCGATGACCGGCTGGTCCAGGGCGTAGCGCTCCTTCAGCGCCACCAGCTGGGCCGGGTCGACGGTCTGGCCCTGCCGTGACAGGTTGGAGACGACCGTGCTCAGGTAGTCGCCCGGCGGCAGCTGGATGATGACGAACGAGACCAGCGAGATCAGGAACACCGTCGGGATCATGTAGAGCAGGCGTCTGAACAGGTACCGGACCATCGACCCTCTCCCACCCGGTCAGGTGTGCTTGCCGGGGTTCTTGAAGTACAGCTGCGACAGATCGAGCGCGGCCTCGTAGAGCGTCCGGTAGCTCGCCACCGACTGCTCGCGCACGTTGCCCATGTCACCGGAGACGACGACGGGCGCGAACGACGACTGCACGGTGCCGATGATCCAGACGTTCTTGTCGTGCAGGCGCAGGATCTGCCGGCCGAGCTCGAGCCGCTTGTTGTCGTCGGCTTCCTTGACCAGCTGGTCGTACAGCACCTGCAGCTGCCGGATGTCGCCGGTGGGCTCCATGGAGTACTTGCCCTTGGGGTCGCCGTACCAGTTGCCGTACTTCGGCGCCCAGTAGGTCAGCCCGTTGGTCGGGATGTACCACAGCGAGTCGATGTCCCAGAGGTATCCGGCAGGCGGATAGCAGTTGAGGTCGAAGTTGCCGTTGCCGATGCTGGCGTACCACAGCTCCGAGGAGATCTGCTTGGGCGCGATGTCGATGCCGACCTTCGCCCAGTACCGCTTGACGAACTCCAGGATCGTGATGGTCGGCACGCCCACTCCCACGGTGAACGTCTGCGCCACCAGCTTCATCGGCTTGCCGTCCGGCCGCAGCCGCATGCCGTCGCCGCCCCGCTTGGTCAGCCCGGCCTGGTCCAGGTAGTCGTTGGCCTTGGCCTCGTCGAACTCCGTGAAGCGCATCCCCATGCCCTTCTCGAAGTACGGGTCCTCCGGCTGCGCACACGGATGCTGCAGGCTGCCCTGCCCGGCGAACAGCGCGTCGCGCATCTCCTCCCGGTTGATCGCGTGCGAGACGCCGGCCCGGAAGTTGACGTCCTGGAACAGCTTGCGCAGCACGGGATCGGGGTGGCTCTGGTTGAGGTTGATGGCGTGGAACAGGCCGTCCGGCTTCCAGCGCAGGAAGCGATATCCCTTGTCCTGCTGGTTCTTGATCAGCAGGGGCGCCGACTGGTAGCTGAGGTCCCATGCCGCCAGGTCGATCTCGCCGTTGGCGGCGCGCAGACCGAACGTCTCCTGGTCGAGGATGGTGTAGACGGCCTTGTCGATGTAGGGCAGCTGCCGGCCGTCGGGATCGACCTTCCAGTAGTACGGATTCCGCTCGGCGCGGGCGTTGTTGCCCTTGGGTGCCGAGCTGGCCATCCACGGACCGAGCACCGGCAGGTCGGGATTCTTCCAGTGGTTGTGCTGGTTGTGGTAGTGGTCCTCCCAGGCGGCGACCTTCGCCTGCTTGATGATCGCCTGAACCTTCTCCTTGCCCGCGATGTCGGGGTGGAACTGGCTCATGTAGTGCTTCGGCTGCAGGATCGGGTTGACGCTGCCGTTGGTGAAGGTGCCGACGAAGCACATGTACTTCAACAGCAGGCCGTTCGGTTCCTCGAACTCGATCCGGAACGTCAGCTTGTCGACCTGGACGAACGTGCCCGGCTTGCCACCGGACGACATCCAGCCCGGGAAGATGGGGTTCAGCGTCTTGTTGAGCAGCACGTGCTCGTAGACGTACATGATGTCGTCGGTCGTGAACGGCTTGCCGTCCGACCACTTCACGCCGTCGCGCAGGTGGAACGTGTAGACCTTGCCGTCCTCGCCGACGTCCCACGACTTGGCCAGTCCCGGACCCACCTTCGGTGGGACGGTCGGCGTCCACTCGACCAGGCCTGCCCAGCCCATGTACTGCAGGCCGTCGGCGTTGATGTCGATCTGGCCGCGCTGCATCGTGCCGCCGTAGACGCCGGGCTCGGTCAGCGGCTTGACCACCATCGGGTCCTTCGGGATCCGCTGCGCGAGTTTCGGCAACGTGCCGGCCTTGACCCGCGCGGCGAGCATCGGCGACTCCTTGGCGCCGGATGCCGCCGCCTTCGGTCCGGCCTGCTTGGCCGGGTCCGTGGACAAGAACGAGCACGATGTCAGCAGGCCGACTCCGGCCATCGCGGCACCGCCGGCCCGGATCAGGTCGCGGCGGCTCAGTCCCCGCATCGGCCCCTGTGTTGGTCCCCGCTGCTCATTGTTCGATGTCATCATCCGCCCCTTGCAGCCAGCGATTGTGTGACTTAACATCTACAAAATCAGAGACGTATATTCGTGATATGAGAGATAAGCACAGCCGACCTCTGGAGTCAAGAGCCCGATGACGTACGAGCAGATCGTTCCGCCCGGTGGCATCCGGGCCTCCCAGTGCGGCGGCAACACCGTGGGCGCCACCCTGCGCGAGACCGAGCCCAGGGCCGACGGCTACCGTCACATCGACACGCCCGCGATGATCGCCAAACTGACCGAACTCGGCGCGAACACCTACATCTACGGCATCTGGGACTCGCCGACCGACTGGGACGACCTGCGGCAGGAGTTCGCGCCCGCGGCGGCGGCAGCGGGCATCGACATCTGGATCTACCTCGTGCCGCCGACCGAGACCTCCCGCCAGGGCGGCCGCGCCTCCTATCCGTACGTCATGGACTACCTCGCCTGGGCCCGCGCCTGCGCCGAACTCTCTGTCGAGCACCCGAACGTCAAGGCCTGGGGCATCGACGACTTCGAGTTCAACCAGGAGACGTTCACGACCGACTACGTAGCGGAGATGCGCGAGATCTCCCAGCGGATCAACCCGGACCTGGCGTTCTACCTCTGCACGTACTTCCATGCCGCGACCAGCCAGGAGTTCATGGCGAAGTACGGGCCCTACCTCGACCTCGTGCTCTATCCGTTCCTCGACGGCCACAACATCAACACGGTCGTGTCGGAGAGCACGGGCCCCAACCTCGACGAGATCCGCAAGGCGATCGAGCCGTGGAACCTCGGCCTGGTGCTGCTGGTCTACACCGGCCGCTTCCTCGACGCGTGGAACGAGCCGACGCCGGAGTACTCCGCGGCCGTCGTGCGGACCGGGCTGGAGTACGCGGCCGACGGCCGGATCGCCGGCGTCACGGCGTACGGCCTGCAGCTCGACGACGCGCCCACGATCAGCTCGATCAACAAGGCGATGTACGGCGACGGCCGGCTGAGCTTCCTGGTGCCGCCGCGCCGCACCGACGAGGGTTGGTACGCGGAGGCCTCGCAGGTCGTCCGCGTCGACCCGGACGCGCCACGACACGAGATCTCGTTCTGGCACAGCGTTTACTACAGCGGGCGGCTCGGCAACGGACCGCGGAGCGGAAAGCACCTCAAGCAGGCGCTGATCGACGACGTGGTGGTCTGGCACGAGGACGTCACCAACCAGACGTTCGCGTTGTGGCAGCAGTGCTCGACGCTGCACGGCCCGATCGACCTGACCGAGCACCTGCGCGGCAAGACCGAGGCCAAGCTGGCGTTCCGGCTGGTGGAGGGCACTGGCGACGACTTCCCGGTCGACGTCGGCTTCGACCATGTCGAGACGATCGGCTTCACCGTGGAGAACCCGGGCTTCGAGAGCACGGACGCGTGGACCCTCACCAGCTCCAACGGCGTGCTGGTGCCGTCGAACGAGATCGTGGTGCCCGACCGGCCACGCCGTTCGTTCGAAGCCGTCGCGCGCGAGTATCACCGTGCAGCCGGAGCCTGACGTCCGCACCGCGCTGTCCTGGTGGCCCAAGCAGCGCAACGTCTGGACGCCGATCGGCTGGAAGGACCACCAGTTCCGGTTCAACGTGGTCTACAACGGCATCGTGATCGCCGAGCCGTGCCCGAGCCTGATGAAGCGGCCGCACGCGGAGCCGTTTCGCGGCAAGGATTTCCAGCTGACGTTCGCGATGTACGACGACGGTGACCAGCCGCCACTCCCCCGGGACCCGACGCCGCTCTACAAGCTGGACCAGGGCTTCGGCATCCAGGGCTGGCGGCAGGACCTGCGGACGCCGGTGCTGTGGACGGAGTGGCCGTCGCAGGCCGGGCTCGTGATGCGCCAGGAGATCTTCGCCCATGTGCCCGGCGCGCCGGTCGTGCGGACGGGCGTGGAGCCCTTGTACGCCTGGCTTCGCCTGTCCGTCGTCCATGTCGACGAGGTGCGCGCCCCTGACCGGTTCGCGTTCGGCGTCGGCCTGTCGAAGGTGTGGGTGAAGGACTGGGTTCCGTACCGTCTCGACGACGGCGTCACGTTGCGCGCGGAACCGGAGCACGCCGCCGTCCCTGGCGGGCTGACGATGCGAGCGGTCGGTCAGGACCGGCTGATCTCCGAGGGTGCGGCGGGCGTCCGGCTCGCCGCGCAGCCGGGTGAGGGCACCGAGCTCTCCCTGGCCGACGGCGCCCTCGAGGGCACGTCCAACCTGCGAGTCGAGCTGCCCGTCCGCGAGGGCGCGCACGTCGACCTGCTGCTGGCGATGACTCCCCAAGCCACGCAGGACTTCCAGGCCGAGCTCGACCTGGGCTGGGAAGGCGCGCTGGCGGAGACCGAGCCGTACTGGTCGGCTTCGCCGGAGACCGCGGCGCGCGTGCACGTACCCGAGCCGTACGTCGACGAGATGCTCCAGCGCTCGCTGCAGTTCGCCGAGGTTGTCGCCGAGACCAACCCGGAGAACGGCGAGGTGTCGTTCCTCACCGGCTCCTACGGCTACGACTGCCTGTGGGCGACGCCGACGTCGATGGTCAGCCACATGTTTCTCGACCTGTTCGGCTACCACGACGTCGTGGCCCGGCACTCCGAGATCTTCCACGCCAACCAGGGCTCGGTCAAACCGCCGGGGCAGGCGTACGAGAAGCATCCGGGCTACCTTTCGACGCCGAAGACGCTGACGTCGTTCGACTGGATGTGCGACCACGGCGCGGTGCTCCACCAGCTCGCGTACCACGCGCTGCTGACCGACGACGAGGACTTCATCGCGCACTGGATCGAGCCGATCGTGCGGGCCTGCGACTTCATCAAGGACGCATGCGCGACCACCGGGCACGACGGGGTGCCGGGCCTGCTGCCGCCGGCCGTCGCCACCGACGAGCTGCTCGAGGTGGTGTCGGTCTGGAACCAGGGCTGGTGCTACCTCGGCCTGCGCTCGTCGGTGCGGTTGCTGCACAGGCTCGGGCATCCACGGGCCGGGGAGTTCGCGGAGTTCGCCGAGATGTTCAAGCAGCGGACGGTCGAGGCTTACCGGGCGCGGGCGGCCGAAGCGCCGCGCTGGACCGACCCGTCCGGCGTGCGCCACCCGGTGCCGCAGGCGAACCTCGTCGAGCCGGCCAAGGCGCATCCGTTCGGCGATCTGGTGCTGCTCGACGCCGGCGCGATGTTCCTGGTCTACACCGGCCTGATGGACGCGGCGGACCCGTTGATGCGTTCGGCCGTGGAGTTCTTCCGGGTGGGCCCGAACACGCGGCTGTACGGCCTGCGACCGAACCCGATCGACCGGCCCGTGCTGATCCACGAGCAGTCGTCCGGCGAGCAGTGCTACAGCTGGAACATCTTCCACAGCTGGCAGCTGGGCGACCGATCGCGTTACCTGGAAGGGATGTACGGCCTGCTGACCGGCGGCATCTCCGACCAGACCTACATCGCGTCGGAGCACCGGCACGGCATGTACGGCAACCTCTGCGCGACCGGGCTGATCACCTGGCTGCTGCGGCACGCGGTGATCGACGACTCGCTGGCCGAGGGCGAGCTGCACCTGCTCCGGCTGTGCCCACTCGCCTGGCTGAGCGATACGGAGGATACGTACTTCGAGCGGATGCCGACGTTGTACGGCCCGGTGTCGTTGCGGTTCCGGCGCAGCGGCGACGAGCTCCTCGTCACCTACGACGGGCAGTGGCGGCGTGAGGCACCGCGGGTCGTCGTGCACCGGCCGCCGGTGCCCGGCCTGCGCGCGCTGATCGTGAACGGGCAGCGCTATACATGATGGACAACCCTCAGGAGGCGTACGTGGCTGTATCCGACTCGGCTTCGGCCGAGCGCGACTCGGGTCAAGCAGGCTTGGTGCGCGGTGTCACGCCCGTGCTCGAGGTGCCGTTCACCGACGAGGGCGAGGTCGACTACGCCGGGTTCGGCCGCGTGGTGTCGTACGTCTTCGGCGCCGGTGTGACCAGCGTGATGTTCCCGGGCTTCGCCTCGGAGTACCACAAGCTGTCGGAGGACGAGCGCGGGCGGCTGACCTCCATCCTGCTCGACTACACCAGATCGCGTACGGACGCGGCCGCCGTGATGGCCGTGCAGGACCACTCGACCAAGCTCGCGGTCGACCGTTCGGTGCGGCTGGTCGCCGAGGGCGCGGACCTGATCAACCTGCTGCCGCCGCACTTCCTCGGCCCGCCGGCGGCGGCCGTCCGCGCGCATGTGAAGGCGGTGCTGGCTGCCGTCGCGCCGACACCGGTCGTCCTGCAGTACGCGCCGAACCAGACCGGCACCAGCCTCGACGCGGTCTCGATCGCCGAGATCGCCCGTTCGCATCCGAACCTCGCCCTGGTCAAGGTCGAGTCGACACCGCCGGGCGCGCTCATCGGCGCGCTGCGAGCACAGGACCCGCCGCTGCCCGCGATGGTCGGCTACGCCGGCGTACAGCTGCCCGATGCGGTCCGCCGTGGGTCGATCGGCGTGCAGCCGGGTTGCTCGTTCACCGAGATCTACGTCGAGCTGTGGCGGCTGTTCGAGGCCGGCAAGACCGAAGCGGCTGTGGAGCTGCACACCAGGCTGCTGCCGTACATCTCCTACTGGATGCTGCACAGCGAGCTGATCGTCGCCGCCGAGAAGCTGGTGTCGGTACGCCGTGGCCTGTTCGACAGCGCCTACTGCCGCGCGCCCGCCCACACCCTCGACGCCGAAGAGGTCGCGATGGTCGATCGCTTCCTCGAGGAGTTCGCGGACTACCTGCCCTCGCTCAGCTCGTAGAGCCGCTGCACCATCGCGGTCGCCTCGCGGGCGTCGACGCCCATGGCCTGGGCGGTGTCGACGTAGTCCTGCGCGGCCTTGCGCAACGGGTCTTGCGCTCCCTTCGGCGCGGCCGCGACCACCGTGCCGTGCCGGCGGGCCGTGCGCAGGATGCCGTCGGCCTCGAGCTCCTTGTAGGCCCGCGCCACCGTGCCGGGCGCCAGCCCGAGGTCGCCGGCCAGCTGGCGGATCGTCGGCAACCGGGCGCCGATCGGCAGCTTCCCGTGCTCGACGAACGCGGTGATCTGGTCGCGCACCTGCCGCCACGGCGGCACGCCGTTACCGGTGTCGACGACGATCCTCGGAGTTGCTTGTGTCACTTACTCGCTTCCACCAAACGTTGCTTCCCCAAGGGATTGAGCAGACCGATCCAGTTGATCAAGCCGATCAGGATCAAGGCGGGCGCCGACCAGGGAACGTAGACGAGCAACACACCCATCGACAGGAACGACAGGAGCAGCAGGCTGACGCCGGTCGAGACCCTGGCCGAGCGTACACGCAGCGCGGCGTCGAGCACAGCGTCGTCGAACAACGGGGCTCGGAACAGGCACGCCCACACGATCGCTCCGGCGGCCGCGACGAGCACCAGATAGCCGACCGGGAGCGCCCACGAGCGGTTCGGCGTCAGCAGGTTGACGACGACCGACGCGAGTCCCGTCACCGTGACCAGGCCGTAGGAGACGATCGCGTAACGCGGCAGCAGGTCTGTGACGCCGCGCCGGACCAGCACGGCTGACCGCCTGCCGTTGAACGCTGGGCGCACGATCGCACCCAGCTCGATGACCAGCAAGCCGGCGAGCAAGTCGGCCTGCTCACCGCTGGGCTTCTCCACGCCCCAGCGGCGCAGGATCTTCGAGCATCGTTCGGTCGACGGGCTCAGCGCGCGCCCTACGGTCAGGACGATCGCGGCGAGGACCAGCAGGACGAAGCCGCCGAGGATCAGCTCGGTTGGGCCAAGGTTTGGCATCGTTACTCCCCCCAGAGAACAGTTTGTATCAATACCTTGACACAAAGATTACCGCCTGTCCAGTCCTACCCAGGGGGTTGAAGCCAGACGCCCGGCGAAGCTACGCTTTGTTCGAATTAACGGATACATATTCGAAATACCAGAGGCAGGCGCCAGTGGGTGACGGACGTCCGCCGGTCCGGCTGGCGCTGGTCGGGCTCGGCGACATCGGAGTGACGGCACACCTGCCTGCCCTGCTCCGCTCCCCTGTCGCCGAGCTCGTAGCCGCTGTCGATCCGCTGGCGGAACGCCGCGAGCGGGTGGACGTGCCCACCTTTCCCAGTATCGACGATCTGCCCGGGCCGGTTGACGGATTCGTGCTGGCGACACCGCCGTGGGTCACCACCGAGCTGGCGGCCGCCCTGTTACGCCAAGGGCACTTCGTCCTCGCCGAGAAGCCGATCGCCACCTCCGTGGCTGCCGCGGCGCCACTCACCGCACTCTCCCAGGCCGACACCACCCGGCTGCAGGCCGGTCTGACGTACCGGCACGATCCGGCGCTTGCCAGGCTGCGCGGCTGGATCCGGCAAGGCCCACTTGACGGTCCGCTGCTCATCCGCGCGCACATCTACGACGAGCGGCTCGATCCCGCCCACCCCGGGCATGCCGAGCGGATCCGCCGGACGCTCGAGCACGGCCCGCCCGTCATGCACGAGGGCTCGCACCTCTTCGACTGGCTGGCGTTCCTGCTCGACGACGCGCCCGCGACGGTCGCCGACGCCTGGGCCATGTCAACCGAGGGCCGGACGAACCTGATCGGCGCTCGGCTGGCCTACGCCGGCGGCACCACCGCGCTCTGCGAGTTCGGCTGGCTCACCGACCAGCTGCCACGTTGCGAGCTCAGCTTCCTTGCGCAGAAGGGCTACGCCGTGCTGGACGGCTTCACGTTCCGGCTGACCTCGCACACCAACGACGGCGTCGAGGTCTTCGACCAGCCCGCCGACCGGACCAGCAGGTGCTTCGACCGCCAGCTCGACCGGTTCGTCGCCCTGATCCGAGGCGAGACGGACCGGGCCGTGCCAGGCTTGCCCGAAGCGCTCGCCGCCCTCGAACTCAGCGAACGTGTCGTACGAATCGCCGCGCAGGAGGATCGTTCGTGATCGACTTCCACACCCACACCCCAGCCTGGAAGAGCGCGACCTGGCTCGCCGGCGCCGCGTTCGGCGCGGCGGAGTTCGCCGCGTTCATGGACTCCGCGGGCATCGACGTCGCGGTCGTGCTGAGCCACGACGGCCTGTTCAACCCGACGCCGGAGGCCAACGACGAGGTGGCCGCGTTCGTCGGCGAGTTTCCCGACCGGATGTACGCGTTCGGCACAGTGAGCCCGCGGCAGGCGACCGCGGTCGCCGAGACCGAACGCTGCTTTGGCGAGCTCGGCATGCGCGGGCTCAAGCTGCACCCTTGGCTGCAGGGCTTCTCCATGCACGAACGCTCGCTCGACCCGATCTGCGACGTCGTGACCGCTGCCGGCGGCATCCTGCTCAGCCACGACGGCACGCCGCCCTACTCCACACCGCTGCAGATCGCGGCGCTCGCCCGCCGGCACCCGCGGCTGCCCGTCGTGCTCGGCCATGGTGGCCTGCACGACTGCTGGCGGGAGGCGCTGGTCGCCGTACAGGAGACGCCGAATCTCTATCTCTGCATCTGCGGCACGCCGCCGTACGCCGCCCGCCGGATCCTCGCCGAGGCGCCGGCCGGCAAGGTGTTGTTCGGCACCGATGCAGGGCTGTCCGACCAGGCGGCGCAACACTATGCCGTCGCGCGGATCGAGGAGATCGACGGCTGGGGCATCACCGCGGACCAGCGCAAAGCAATGCTTGACGCCAACCCGCGCGCCCTGCTTGGCTCGACCGCATGAGCACGAGGACGCCGAAGGTCGCCGCCGTCCACACCGCGCTGATCAGCCTGCCGGCCCGTACCGACCTGGTCGTCCAGGGCTCGAAGGGCGCGCACTCCCATTCCGACTTCTGCCTGGTGCGGGTGGTCACCGACGACGGCATCGAGGGCGTCGGCGAGGTGAGCGCGACACCGCTGTGGAGTGGCGAGGACGGTGTGACGGCGCAGCACCTCATCCGCCAGGTGCTCTCCCCTGTCTTGGTCGGCCGGCCGCTCACGCCGGTGGCCACGCTCGAGCAGGCAATGGACAACGTGCTGGCGGGCAACCCGTTCACCAAGGCCGGCGTGGCGATCGCGCTGTGGGACGCCTACGCCAGGAGCCTCGACGTGTCACTCGCGGAGGCGCTCGGCGGACCGTTGCGTACCGAGATCCCCATCAAGCTGTCGCTGTCCGGCGACGGCGCCTACCTCGAACGCGTGCACGCCGCCGCGTCCGATGCCGGATTCCAGGCGTTCAAGGTCAAGGTCGGACTCGGCGTCGACGGCGACCTGGCCAGGGTCGCGCAGGCCCGCGCGCTGGTCGGGCCGCACGGTTTCCTCGGCGTGGACGCCAACTGCGGCTGGAGCCGTACCGAAGCCCGGCGGGCGATCGCGGGGCTGGCCGGCCACGACATCGCGTTCGTCGAGCAACCGGTCGCCGCCGACGACCTGGAAGGCATGGCGGAGCTGCGTTCGGCGGGCTTCCCGATCGTGGCCGACGAGTCGGTGTTCGGACTTGCCGACCTGCGCCGGGTGATCCGCGCGGGAGCCGCCGACGTCGTGAGCGTCTACGTCGGCAAGGCGGGCGGGCCCGGCCGGGCCGTCGAACAGGGCGTGGTGGCCAACGCGTTCGGACTGCGCTCGCTGATCGGCTCCAACGGCGAGCTCGGCGTCGGCGCGGCTGCCCAGGTGCACGTGGCGGCAGCGCTGCCCGGCCTCACGACCGCGTTTCCGTCCGACATCATCGGCGCGCACTACTACGCCGAGGACATCCTGCTCGAGCCGCTGCCGAGTGACGGGCGGAAAGTTCAGCTGCCCAAGGGATCCGGGCTCGGCGTCGAGCTTCGGCCCGACATCATCCGGAGGTTTCGTTGATCGTCGACGTACACAACCACACGCCCACGCACCGCGAGGCGGTGCCGGACGATGAGCGGCTGTCGTACGACAACTGGCGCTCCGACCGGCCGGTGGTGACCACCAACTCCTGGGCCGACTACGACTCGCAGCAGTCGGCCGCCGACGTGACGATCGTGTTCAACATCGCGGTCGACGATCCCTTGCACGCGACGGGTCTGCCGTATCGGCCCGAACGCACCAACGACGCGACCGCCGAGTTCGTCGCCGACGCGCCCGGCCGGCGGATCGGCTTCATGTCGGTGAACCCGTTGCAGGCCGACGTTTTCGACGAGGTGGAGCGCTGTCGCGAGCTCGGGCTGGTGGGCATCAAGCTCGGGCCCAACTACCAGAACTTCGACCCGCTGTGCGAACAGGCGCGGGAGCTCTACGCCTACTGCCAGCGGGCCGGGCTGCCGATCGTGTTCCATCAGGGCACGTCGCCGATTCGCGAAGCACCGTTGCGTTACACGTACCCCCTGGCGATGGACGACCTGGCGCTCGACTTCCCGGAGCTGCGGATCGTGATGGCGCACCTGGGGCATCCGTTCGTCCGCGAGACGATCGCCGTGGTCCGCAAGCATCCGCACGTCTACGCCGACATCTCGTCGATCTACCTGCGGCCGTGGCTGTGCTGGGAGGCGCTGACGTTCGCCAGCGAGTGGAACGTACCGCGGAAGCTGCTGTTCGGCTCCGACTATCCGATCGCGACGTCCGCTGAGGCGATGGCGGGCCTGCGCGCCGTGAACGACATCGTGGAAGGCACCAGGCTCCCCCGGGTGCCGGAGGAGCACATCGAGCAGATCATCAACGCCGACGCGCTTGGTGCGCTGGGACTGACGGGAGTGCTGAAGTGATCCTGGACGCGCACGTGCGAGTGGGCAAGGGCCGCGAGGTCGACCTGTCGGCCGATGCCCTGCTGACGACGATGGCCGAGCTCGGCATCTCCGGGGCGCTGGTCGCGCCGGACGAGGCGGGCATCGCGTGGTCCAACCGCGAGGCGAACCGTGGGCTGGCCGCGGTCGTTGCCGCTTCGGACGGGCGGCTGGCCGCGTACGCCGTCGCCAACCCGTGGCAGCCGTCTCCTGTCGAGGAGTTGCGCCGGGCTTTCGACGGTGGGGCGGTGGCGCTGGCCGTCGATCCGGTGCTGCAGGGTTTCGACGTGCTCGACGGCCTGGTCGACCCCCTGCTGGCGTACGCGCGGGAGGTCGGCTGGCTCGTCTACATCCGGACGGGCACGCCGCCTTCCGCCGTTCCGCTGCCGGTGGCCAGCCTGGCACGGCGCTTCCCCGACGTACGTTTCCTGATGGGCAGGAGCGGCGCGACCGACTTCTGGATCGACGCGGCTCCGGCACTGCGGCACGCGCCGAACCTCTTCGCCGACACCTCGTACGCACCGTGGGACACCGTGCTGAGCGAGTTCGCCGGCGACCCGGAGATCGGCACCGACCGGTGCGTCTTCTCCACCGACGCGCCGTACACCGTGCCGAAGGCCGAGCTCAAACGCATCCTCGACTGGTCGACGATCAGTTCGGACCAGCGGTCCGGCGTCCTCGGCGGCAACCTGTTGACCCTGCTCGGCAGCCACGCACCATCCAGCTGGAGCTGACCGCTTGCGCCCAGGCGGGCGTTCGTGCATCATTGTGCCAACTGTTTGATACAAACGGTTGGGGGATCGTGATGTCGAAGGATTTGGCGGACTTCCTCGCCACGACGGTTGCCTTGTCGGTGGCCGTGGCAGTGCTGGTCAACCTGCACCCGGAACCGGTGCGCTGCATCGCGGTGCTGCGTCGCTGGGGCGTCAGAAGACCCACCGCCGAGCAGGGCGAGCTGGCCGCCGGGTATTTCAAACGACAGGAGCGCCTGCAGCTGGCGCAGTTCGCTGTGATCGCCGTTCCCGTCTTTCTCCTGCTCTACCGCGACCCGTTCGTCCTCCTGCTCTGCACTGTCCTCCTCAGCGTGCTGATCGGCGAGCTGGCCGCGGTTCTTCGTCCCGCACTGCGTGGCCGCCGTTCGGCAGTGCTGCTCCGCCGGGGCGTCTCGGACGTGGTGCCACGACTCGCCCTTGTTCTGTACGGTTTCGTCACCGTGGTCACGCTCGCCGGGATAACGGTGAACCTGATCGACAGGGGGTTCGGCGGGCCCAACGCCGACGCGCTGCCGGAGTGGCTGCTGCTGGCCGGCTTCCTGGCAGCAGTCGCCGCGGGCGGCTGTGCGGTGTGGCTCAGCGTGATCCGCGGCCCGGCAGTCGACGACAGCGTGGTCGACGCAGCGCTACGGATCCGCAGCGCCCGGGTGGCGACGGGCATCAGCCAGGCACTCGTCACAGGAGTCGGCTGGGTCACGCTCGTCCGGACCGACGTCGCCGACGGCGCCGGGATGTGGATCGCCCTCACGCTCGTACCGATCGCCGTGGTGAGCTGGATCGTGCTGTTCAAGCCGGTGCGCTCGTCGAAGCTGATCGAGGCCAACCGGCAGTGAGCTAGAGCGTTTTGGCGAGCTGGACCAGGCGGGTGGACAGCTCCACGCTCAGATGGTCGAGCCAGGCTTGCCCCTGCACGGCCGTCGCGCGGGCGGGGTCGTCGGTGAAGCCCTGGATGACGGTCCAGGCGGACTGGACGGCGATCTCCACCGAGTCGACCGCGGGCTGGGCCGGCACGATGTCGCGTTCGGTGCGGTCCTTGACCAGTGCTGGATCGACTGCCATCACGAGGGAGGTCTCGAACTCGCCGGCGTGACCGGGCACGTTGACGTCGTCGGCGGCGGCATCGGTGCCCCGGATCAACGACCAGTAGTCGAGGTAGGCGACCGCGATGTCGTGGCGCGTCGAGGCCGCAGCGGCGGCGGCCGAGCAGACGCCGCGGTTTCCGCCGTGGCCGTTGACGATCACCATCCGTTGACCACCGCAGGCTGCGACCGAACGGGCGAGGTCGAGCAGGAGGTCGAGCAGAGTTTCCACGCGCAGCGAGAGCGTCCCGCTGAACGGCAGATGGTGGTCGGACGCGCCGACCGGGATCGTCGGGGCGAGGATCAGCGGGCGCGGTGAGTCGGCCATTCGTGCGATCGCGCGCTCGGCGACGGTTCCGGCCAGCAACGCGTCGGTGCCGGTGGCCAGATGCGGACCGTGCTGCTCGGTCGCGCCGATCGGCAACACCACGAGCGCCTCCGGCAGCAGCTCTCGAAGGGTTTCCCGGTCCAGTTCCTGCCATCTCAGCGTGGTCATTTCCCCATCTTCCCACCAAACGACGGCCAACCGAGTCGAACGACCTTGACAGACATCCGGTGCGAGCCCTTAATGCAGGGAAAGCAGTTTCCCGTCCCGGGAACAGGCACTGCCCGTGGAGTTCCGCATGCCGTCTCGACGTTCTTTCTTCACTCTTCTGCTGGCGCCGGTTCTCGGCGCGGCAGTGCTCGCCGCCGCACCCGCACCCGTCTCTCCCGCCGCAGCGTCCGAAGCCGCAGGAGCCGCCGATGCTGCCGGCGCCTCATGCGCCCACTCCAAGCCGCCGGGTCGCGGCTGGGAACTGATCTGGAACGACGAGTTCGGCTCGCCGCGGCTCGACCGCCGCAACTGGAACACCGTGATGGACTTCCCCGGCAGGCAGGGTGGCCACTACCACAACTCGTCGTACGGCAGCTACGCCGTCGACGAGAACGTCGTTCTACGCAACGGAAAGCTCCACCTGATCACCGACGACGAGCCGGTCGTCGGCACCGACCCGCCGGGCACGTACGCCTACACGGAGGGCTTCCTGTCCTCCCACGACAAGTTCTTCCACACCTACGGCTACTGGGAGATCTGCGCGAGATACCCAGCGGGCAAGGGACTCTGGCCCGCGTTCTGGCTGGTGCCGCAGGACCGCACCTGGCCGCCGGAGTTCGACATCGCCGAGTGGTTCGGCGGCAACGAAGGCATGTTCCAGGGCATCGCTTCCGGTTCCTGGCCGGACGTCCAGTGGAACGGCCAGTGGACCTACGACCAAGCGCCCACGACCGGCTGGCACACCTACGCGCTGCTGTGGGAGCCCGGCCGTGCCGTCTTCCTGATCGACGGCAGGCCAACCGGCGAGTTCACCGGGGACTACGTTCCGGACAAGGCGATGTACGTCGTGCTCAACAGCGGCGTCTGGATGAACGCCGATCGCGGCGGCCCACCGGACGCCACCACGCCGTTCCCGAACTCGTTCGACGTCGAGTACGTCCGCGTCTACGACCATCAGGAGTAACTGAAGGAGGAATCGCAGTGGCGTTCAACCGAAGGAAGTTCCTGCTCGTGGGTGGTACCGGCATCGCGGGCGCGGCCCTGGGCGTTCAGCGCCCGGCGTTCGCCGACTACACCGCGCAGGCGTGGGAGACCGTCATCGACACCAACACCTTCGCCAGCTACAGCGCGCTCCAGTCGACCTGGAACTACTTGTATCCCTGGGGTTCCGACCACAACGGCTCGGCCCGGATGTATGGCAGCTCGACCGACCACAACCACATCTACCTCGAGTCCGGTGGCGTGCTGGTCCTCAAGGCCACCCGCATCACCTGGGACGAGGGCACCAGCTCGTCCGACCCGCACCTGCCGATCCACTACCACTCCGGCGCGATCCACGCCAAGCAGCACGTGCTGGTCAACGACCAGTACCCCAACTGGGAGGTCAAGGGCGAGTTCCAGGCGCCGTCGGCCCGCGGTACGTGGCCGGCGTTCTGGCTGACCGGCGTCAACAGCTGGCCGCCGGAGAGCGACATCCTGGAGTACAAGGGCGACAACCGCAACTGGTTCAACACCTACAAGAACGCCAGCGGCCAGTGGTCGAGCACGATCGTCACGGTGTCGAATCCCGCGGCCTGGCACGGATACCGGGCCTGGATCACGAAGGTGAACGCGACGGACGTCGACATCCACTACTACCTCGACGGCACCTGGGTCGGCCAGCACCGTGGCGCCAACTTCGTCAACGCGCCGTTCTACATCATCATCAACCTGCAGATGGAAGGCTCGTCCGGCTCGCCGGGACCGACCAGCGACACGTACTACCGGGCACGCAACATCTACGTGGGTCGTACGAACAACGGCTGAGAGCGACCTGCGGGTTCAGCCGTCGCCCTTGCCGTCTCCGGAGTCGTCGTTGTCGTGTCCACCGGGCTGCTGGCCGATCCGGTCGATCAGGTCCCGCAGCGGCCCGGTCTGGACGAGAACGGCGCCGTCGTCCCGTGCCTCGCGAACCTCCCGGACCAGGTCCCAGGTGTAGCGCCGGGCTCGTTGCGGCCTGCCCTCGTCGTAGGCATTCAGCGCCTTCTCGGTCAGCTCGGTCAGCCGCTTGTGTACGTCGGCGTCGATGTCCTCGCCAGGCGTCAGCCGCCGCAACTGCCGGTCGAACGCCTCCAGCCAGGCCCGGGTGCCGAACGGCGGCCGCTGCTGCTCCCGCGTCGGCGTGGCGGTCGGTGTCTCCGTCGGCGTTGGGGTAGGGGTGGGCGTCGGTGTGGCCGACGGTGCGGACGGTTCGGTGGTCTGGACGGCCGGCTGGGTGTTCTGCGGCGGGTCGGCCAGCGAGTTACGGTCGCCGGAGACGGCCCACCACAACAGGCCCGCGGCCGCCAGCACGACCAGCGCGACCGCCGTGCCGATCAGCAGCTGCGTCCGCCTCCGTTCACCCGCGACGCCCGCCGATACCGGCGCCGGCGGCGCCTCCGTCTCGGCGGGCCTGCCGGCAGGCGGAGCATGCACGGCGTAGGCAGCGGTCTGCGGCGGCGCCGCGATCACCTGCGTCGCGGGTTCGCGCAGCGCCGCCCGGGCTGCTTCCGCGGTCGGCCGCTGCCCCGGATCCTTCGCCAGCAGGGCGAGCAACAGGCCTTCGAGGTCGGCCGGCAGGTCGGGGCGATGCGCCGACGGAGGCTCCGGCGCCTGATGGATGTGCGCGTAGACGATCGCGGTCATCCCGCCGTCGAACGGTGTCGAGCCGCACAGCAACTGGTACAGCACGCAGCCGAGCGCGTACAGGTCGCTGGCTGCCTCCGCCGCATGGCCGTGCACGCGTTCCGGCGCGAGGTAGGCCGCCGTCCCGACGATCGTGCCGGCCTGGGTCAGCCGGGTCGACGCGTCGTCGACCACACCGGCGATCCCGAAGTCGACGACCTTCACCGCACCCTCGTTGGTCAGGATGAGGTTGCTCGGCTTGATGTCGCGATGCACGAAGCCCGCGGCGTGCGCGGCCTGCAACGCCGCACAGACCTGCGCGCCGATGTCGCGTACCTGCTCCACCGGCAACGGCCCGCGCTCGTCCAGCAGCCGGCTGAGCGTCTGGCCCTGCAGCAGCTCCATCACGAGATACGGACGGTCGTTCCACGCACCGTAGTCGTAGACCGCGACCACGTTGGGGTGGCTGAGCCGCGCGGCCGACTGCGCCTCGCGGGCGAACCGCTCCCTGTCGGTCGGCGACGTGGTGTCGACCGCGAGTATCTTCAGCGCGACCGTACGTCGTAACGTCAGGTCATATGCCTGCCACACCTCGCCCATGCCGCCACGGGCGAGCAGCGTGTCGAGCCGATAGCGCTCGTTCACCAGGCCTTGGTCAACCACCCGCACATCCTAGGGTCTGTCTGCCCGTCCCAGGCGGACTCACTTCATTGGCAAGCCGAGCGCGAAGTACGGGAACAGACTGCTCGAGTTCTCCGGAACCAGGACGAGCTGGTCGTTCTTGATGTACGCCGGTCCGGGATACAGCTTGCGCAGCCGATCTCCGTCACGGGGTGCGCCGAGCTGCTTCACCGGGGTGGGCTTGCCGCTAGGGTCGACCGACAGCAGCCGCGGCCCCTTGTCGCCCGGGCCGCCGGCATCGATGACGAGCACGTTGGCGCCGTCGAACCCGACGATGGACAGGTCACACGACAGCGCCGCCGGCTTGTCCCACAACGCCTTGCCCTGCTTGAGATCGAACGCCATCAGTCCGACCGGTGTGACGCACGAGCCGATCTGACCGTCCGGGGCGTCCAGGGTCTCGTCCGACTTGACCCGGACGACCAGCATCGAGTCGTTGGAGAGCGTCGGAGCGACCGTGACCTCGCTCATCATGCGCGGGTTCCCGTTGGCGGTGAGGGACAGCTTCTGATCCTCTGTGCGGATAGGGGTTCCGAGCTTTCCGGAGGCCGGGTCCAGCCCGACGATCACGTCCTGGGACGCCGAGCCGCTGCTGGGTTCGATCTTGATGGCGGGGTAGTCGGAGCCCACGAGATGGACGTCGTTGGCGTCGCCCTCCTCCACCAGCTCGGTGGGGACCGGCGTCGCCCAGCGGGGCTTGCCGGTCGCGGGGTCGATCGCGAAGACGATGGTCTGTTCCTTGCCGAACGTCCTGGCCTGTGGCGCGCAGCCGGCGACGACCAGCAGGAGGTCCTTGGACAGCCGACGGTCCTCCAGCCCGCAGTCTCCGTCGCCGAGCGGGTTGTTGGCCGTACCGACGAACGTCCAGCGAGCGGCGCCGGAGCCGGCGTCGTAGGCCTTCAGCGTGCGCTCGGCTCCACCGTCGGCACGGGTCGCCACGACGTCGCCGAACACCTCGGGCCGCTGGCCGTCGTTCTCCTCGGGCGGATTCTCCTCGCCGCCCGCGACGTCGGCGTCCCAGCGCTGCTTCCCGGTGGCGACGTCGACAGCCTGCAGCTTGGTGCAGGCGATGTCGTCACCGCTGAGCGTTCCGTAGCTGAGGTAGCCGACGCCATCGTGCGTGGTGGAGCTCATGCCGCAGAAGCCGACGCCCTCGGCGGGCAGTTGCCAGGCGGCCTTGCCGTCCTTGAGGCTGTAGGCGACCACGCTGTCACGCTGGCCGCGCACCACCACGTCGTCGCCGATCCACGAACCGAGCATGGTGTTCGTCCGGTTGCTGTCCCAGCCCTGGGGCACCTTCGCTTCCCACGCCGGTTGGGGAATCGCGGCCAGCGAGTCGGTCGGTGTGGGGTTGTACGGCGGCAGGCCCGTGTCGTCGGAGGCGGTCTTGCTGTCCTTCTTGATGAACAGGAAGTACGCGCCGGTGCCGAGGCCGCCGATCAGCAGGACGGCCACCACGACGATCGCGATGATGACGCCGGTGTTCGGGCCCTGCTTCGGCGGCGGGCCGTAGTCGCCGTAACCACCTGGACCGCCAGGCCCACCGTAACCACCGGGACCACCCGGCCCGCCAGGACCTCCGGGCCCACCGGCAGGAGGCCAGCCACCCCCGCCGGGCTGCGGCCCGGGTTGTGGGCCGCCCGGCTGGTAGCCGGGGAATCCCTGCTGGGCGGGCGGTTGCTGCGGCTGTTGCGGCTGCTGCGGGTTGTTGCCGTACGGTCCCGGTTGCCAGGACATCCGTACCCCCTGTTGCTGGCTCGGCGCGGTATCACGTCGGAGCGTACATTTTCGTGATTTCGACTACGACCAGGGGGTTGTCGCTTTGTGAAATCACGACCACTCTGGCGACATGGACCAGACACTCACCCGGCGGCGGCTGCTCGGTGCGAGCGCCGCGGGAGCCGCGATGGTGGCGGCCGGCCTGCAGCAGACCGGCGTCGCACACGCCGACTACTCCACGACGCCCAACCCCGCGACGAACTGGGGCACGTGGGAAGGCTGGGGCACCTCGCTGTGCTGGTGGGCGAACGTCTTCGGAACGCGCGACGACGTAGCCGACCTGCTGTTCACGCGCAACACCGTGTCGTACGGCGGGCAGCAGCTGCCCGGCCTGGGCCTCAACATCGTGCGGTTCAACGCGGGCGGGTGCAGCTGGAACGCCGTCGACGGCCAGAGCATGGTCGCCTCGCCGAACATCCCGCGCTACAAGCAGCTCGAGGGCTACTGGCTGGACTGGAACAGCACCGACCCGGCATCGTCCAGCTGGAACTGGTCGGTCGACGCCGAGCAGCGGGCCATGCTGCTGAAAGCGCGCGACCGCGGAGCCAACCAGTTCGAGCTGTTCTCGAACTCGCCGATGTGGTGGATGTGCGTCAACCACAACCCGTCCGGTGCCGCCGGAGGCGGCGACAACCTGCAGTCGTGGAACTATCAGCAGCACGCGCGTTACCTGGCGACCGTCGCCGCGTACGCGCGCGACCACTGGGGCATCGAGTTCGACTCGGTCGACGCGTTCAACGAACCGGCCGCGACCTGGTGGACGGCCACCGGCACCCAGGAGGGCTGTCACATCAGCCCGAGCATCCAGCAGCAGATCGTGCAGTACCTCCGTGCCGAGCTGAACTCCCGCGGGCTCACCGGCACGCTGGTCTCGGCGTCCGACGAGAGCCTCTACGACCAGGCGCGCAGCACGTGGAGCGCGTTCCCGGCCGCCGCGCGAGCGGCCGTCGGGCGGGTCAACGTCCACGGCTATCAGTACGAAGGCGGCCGCAGAGACCTGCTGTACAACGACATTCGCGCGGCCGGCAAGCCGCTGTGGCAGTCGGAGTACGGCGACGGCACGGGCAGCGGGATGCGGATGGCCACCAACCTCGGCCTCGACATCCGGTGGCTGCACCCGACGGCATGGGTCTATTGGCAGGCGATCGACGGCACCGCGGGCTGGGGCTTCCTGCGGGCGTCGTTCAGCCCGACGCAGAAGCAAGGCACGCTTGGCGCGGTCGAGCCGAAGTACTGGGTGTTCGCGCAGTACTCCCGGCACATCCGCCCCGGCATGCGCATCCTCGACAGCGGCGACGTCAACACCGTCACGGCGTACGACTCGAGCGCGCGGCGGCTGGTGCTCGTCACGGCCAACTACGACACCGCCCAATGGGTGACCTACGACTTGTCGCGCTTCACGACCGTCGGCGGCGCGAGCGGAGGGACCGTACGCCGCTGGACCACGGTGACCGACTCCGGCGGCGAACGCTACGGCAGCCATCCGGCCGACACCGTACTGTCCGGCAAGAGCTTCCGCTCCTGGTTCCCGGCCCGGACCGTCCAGACATTTGAAGTGGACAACGTGACCATCTGACCCCCTAAGGTCGCGGCATGAAAGACGAGCCGGCCGACATCTCCTGCGACGACATCGCGAGGTTGCTCGAGAACCATTGGGGTTTCCATGCCACCGAGGTGACGTACGCCCCAGTTGGGTTCGGCTGCTACCACTGGATCGCCGCCATGGGCGACGGAACGCGATGGTTTGTGACCGCGAACTACCTGAATCCGGCCGGTAGCTGGCTCGGCCCGACGGCAGAGCACACCCGGACGGCGACCCGGGCAGCCGCACGCGCGACGAAGGAGCTGGCCGATCGTGGCTACGAGTTCGCCGCGGCCTCACTGCCCGACCGCGACGACACCCTGGTGCGTGACATCCTGCCGAACTGGACGCTGGAGGTGCGGCCCTATCTCGACGGTCAGCGGGCAGGCGACGGCGCGTGGACGGATCCGGACGATCGCTCGCAGATCGCCGGCATTCTCGGCCGGCTGCACGCGGCGAAACCACCTGAGGCCTTGCTGTCCTGGGACTCCGCGCTACCCGGCCGGGTGGCGCTGCTGACCGCCCTCGGCCGGCTCGACCAACCCTGGACGACCGGACCATATGCCGAGCCGACCCGGCGCCTGCTGGCCGGAGCGCTCGACGGCATCCACCGCAGGCTCGTGCACTACGACGACCTGGTCCGCACGATCGAGGCCTCGGACGACCCGTGGGTGGTGACGCATGGCGAGCCGCACAGCGCGAACGTGCTCCGCACGCCCGACGGCCGGCTGCGCCTGATCGACTGGGATTCCGCCATGCTCGCACCGCGCGAGCGCGACCTGGCCGCACTGGAGGAGGACGGCCCGTCCGACTACCTCGCGGCCTACCAGGAGCACGCCGGCCCGGTCGGCCCGCGCCCGGAAGCCATCGAGATGTACCACCTCTGGTGGGCACTGGCGGAGATCAGCGGATACGTCCAGCTGTTCCGCGAGCCACACACCGACTCACTCGACAGCGAGCAGTCGTGGCTCAACCTGAACCAGTACGTGCCCTAGCCCTTGTCCTTCTTCGGTTTCTTGGGCTTCTTCGGCTTCTGCTGCTCGCCCGTCGGCACGGACGTCGGCTCCGACGTCGGTGGAACGGTGACGACCGTCGTGGCTGTCGCGGTCGGCACCGGTTGTTGCTCGGTGCTGGCCGGGCGCGGCTGGCTGGTCGACGGCGGCCAGACGTAGGTCCGGGTATGCAGCGTCGGTCGTCGGGTCGGAGTGGTCAGGGCTTGCTGGGTTACGTCGTCCGGCGCCGGGGCGACCGAGGGCGTTGCCGCCTTCGCCGGCCGGTCCACGTCGGGTGCCAGCCACGACGACAGCCCGATCACCAGGATCAGCGCCGCGACCGCGGCGAACAGGCTGGTCGCCCGGCGCGCCAGCCGGCCGCGTCTCCGCCCGCTGCCGGCTCCCGCCGGCTCCAGCCGGGGCGCGGGAGGCAGCGCGACACCATCGCGTAACGCCGCCACCACGCTCGCCGCCGTCGGTGGACGTGCGGCGGGCTCCTTCGCCAGCAACGCGAGCACGATCGCGTCGAGGTCGTCGGGTACGTCCGGCCGGACGGAGTTCGGCGGCGCCACGTCGCCGAAAACATGCGCGAACGCGATCGTCACCAGGTCGCCGTCGAACGGCGGCCGCCCGCACAGCAGCTCGTACAGCACGCATCCCAGGCTGTAGAGGTCGCACCGCGCGTCGGCACGGTCGCCCTTCACCCGTTCGGGTGCGACGTAGCTGACCGAGCCCAGCAGGATGCCGGGGCGGGTCAACCGGCCTCGCCTTCCGATGTCAGCGATGCCGAAGTCGACCAGCTTCAGCGTGCCGTCGGCGCCGCGCATCAGGTTGTCGGGCGACAGGTCTCTGTGCACGACCCCCGCCGAGTGGGCGGCCAGCAGGCCGCTCGCGATCGCGATTCCGGCAGCGCGTACGTCGGCGGCGGGCAACTGCCCGCGCTCGGCCAGCTCGTCGGCAAGCGTCCGGCCTGCGAGCAGCTCCATCACGATGAACGGCTGCTTGCTCCCGTTCGCCTGCCACTCCCCCACGTCATGAACCGTGACGACGTTCGGATGGTTCAGCCTGCCCAGCGCACGGGCTTCCTGGAGAAAACGTTCGAGCTCTGTCGGATCGTTCTGCAGCGGATCGAGCAGCTTGATCGCGACCGCGCGCTTGAGCCGGCTGTCGTACGCGCGCCAGACCTCGCCCATGGTTCCGCGGCCGAGCCGATCCTGCAGCCGATATCTACCCACACGCGTGCCTGACTTCGGCAGACCCTCGCTCACGCGAGTTTTCCCCTCCCACGGCACAATCCCGAGCAGCGCCGATCTCTTGCGTGATACTAACGGCCCAAACCGCACGAAGGTTACGCCAGAGATTTCCCCGGCCAGTCCATCAACTTGGCGCCGAGAACCGCCGCTTCCAGCGTGAACCGCTGCGTCGGGTCGGTCGCCGAATATCCGGACAGACGTTCAACCCTTTCCAACCGATATGTCACCGCCCGCGCGCTGACCAAAAGTCGCCGGGCCGTCGCGGTCACGTTTCCATGCGTTTCGAAGAAAACCGTCAGCGTCTCCAGCAATGGCTCCGGCCCGCCCCGCGCGTCGAGGAGCGGACCCAGCACCGTCGTCACCAGATCGGCCATCGCCGCCCGGTCCCGCAGCAGCACCGAGAACACCAGCAGGTCCGCCGCATGGAGTACGGGCTGCCGGAGCTCCAGCCGGTCGCCGAGCTCCAGCGCGTTGACCGCCTCCTCGTACGAACGCACGATCCCGTCCGGCCCCGGATGCGGGCGCCCGACCCCGATCTGCCAGCCGCTGTCGGTGCCGAGCGCGAGGACGAGCTGGTGGGCGAACTCCCCCGGCACACCCCGCAGCCCGCCGGGTGCCACGCAGACGACCAGCTCGGCCTTGGTCGCCACCAGGACGTTCGGCCCGCCGAACCGGCCTGCCAGCGCCTGGTCGATCCGCCGGGCGAGCGCCGTCTGGTCGGTGTCGTCCGGGCAGCGCGCGACGATCACCTGGTGCGCGCTGGCCAGGTGCAGGCCGTACCGCTGCGCGCGTTCGGCCAGCCGCCCGAGATCGCCGCGGCCGAACAGCAGGTCGTCGACGAACGCCCGGAGATCGGCCTCCGACCGGCGTACGGCATGCCGGCCGGCCTCTTCGTAGCCGTCGGCCAGCGCCGCGACACTCCGCCGGACGGCGAGCCACACCGCCTGTCCGCCGCGTCGCACGTCGCTCGCCGTGGTCGCGCTCGCGACTCCGGGCAGCGTGGGCCAGGCGGCCTCGACGGCTCGCAGGTACGCATCGACCAGCGCGGGGAGCGCGACGCCCGCCTCGGCCGCGCTGCCGCCCACCTGGCGGCACACGTCCAGGTCGTCGTGATCCGGCAGCCGGCCGGACGACGACGCCCGCGCGACCAGCTCGGTCAGCTTCTCGAACCGGCCCAGCTGGCCGGACTGGCCAGTGCGGTCAGTCCGGCCGGGCTGGTCCGGAGGGCTGTCGGACATCGGTCCCGAACCTAGACGGCCACGTCGCGGCGTTCGAACGCGACGGCCGCGATCGCGACGAAGAGCACGCTGACGCCCGCGAGCACGAGCAGCCCCACGGCATCGAAGCCTTCGCGCAACGGGTCGCCGCCCAGGTAGTAGTAGAACGGCGAGAGCCAGCGCAGGTCGTGGATCAGATCGACCTGCACGCCGACCGCGCGCACCAGATAGCTCACCACCGCGAACCCGAGCGTGACCGCCAGCACCGCCGATCGCCGGCCCGCGATCGCGCCGGTGGCGACGGCGATCGCGCCGAAGCACAGGCCCAGCAGGGTCAGGCCGGCGGTCGCCGCCGTGATGTTGGCGAGCGGGACCTCCAGGTCCACCGCGACGTTGAGCAGCGCGACCGTCAGCCACACCACGACGCCGATCACGAGCACCTCGACCGTCAGCGCGGCGAAGCGTTGCAGCACGTACGGACGGCGGCCGATCGGGTTGGCGAGGTAGATGTCGAGCGTGCCCGCGTTCTCCGGGCCCGCGATGGCCCGGTTGCCGAAGACCGCGGCGGCCGCGATCAGCAGGATCGGGCCGTACAGGTTGTAGACCGTCGCCTCGAGATAGCCGGCACCGCCGAGGAAGCTGTTCCAGCCCATCGCGGCGGCCACGCCCTCCGGCATGCTCGAAAGGAAGTCGCCCATGAACCGCTGCATGTCGGGCGTGTTCAGCGACGGATAGAACGCGAGGTACATCGCGACCACGGCGGCCAGCCCGAGCGACCAGCCGATCAGTGCCCGCCGGTCGTCACGAAGCGTCTTGAGCGTCAGCGTGGGCATCGTCCACCGTCTCCCGCGAGTCGTAGTAGTAGCTGAGGAACGTCTCCTCGAGGTCTGGCTCGGCGCTGATCAGGTCGACGACGGTGAACTTCGCCGCCGCCTTGACCAGCGGGTCCAGCCGGCCGTCGACCGTGCACCGCAGGATCGGGCCGTCGATCCGCAGGTCCCTGACACCGGACAGCTCCTCGAACGCATCGGCCGGCACCGGCGCGTCGAAGTGGATCTGCACCTGCCGAACCGCGCGCTTGCCGAGCGACTCGACGCGTTCGAGCGCGATCAGCCGCCCCTCCCGCACGATGCCCACCCGGTCGGCGCTCTCCTGCACCTCGGCGAGTACGTGCGAGGACATGAAGACGGTCTGCCCGGCGTCCCGGCTCTCGCGGACGAGCTGGAGGAACTCCTGCTGCATCAGGGGATCGAGCCCGCTGGTCGGCTCGTCCAGGATGAGCAGCTCCGGCTCGTGCATGAACGCCTGCACCAGGCCGACCTTCTGCTTGTTGCCCTTCGACAGGCCGCGGATTACCCGGGACGTGTCGAGCGCCAGCCGCTCGGCGAGCTCGTCGATCCGCTTCTTGGCGACGCCGCCCCTGGAGTCGCCGAGGAAGCGCAGGAACGTGTCGACCCGTTCGCGGCCGTCGAAGGCGAGCTCGCCCGGCAGGTAGCCGATCCGGCGCCTGTTCGCCACACCTGCGCGGCTTCGCGGCTCCGTGCCGAGCACCCGCAGCGTGCCGCTGCTCGGGCGGATCAGGTCGAGCAGGAGGCGGATCGTCGTCGTCTTGCCGGCGCCGTTCGGCCCGAGGTAGCCGAACACCTCGCCGGCGTGGACGGTCAGATCGAGCTGCTCGAGCCCGCGTTGCCTGCCGTAGTACTTGGTGAGACCAGTCGTCTCGACCACGACGTCGGTTGCCATGCCGAGAGTCTTTCCGGCACCGGGTCGCCCACACAAGGGCAGGAGTCGGAGACCTGGCGGCCGGTCGCTTGCCGACAGTCGGAACCACGCGTGTCTGGCCGCGCTTGCCTGGGGGCGACCCGGGACCGGGAGAATGGGACGCATGACGCTGGCGTACGAACGAACCGGGTCCGGCCGGCCGCTGGTGCTGCTGCACGGCATCGGTCACAGTCGTATCGCGTGGCGGGCGGTCGCCCCGCGGCTCGCCGTCGAGCGTGAGATCTTCGCCGTCGACCTGCCGGGGCACGGCGAGTCGCCGCTGCCCGCAGGGCGCCTGGCCATACCCGAGCTGACCGACCACGTTTCGCAGTTCACCGCCTCGCTCGGGCTGGAGGACCGCCCGGACGTGGTGGGCAACTCGCTCGGCGGCGCGATCGCGCTGGAGCTGCTTCGCCGCGATGTCGTCAAGACCGCTGTGGCGTTGTCACCGGCCGGTTTCTGGTCGGCCTGGGAGATCCGTTACGCCTCCGCCGTGCTGCGGTCGACGCAGTCACTGAACCGGCTACCGGATCCCGTTGTGGACAAGCTGATCCGGGTCGAGCCGATCCGGGCGGCGCTCACCGCGTTCTACTTCGCGCGGCCGCGCAACCTGACCATCGAAGACCTGACGGCCGGCCTGCACGGCTTCACCAAACCCGGGCTCGGCGCCATCCTGCCGCACAGCAAGAGGTATCGCTTCGCCCCGGACGGCATCGACAGCGAACGCGCGACGATCGGATGGGGTGACCAGGACCGGTTGCTGCTGCCCCGGCAGGCCAACCGGGCAAGGGCGTTGCTGCCCCTCGCCCGGCACGTGACGCTGCCCGGCTGCGGTCACGTGCCGATGAGCGACGACCCCGACCGCGTGGCCGACCTCATCCTCGACGGCACCGCCTAACGTGACAGGAGCGCGTCGACCGTGCGGTTCTGCAGCGGGTTGGCGACCGCGCCGGCCAGCAGCGGGTCGCCGGTCTCCCGCATCCACGCGCCGAGCCGGGCCAGCAGCTCCTTCTCCACGGTGGCGTACTCCGGATCGCCCGCCAGGTCGTTGAGCTCGTCGGGGTCTGCGGCCAGGTCGTACAGCTCGTACGGCGGGTGGTACTCCCGCGGATCCTGCTTGGGTGTCGAGCGGCGCTTCCACGACTGGCTGGAGTCCATGTACGCGGGCGCCGAGCTGAAGTTGGCGATCAGCTTGTGGTCCTTCGTACGAACGCAGCGGCGCGGGTCGTAGTAGTCGTGGTAGGTGATCTCGCCGAAGATCTCGTCGCGCGGCTCGTAGCCGGAACCGTCCAGCAGGCCGAGGAAGCTCCGGCCCTGGATGCGGTCGCTCACCGGGAGCCCGAGGGCCTCGAGCAGCGTGGGAACCACGTCCAGGTTGGAGATCAGCTCGTCGCGTACGACGCCGCCGGTCCAGCCGCGGCCGGGCCAGCGGGCGATCATCGCGACTTCGAGGCCGGGGTCGTAGAGCGTGCACTTCGCGCGCGGCAAGGCGATTCCGTGGTCGGTGGTGAACAGCACGAGCGTGTCGTCCTCGAGCCCGTACGCACGCAGTGCGTCCAGCACGCGGCCGGCTGCCTCGTCCATGAACCGGACGGCGCCCTGCAGCTCGCCGGCCTCGGTGCGTGCTCCGGCATCGTCAACCAGGTAAGGCGGAACGGTCACGCCCAGCTCGGTGTCGGGCTCGAGGTGGTTGCCGAGGAAGCCCATCACACCGTCGGGGTCGCGCTTGCCGCCCAGCCGATGCGGCTCGATGAACCCGACCTGCAGGTAGAACGGTTTCTCGTTGCGGGCCAGGCGTTCCAGCCGCTCCACCGCCCGGTCGGCCACGACGTCGGCGAAGCCGCCGGTGACAACCTCGTCGAAGCCGAGACGCTGCGCGAGCTCGTCGTCCGGCCGTACACGCGACTCGTGGTGCACACCGACCAGGGCCGTGTCGTAGCCCGCGTCCCGCAACTCCGTCGCCAGGTGGCGTTCCCCCGCGTGCAGATCCCAGGCGAAGTGGGAGTGCGTCAGCCCCATCACGCCGTTGTTGTGCGGCCAGCGACCGGTGTACAGCGACGACCTGGACGGGCTGCACTGCGGCGCGGTCGCGTACGCCTGCGCGAGCCGCACGCCGTCGGCGGCGAACGCGTCGAGGTTGGGCGTGCGTACGGTCGGGATGCCGTAACAGGCGAGGAAACGCCCGACGTCATGGCAGTGCATCAGCAGGATGTTCGGTGTCCGCCGTCGATCGCTTGTCATGCCATCCATCCTGCCCGCGACACCCGGCCGGCAACGCTCAGGCCGCCTGGCCGGGACCGGCGAGCTCGACAGCATCGGCAAAGCGGACTCACAGCCAGCTCACAAGCCGGCTGCTTACCGTGTGCACATGGAACACGATCACGAAGGCCAGCGAGTGAGCCGGCGGACACTGTTCGCGGGCATCAGCTCGATCGGACTGGGCGGCCTGCTGGCGGCGTGCGGCGGGTCGGACGTACAGACGTCCACCGGCGAGACGGTGAGCCCGTCGACGACCAGCACGCCGAGCACGTCGAGTACGGAACTGGCGGACCTGTTCGCCGATGCCTCGACCTGCACGCTGACGGAGGAGACGACCCAGGGGCCGTACTACTTCGACGCCGACAAGGTACGTTCCGACATCCGCGAGGACCGTGAGGGCACACGGCTGGACCTCGCGATCAAGGTGCAGGACAGCGAGACCTGCAAGGCGCTGGCCAACGCCGTCGTCGAGATCTGGCACTGCGACGCCGCCGGGCTGTACTCCGGCGCGGAGGCGATGTCGAGCGGGTCCGGCGGACCGGGACAAGGCGGCGGTCAGTCAGGCGGCGACCTCGAGCCGCAGGACGACAAGCGCTACTTGCGAGGCGCACAGGTCACCAACGCCGATGGCATCGTGCGTTTCACCACGATCTGGCCCGGCTGGTATCGCGGGCGTACCGTCCACATCCACGCGATGGTGCACTTCAGCCGCGAGCGGGTGCTGACCACCCAGCTGATGTTCGACGAGAAGCTGAACAGCAAGGTGTTCGCGGCCGAGCCCTATTCCGGGCACACCGGCCGCGACACCTTCAACGACGGCGACTCCATCTACGACGACAGCATGCTGATGAAGATCGTCGACCAGGACGAGGGATACCTCGGCGTCATCGTCTTCTCCGCCGACTCCGACCAGGACAAGACCTGACCGCCGCTACCGGCAGATGCCGTCGCACGGGTAGGCGTAGTAGTCACCGCATCCCCAGCTCGACTCGTCACAGCAGTTCCACGAGCAGTCCGTGCAGTTGAAGTCCGGCGCGCACCAGTCGCTCTGCTCGCTGCACTCACAGTCGGCGACCTGCGGGCGCACCCCGCCCGCCACGCCCGACCGGTCGGCCGGGCCGAGGGTCGCGAGGATGCGACGGGCCTCGTCCTTGCCGAACGCGTCGATCGCGGCCTGTCGTACGTCCCGGGCCTGCGCGAGCGCCTCGGACCGGTCGCCGGGCTCGAACATCGACACCCTGCCAGCGACCGCCCTCGCGCGGTCGAGGACGCCCGCCTGCTTCGCCGACAACCCCGGATAGTCGGCACCGTAGCGCCGCAGGTGCTCCACCCACAGCCGGCTGCGTACGTCGGCGGGCAGCGCCTCGAAGATCGCCCGGCGGTACGCGACCGGATGCGCGACCACGTCGTCGTAGCGGTGCGGCAGCCGGTCCGCGTTCGCGCGGACCCAGCCGCGTGCCGTCGTCAGCTCGTCGGCGAACGCCGTGCCGTTGCCGGCGAGCACGAGGCCTGCGGCCATCCCGATGCCCGCACCCAGCCGGAGGAATCCCTTCCGGCCCAGCGTGCCGGCCGCACGGCCGGACTCGGCGGCTGTCGTCCGGCGGAGGTCGCTCAGCGCACGCAGCAGGCGTACGGTCGCGGCCGGGCCGAGCCGCCGGACCAGCCGGGCACCCATCGCGAGGCCGGTCCACGCCCGGGCGCGCCCGCCCCCGCGTACCCGGATCAGGGTCGGCGCCCAGGCCGCATCCGGGCCGAGCGCCTGCGCGCGCCAGCGCTTCACGTCGTCGTCGGCGAGCGGGTGCACCTCCAGCCGATGCTGGCTGGCCCGCTCGACCGCCCGGGAGACCGCCTGGCAACGCGCACACGACGCGTCGAAGGCGAGCACCCAGCGTTCAGTCTTCCATGTCGTCATCTCGTCGAACCCCCTTGTGAGTTGCCGACAGCTTGGCGAACCGGACTTTCAGTTCGCTTGCGGCGCGCTATACCCGAATCGGGGGTGTTACAGGCCCACGGCGTCCAGCAGGACGCTGAGCTCCTTCGACGTCAGGTCGCGAGTGGCACCCGGGCGGAGGTCGCCGAGCCTGACCGGGCCGATCTGGGTACGGACCAGCCGGCGGACGGGATGACCGACCTCGGCGAGCAGGCGCCGGACGATGTGCTTGCGGCCCTCGTGGATGACGACCTCGACCATCGCCTTGCCGCCGGTCTGCGACACGATCCGGAAGCCGTCGACCGTCACCGGGCCGTCGTCCAGCTCGACGCCCTCGCGCAGGCGTCGGCCGAGGGACTTCGCGACCGGGCCGGGTACCTCGGCGATGTAGGTCTTCTGGATGCCGTACGACGGATGGGTCATGCGGTGGGCGAACTCACCGTCGTTGACCAGCAGGATCAGGCCCTCGGTGTCGGTGTCGAGCCGGCCGACGTGGTAGAGCCGCTCCTCGCGGTCGGCGACGAACTCCTCCAGTGTGCGCCTGCCCTCGGGGTCGCTCATCGTGCTGACGACACCGCGCGGCTTGTTCAGCGCGAGGTAGACCTTGCTGACGTCGGTCACGACCCGCTCGCCGTCGACGCGGATGATGTCACTGGTGGGGTCGACCCGGGCGCCGAGCACGTCGACGACCTGGCCGTTGACCTCGACCCTGCCGTCGGCGATCAGGATCTCCGCGGCCCGGCGGCTGCCCAGACCGGCCTGCGCGAGGACCTTCTGCAGGCGGATGCCTTCGTCGTTCACCGGTCGTCCGGCTCCTGCCCGGCCGGCACGCCGGCTGCGTCGTCGGCGTCGTCGGCGTCATCGGCATCGTCTGCGTCGTCGGCGGCGGGCGACGGGAGGGCGGACTCGGCGTGGATCGCGTCCTCGATCTCGTCCATCTCCGGGAGGTAGGGCGCGAGATCCGGCAACTCGTCGAGCGAGTTGAGGCCGAGGCGTTCGAGGAAGTAGGAGGTCGTGCGGTAGAGCGTCGCACCGCTCTCACCCTCGAGCCCGGCCTCCTCGATCAGCCCGCGCGCGATCAGCGTGCGCATCACGCCGTCGCAGTTGACTCCGCGGATCGCCGACACCCGCGAACGGCTGACCGGCTGCCGGTACGCGACCACGGCCAGCGTCTCCAGCGACGCCTGCGTCAGCTTGGCCTGCTGCCCGTCGAGCACGAACCTCTCGACGACCTCGGCGTACTCCTCACGGGTGTAGAGCCGCCAGCCACCGGCGACCTCGCGCAGGTCGAACCCGCGCTGCTCGGCGTCGTAGGCCATCGCCAAGCCGCGCAACGCCTCGGTGACCGCATGCTCCGGCCGGTCGAGGACGGTGGCGAGGGTGATCGCGGTCAGCGGCTCGTCGACGACCAGCAGGATCGCTTCGATGGCACCCGGATCGACCGCGAGCTCGATCAGCGCCTCGGGCTCACCGGCCGGTAGGTCGACGTCCTCGGCTTCGGCGGCTGCTGTGGACGGCTCCGGCTCGGCGGCTTCCGCTTCTGGCTCGGCAGGCTCTTCCGGCTCGACCTCGGGCGCGGGCATCGGCTCGGCCGTGAGCTCGGCCTCCGGCTCGGCTGCCGGCCTGGACGCGAGCTCGGCTTCGGTCTCGGGCTCGTCGCCCGGCGGCCGCTCGTCGCCGCTCATCTCCTGGATCAGGTCGGCGACGATCGAGCTCGCCGAACGCGCCTCAGCCTGCTCCTCGCTCGGCTGGTTGTCGTCCGGCTGGGTGCCGTCAGTCTGCGGTTCCGTCGTCGTCACCGTCTTCGTTTCCGTGTTCGGCTCTGGGTTCGCTGCTGGGTTCGTCTCCGGGTTCGGCGTCTCCGGGTTCGGCGCCGAAGTCGTCTGTGGGCTCGTCGTCCCCGTCACCGTCTACCACCAATCGCAAGGGGCCGTCGCCCTCGTCGAACTCGTCGCCGACGGCGACTTCTCCGTCGTCCGAGCCAGACCATCTGATCGTCAGCTCTGCCAGCGGCGCCGGCTGCTCGAACGCCACCGCGCCCTCCCGGAACAGCTCCAGCAGCGCCAGGAACCGCGCGATCGTCGTCACGAGGTTGGGCGAGTCGGCCGTCAGCGCCCGGAACGTCGTCGACCGCTGCCGCCGCAGGCGCTCGACCAGCACCGCGGCCTGCTCGCGTACCGACGCCCGCGGCTGGTGGATGTGCGCCAGCGAGAGCACGGGCACCGGCTTGGGCTTCAGCGCCTGCGCCGCCAGCTTGGCGAACTCCTCGACACCCAGCCCGATCAGCACCTCCGGCAGCGCGCCGGAGAAGCGCTCCTCCAGCCCGACCGCCCGCGGGAACCGCCGCGCCTCGCGGGCGAGCTGCTCCCCCAGCAACCCGGCGATCTGCTTGTAGGCGCGGTACTGCAGCAGCCGCGCGAACAGCAGGTCGCGCGCCTCCAGCAGCGCGAGGTCCTCCTCGTCCTCGACCTCGCCCTGGGGCAGCAACCTGGCCGCCTTCAGGTCGAGCAGGGTGGCCGCGACCACCAGGAACTCCGTGGTCTGGTCCAGCTCCCACTCCGTGCCGAACGCGCGGATGTAGTCGATGAACTCGTCGGTCACGACCGACAACGCGACCTCGGTGACGTCGAGCTTGTGCTTGGCGATCAGGCCGAGCAGGAGGTCGAACGGGCCCTCGAAGTTGGTGAGCCGCACAGTGAAGCCGCTGCTGCCACCGTCTTCACCGCCAGCCACCGCCGCCTCCCCGGCGTCGTCACCAAGCGTTGCCGCGTTGTCGAGTAGCTCCGTCACTGCCGGGAGATCAGCTCTCTGGCCAGCTGGCGGTAGGCGTTGGCCGCCACACTGCCCGGGGCGTAGGTGGTGATCGGCTCACCGAGCTTGTTGGTCTCGGGGAACCGCACGGTCCGGGTGATCAGCGTGTGGAACACGATCTCGCCGAACTGCTCGACGACCTCGGTGAGGATCTCCCGCGCGTGCAGCGTCCGCATGTCGAACATCGTCGCGAGAATGCCGTCGATCTTGAGCTTGGGGTTGATGCGGTCCTGCACCTTGTTGATCGTCTCGTCGACCAGGAAGCCGAGACCGCGGCGGGCGAAGTATTCGCACTCCAGCGGAATGATCACGCCGTCGGACGCGGTGAGCGCGTTGACCGTGAGCAGGCCGAGCGAGGGCTGGCAGTCGATCAGGATGTAGTCGTATTCAGGGATGGCCGGCTCGATCGCGCGGGACAGCGTCATCTCGCGGGCGACCTCGGTGACCAGCTGGATCTCGGCGCCGGACAGCGTGATGTCGCTGGGCAGCAGGTCGAGGCCGTCGACGCTGGTCTTGAGGCGGATGTCCTCGGGCAGCGTGCCGCGCTCGATCACCAGCTCGTACGTCGAGCCTTCGAGCGCCGTCGGGTCGAAGCCGAGACCGATCGTCAGCGAAGCTTGGGGGTCGAAGTCGACCAGCAGGACCTTGAAGCCCAGCTCGGCCAGCGACGCACCCAGGTTGATCGCGGTCGTGGTCTTGCCGACGCCGCCCTTCTGGTTGCAGATCGAGACCACGCGGGCCGGTCCGTGGCTGGTGGGACGGGGTGGCTTGGGGAACTTCACCCGTGGACGGGGATCGACTTCCTCACTGTCTTCCAGCTCGAGTTCGTCGCTCACGGTTTCGCTCCCTCCTAAAAGTGCGATCGCCTGAGTGTGCGGTTGGCTGACTCTATCGGGGTCGGCCGGTCAGCCCCGGGCCCGTGGGTGCGCCGCCGCGTAGACCTCACGCAGCTTGTCGACCGTGACGAGCGTATAGACCTGGGTCGTCGTGACCGATGCGTGTCCAAGCAATTCTTGTACGACTCGGACGTCTGCGCCGCCGTCCAGAAGGTGTGTCGCGAAGGAATGTCGCAAGGTGTGCGGTGAGACCTCCGCGGTGATCTTGGCGGTTTGGGCGGCATTGCGTAGAACTGTCCAGGCACTCTGCCGCGACAGCCGGCCGCCGCGTACGTTCAGGAACAGCGCGGGCGTGCCCTTGCCGTTGCGGGCGAGGGCCGGGCGGGCGCGGACCTGGTAGGCCGAGACGGCCTGCCTGGCGTACGAGCCGACGGGGACGAGTCGCTGCTTCCCGCCCTTGCCACTGAGCAGCACCGCACCGGACTCCAGGTCGAGGTCGTCGACGTCGAGGCCGACCGCCTCGGAGATCCGGGCGCCGGTGCCGTAGAGCAGCTCGAGCAGGGCCCGGTCACGCAACGCACGCGGTGTGTCCCCTCCGGCGGCGTTGAGGATCCGCTCGACCTCGGCGAACGGCAGCGCCTTCGGCAGCCTGCGGGGTGGCGAAGGCGGCTTCACGTCGCAGGCGGGATCGGCGGACGTGAGCCCTTCCTTGTGCGCGAACTTGTGGAAGCCCCTGACCGCGACGACCGTGCGGGCGGCCGAGCTGGCGCTGAGCGGCGGATGGTCGGCGTCGCCCTCGCGCAGCCGGATCAGGAAGTCGGAGATGTCGGTGCCCGCGACCCGCCCGATCTCCAGCACATCCCTGCTGGCCAGGAACTCGGCGTATCGCCGCAGGTCACGGCGGTAGGACGCCAACGTGTTCGCGGCCAGCCCACGCTCGACGCCGAGGTGGTCGAGGTAGGCGCTGGTGGCCCGGTCCAGGCTCATGATCGGCCCATTCTAGAGAGCGCTGCGATCGCACGGCGTAGTTCTGTCGGTGCTCGCCGCTACGGTCTTCACATGACCGAACTCCAGCTCTCGCCCCGCCTTCGTCCACTGCCGTCGAGCGCCTCCCGCGGCCTCGCGGGCCACGCGGGCTCCAGTTCCGGTGCTGCCCGCCGCGCGGGTGCGCGGCGGGCGATGCTCACGCCGCCAGCAGCTGGGGGATCTCCAGGTGGTCCAGGCCGTGCGCCTCCGCGACGGGCCGGCTCAGCAGGTGGCCCTCGTGGCTCGACAGGCCCTTGGCCAGCGCGTCGTCCGCGCGGCAGGCTTCGCGCCAGCCGCGACCCGCCAGCTCCACGACGTACGGCAGCGTGACGTTGGTCAGCGCGTACGTCGAGGTGTGCGGCACCGCACCCGGCATGTTCGCCACGCAGTAAAACAGCGAGTCGTGCACGCCGTAGGTCGGCTCGTCGTGGGTGGTCGGGCGGGAGTCTTCGAAGCAGCCGCCCTGGTCGATCGAGATGTCGACCAGCACGCTGCCCGGCTTCATCCGCGCGACCTGCTCGTTGGTCACCAGTCGTGGAGCCTTGGCGCCCGGCACGAGCACCGCGCCGATCACCAGGTCGGCGTCGAGGATCGCGCGCTCGACCTCGTACGCGTTCGACGCGACCGTCTGCACGTGCCCGCGATACAGCCGGTCGGCCTGTCGCAGCTTCTCGATGTTCTTGTCGAGCAGCAGCACCTCGGCCTGCATGCCCAGCGCGATCGCCGCCGCGTTCAGTCCGGAGACTCCGGACCCGATCACGACGACCTTGGCCGCGTACACGCCCGACACGCCGCCCATCAGCACGCCGCGCCCGCCGCCCTGTCGCATCAGGTTGTACGCCCCGACCTGCGGTGCGAGCCGCCCGGCCACCTCGCTCATCGGCGCGAGCAGCGGTAACGACCCGTCGGGCAGCTGCACGGTCTCGTACGCGATCCCCGTGATCCCGCTGTCGAGCAGCGCCTGGGTGCAGTCGCGGTTGGCGGCCAGGTGCAGGTACGTAAACAGCACCTGGTCCTTGCGCATCCGGTCGTACTCCACCGGCATCGGTTCCTTGACCTTCAGGATGAGCTCGCCCTGTGCCCAGACGTCCTCAGGGGTGTCGAGGATCTGGGCACCCGCGGTCTCGAACTCGGCGTCCGGGATCGAGGATCCCTCGCCGGCCGACCGCTCGATCACGACCTCGTGGCCGAGCCGGGTGAGCTCGTGCACGCCTGCCGGGGTGATGGCGACGCGATATTCGTGGTTCTTGACTTCCTTCGGAACACCGATTTTCACGGCAGATGCCCTTTCGAGAGCAGTTATTTTCCGAAATCGACCTCGGATCCAGCAAATATTCCCACATTGGACCTGGGGATGCGCAGCGAGTACGCACTTGAACGGAGGTGAGAGCCTGAACCCGTGGAGACCAAACCCAAGATCGAGCCGGAGCTCTGGGACGCCCAGCCGGGCTGGCTGAACACCGCGTCGTACGGCCTGCCGCCTCGCGCCGCCTTCCAGGAGATGCAGAACGCCCTCGACGAGTGGCGCCACGGCCGAGTCAGCTGGGAGGGCTGGGACGAGTCGACCGGGCGCGCCCGGGCCGCGTTCGGCACGCTGCTCGGCGTACCCGCTGGCGACGTCGCGGTCGGCAGCACGGCCGCCGGCCTGATCGGCACGATCGCCGCCTCCCTGCCAGACAGCGCCAAGGTCGTCGTGCCCGAGATCGAGTTCACGTCGAACCTGTTTCCCTGGCTGGTCCAGAAGGATCGCGGCATCCAGATTGAGACCGTCCCACTCGACAAGCTGGTCGAGTCGGTCGACGCGCGGACGAGCCTGGTCGCGGTCAGCACTGTGCAGTCCTCGACCGGCGAGGTGGCGCCGTTCGACGAGCTGGTCGAGGCCACCCGCGCCGTCGGCGCGTTCCTCGTCGTCGACGCCAGCCAGGCCGCCGGGTGGCTGCCGCTCGACTGGCCGAAGGCCGACGCCGTGGTGGTCGCCGGCTACAAGTGGCTGATGTCGCCGCGGGGCACCGCCTACGCCTATCTCTCGCCGCGACTCCGCGCGACGCTGCGCCCGGTCAACGCGAGCTGGTACGCCGCCGAGGACGTCCACTCCGGCTACTACGGCCCGATGAACCTCGCCACCGACGCCCGCAGGTTCGACGTCTCACCGGCATGGTTCAGCTGGGTGGGCGCCGCACCGGCGGTCGAGCTGCTGGTCGAGATCGGCGTCGAGCGGGTCCACGAGCACAACGTCGCGCTGGCCAACCGGTTCCGCGCCGGCCTCGACCTACCGCCGGGCAACTCCGCGATCGTGTCGGCCGACGTTCCGGGCGCCGACGAGCGGCTGGCCGCCGCGGGCATCCGCGCCGCCGTCCGCGACGGCCGGCTGCGGGTCTCGTTCCACGCCTACTCCACCACCGTCGACGTCGATCGTGCGCTGGAGGCGCTGGCAGTCCCCTTCCGGGGACGACCCGGGACCCCGAAATAGCGATGACAACGTCGCCGGGCCCGTGCGATCGTGAAGGCATGCCCTCCACTTCGACTCCTGCCATCCCTGCCGATGTAGCCCTGGCCGTCCGCGACACCGACGACCTCGCCGTGCGAAAGGTGTTGGGGGCATTCGTCAAGGGCGGCCGGATCGTGAGCTTCCCCGCCAAGCAGTCCAAGCAGCTGATCCTGCTCGACCGCGTGGCCATGCTGTTCGAGCCGGGCCGCACCTACGAAGAGGTCGAGGTCAACCGCATCCTGCTCGCGGTCTACGACGACTACGTCACCTTGCGGCGCACGCTGGTCGACTTCGAGTTCCTCGACCGCGAGTTCGGCATCTACTGGCGCTGCGGCGGCACCTTCGACATCCAGAGCGACGTCTAGCCATACGCCCGCCGCATCAGTCCGGCCAGCAGGTCGCGGCCCCACGCCTCGAACGCCTGGTCGTTGTGCTCGCGCGCCCAGATGATCGTCGACATCGCGGTCAGGGCGTACCCGCCGATCAGTAACGCCAGGTCGTCGGCGGCGGGTACCCGGCCGTACCCGTCCCAGAAGGCCTCGCGCAGTGCCGGGTTGCCCTGCCAGTCACCGAAATAGAGCCGCCCGACGTCGTTGATCCAGATCTCCGGGCGGGCACGCTCGAAGTCGATGATGTAGACCGTCGAGTCGGCGACCAGCCAGTTGCGCGGGCTGTAGTCGAAGTGGCAGGGCACCCTCGGCGGCGCCGGCAGCCGCTCGAACCCGCGTACCTCCGAGCGAACGAAGTCGACCTCGCGCGGCTCGAGCAGGCCGTCGGAGCGGGCGGCCCAGCGTTCCAGCTCCGCCCGCTTCTCCGCCGCGAAGTCGGTCCACGGCGAGAGGAACTCCACGTCGTGGAAGCGCCGCAGCAGCGCGCCGGCCTGGTGGTGCAGGTCGGGAGGCAGGTTGGAGTAGGCCTCGCCCGGGACGGCCGACAGCACGAGTACCTGCAACTCCTCGTCGAACGCGCGCAGCCTGGGAGCACGCTCGCCGAGCGCCGGCACCCAGTCCTGGTAGGCCGCCAACTCGCGAACGTGATGCTCCTTGCGACGGTGGCGTTTGGCGTACCACGTCACCCCGTCCGCGTCGACGACCCTGAGAACGTCGGCCTCGCCGTGGTCCCACGACTGGTCCTGCTCGACCCGGACCGGCCCGAGCACATTCTCGAGGTAGTCCTCGAAATCCGCACGCACAAACGACGACCGTACCCGTAATCGGCGCCCGGCTCTCATGCATTACGCCCCTGGCGCAGAACTCCACCGCCGGCAGCCCCGGCCGCCGCCGCTGCCAGGACGGCACCAGTGGCGATCAGCAGGGCGGTCCGGGCACCGGCGAGCTCCGCGACCTGACCCGCGACCGCCGATCCGATCGCGGAGCCGGTGGCCACGGCCGTGCTCAGCCACGCGAACGCCTCGGTACGCAGCCCGGCCGGCGCCGCGTCGGACAGCAGGAGATAGCACGTCGCGGCCAGCGGCGTCACGACCAGCCCGGCCCCGAACAAACACGCAGCGACGGCCGGCAGCGGCAACACCACCATCGGCGCGTAACAGGCCGCGGCGACCAGCAGCATCCATACCAGCCTCGCGGGCGCCCGCCGCCCACCACCGGGCGCGATCAGCAGCCCACCCACCAACCCGCCGACCGGCCCGAACGCCAGCACGAAACCGGCAGCGCTCGGCACACCGCCCTCCCCCGCAACCGCGGCGACCGCCACGCTGTTCGCACCGAACGCGATGCTCTGCAGCAGCGTCACGAGCGTGAGTACCAGCACGGCCGGCACAGCCAGCGCTCCACCCCTCGGGGCGCGCTGCGCACCACCCGCGCCACCGCTGCGCTCCTCCCACGAGCTCGGATCCATCCCGCCAGCTGCGGGTCCAGTCTTCGGGGCGCGAGCCTCCGCCTGCGCCCGACGAACGCCATCATCTCCGCCGCCAGGGCGCACGCCCGACCGCGGATCCACCCCGCCAGCCGCCGGCCCACCCGCCGGGCCGCAATCCTCCGCTCGCGCACCATCGCCGCTACCCGGGCGCTCACCTGCCGGCCGCGAACCCACCCCGCCAGCCGCCGGCCCACCCGCCGGGCCGCAATCCTCCGCTCGCGCACCATCGCCGCTACCCGGGCGCTCACCTGCCGGCCGCGAACCCACCCCGCCAGCCGCCGGCCCACCTTCCGGGCCACGACCCTCCGCCTGCGGACCACCCTCGCCACCAGGCTGTTCGCCCGACGGCTGCGGATCCCCTCCGGGCGGAACCTGCCGGGTGAGCACCACGAATGCCAGCACGCCGGCGACCGTGCACAGCGCGGCGCCGCTCAGCGCCACGCGGGCCGAGGACCAGGCTGTCACGGCCGCCACGTAGGCGGGACCGGCGAAGAACAGCAGCTGCTGCACGCTGGACTCCAGGACGTACGCCGCCCTCAGGGCACCACCCTCCGGGACGAGGGCGGGCAGCAGCGACTTGACGCAGCCCGAGATCGGCGGCGCGCACGCACCGGCCACCGCAGCGCAGGCGAGGGTCCAGGCCTGGTTGGCGTCTGCCGGCACAGCGAGCGCGAGCAGCGCGACTGCGTAGCCGAGTACGCCGGGCAGCAACCCGAGGGTCCTGCCGTACCGATCGGCCAGCCGGCCCTTCGCCGGCGCGGTGGCGGCATCGGCCAGGGTGAGGACGCCCGCGGCCACGCCGGCCCAGGCGTACGAACCGGTCGACGCCGCGACGACGAAGACGACGGCAAGTGGTGCGGAAGCCCTGGCCAGCCGGCCGGCTCCCGTGGTCACGAACGTGGACAGGACGTGGGGTCGAGTGAGAACGCCACGCCATGTGCGCAGCGTGGCAACGACATCGGGCACCTGGGGCTCCCTGGACTGACGGCACGGCTAGACGTGCCGACGTCACTCGACCAGGCTTTTGTCCCTTCAGATGCCCTTGCGGGTTGCGGCGCTCGGACCAGTCCCCACCACGCGCGGCGCTGTGCGCTGTGCGCGTAAACCGGGCGGAACCCTAGCCGCATCCAGTCGACTCGTTCAGACTAACCGTTCATGACCTACCTGTCCGTACGCGGAGCCCGGCTGTGGGCCGACATCCGCGGCCCGCGGGACGCCCCCGCTCTGCTCTACCTGCACGGCGGTCCCGGCCAGGGCGCGTACGACTTCATGCACGCCCAGGGCGACCGGTTGTCGCAGCGGCTCCGGCTGATCGGCCTGGACCAACGCGGTGTCCTCCACTCCGACGCGCTGCCGCCCGGCGCCGAGCTGTCGGAGAACGACCTGGTCGACGACTTCGACGCCCTGCGCGACGAGCTCGGAGTCGAACGCTGGGCGATCCTCGGCCATTCGTACGGCGGCCGGCTCGCGCTGCGTTACGCCGCGGCCCACCCCGGCACCGTCGCCGCGGTCGTGTTCGAGAACCCGCCGCTGGACATGATGCTGAGCGCCCGGAACATGATGCAGCTCGCGCTCCCCCTGCTCGCCGACGCCGGGCTGACCGATGCCATCGCCGAGGCGGAGAAGCTGCTCGCCGACGACGCACCGCTGGCCGGCGACCGCTGGCAGATCCGGATGAACGTGCTGCACCAGCTCGGCAGCCGGCGGATGGAGCTGTACGTCAAGCAGCCGGAGATCCTCGCCCGGTTCGACGACTACCTGCCCTCGGTCACGCTCGACGACGACCTGCAGCAGCGCGCCGTCGCGTTCACGAAGGCGCTGCAGGCGACGGAGAGCTTCTCCGAGAGCCTGCTGCCGCTGCTGTCCCGCCTGACCCAGCCGGCGCTGCTGATCAAGGGCGTCACCGATCCCGTCACCAGCCCGGTCGAGATCGAGCGGTTCCACGCCGACGTTCGACTCGGCCAGGTGGAGCTGTTCGAGGAGTCCGGTCACTTCGCGCAGTTCGAGGAGCCCGAGCGCTATGCGCGAACGGTCGAGTCGTTCGTGCTGGGCGCACTCCGCAGCGATTGAGCGGGCCGGTCCGGGGTAATGCGACCGCATGGCAGCGGGTGCCGACGACCGGCGGTTGCGGCGGTTCGTGCGTTGGATGCCATACCTCACCGGATCGGCGGGCCTGACCGGGCTCGTCCTGTCCGTCTCGTGGCAGCGGGCCGTGCTGGTCGCGCTGTTCCCGTTCTCCTTGGTTGTCGTCGGGTACGGCGCGTGGGCTCTGCTCGACTCCGGCGGCGGCGCCAGCGTGCACGGTCTGGTTCGCACGCTGGGCGCCGTGCTCGCGTGGTTCTGGACCGCCGTCGGCGTGATCTGCCTGATCGCCTGCTCCGCGTGGACGGTGCCGGCCATGCTCGCGGCGGGCGCGGCCGTCGTGGTGGTCCGCGTCGTACGGAGCCGGCGCCGCAAGCACCGTCCCTGGCGGATCGCCGAGATGATGTCCTGGCCCGGCTCCGACCTCGCCCTCGCGCTGCACGAGGCCACCGAGGAGGACCTCTGCCTGCTCTGGCACCTGACCGGCGAGCGGCTGCGCGCCGCGCACCTGCTGTCGACTCTCGAGTGGATCGTTGAGATCCGCCAACTCACCCTTGACGAGCTCGCCGCCCGCGACCCGGACGGCTTCTCCCGCTGGATCAACGGCCAGCCCCTCACGACCGACCCGCGCACCTACATCGGGCACTGACACCGGGCACTGACACCGGGCACTGACGACCGCCGCTGGGTCCCGTTTCGTCCCGCTGCCGCGGGGTAGCACCGTGCGACCACCGAGCGGTGCGAGGAAGGTCCCATGGAGGCGACGGTCAGGCTGCGGGTCGACGGAGAGTGGCACACGTTGTCGCTGGACACCAGGACGACGCTGCTCGACACGTTACGCGAGCGGCTCCACGCGACCGCTCCGAAGAAGGGGTGCGACCACGGTCAGTGCGGCGCCTGCACGGTGCTCCTCGACGGCCGCAGGACGTTGAGCTGCCTGATGTTCACGGTCGCCAACGACGGAGCCGAGGTCACCACCGCCGAAGGGCTGCGCGACGGCGAAGCCCTGCACCCCGTACAGCAGGCGTTCCTGACACATGACGGCTTCCAGTGCGGCTACTGCACGCCCGGCCAGATCTGCTCTGCCGTGGGGATGCTCGAGGAGGTCAAGGCCGGCTGGCCCAGCCACGTCACCAAGGACCTCGCCGGCCCGGTCGAGCTGACCGACGACGAGGTGCGGGAACGCATGAGCGGCAACCTCTGCCGCTGCGGCGCCTACGTCAACATCGTCGCCGCCATCAGGGAGGCGGCCGGTCATGAAGCCGTTTGACTACGTACGCGCCGACGACGCCGCCGGCGCGGTCGCCCTCGTCGCGGACCGTCCAGGAGCGACGTACCTCGGCGGCGGAACGAACCTCGTCGACCACATGAAGCTGGGTGTCGCCTCGCCTGACCTGCTGGTCGACGTCACAGCACTCCCGTTCGACGGGATCGAGCCGCTCGCGGGCGGTGGCCTGCGGATCGGTGCGTCCGTCCGCAACAGCGAGCTGGCGGCCAGCCCGCTGGTCCGCGAACACTATCCGGTGCTGGCCGAGGCGCTGCTGGCCGGCGCGTCGGGCCAGCTCCGCAACGTCGCCACCACGGCCGGAAACCTGCTGCAGCGCACGAGATGTGTGTACTTCCAGGACGTCACGACGCCCTGCAACAAACGCGAGCCCGGCACCGGCTGCCCGGCGATCCAGGGCTACAACCGCTACCACGCCATCTTCGGTGCGTCCGGGCACTGCGTGGCCACACATCCATCCGACCTGGCGGTGGCGCTGGCCGCCCTCGACGCCCGCGTGCTCGTGCTCGGTACGTCCGGCGAACGCTCCATCCCGCTCGTCGACCTGCACCGGCTGCCCGGCGACGCACCCGAACGCGACACCGTTCTCGAGCCCGGTGACCTGGTGACCGCCGTGGAGCTGCCCGCTCTTGCGTTCGCGGGCTGCTCGACCTACCGCAAGGTACGCGACCGGGCGTCGTACGCCTTCGCGCTGGTGTCGGTCGCTGCCGCCCTGCACGTCGTCGACGGGACCGTACGAGACGTACGGATCGCGTGCGGAGGCGTCGCGCACAAGCCGTGGCGGGCGTCGCGGGCGGAGGCCGCGCTGTACGGCGCGTACGCCTCCGGTACCAGTTTCGAGCGAGCGGCCGACGCCGAGCTCGATGCGGCGAATCCCCTGTCAGGCAACGGTTTCAAGCTGCCGATGCTGCGGCAGACGCTCGTGACCGTGTTGCGTGACCTCGCCGCACGAGAGGAAGCCACATGACCTCCCGGCTGGAACCACATGCGGTCGGGCAGGCGCTGGTCCGGGCCGACGGCGTGCCCAAGGTGACCGGAACGGCGGCCTACGCCTACGAGCAGCCCGTCGAGTCGCCGGCGTACGTCCATCCGTTGCAGGCCACGATCGCGCGCGGCCGGATCACAGCGTTCGACACCGCCCTGGCCGAGGCGCTGGACGGTGTGCTGGCCGTGCTGACCCATCTGAACGCGCCGAGGCTGGCAAGCGATGACGACCGGGAACTGGCAGTCCTGCAGTCGGATGAGGTCGCGTTCCGCGGTCAGCTGATCGGAGCCGTGGTCGCGGAGAGTGCCGAGATCGCCCGCCAGGCAGCGGATCTGGTCGGTGTGGCGTACGAGACAGCCGACGCGGACGTCGAGCTGCACGCCGATCGCGACGACCTGTACACACCGGAGAAGGTCAACCCCAGCTTCCCGTCCGACACCTCCGACGGCGACGTGGAGTCGGCGCTCAGCACGGCGCCGGTGACGGTGGACCACACCTACACCACGCCGATGGAACACAACAACCCGATGGAGCCGCACGCCACGATCGCCTGCTGGGACGGGGAGAACCTCACGCTCTTCGACTCGACGCAGGGCGTGCACACCGTACGAAAGACGCTGGCCGGTGTCTTCGGGCTCGAGCTCGAACAGCTGCGCGTGGTCTCGCCGTACGTCGGCGGCGGGTTCGGTTCCAAGGGCATGCCGCACGCGCACAACGTGCTGGCCGTCCTCGCGGCTCAGGTCTGCCCGGGCCGGCCGGTGAAGCTCGCGCTCGCCCGGCAGCAGCTGTTCGCGCTGGTGGGCTACCGCACACCGACGATCCAGCGGGTCCGGATCGGCGCCGACGGAACGGGGAGGATCACGGCGATCGCGCACGACGTGATCGAGCAGACCTCGAGGTTCAAGGAGTTCGCCGAGCAGACGGCCGTCGTCACGCGGATGATGTACGCCGCGCCCAACCGCGCGACGAGTCACCGGCTGGCCGCGCTGGACGTTCCGGTGCCGTCGTGGATGCGGGCGCCCGGCGAGTGCCCCGGCATGTACGCGCTCGAGTCCGCGATGGACGAGCTGGCCGTCGCCTGTGCGGTCGATCCGATCGAGCTGCGGGTACGCAACGAGCCGGCGATCGACGCGGAGACCGGCTTGCCGTTCTCCAGCCGCAACCTGGTCGCTTGCCTACGCGAAGGTGCGCGGCGGTTCGGCTGGTCGGGGCGCTCGCCGGTGCCGGGCGCACGGCAGGAGGACGACTGGCTCGTCGGCACCGGAGTCGCGGGCACGACGTACCCGGCGCGCCGGATGCGAGGCTCGGTCGCACGGATCCAGTACCGGCCGGACCAGAAGTACTCCGTCGACATCGGTGCCGCCGACATCGGCACCGGAACGTGGACCGCGCTGGCTCAGATCGCCGCGGACGCACTCGGCGTTCCGGTCGACCGGATCGAGCTGCGAATCGGCGACACCGACCTGCCGGCCGCGTCGGTCGAAGGCGGGTCGACCGGGATCGCGTCCTGGGGCAGCACGATCGTGGCGGCCGCCGAGGCGTTCCGCGAGCAGCATGGTGCCGTGCCCTCGCCGGGAGCGCAGGCGCAGGCCGGCACACCCTCGAACCCGGCGGCCAAGGAGTACTCGATGCACGGCTTCGGCGCGCAGTTCGCCGAGGTCCGGGTGCACGCCGCCACCGGTGAGATCCGGGTGCCGCGCCTGCTCGGTGTCTTCGCCGTCGGCCGGATCGTCAACCCGCGTACGGCACGCTCGCAGCTGATCGGCGGCATGACGATGGGGCTGTCGATGGCGCTGCACGAGGCGAGCGTGGTGGATCCGAGGTTCGGCCACGTGGTCAACCACGACCTCGCGGAGTACCACATCGCGACGTGCGCCGACACCGGCTCGATCGAAGCCACCTGGATCGACGAGGACGACCCGCACGTCAACCCGATGGGTGCCAAGGGCATCGGCGAGATCGGCATCGTCGGCACCGCCGCCGCGATCGCCAACGCCACCTACCACGCGACCGGTGTCCGCATCCGCGACCTCCCGATCACAGCCGACAAGGTTCTCGAGGGCTGAGTCGCACGCCCGATTCGGTGGGCGCGTGCTCGCGCGCTGACGCGATCCGCCCACGCGCACAGGCTGGCCGGGGCCGCGCCGAAACCGCCCACCACAGTCCTCATCCGCACACGTGACTGATGCGATCCGCCCACGCGCGTAGGTCGGCTGGGGCGGCGCGGTAGTCGTCGATGAGGTGATCGACCGTTTCATGGCGGGCGGGCAGGTCGTCGGCGTTGGCGTCTGCTCGGACGCAGGCTTCGACGTTGCGTAGCAGCCAGTCGATGTCGGCGGTCTCGACGGCGAGGCCGAGTGGGTCGCTCGGTTCGGCGTCACCGCCGGCGGCGCGGTAGGCCGAGACGAAGGCTCGCGCACTGCCGTCCGGATCGTCCGGGTTCGCGAACGACATCGCCGCCACGACCAGTTCGACGTCCGGGAGTACCGGTCCGGCGTAGTCCCAGTCGGTGACGGCGATCCGGTCGCCCGACAGCACGACGGCGTTCTTCGGGTCGAAGTCGCGGTGGCTGAACCGCATCGGACGGCGTTCGGCGCGGACCTGCTCGACCTGGCTCGCGAGGTCGTCGACTACCGGCGTGAGCGCCGCCAGCCGGCCGGCCCACGCGAACCCGGCGCGAGCCGCATCGGACACGGCCCGATTCCAGCGTTCGCGGTCGGGTCCGCGCAGCTGCGAGCTGTCACCACCGGGCACGTGCATCGCGTGCAGTACGCCGAGAATCCGACCGGCCTGCCGGATCCACTCCGCTCCACGCTGCGCGGCACTCGCCGGCGTGCCGGTCACCCACTCGTGACACCGAGCCAGCCGGATCTCTGCCTCTGTTGGGATCTCGGCGAGCCAGCCACCGTCGGCGGCGACCGGCTGTGGCATCGGCACCAGCCCGGACTCCAGCACCGCGGCCTCGAACGCCATCGCCTCGCGCAGCGTCGTGAGCCGATCCGCGGTGAAGCCGGACGGAAAGAGCTTGAGCGCGTACGTCCGCTCGGCGGTGCGTACCCGGACCACCTCGTTCGACCATGCCTCCTGGACCGGATGTGCGTCGAGCACCTCGCCGAGGCCGAACCGTTCCGCCACGATCCGTATCGCGGGAGTAGTCATCGGACACGACCGGATCCGGACAGAAGGACGATCTCTGGCAACGCCTGCATAACTTCGCAACCTAACCCCACGTTTGCGAGTAGAAGTACATGCCTCGGGGGTTCCATCCGTACTTACTCACCGCCTCTTACCACCAAAGGAAGCGATGAACGTCCCAGGCACGACCCGACGGATGACAGGCCGCATCCGTCGCAGCGGTGTTGTTACCGCACTTCTTGGCCTCGCGCTGACCGCATTCGGCGCCGTGGCACTCGCACAGCCGGCCTCCGCGACCGGCGGCGACCAGCCGCCCGGCGCCAACGGCTCGGTGAAGATCGACGAAGCTCCCGTCGACAGCGACCCGTCCAACGAACCGCACGTTGGATGCGGGTTCACCGTTCAGTTCTTCGGATTCGACGAAGGCACCAACACCGCCGAGGTCGTCTTCACCGCACAGGATCCGAGCGGCGATGCCGTCGTCACGGCCGTCGAAGGCCGGAGCTCGTTCACGTTCGAGGGCGGCAACTCACCGAGTGACACCGCCACTCACACCGAGTCGTACAAGCTCGACACCGAAGGCCTCACCGCGACCAACCAGGGCGTGCACATCAAGGTCGATGTGAAGGTCACCGACGTCGGCGGCAAGGTGGACTTCGACAAGTACAAGGTCTTCTGGACCGGGACCTGCGAAGACGAAGAGACACCTACTCCCACGCCGACGCCGACCGTCATCGAGACGCCGACGGAGGCTCCGACCGGTACGCCCACGCCGACCGCCACGACCACGGGCACTCCGTCGCCCGGGCCAACCGCGTTCGACGGTGGCATCGACGACTCCACTCCGGCCGGCGGCTCGGGTCTTCCCGGCGGTCTCGGCTGGATCGCGTTGCTCGCCGGCGCGGCACTGCTGATCGCCGGACTCGCACGGCTTGCCGTGCCCGTGTATCGGAACCGGTTCTCGCGCAGTGCATAAGAAAGCCCTCACCTGGCTTTCCCTGGTGGCCGGCGTGGCGCTGGTGCTCACGGGTTACCTGGTGCTCCGACCTCAGCAGTCCGAGGTCGGAGCACCAACCTCCAGTGCCTCCGAACGAACCACGTCGGCCAACCCGGGGAACGAGGCGGACGTTCCGGACAGCGGCCTGCCGCCCAAGGCACGGGCACGCAGCCAGGCCTCCATCGAGGACTCCGCCACCGAGGTGTCGGAGCACTCGTTCGCCCGCCTGGTGATCCCGAAGCTGAAGGTCGACGCACCCGTACACGAGGTCGGGATGAGCACCGACCCGTCGGATCCGAAGTACCGCATCCTCAGCCCACCAAGCGATCCGGACCAGATCGGCTGGTGGAGCGGTGGCCCGCTGCCAGGCTCGCCCAAGGGCACGACGTTGCTGATCGGCCACACCAAGAAGCGGTCCGGTGTGGCGGGCATCGGCGACGGCGCGCTGGGATACATCAGCCGGCTGAGCGCGGGCGACTCCATCGACGTGGAAGTCGAGGGCCGCACCGTCGCTTACCGGGTGGAGCGGGTCGTACCGGACCAGCCGTTCAGCACGGTCGCGAACGAGGCGGGAAGCATCGACGACCGCGAGTATCCAGGCGGCCGGCTCGTGCTGGTCACCTGCTGGTTCGACGGTTCGACGTTCACCGGCAACACCTTGGTGTACGCGACTCCGATGTAGGACCGGTCCCGGCCGCGGCGTGCGATCCTGTTTGTTGTGAGCACTCCGACACCGCCGTCCGGGCCGCAGGGATACCCGCCGCCCGGAGGACAGCAGCCTGGTGGTGGGTACGGACCGGGCCAGCCGCCTCGGCAGCCGTACGGACCGCCCGGTCAGCCTGGTCAGCCGCAGCCCGGCCAGCCGGGCCAGCCGGGCCAGCCGGGGCCGTACGGTCAGCCACATCCGGGTCAGTACGGCCAGCAGCCAACCCAGCCGACTCAGCCGATGCAGCCCGGGCAACCGTTCGGCCAGCAGCCCGGCCGGCAGCCGCTCAGCCAGGCGCCGGCACCCGCCGGCTGGCTCGGACCCACGCCGGACGAGAAGCCACCCGGTGGACGCAAGGGCCTGGTCGCCACGGTGATCGTGCTGGCTGTCCTGGTGCTCGCGCTCGGCGGCACCGCCGGCTTCCTCTGGTTCACCCGGTCCAGCGACAGTGGCAACCACGATCCGGTCGCGCTGCCGGCGAGCCTGGCCGGCTTCGAGGGCGTGAGCGGTGACGACGCCACCTATCTGCGGGATCAGACCATCAAGACCTACGACAAGGCGTTCGACTCCTCCGCCGACATTCGCGAATACAGCAAGGGTTCCGGCGAGGAGAAGCAGTCCATGACCGTCCTCGCCCTGCGCCACATCATGCAGCGGCCCGTCACCTGGGTCACCCGCCAAGATCCCCAGGGCACCCGGGTGACCGAGCCCAAGCCGGGCATCTGGTGCGTGGAGTATCGCTCGGGCAAGGACGAGAAGTACGACACGTCCTACTGCATCAAGTCTACCGAGGACCTCAGCATCTCGGCGTCCTACTACAGCTCGAAGACCAAGCTCACGCCCGCACAGCTCGCGGACCTGACCGAGCAGGCCTGGTCGGCCACCAACGGCAGCTGACCGGGCCTGGTCCCGTTCCCGGTCACCGATATCCGGCGGCCTGCAGCTCGTACAGCTCCGCGTAACGCCCGCCCAGTCGCAGCAGGGTCTCGTGGTCGCCCTGCTCGACGACCCGGCCCTGGTCCAGCACGACGATGTGATCGGCTGCCCGTACGGTCGAGAACCGGTGCGACACCAGCAACGTCACGCCGCCCGTCGAGCGGCGCTCTCGGGCGGCCGCGGCATACCTCGCGAAGAGCGTGTCCTCGGTCTGCGCGTCCAGCGCCGCCGTCGGCTCGTCGAGTACGGTCAGCAACGGATCGGTACGCATCAGCCCGCGCGCCAGCGCCACCTTCTGCCACTGGCCGCCCGACAGCTCGGTCCCGCCCGGCCAGGTCGCGCCCAGCTGCGTGTCGAGCCCGCCCGGCAGTGTGCCGGCCAGATCCTCCGCGCCAGCGGCGGCCAGGGCGCGCTCAGCAGCAGCGGCATCCTCGTACAGCGACGGCTCCCCCAGCGTCACCGCCTGCCGCACCGTGAGCTCGAACCGCGCGTGGTCCTGGAACGCACCCGCGCAACGCCGTCGCCACTCCGGCAGGTCGAGGTCGCGCAGGTCGTGACCGTCGACCAGCACCGCACCACCGTCCGGCGCGTACATGCCGCACAGCAGCTTCACGAGCGTCGTCTTGCCGGCCCCGTTCTCGCCGACGATCGCCGTCACACTCCCCGCCGGCAAGCGCAACGTCAGGTTGTCGAAGACCGGCCGTTCCGTACCCGGGTACCGGAAACTCAACCCACGTAGTGAGATCCCGTCGGTCAGCCGGGACGGTACGGACGCGGGCCCTACCGTCGCGGCCGAACGCTCGGCTTCGGCGCGGTCGTGCAACCAGAGGAACCGGCTGCCGATGCCGAGGCAGCTGACCAGCCACTCCGTCATTCCCACGACCATGCCGAGGTTTGCGCTCATGCTCTGGGCCAGGACGATCGCGAGCACCAGATCGCCCACCGTAGCCCGGCCGGTGACGACGCCGTACGCGACCAGCAGCAGCGTCGCGGTGAACCCCACAGCCATCAACACCGTCGCCGCGGCGTTCCATCGTCCGCCCGTCCACACCACGCGGGTACGAACGGCGTGCTCGCGCCGCCAGGTGTCGCGGTTCAGCTGGAGCAGCCTCCCGCTGAGGCCGAACACGCGAATCTCCTTACCAGGCGAGGCTTTCGAACCGAGCGTGACCAGGTGCCGCAGCAGCCGGCGCTCCTCGCCGGTGCGTTCCTGCGCGTTCCGTTCGCGCGCGGCGCCGGCTCGGGCGGCGAGCACCGCCGGCACGCCGAACAGCGGCAGCAGGATCAGGATCGGATGTAGCGAGGCGAGCAGCACGATCGTCAACGTGGTCTGGGCGATCGCGCCGACGGTCTCGCCGAGCGCCTCGAACGTCCAGTGGACGATCCAGGTCTCCTTGCGCAGCGGATCGAGCCGGTCGAGGTACTCCGGGCGTTCGAGATGCTCGATGCCGTTCATGCCCGCGGAGGTTCGGATCAGCCGTTCCTCCAGGACCACTCCGGCCTTGTCCTGGAACGTCTGCTGGACCCGCTGGCCGAGCCCACCCGAGATCCAGCCGAGGATTTCGGTGAGGACGAGCAGGGAGGCGGCCAGCACCACCGTTCGGGCGTGGCCTCCGATCGCACCGTCGACCAGGTGCTTCAACCACAACGCGTCCAGGCTGCCGAGCGCCCAGCCCGCGGGTACGAGCAGCAACGTGCCGGCCGCGAGCGCCGGATGGCTCCGGGCCGCGATCCGGAACGTGAACGCCAGCGTCCGCAGCGAGCCGGGCAGGTCCTTGTCACGCATCGCTCGCGACCTCCTCGGGCTCGAAGCCCTCGACGGCAGTGCCGTCGCCGTTGAATCGCTGTGCCTGCAGGCGGAACATCTCGCTGTAGATGCCGCCGGCCGCCAGCAGCTGCTCGTGGGTGCCGAGCTCGACGATCCGCCCGCCTTCGAGCACAGCGATCCGGTCGGCGTGCCGGACGCTCGGCAGCCTGTGCGTGACGAGCAGCGTCGTCGTGCCGGCCGTCAGCTCGAGAAACCGGTCGAACAATTCGGCCTCGGCACGTACGTCGAGCGCGGCGGTCGGCTCGTCCAGTACGAGCAGCTTCGCCCCGCCCTCGGCCGCGCGCAGGGCACGAGCCAGCGCGATCCGCTGCCACTGCCCGCCCGACAGGTCCATGCCGTCGCGGTAGTGCCGGGCGAGGACCGTGTCCCAGCCGGCCGGCAACTGCTCGATCAGGTCTCGCGCGCCGGCCCGGTCGGCGGCTCGCTCGGCTGCCGGCAGATCGTCCGATTCCCCAACCCGGCCCAGCCCGACGTTCTCGCGGGCGCTCAGCTCGAACCGGATGAAGTCCTGGAAGATCACGGCGACCTGCGCCCGCCAGGAACCCAGATCGAGGTCGCGCAGGTCGTGCCCGTCGACCAGGATCGCACCCTGGTCGGGGTCGTAGAGCCTGGTCAGCAGCTTCAGCAACGTGGTCTTGCCCTCACCGTTGCGGCCGACGATCGCGAGCGAACTGCCGGCAGGGATCTCGACGTCGAGCCGGTCGAGCACCGGCCGGTCCTGGCCCGGATAGCGGAAGCTGACACCTTGCAGGCGGATTCCTTCGCATGGCATGGCGTTCGCCGGCACCGTGCCCTCGGCTCGGAAGCCCCTCGCGTGGGTGCGCTCCTCCAACCCGAGCAGGTGCGGGATCGCGGCGGCGCCCTGGCGTACCCACCAGGTCTGGAGCAGCCCGTTGCCGAGCATCCGAAGCGCCAGGATCGCCTGTACGTAGACGGTCAGCTCGGCGGCACTCAGCCGGCCGGCGAGCGTTCCGTACGCCAGCGCGGCGATCACCGGCGCGCTCGCGACCGCGATCGTGCCGATCGTGCCGAGAACGGGAAGCAGCCCGGCCCGGCGGGCGCGCCACACGTGCTGGAGAAACGCCGTGCGGTTCTGCCGCGTCCGGCCGGCGAGGAGGCCGGCCAGCCCGAACAACCTGACCTCCTTGGCCGCGGGCGGGTCGAGCGCCAGGTCGCGGAAGTAGTCGGCCCGGCGATCGAGCGTGGCGTACTCCTCGCGCTGCTCGATGATCCGGTACTCGTTCCCCGCCATCCAGACGTGGGTGGCCAGCGCGCCCGCGATCAGCAGCAGCGGCGCCCACCAGGCGAAGCCGGCGAGCAGGATCGCGGCGCCGGCGCCGGTGACGACGGACCGCATGGCTCTGCCGAACTCCTGGACGATCCGGGTCTGCGGCGCCAGGTCGGCCCATTCGTACTCGCCTGCCCGCTGGATCTCGTCGGCGGTCTGGCTGTCCTCGAGGTGGGCGACACCCGGCGGGCCGAGCGTCGCGGTGAGCAGGCTCTCGCGCATCCGCTGGCCGACCATCGAGCCGATCGTGGCGGCCACGGCGTTGCGGATCGGCGCGAGAACCTGCCCAACGGCGAACACGAGTCCGACCGCGCCGATCGCGAGCGCCAGGTCACGGGCTTCCGGCGAGTCGATGCCGGCCCCGAACGCAGGCTGGGCGCGAGCGACCGCCAGCCCGCTGGCCGCCATCACGACCGGCCCGAGCGAGCCCTCGACGACAACGAGTGCGACGAATCCGGTGAAGCGCAGCGGCGCGGTCCGCGCCACGAACACGACGAGCATGCGCAGTGCGCTGAGAAAGGGTGCAGTGGTTTCGTGGGACACCGAGGTACTCCTGTGACGAGACATGCGTCAGTACGCCGCAACTGCTCGCAGAAAGTGAGCAGGCGGCCAGGACAAGGACTTCTGCTGCGCGGCGGCCGGGCGGACATCCGAAGACGTCGGCGACCACCACGCTAGACCCCGGTGCAGGGCGGGCGCATCCGATTTAGGACGCAGCCGGATGAGGACCCGAGCCGCGCCTTCAGCGCGGAATGGCCTCGCGGGCGGGCCATGGGCTGTCGGCTGGGCGCAGGGCGTCGTAGCCCTTGCCGTTGCGCGCGGCCCAGGCGGCCAGGACGCCCATCACCATCGTCGGGTTGTGGAGGTTGCCGGCGAGCACGCCTTCGACCAGCTCGTCCAGCGGCGCCCAGGTCACCGGCATGTCGGCCTCCTCATGGACGCCGTTGTGGCGTTCGGACTCCGGCACCTCCGACAGGCCGCGCGCGAGGTAGATCCGCAGCGACTCCGTGGTCATCCCCGGCGAGGTGAACGGGTCGACCAGCACCCGCCAGTCGGTCGCGCGCACGTGGCCCTCTTCGTAGAGCTCGCGCTGCGCCCCCACGAGGTAGTCCTCGCCCTCGACGTCGAGCAGGCCGGCCGGCGGCTCGAGCAGCCGGTGCCCGACCGGATGGCGGTACTGGCGGACGAGCAGCACACGCTCGGACTCGTCGAGCGCGATCACGCCGACCGCGCCCGGATGCACCACGACGTCACGGGTGAACCCGCCACCGTTGGCCACGACGTCACGCCGGACGTCGATCACCCGGCCAGTGTGCAGCGAGACCTCGGAGGAGGAGACCGGCCAGCGCTCCGGAACGTCCAGCCACGAGCTCACGAACGCACCCCAGCCTGCATGATCTCCTCCACGACATCGACGTCGTCGATGCCCTCCTCGACGGGAAGCTGCATCTCGCGCTGCCGGCCGATCGCCGCCTTCACCAGCCCCGAGAACAACGGATGCGGCCGGGTCGGGCGCGAGCGGAGCTCGGGGTGCGCCTGCGTGGCCACGAAATAGGGGTGTACGTCGCGCGGCAGCTCGACGAACTCGACCAGCCGGCCGTCCGGAGACGTACCGGAGATCACGAACCCGGCGTTCTCCAGCTGCGAGCGGTAGGCGTTGTTGACCTCGTAGCGGTGCCGGTGGCGTTCCTCGACGTACGGCTCGCCGTAGACCTCGCGTACGAGCGAGCCCTCGGCCAGCTTCGCGGGGTAGAGCCCGAGCCGCATCGTGCCGCCCAGGTCGCCGGCGCCGGCCACGATCTCGCGCTGCTCCTCCATCGTCGCGATCACGGGGTTGGCGCAGGAGTCCTCGAACTCCGTCGAGTTGGCGTCGTCGAGGCCGGCCACCGAACGGGCGTACTCGACGACCATGCACTGCAGGCCCAGGCACAGGCCGAGCGTCGGCAGCTGGTGCTCGCGGGCGTACGTGATCGCGCCGATCTTGCCCTCGACGCCGCGCACGCCGAAACCGCCGGGGATGCACACCGCGTCGACGTCGGACAGGTGCCGGGCGGCGCCCTCCGCGCTGGCGCACTCGTCGGACGGCACCCACTTGATGTGCACCTTGGCGTCCTGGGCGAACCCGCCGGCGCGCAGCGCCTCGGTGACCGAGAGGTAGGCGTCGGGCAGGTCGATGTACTTGCCGACCAGCGCGACCGTCACCTCGTCGGCCGGCTGGTGGACGACGCGCAGCAGCTCGTCCCACTGGGTCCAGTCGACGTCGCGGAACGGCAGGTTGAGCCGGCGTACGAGGTAGGCGTCGAGGCCCTGCGAGTGGAGCACCTTCGGCAGGTCGTAGATGCTCGGCACGTCGGGGTTCTCGATCACCGCTTCCTCGTCGACGTCACACATCAGCGAGATCTTGCGCTTGACGCTCGTCGGCAGCTCGCGGTTGGACCGGCAGACGATCGCGTCGGGTTGGATACCGATGCTGCGCAGCGCAGCGACCGAGTGCTGGGTCGGCTTGGTCTTCAGCTCACCGGACGGGCCGAGGTACGGAACCAGCGAGACGTGCAGGAAGAAGACGTTGTCGCGGCCGACGTCGTGGCGTACCTGGCGAGCAGCCTCCAGGAACGGCAGCGACTCGATGTCACCGACCGTGCCGCCGATCTCGGTGATCACCACGTCGACCTCGGCGGCGGCCATCGCACGGATCCGCGCCTTGATCTCGTTCGTGATGTGCGGGATCACCTGGACCGTGTCGCCGAGATAGTCACCCCGGCGTTCCTTGGCGATCACGCTGGAGTAGATCTGCCCGGTCGTGACGTTGGCCGAGCCGCGGAGGTTGACGTCGAGGAACCGCTCGTAGTGACCGATGTCGAGATCGGTCTCGGCCCCGTCGTCGGTCACGAAAACCTCACCGTGCTGGAACGGGTTCATCGTGCCGGGATCGACGTTGAGATAGGGGTCGAGCTTCTGCATCGTGACGCGCAACCCGCGGGCCTTCAACAGGTTGCCGAGACTCGAGGCGGTCAGCCCTTTGCCCAGAGAAGAGGCGACGCCTCCCGTGACGAAAACGTGCCTGGTCGGATGCGAGGCTGCCAAAGGAATCTCCCCGTGGTTGGTTCGGGCGGAGGCGTCCTGGTTGAAATTCGACCTGTCCACGGGCTTTCAGCCTAGCAACCAACTGGCAAATACGCCCGTACCGCACCTCGCGGCGCGTGTCGCTTGCTGGCAGCAATCAGCCGGTCACGTTGACTGTCCCGTTTTGTGCCTCCTTCATATCAATACCAAGCGGAGGCGCCCTGCGGCTGATCCCTCGGGCGTGGCGATCCTGATCTTTACCGGGCCGAGATGCCGCGGGCATCCGGGCTGGTCGCGCCTATCGTCGACCGTCAGCGGATCATCGGGAACGGCTGGCCGCGGCGGCCTCCGCCCGGACGAGCATCGCCTTGGTGCGGGTCAGGTCGGACTTCCGGACGCCGGACGCCAGCGAACCGAAGTTCTTCACGGCCTCGTAGTAGACGAAGGCCAGGCTCTGGCAGGGTCCGCGCTCCCACCAGCTCTGCTGGGCACAGACCCGGAGCAGGTCCTGGTAGAAGGCCGTGTCGACGCGGGCCTTGTTCTGCTCGAACAGCCCGAACTGCTTGTAGTTGGAGTAGCCGAAGTCGTGCCGGATGCAGGACGGCCGGAAGTCCCAGCCGAACGGCTGGTCCGGGCTCGCCGTGCACAGGTCGGTCGTCCAGTTGTAGCCGTAGTCGGCCCAGGACGCCTGGTCGGCGCGGGCGGCCAGGAACGCGGACTGGCTGTCGGCGGACGTCTGGGTCCAGGAGTCGAGGACGAAGAGCTTCTGCGCCTGGGTGACCGCCTGCGCCGGCACCGCACCAGCGAGCAGCACGGCCACTGCGAGGGACAACGACAGCGCCACCGTTCCCAAGGCGGTGGCAAGACGACGCGTGCCCATGGCGAGGCTCCTTTACGCCGGGTGGAGGGGCTCCTACCCATCGTCAGAGCCGTTCAACGCCGAGTCAACGCTGCCCGGGTGGCAGGTTGGTGGCAGCTCGGTGGCCGGCCGGTGCTCACCTCAGTGCCGCGGGTCGGTGAGCTCACGGTAGATCGCCAGGATGTGGGCGGCCGTCTCGTCCTCGTCCGGCCAGTTGGCGGCCTGCTTCGGGCCACCGGTGACGAGGCGGCGGCGCAGCATCGGCTCGTCCAGCACCCGCCCCAGCGCGGCCGCCACCGCGGCGCCGTCGCCTGCCGGCACCAGCAGGGCCGCGTCGCCGACCAGCTCGGGGATGCCGCCGACGGCCGTGGCCACCAGCGGTACGCCCGCCCGCATCGCTTCCTGGGCGATCAGCGCCCGCGCCTCCCACTTCGAGGTCAGCACCACCGCGTCCGCCGCAGACAGCAGCGCGGCGATGTCGGACCGGTGGCCCAGCAGCTCGACCGGGAGCTTCTCCTCCTCGATCCGCGCCTCCAGCCGGTCGTGCTCGGGGCCGGCGCCGGCGACGGCGATCAACGGTGGTTCGGCGCGCGTGGCGAGCTCGGCCGCCGCGTCGAGCAGGACGTCGTAGTCCTTCTGTGGTGCCAGCCTGCCCACCGCCAGGATCAGCTCGCGATCGCGGGTGCCGAGCTCCATCCGCACCTCACCCGGCGTACGCAACGGTGGTGGCAGCGGCGGTGCCGCCACCGGCGCGAGCCGTGCGTCGACCGCGCCGAGCCGGCGGGCCTCCTCCACCAGGTCGGACGACGCGCCGAGGACGACCGACGCGCGGCGGACGACGCCGCGCTGCACTCCACGCAACGCGACCCCCGCGGCGCCACCGGTCAGGACGGCGTTGTGCCAGCTCACCACCAGCGGCACGCCACGCCGGCGAGCCGCCGATGCCACGAACCCCGCCGAGTGGCCGTGGGCGTGCACGACGTCGGCTGCCGACAGCAACGGGCGCAGCTCGCTCACCAGCGCCAGCTGGCGTACGGGCGAGGTCTGCGCGGTGATCTCCACCGGAACGAACGGCACGGTGAACGCGAACCGCTCCAGCGTGGCCTGCGGCCCAGCGATCTTGACCTCGCAGCCGGCCTCGGTGAGCCGGGCAGCAAGCGACGCGACGTGCTGACCGATCCCGCCTGTGCTGGGTCCCAGCACCAAGACGACACGCATCCGCTCACCCACCTGACCTCAACCAGCTAGAGAAGCCTCGCCAGCAATTGTCGTGCATCGTCTCGATCGAGCACCGCGACCAGCCCACCAAACACCAAAATCACGCCGACCGCACACACAATCGCACCCGCCAGGGCCAGCCACAGCCCGCCGCCGGTGAAGAACGCACCGATCCGGTACGCCACGGCGCCTGCCAGCACCCCGCCACCCGCGCCCACCAGCAAAGCTCGCGGAAACCCGGCCAGCGCGCCCGCTCCCCCGACACGTACGACACCGAACAACAGCGCGACCGCACCGAGCAGCAGGCCGCAGGACATCGCCGCTCCCAGCCCGGCCGCCACCTGCCCGGTACTGGTCACGACAACCGCCGCCAGCCCGACCATGATCCACCCGAACGCCGTCCCGCCGGCCGCCAGCCCTCCCGCCGACCGGGCGTACAGCAGCCGCCCGGCCAGCGTGACCACGCCGAACGCCGGCACCGCCAAGGCGAAGGCCACCAGCGCGTACGCCAGCGCCTCCGTGGAGCCGCCGCCCGGGCCGAGCACGAACACGCGCGCGACCGGCAGCGCGGTGCCCCCCAGCAGCGCCCCACCGAACGCGCCCGCCAGCACGACCATCCGCAGCGCGAGCGACGCGAACCGCGCGAACGCTTCGGGGTCCAGTGCCGACGATGCCCGCGGAAACGCCGTCGTCGCGATCGGCGCCGCCAGCACGGCGTACGGCAGCATGAAGATCGCGAACGCCCAGGTGTAGAGCGTGAGCGTCCCCTCGGCACCGCGGTGGTTGGCCAGCCATGTGATCAGCAGCGTCGCGCCCTGCTGGGCCAGCAGCGCGATCAGCCCGGCCAGCGCGAGTGACCGGACCTGCCGGCCCGTGCCCTCCGGGAACCGGAACGTCGGCCGGAACCGCAGGCCCGTACGCCGCAGCGGGATCAGGACGGTCAGCGCCAGCGCGACCACGCCCACCGTGGTCCCGGCGGCGAGCACCGGAACGCTGTCCAGCACCGCGTAGCCCACGTACGCCGCACCCACGACCAGGCTGCTGGCCAGCGGCGCGGCCGCCGGAGCGACGAAGTGCCGGGTCGCCTGCAGCGCACCCGACGCGACGACCGCGAGCCCGTAGAACCAGATCTGCGGCACGAACACCAGCAGCATCCATGCCGCGGTGTCCGCGGTCGAGCCACCGCAGCCGGAACGGTCGCCGACCATCAGCCGGGCGTACGGCTCGGCCAGCAGTGCGCCGAGCAGCACGACAGGTGTCAGCGCGGCAAGCGTCCAGGTGAACAGCGCCGACATGATCGTTCCGGCCTGCTGCTTGTCCTGCCTGGCCAGCGCGGCCGACAGCACGGGTACGACCACCGAGGCCAGCGCCCCGCCGGCGACCACCTCGAACGCGACGTTCGGCAGCTGGTTGGCGGTGTTGTACGCGTCGCCGAGGCAGGTGTCGCCCACGGTCTTGGAGAACACGAACCATCGGCCGAACCCGGCCAGCCGCGCGAACACGGTGACGACCGCGACCAGCACGGCCGCACCGGCCAGTCCCGCCAGCCAGCGGCGCCGCGACCGGGTCCGGCCGCCGTCGCTCATTCCGGCCTGGGTGCTGCTACCGGCGGCCGGCGACCGAGCCGGTCGAGCCGATGCAGGGCGGGCGTCTTCTCGATGACCGCCGTGAACGAGACCTTCTCGCTGGCCAGCACCAGCGCGCTGACTCCGCCGAGGAGCCCCAGCCGCACACCACGCGGAGCCCTGGCCGCGGCCACCACGCCGAGCGCTGCTCCGAGCGCGTTCGCGCCGCAGTCGCCGAGCATCGCCTGCTCGGACAGGTCGTCGGGCAGCAGCCCGGCGGCGGCTCCGATCGGCGCCGCGACCACTGGAGCCGCGGGCCCGAGCAGCGCCGGCGCCGACGCCAGCACGACCGCCTTCAGCGCGCGCCCCGGCCGTAGGTCGAGGAGGTTGACGAGGTTGGCCGAGCCGGCGATCAACGCCCCGTCGATCAGCGCGTCCAGCGTCATTTCGAGCGGCGAGGCTTCGTCGCGGCGCAGGATCACCCCGGCGGCCAGCCCGCTCATCCCGATGCCGACGAGCTTCACCAGCCCGCCGGTGACCTCGCCGCGGCGCAACGCCGACAGGTGTCCCTTGAGTCCCTTGGACGCGGCCGAAGCCGTGTCGTTGTCGTCGTACCAGCCGACCACTCCGCTGCCGCTGACCGCGACCAGGACCGCGACACGCTCACGTACCGACAGCCCTGGCGTGGCCACCGCACCGGCCGCCGCGCCGGCGACAGCCGCCGGGCCCAGCAGCAGGCTCACCGGCTCGCTTCGGTGGTTGGTGCGGTCCCAGCGCTGGGTACCGCCGGGCGGAGCCGACCGCAGCGCGCGGTACGCGAGCCGCCCGGCCACACCCGCGACAGCGGCACCGGCCAGAACGGCCCCAGCCGTACGCAGGAACCTGCTCACGACCCGCTCGCGAACTGCGGCAGCGCGCCATCGGTCGTGCCGACCGAGCCGTACTGGCCGACCTTGCCGCCCAACTGCTCCACCAGCGCCCAGATCACGGCGACCTGGCCGCTCGGCAGGTTGGCCGCATCGACCGACGAGACCTTCTGCGCGGCCCGGCCGTCGGAGCGCAGCGCCGACAGCGCGCCGCTGTCTTCCGCGGCGCTGGCGTCGCCGGCCATCACACAGCCCTTGCTGGCCTCGTCGAGCGCCCGGCACAACGCGACCCAGGCCTGGTTCTCCTGGTCGGCGAGCTTGGCGTCGACCTTCGGGGTATCGGGAACCTTCGGCGCGACCAGCACGGCCAGGTCGGCCCGGCCGAGCTCGTCGGCGTCGGCCTTCACCAGCTCGCCCTCGCCGAACCCGCTCATGATCGTCGTCGTGGCGGAGTCGGGCTTGGAGGCGGTCTCGTCCTTCGTGACGACCGCACGGGCCAGCAGCGCACCGGCACGGTCGTAGGCCGAGCCCTGGTCGGGCAGCTGGACATCGCCGGTCGCGAGCTGCGAGGCGAGGTCGTCGAGGAACTGCCGCTGCTGCGGGTCTGCCCACTTCGGCGTGACCTGCACCGTGCCGGTCACGGTCGCGCCGGACTCGGTGAGCGCGTCACGCATGCCCTTCACCACACCGTTGTCGGACTCCGGGAGCACGACGAGCACCACGCGCTGGCCGTTGAGGCGGTTCCGGATCAGGCCCGGCGCCACCTCCGAGGCGAACGCGTCGCGGTACTTGTCGATCTGCTCCATCTGCTCCATCTGCTTGCGCAGGTCGTTCTTCTCCTTGCCGAGCTGCTCGACACTGCCCCGCAGCTGAGCGTCCAGGCCACCCTTCATCGGTCCGGCACCCAGTGCGATCCCGACTGCCAGTGCCAGGAAGATGGCGGCGATCGTCACCAGGAAGTAGCGGAAGTCGATCACGAGAACAACCCTCGTAGCCAGTAGAAGAGGTCGGTCAGCCGAATGCTCCCGAACTCGAGCCAGGCCTGTCCCATCGGGGTCGCCGCCAGCGCGACACCGAGCGCGAGGAGGCCGGCCAGCAGCAGGACGACGAGGTGCCAGGTCTGGATCCGGGCGCGGTAGAGCCGGCTCACGCCCTTGGCGTCGACCAGCTTGCCGCCGACCCGCAGCTTGGTGAGGAACGAGCTGGCCATGCCCGAGCGGCCCTTGTCGAGGAACTCGACCAGCGAGCTGTGCGTGCCCACGGCGACGATCAGCTCGGCGTCCTTGGAGTCGGCCAGCAGCATCGCGGTGTCCTCGGAGGTGCCGGTGGCCGGGAACACCACGGCTTCCAGGCCGAGCCGCTCGAGGCGGTCCAGCCCGGGCGCGCGACCGTCGCGGTAGGCGTGGACGACCAGCTCGGCGCCGCAGCGTAAGGCCGCGTCGGAGACGGAGTCCATGTCGCCGACGATGACGTTCGGCTTGTAGCGCGCCTCCAGCAGTGCGTCGGCGCCGCCGTCGACGCCGATCAGAACGGGGTTGTACTCGCGGATGTACGGCCGCAACATGTCGAGGTCTTCGCGGTAGTCGTAGCCCCGGACCACGATCAGCACGTGCCGGCCCTCGAGGTTGGTCTCGATGTCGGGCACGCCCACGCCGTCGAGCAGCAGGTCGCGCTCGCGGCGGAGGTATTCCATGGTGTTGGCCGCGAACGCCTCGAGCTGCGTCGACAGCCCGGCACGCGCTTCGGACACGGCCTTCTCGACGGACTCCGGCGTCTGTTCGATGCCGAACGCGATCTCCTCGTCGCCCTTGAAGAGCGTGCTGCCTTCCAGCCGCAGCCGGTCGCCGTCGCGTACCCGGGCGAACACGTCGAGGCCCACGTCGTCGACCAGCGGGATGCCGGCGTCCATCAGGATGCCGGGCCCGAGGTTGGGGTAGCGGCCGGAGCTCGATGGGGCGGCGTTGACCACAGCGGAAGCACCGCTCTCGACCAGGGCTTCGGCACTCACCCGGTCGAGGTCGAGGTGGTTGACGATCGCGATGTCGCCAGGCCGCATTCGCTTGGTGAGGTTTTTCGTGCGTGTGTCGATACGCGCCGGACCCGTAATGCCAGGGAGAACGGGCGAGCGCGGTCGGCGCAGGGTCGGCAGTTTCATCGTGTTCCGCATCCTGCCACGCGCAACCAGGCCGTGCGGACAGGTCGCTGGTGTGGCGTTCGTTGGGAACCGTACGTGTCGATCATGCCCCAGTACGGGCCACGCCCACAACGCTCGCCCAACGCTTAACGATGTGGTTAAATGATGCCCGTGACCTCAGCAACACTCGACCGCGACGTGTTCGACGGACTCGCACACCCGATCCGCCGGGCGATCCTCGAGCTGCTCAGCCACCGGCCACGGCCCGTGGGCGAGCTGGCCGAGACGTTCGACGTCAGCCTGCCGGCGATCTCCCGGCACCTGCGCCTGCTCCGCGAGAGCGGGCTGGTCCGCGAGACCGTGCAGGGCCGCTATCGCGTCTACCACCTGCGACCGGAACCCATGGAGGACGCGCTGCAGTGGATGCTCCAGCTGCGCGAGTTCTGGTCTTCCGGCCTGACGTCGCTCGGTCGATACCTGGACGAGAAGCACGGCACCCGGACAGAAGACGAGGACGTTTGATGGCACCGATCCGGCACAGCGCCGAGTACCCCTATCCACCCGAGCTCGTCTGGGCGGCCCTGACCGACCAGGACGCGATCCGCGAATGGCTGATGGACAACGACTTCGAGCCGGTCGTCGGGCACGAGTTCACCCTGCGAATGCCGCCGAAGCCGGGCTTCGACGGAGTGATCCACTGCCGGGTGCTGCGGGTCGAGCCGCCCCGCGAGCTGGTCTACACCTGGACCGGCGGCTGGGTGAGCCGGCCGACGACCGTGACCTGGAAGCTGACCCGGACCTCGACACCGACCGGCGACGGCACGCGACTCGAGCTCGAGCACGACGGCCTCGACCAGGGCATCGCCGGGCGGATTCTTTCGTGGATGCTCGGCAGCGGCTGGGGCCGCATGCTGCGGCGCAAGCTGCCGGCCGTCCTCGCCTCCACCGCCGCGGACGCGGGCGGCGGGGACGCCCGATGAGCGCGGAGCCGATGATGTTCACCGCCACCCTCGCGCCCGATGAACGCGGCCGGGCCTGCCTCACAGCGCTCTCGCGAGACGGCGAATGACCACGTTAACCACGGCTTTGGGTGCTTAACGTGGTCATTAGGTGCCTCGCCACGTGACGCGCGCTTCGCCACGCTGGACGGTGCCTCGCCACGCCAGCAGGTGCTTCGCCACGGCCCGGGGCGTGGTTAACCCGCCAAACCCGTGGTTAACGTGGTCATTCGCACGGCAGTACAGGTCAGCTGTCGGAGAGGTCTCGGTCGTCGTCGGTGTGGCTGGTGTGCCGCCAGTAGGCCAGCACGCTCACCTGGTCCTTGGTGAGGCCGCGCTCCTTGCGGAGGTGGTGGCGGATCTCGTTCATCGCGCGGATCTCGCCACCGCCCCAGGCGTAGACCTGCTCGCCGGAGGGCAACGAGAGCTCACGTACGGCGTCGATCAGCAGGCCGGTGGTTCCGACAGCGGACGAGCCGCGGTGGATCCACCGCACGTCGACGTCGGCGGCACACTCGAACGGCAGCTCGTCGTACTCGTCGGTGACCTCGACGATCGCGCGGACCTTGGCGCCGGCGGGCAGCGACTCGCAGATCGAGCCCAGCGCCGGCAGGCCGGTCTCGTCGGCGACCAGCAGCCGCCAGGTCGTGTCGGACGGCGGTTCGAACGCGATCCGCGGGCCCCACACCGCAACCTCGTCGCCGGGCTTGGCGCGCGTGGCCCAGGCCGAGCCGACGCCCTCGTCGCCGTGCAGGACGAAGTCGAGGTCGAGCTCGCCGAGCTCCGGACGGTGCTTGCGCACGGTGTAGTAGGCGCCGACCGGCCGCTCGGCCTCGGGCATCGCGCGGTAGCCGTCCCAGGTGAACGACGAGTCGATCGTGAGCTGGGTGCGGCTGGCCGGGGGCAGCAGGACGTAGACGAACTGGTCCGGCCCGGCGCTCTGGAAGCGGCCGAGATCGCCGCCGGCGAGCGTGATCCGCGCCATCCGGGGCGTGAGCAACTGCGCGCGGGCGACCCGCGTGACGTAGGTCTTGCAGTTGGCGATGACGTCTTTGCGGCGTCGTCGCTGCGCCACTGCCTGGTCGGCCATGCCCGAACACCCTTCTGCCGGAAGTTTGGCAAGCCTAACCTACCCGGCTATGGGTGACGAATGCCTCGGGGTGACCGTTATCTGACGGCCGCTACCGGCCCTACGCGGGTCGCAGCCCGGCGCCGAGCAACTCGTCCTTGACGGGCAGCAGCTCGGTGATCACGAGCCCGATCAGGTCTTCTGAGACTCCGCGTGCCCGCAACGCCTCGGCGAGCTGGCCGAGCGCGTTGTCGACGTGGATCGAAGGGATTTCGGCCGGGAGAACGTGGTGCTCGCGCAGCCTGGCGATCGGCGGGTGGCCGCCATTGGTGGCGGGCCCGCCGAGCGTCGCGGACAGGAAGGTGTACAGCTGGGGCTTGACCACGGCCGGATCGAGGTCGTGGACGTAACGGGACAGCGCCGGGTCGGCGAGCGCGCGCAAGCAGAACTCGTCGACCGTGGCGGTCAGTCCGGGCCGGCCGCCGAGTTGCTCGAAGAGCGTCACCATGTCCTCAGCGTGGGTGCGGCCGGTTCCGACCGGATCACATGTGCCGAAAGCGATTGTGAGCAAGTCTTCACTTCGGATCCCACCTCGCTGTGAGCTTGATCACCTATCTGGTGCCAAGCACCTTGAACCCGGCAAGGCGTTTCTGGCCATGATCGGAATGGTCGAAGCGGACCCTGACGTACCGGCCGAGGCCACTGAACCTGGCCGGCTGCGTGGCCGCCGTCGGCCCGTCGCAGCGGCGGTCGACGACCGTCGTCCAGTGGCGGCGATCCTTGGAGACCTCGACCGTGTAGTCGTGCCGGCCGGCCCGCTGGAACGTCAGCTCGACGCCGGTCAGCAGCCGCCAGCGGCCGAGGTCGACCGTGCACGTCCTGCCCTGGCAGGCCAGCCGGCGCCCGGCGGCCAGGTCACGCGGGCTGTCGCCGGCGGTGTAGCGGGTGTAGTTGCCGAGCCGCTTGGGCTCCGGCAGCGGCCGCCCGGTCACCTTGGCGTCCAGGTCGCAGGCACCGTTGCTCTTGATCGTGACGGTCTGGCCCTGGACGTACTCGATGACCTCCTCCTTGTCGTCGCCGCAGAAGTCGGCGTGCCACAGTCTCGCGGCGGAGTTCAGGACGCTGATCACCTCGCCGCTGCCGTTCATGATCGTCGTGGGCTCGCCGCAGCCGCGGTTCCAGACCATGATCAGGTCGCTGTAGTCACCGGTCCAGTTGTGGATCGGTTCGGGGATCGAGCCCCAGCAGCCGCGGGTCGTACGGGCTTCCTTCCAGACGAAGTCGCCGTTGACGTCGAGCAGGAACAGGCCGTCGTAGCCCTGCGCGCTGCGGTCGATCCGGTCCAGCCCGAGCGACTCGAGACCTGGCAGCGACGGGATGAAGTCGCCGGTCATGATGTTCTGCGTCTCGACGATGTTCTCCTGGCGCCAGACCTGGGTGCCGGTACGGATGTCGAACGCGATCGCGGCGTCGCCGCCCAGCATCAGCTCCGGGTCGCTGCTGCCCGTGATGTCGGTGATCCACATCGAGTCTGTGTGGCCGGGTGCGTCGTAACGCCAGATCAGCTGACCGTCGGGGCCGACCATGTCGTAGCCGATCATGATCTCCTGGCGACCGTCGTCGTCGATGTCGTACGCCCAGGGGTAGTGGCCGGTGTTGCCGGCGTGGGTCCAGAGCAGCCTGCCGTTGGTGTCGACGGCCCAGGCCTGCTCGTAGCGGTTCTTCAGCAGGATCTCGCGGGCGGTGCGGCCGCCGCTGAGGTTGACGAACTGGACCGCGTCGTGGGCCTGCGGGTCGGGCAGCGCGAAGTCGCGGACCAGGCGGCCGGTGCGGCCGTCGAAGACGTAGAAGCGGCCGGTCTGGGTGACGTCGCCGCCCGGATGCATGATCGCGACGACCTCGTTGTCCCCGTCGCCGTCGACGTCCCAGATCTGGGCGGGGATGTCGGATCCCTGGTTGCGGCCGGCGGGATCGACCTGACCGGCCTGCCAGAGCAGGCCCTTCTCCAGGTCGTACGCCGTGAGCGCGGCGACCAGCGCACCCTCGAACCGATCGTCGGCGACGAAGTGCGGCTGCATCATGACGACATCGAGCCGCCCGTCACCGGTCACATCGCCAATCAGCGGCCGAGCCCCTCCCCCGGCAGCCGACGTGTCGAACGTGGCGACCACGCTCGGCTCGATCGTTGCTGCCGCACTCACCGCACTTGTGCCCTCGCCGGCCGTCGAAGCAGACGCCGTAACAACGCTCGGCGCCAGCATGCCGACGACCGCGACCCCTGCCACCACTGCGTACTTCGCGAGTCTCATGCCGTCCCTCCCCTCCGCCCGCCCAGTGTGGGCAAGCGGTTTCCCTCTCCTGCCCGGGGAAGCTAGGCCGACCGGAGAACAGCGTCAAGCAGCGCGGAATCGAACCCGGCATCGAAATTCCAGCCTTGGCGACAACACCAGAGCTAATGGGCAAGAGTGGTTCCGATGCACCGCAGGTGACCCACCGGCACTTGGACTACAGCAGGTCCCATCTCTGCCTGCAGTGCCTCACGTAGTCGTGCCGGATGGCGAAGTGTGTGCTCGCCGGCGTGCGGGGGCGCTGTCTGTTCGGTTTGGTGTCGAGCCACACGTTGTGCCGACGCTCGATGTCCGCGCTGAGCCAGTCCGCCGCCGCGACATAGAAGTCGGGCACGTCATTGCCAAGGTCCACCAGGATCACCGCTGTGGTGTCGTCGGCGAACGGCCGCTTGAAGTCGGTGACCTGCCAGTCACCTGCCCTCTGCGACATGACCTGGACCAACCGGCCGTTGACTCTCAGCCGGTACCGACGTCCTTCGTCGATCACCACCACGCTGTTCCGATGGACGACAGCCTCGGCGGCGGCGAGGAAACAAGCGGCTTGGTGGCACTGATCGTTGCTGAGGCCCTGGAATCTCACCGAGCATCCACCTCCGATCGCTCCGCCGCGAACCAAGCCTCGCTGGATTTGGGCGGGCGCCTCGGCTACCCCGCGACCTGCTGGATCGCCTCGGTGATCGGGGTGTCGCCGCCGACCAGTTCGAGGATCTTGCGGCTCGTCGACGGAGTGTCGAGCAACGCGGCCAGCACCGTCGCCACGTCGTCGCGGGGGACTTGGCCGGGGGCGACCGATGCTGCCAGTGTCACGCGGCCCGTACCCGGGTCGTCGGTCAGGCCGCCTGGGCGCAGGATGGTCCAGTCGAGCGCCCGCATACGCAGGTCTTCCTCCGCCGCCAGCTTGGCCCGCAGGTACGCCACGAACACCTCGCCGACCCCATCGGGCGTCCTGCCATCGCGCACGCTGTCGACATTTATCGACGACACCTGCAGGAACCGGCGTACGCCGGCTTGCGATGCAGCGTCGGCCAGCAGCGCCGAGGCCGCCCGGTCGACGGTGTCCTTGCGTTCGATCCCGCTGCCCGGCCCGGCGCCGGCCGCGAACACCACGGCGTCGGCCGCGTCGAGCACCACGGCGAGTGGATCGACCGCGGTGTCTTCCAGGTCGAGGAGGACCGGCAGCACACCGGCCTTCACCAGGTCAGGTTCGTAGGAAGGATTGCGAACGATCCCGATCACCTGATCGCCCCGCTCGGCGAGCAGCCGCCCGAGCCGCAACCCGATCTTCCCTCGTGCACCGGCTATCACGATCCGCATGCCTGTGGTTATACCGGCCCACCCGGCTTTGACACATCCGTGACCGGCTAGGGCCTGGCTCCCCATCCCAGGTGGATAGCGAGGACGGTCATGGCGCCACGCTCGCAAGGCGGACGGAGTCGTTCGTGTCGGGAATACGGGCGATCTTCGTCCAACGCAGCGAGCGTGGATGCCAGGGCCGCCGCAGCCCGCCTGGGGTGGGGAGCCAGGCCCTAGGGCCACGCCGACTCGGAGCCGAACGCCCGGACGGCCATCGCGTCGAGCGCCGCCGACTCCCCCGACTCGGTGAACGCACACTGGGTGCGGCCGGAGTCGCTGCGCAGGAAGCCGCGCCCCACGCCGTAGTCCATCCAGCGCAGCACCGACGCCTCGGTCACGCGGTACGGCGAGAGTGTCCGGCCCGCAGCGACCACCATCGGCTCGACCGCACCGAGGGCGACGTAGGTCAGCACGTCGCGGTCGGCGACGCTCACCTCGAGCGAGTCGTCCTGGGTGAGCAGCGCGGCGGACACCAGCTCGGCGATCGCGACCTCGATCTCGTCGCTGCCGAGCCAGCCGCGCGCCTCTGGGTCGGCCCACCAGCTGGCGGGCTTGGTGCGCTCGACGAGCCGGGGTACGGCGAGGCCGGTGACGTCCGACCGCTGCCGTGGGCCCGCGAACGCCCAGCGCACCAGCCGGGCGTGGCGTACGGCCGCGAGCGGAGTGCGGCCGCCGAACGCCTGGCCGGGCGTGGTGAGCCAGCGGGTGGTCAGCTTCGTCCGCCGGGCGGTGTCGCCCGGAACGTACGTGCCGGCCGCGACCTCGGTGTCGAGCAGCCGGACCGCCTCGCTGTAGGCCCGCGCCTCGACCTCTGTCGGCGACGTGCTCCAGGCCAGCAGGTCGGTGTCGGGCGGCGTGGTGCCGGTCCGCGCGAACGCCAGCCGCGCCACCCGGTGACCCTCGGCGGACGAACGGGCGTAGGCGGCGAAGATCTCGTCGAGCTCCGGCTCGCGAGCCAGCGCCGCCAGCGTCGGCCGGCCGGCGAGGTCGAGCATGTCGGCCAGCGCCTCGGCCATCCCCGGCCACTCGTCGGGCGAGACTCCCCAGGCGCGCGGGAGATAGAGCCAGAGCAGCCCGCGTACGTCACTCGGACTCAGGTCGGCGAAGTCGAGCGAGTCGCCACCCAAGTGGTCGAGCACCTTGCGGGCGTGGCTGCGCTCCGGTTCGGTGAACCGGGCGATCAGCTCATCGTGGCGACCCATAAGCAAAGCATCACATCCCCGGAAGCCACCTGAGCCGATACCACGCCCGCCGGGCGCGGCGAGGTCAGTGCGTGAGCACCTCCGCGACCGGTTCACCGGCCGCGGGCACGCGTACGGCCGGCTTCCGCCAGCGCAGCAGCAGCGCGATCGTGAGCATGCCGAGCGCACCGAACGTGATCACCGCGGCCATCGGCACCGCGGTGCCCGTACCCGCGATCCCGATCAGCGGGCCGGCGAACGCGCCGATCACGAACTGCGACATGCCGACGAACGCCGCCGCCGAGCCCGCGGACTCCGGGTGCTGGTTCAGCGCCGACGCGCCGGAGTTGGACAGGACCAGGCCGATGCTCGACATCAGCACGAACAACGGTGCCGCCAGCCCGGCCAGGCCGAACAGTCCGGTCGAGGTCGTGAACAGCAGCGACAGTGCCGCCAGCGCCGACATCGGCACCGCTCGGGTCAGGATGGTCTGCGGCGAGATCCGCAGCACCAGCCAGGCGTTCAGCTGGCTCGTGATCACCATGCCGACGGCGTTCAGGCCGAACAGCAGCCCGAACGTCTGCGGCGAGACGCCGTGCACCTCCTGGTACGCGAACGGCGAGCCCGAGACGTACCCGAAGATCATCACGAAGCCGAGCGTGCTGATCGCGGCGTAGGCCAGGAACACCTTGTCGGCCAGGATCCGCCGGTAGGTCCCGACGGTGGCCCGCAGCCCGCCGCGCACCCGCCGCTCGACCGGCAGCGTCTCGCGTACGAAGAACGTCACGACCATCGTCAGCACCACGCCGAACGCGGTCAGAACCCAGAACAGCCCGCGCCAGCCGGTCAGCGTGAGGAGCTGCCCACCGAGGGTCGGGGCCAGCACCGGCGCCACACCGATCACCAGGATCAGGCGCGACATCACGCGCGCCACCATCGGCCCTTCGACCAGGTCGCGCAGCAGCGCCTGGGACAGCACCGCTCCCGCGGAGCCCGCGAGGCCCTGCAGGAAACGGCCGAACGTCAGCGCCTCGATCGTCGGTGCGAAAGCGCAGACGAGGGAGGCCACGGAGTACAACGACATGCCGACCAGCAGCGGCTTGCGCCGGCCGATCGCGTCCGACAGGGGTCCGACCAGGATCTGGCCGACCGCGAGGCCGACCAGGCAGGCCGTCAACGTGAGCTGGACCATCGACTCGCTCGTCGACAGCTCACGGGTCAGCGTGGGAAACGCAGGCAGATAGAGGTCGATCGACATCGGGCCAATGGCCGTGATCGTGCCGAGCAGGAGTACGAGGGGAGCGATTTTGGGCGTAGGGCGTGCGGATGGTGAAGGCACAGGGGTACTCCGAAGCGGATCGGGGTGAGCGAGTGGTCGGACGGGAGCAGCGCTGCCCATGAACGTCGACAACGTCCATGGTGCAGCGCTGCTTCCCAGAAGTGAACCCCGTTTCAAGAGTTCACAGTGGATTTACTTGGCCCCCTGAGCAGTCGCCCTTCAGTGCTCGACCGCGAGCCGCCGGTTCAGCAAGCCGAAGCTGACGGCGAACAGCGCGGCGACGCCGGCGCCGATCGCGGTGATGCCGAAGCCCAGCTCGTATCCCGTGACCGACGGCACCGGGGCGGTCGGCAGCACGTGCGCCGCGAGGATCGCGGCAGCGACCGCGCCGGAGATGCTGGCGCCGAGCATCCGGACCAGGCTGTTCACGCCGCTGGCCACCCCGGTCTTGGAGTGGTCGACGTGCTCGATCGCCATCGTGGCCAGCGCGGAGTACGCGAGCCCGATACCGATGCCGAGCAGCGCCATCGCGATCAGCATGTCGGCGACGTGCCCGTGCGACAGCACCAGCCACAGCTCCGAGGCGCCGGTCAGGGCGGCGCCGATCGCGACGACGTACGGTGCGGAGATCCGCCGGATCAGCCCGCCGGACGCCGGCGAGACGATCATCATCAGCAACGAGGCCGGCAGCAGGATCAGTCCGGCCTGCAGCACGGTCGCGCCGAAGCCGTATCCCGCCGCCTCCGGCGTCTGGACGAACTGCGGTGCCAACGAGAACCCGCCGAACATCGCGAACCCGAGCAGCATCGAGGCGACGCTCGCGCCGATCGTGCCGCGGTGCGTCAGGAGGCTGATGTCGACCAGCGGCTCCTTCGTACGCCTCTCGACGAGGACCCAGACGGTGAACAGCACGACCGACGCGGCGAACAGGCCGAGGATCCGGGCGGACGCCCAGCCCCAGCTGGCGCCTTCGGTGATTCCGAGCAGCAACGTGACCAGGCCGCCGGCCAGCAGGATCGCGCCGGGGATGTCCGGACGTCCGCCCTGCGGCGGGGTCGGGTCCTTCAGGAAGATCAGGCCGAACACCAGCGCCAGTACGGCCAGGGCGGCGATCACCCAGAACACCGCGCGGAACCCGCTGGTGTACTGCGCGATCACTCCGCTCAGCACCAAGCCGACCCCGCTGCCGATGCCGATCGTCGCACTGATCGTTCCGATGCCGGTGGCGAGCTTCTCTCTCGGGAGCACGCCACGGACGACGCCGATCGCCAGCGGGATCACAGCGACCGAGAAGCCCTGCACCACCCTTCCGAGCAGCAACGTCGGCAGCGATGTCGACAGCCCGGCGATCACCGAGCCGGCCAGCAGCAGGACGAACGAGGTCAGCAGCATCCGGCGGCGGCCGTACATGTCACCGAACCGGCTGAACAGCGGCGTCGCGACCGCCCCGACCAGCATGCTGATCGTGAACGTCCAGCTGACGGCCGTCACGCTGGCTCCCAGTTCGGACTGCAGCCGCGGGAGCAGCGGGAGCACCGCGCTCTGCTGGATGACGGTGACCGCGGCGCCGAACGCTGCCGCGATCACCACCGACCAGCCAGGCTTCGCGCTGGTGTCCAGGTCCGGGTCCAGCTCGGGGCTCAGGCCGGCTGCCGGCCCAGCTGTCGACTCTGGGGAAGGTCTCAGTCCGGTATCGGCTTCGGGCAGTGACTGTGCCTGTGCCATGTCAACCCTTCGTATTAGATAACTTAGGTAGGTAACCAACGCCAGGTAGGATACATACCTAACTTAGGTAATTGTCAAGGAGGTTCTGCCGTGCACGACACGAGCGACGACTTGCTGGAGGCGGTCAGCTCGGTCAGCCGGCTGACCCGCACGCTGCGGAGGTCCGGCCTGTACGAGCGGGCCAGCGTCGAGGCCGGGATCGCGCTCGACCGCACCGGCCTGCAGATTCTCGGCATCATCCGCAAGGCCGAGGAGCCGCTGAGCGTCAAGGAGATCGCCGAGGCGATGCAGGTCGAAGGCCCGCACGCGACCCGGCAGGTCCACAAGCTGGTCATACGAGGCCTCGCCACCAAGACCATCGACCCGGACGACCGCCGGGTCGCGCGGATCGAGCTCACGCCAGAGGGAACCGCCCTGGTCGACCGCTACCACGCGGTGATCAAACGCTGGATGCGCGAAGCCGTGTCCCACTGGCCCCACGACGAGCGTCAGCTGGTCTGCCTGCTGATCAACCGCTGGGTCGACGACATCGAGGCCTACTTCGACAAGCTCGACGGCCAGCCGCTCCCCCGGCCCGCGAGCCAGGCATCGCCGACCTGAACGACCACGGTTGCTCGGTCATTGCCGATCTGCCAGGCAGATGTGCCACGGGCAGGTCGCAATGACCACGGTTGCTCGGTCATTTCGGTAGGCGATGGAGCCGGGATTCCGCGCCGTCCACATGCTCCGCGTCGGCGCACTGGCCCCCGCAGAACGCCAGGATCTCGGCCATCGTGCGCCCGAACGACTCGCGCTGGTCGGCCGGTAGCGGCGCGACCAGCCCGCTGAGCTCGGCGGACATCTCGGAGTGGAACGCGGCGATCGCCCGGCTGCCGGCGTCGGTCAGCGTGACGCTCAGCGCGCGCCGGTCGCCGGGTACGGCCGACCGCTTCGCCAGCCCACGCCGCTCGACCCGATCCACGAGTCCCGTCAGGGCGGCCTTCTCCACGCCCAGGAACTGCGCGAGCTCGGCCATCCCCCTCGGCCCGCCCATCAGGATGCACAACAGCTTGGCCTGAACGGGCGTCAGCTCGTGCCGGGCGGCGACCCGCGCGTAGACGGCCTGGACGACATAGCTGAGTTGCACCAGCCCGGCCGCCACGTCCGCCTGCCCTCGCGCCTGTACGTCCACGGCCTTTACCGTACACGCGGAATACAGTTAATGCCGCGTACTGTTCATCTTGCGTACTACCTGCCCAGCGAACCCAGGAGGAACGAGATGAGCTTCGACACCCGGAACGGAACCCGCGGCGCGCGGCAGCCCAGTGCGAGCCGGCTGATGCGATGGTTCAACCAGCGAGTCGCCAACCGGATCGGCCGCAAGGGCGGCGGCACGTTCATGGGCTTCGACGCCCTGGTGCTGACGACCGTCGGCGCGAAGAGCGGAGTCGAACGCAAGACGCCGGTCGGCTGGTTTCCCGGCGAGGACGGCAGCCGGCTGATCGTGGCGTCGGCGGCCGGAGCGGCCAAGAACCCCGCCTGGTACTACAACCTCGCCGCCCACCCCGACCAGGTCGAGATCGAACTGGCCGGCCAGAGCATCTCCGTCACCGCGGAGCAGCTCCACGGCGCCGAACGCGAGCAGGCCTGGCAGCAGATCATCGCCGCCTCGCCCCGCTTCGCGCAGTACCAGGAGCAGACCGACCGCGAACTCCCCGTCATCCGCCTGGTGCGCCGGCCGGCCTGAACCCACAGTCCGCTTCCCGGAGAACCGGGCAGCACGCTCACCGGACCCGATCGCCGCCGGTCGTAGCTGCGAGCTGGTCGATCGCGCGCTGGGTGCCCCAGAACTTCACCAGCACCTCCCGGCGCGGCTTCGGCCCCAGCAGGCTGCCGAGCGCGTACAGCACCACCGCCACCACCGACGAGGTGACGATCGGGAACATGCCGAGCTTGAGCGCGGGCACCCACTGGTTGGCCACGATGTACCACGTCATCCCGCCGACCATCGCCAGCGCGGCGCCGAGCGCGTTGCCGCGTCGCCAGTAGAGCCCGCCGATCAACGGCACGAAGAACACGACCTCGAGCCCGCCGATCGCGTAGATGATGAGGTACTCCAGGTAAGGCGGCGGCTCGTAGGCCAGCAGGAGCACAACGCCGCCCAGCGCGAGGCTCACGATCGGCCCGAGCTTGGCCACGCGGTCGTCCGACCAGGCCGGCCTGGCGTACCCGGCGATGACGTCACGGACGATCGCACCGCTGATCACCAGGATCATCGAGTCGACCGTCGACATGATCGCCGCCAGCGGCGCCGCGAACAGCGCGCCCGCCACTCCCTCCGGCAGGACGTCGACCAGCGTCGTCGGCAACGCGAGGTCGCCGACCTGCATCGACGGCTCGAAGAACCGCGCGACCAGCCCCATCGTCAGGAACCCGAGCGTGATCACCGTCATGATGATCGGACCGACCGACATCGCCGTGTGCACGGCCTTGGAGTCGCGGTAGCTCATCGCACGTACGGCCAGGTGCGGCAGCACGCAGAACATCAGCCCGAGCTGGAAGGAGTACGACGCCACCATCTGCGCGGTGAATCCGCCCGGCCCGGGCAGCGTGTACAGCTCCGGATGTGTCCGCATCACCTGATCGTTGACCGGACCCATGCCGCCGGCCGCCGACAGCAGCACGATCCACACCACGATGCCGCCGACGAACATGATGATGCCCTGCAGCGTGTCGTTGACGGCGTCGGCCAGGAAGCCGCCGAACGCGGTGTACAGCATGACGACGCCGGCGAACACGAACAGCAGGACGTTGTAGTCGACGCCGGTCACCGCCTGCAGCACGCGAGCCCCGCCCACGAACTGCGGGATCATGTACGACGTCAGGAACAGCACGATGCCGAGTGACGCGAGCACGACCACGGCCGGGTTCTCGTAACGGTGCTTGAGGAAGTCGGTGACCGTGATCGCGTTCAGCTTGCGCGAGAGGATCGCGAACTTCTTGCCGAGCAACGACAGCGCGACGAACGCCGTCGGCACCTGGAAGATCGACACCAGCACCCAGCCGTAGCCGCCCTGGTAGACCAGCCCCGGCCCGCCGATGAACGTGCCCGCGCTGGCCGCCGTCGCGAGCAGCGTGAACACCAGCACGCCCCAGCCGAGCGAGCGGCTGCCGATGTAGTACTCCGCGGACTTCGACCCGGCCGCCGCCTGGCGGCGTCGCATGAACGCCCACGCGCCGATGCCGGCGAGCACCAGCAGATAGAGGAAGATCGGGATGATGATGCCCCACCGCATGGTGGCTTACCTCGCTTCCGCGTCGCCGTCTGCTGAGAGCGGGACGTCTGTGAAGCCGTACTTGACGATGAAGTACGGAACGACCGAGAACGCCACGCACGCGACCAGAACGGACCAGAAGAACCAGGCCGGAAAACCCAGGACGAACGTCAGCTCCGAAGCCTCCTTGCCGCCCCCGAGGAGCCAGGCGGTCGTGGTGACGACGATCGTGAACGCCGCCCAGTACGCCAACGCCAGCAGCAGCTCCCGCTTGGCGATCGCGTAGCGCGGATCCTCCTCGAACGGCTCGTCGACCGGTTCAGTCATGCCTTCCCACCTCCGGATGCTCGACCAGGTCCGTGACCAGCGCGGTGAGCAAGTCGATTCGTTCAACTGTGGCAGGGATGTCGACCCACTCGCCGGCGGCGTGCGCGCCACCACCGACCGCTCCCAGCCCGTCGAGTGTCGGAATGCCCAACGCGGCGGTGAGATTCGCATCCGAGATCCCGCCGACCGTGACGGCGCCAGGACAGGGCAGCCCGAGCTGTCCGGCGCAGGCCTCCGCCCGGCGCAGCAGCGAGCCGGCCGCCGTGGGCTCCATCGGTGGCCGGTTCACGCCACCGTCGACGTCGACCCGCACGCCGCCGCGGTCGGCCGAGCCAAGCCGCCGGATCGCCGCGTCGATCGTCTGTTGGTCGTCTGCTGTGGAAGCCCTTACGTCCAAGGAGAACTCCGCCTGCGCCGGTACGGTGTTGACGGTCGTGCCGGCCTTGGCCAGCGTCGGCGTCACGGTCAGGCCGGTCGCCGGCCGGCTCAGGGTGGCCGCCGACTGGACGAGTTCGGCCAAGCACACCAGGGCGTTGCGGCCTTTGTCCGGCTCCAGCCCCGCGTGTGCCGCCTTGCCTCGCAGCCGTACTTGGTAGATCGACCAGCCCTTGCGCGCCGACTTCAGCGTGCCGCCGGGGCCGGCGCCCTCCAACACGAGCACGGCCTGGGCCTGCCGGGCCTCCGCCTCGATCAGCGACCGGCTCGCCGCCGAACCGATCTCCTCGTCGCTTGTGACCAGAAACGTCAATGGTGCGTCGGCCCCGATCCGGGCCAGCGCGAACAACGCGACCAGCAGCCCCGCCTTCATGTCGAACACACCCGGTCCGCTCATCCGGTCGCCGGTGTCCGTGATTGGCCAGTCCGCCAGCGTGCCGAGCGGCCACACGGTGTCGACGTGGCCCAGCAGCAGGACGCGACGCGCGTCGGCCGGCTCGCCGAACCGCCACGTCAGGGCACCCGGCGTTCCGGCCTCGAGCGGGATCCGCTGTGGCTCGAAACCTGTGAGGGTACGGCCGATTTCGGCCAGCCGGTCCGCACAGCGCTCCACGGCGAGCGCCTCCGAAGACGGCGACTCGACCTCGACCAGTTCCCGCAGCGCCTCGCGCAGCTGTCGCATGCAGCCAAGCCTCGACCAGCGGCGCCTCCCCTGTGTTGGTTCGTCCGTACCGAAGATCGGGCCGGCGTTTGTCCGGACGGACAGGAGCACGCCTTGGCAACAAAAGCAATGACGGCGTCATCGCGGCCTGGTATCGAATAGAGGCATGGACGGTCCATCGGTACGCGATCTCGTGCAACTGCTGGAAACGACCACGCTCACCGTGTGGGCGGGGCCTTCCCACGCCCGAACTCCGCTACGCGACGTGGTCATCCACGATGCCGCGGCAGGGCTGGAGGCCGGCCCAGGTGACCTGCTGCTCGCCATCGGCGCCGATCCGGCGCCGGTCATCCTGGAGGCCGCGGCCGCCGGTGTGGCCGCTGTCGTCGTACGCAACAACGTCTCCGATAGGGCCGGCTTGACGAGTATCGCGCGGCAGGCAGGAATCGGCCTGCTGGCGTTCGATCCCGCGATCGGCTGGGCACAGCTCACCGGCCGGCTGCGTGGTGTACTGGCGGCCTGGGGCGCCGGGCCGGACCTGCCCGAACACACGTTGACCGGCTTCGCCAACGCGCTGGCCGACGCGATCGGCGGTTCGGTGATGGTTTTCAGTCCACAGCAGGACGTGCTGGTCGCCTCCAGGCTCCGCCCGGACGACGATCCGATGCGCAGGCAGGCGGTGCTCGACCAGCACGGGCCTTCGCAGTACCGCGAACGCCTTCGGCAGAAGGGCGTCTACCGCCGGCTCTGGGGCGGCGGCGAGGAGGTGGTCGAGATCGACGCCGAGCCCGACTTCGGTGCCGGCCGCCGGCTGGCGATCGCGATCCGCGCCGGCGAGGAGATCCTCGGCTCGATCTGGGTCGCCGAAGGCGGCAGTGGGCTGGCGCCGGACGCCATCACGACGTTACGGATGGCGGCAGCGCCTGCCGCGCGGTTACTGCTGCGGATGGGCGTACAAGCGCAGGCTCAGCGGTTCTCCGAGAGCGTGGCCCGGCAGGTTCTGACCGGCGAGTCCGATGCGACCTCGGCGGCCGCCTGGCTGGGCGTCAATGCCGCGTTGCCCTGCTTGGTCGTGAGCTGCGTGCCGGCCGGCGAGAGCCCTGGCATCGAGCGCCGGCTGGCGGATCTGCTGACGATGCACCTGGCGGCGTACCGGAGCACGGCGATCCCCGTGATCTGGCGCGGCCGGGTGGATCTGCTGTGCTGCGGGCTCGACGCCGACACCGACGACGCCGACGACTCGGCGCAGGTGAGCCGCGTCCGGGAACTCGTACGGCGGGCCGTGCGGGCGCTGCGGCATCCGGTGCTGACGGCGGTCGGCGCGCTCTCCCCCACCCTCGCCTCGGCTCGGGAGTCCCGCGCGGAGGCCGACCTGGTGCTACGCGTGCTGCTTCGCGACCCGGGGTCGGCGTACCAGAGCCGGATCGCCACGCTCTCCGATGTCCGCGCCACGGCAGAACTGCTCCTGCTGTCCGACCTGATCGCCGCCAACCCAGAGTTGCGCCGCGGCCGGATCGCCACGTTGCTCTCCCACGACCGCGAGCATCACACGTGTTACGCCGAAAGCCTGTCGGCGTACCTGGACGCGTTCGGCGATGTGAACCGGGCGGCGAGTACGTTGAACATCCACCCCAACACCCTGCGGTACCGCGTCCGCCGGGTCACCGAGATCTGCGGACTTGACCTCGACGATCCCGACGAACGCCTGATGGCGGCGATCCAGCTGCGCACCAGCCTGCTGGCCGAGCCGGTGAACAGTCCCCTACCCGTTGGAGCGCTGGCATGACGGACGACCTCAAGAAACGTGTACGGGCGGAGATCGAGGCCCACGCCGACGAGATCATCGCGTTCAGCCAGGAGGTGATGCTGCGACCGGAGCCTGGGTACGCCGAGCACGCGACCGCTTCGAAGGTCGCCGAATGGTTCGGGAGGCTGGAGCTTCCGTACCGCGACAAGCTCGCCCTCACTGGCGTCAAGGCTATCTTGCGAGGTCGTCCGGGCGGGCCGACCGTAGGCCTGCTCGGCGAGCTGGACGCTGTGCTCGTACCCGGGCATCCGCTGGCCGACCCCGCCACGTCCGCCGCACACGCGTGCGGGCACAACGCCATGCTGGCGGCGATGCTGGGCGCCGGGCTGGGGCTGCGTTCGGTCATGGACTCGCTGACCGGCGACGTGGCGCTGCTCGCCGTTCCGGCCGAGGAGTTCACCGAAGTGGACTGGCGGCTCGCGCTGCGAGCCGAGGGAAAGCTGGACTTCCCGGTGGGCAAGGCCGAGCTGTTGCGGCTCGGCGAGTTCGACGACATCGACCTCGCGATGCTGGTGCACACCGCCAGCGAAGGCGCGCCCCGCTTCAGCGTGGGCAACACGATGAACGGCGCGGTCATCAAGCGCGTCCGGTTCACCGGCAAGGCGGCGCACGCGGGTGGGCGGCCGTGGTTCGGCGTCAACGCGTTCAAGGCGGCGACCCTTGCCGTTCAGGCGATCGACGCACAGCGCGACACGTTCCCCGACGACGAGGCTGTTCGCGTCAATCCGGTCATGACACAGGTCGACGCCGTGCCCGGAGTCGTACCAGGGAACGCGAAGCTCGAGGTGCTGATCCGCGGTCGCACGCTGGAGGTGCTGAAGCAGACCTGTGAGAAGGTCGACCGTGCGCTGCGAGCGGGCGCGATGGCGCTCGGCACCGGCCTGGACATCGAGACGCTGCTGGCGTACCTGCCGCTGACTCCGGACCCTCGGCTGGACGAGGTGCTGACGGCGAACGCCGCCCAGATCGTCGGCGCGGATGGCGTCGCGCGGGGCGGGCACCGTGGCGGCTGCACCGACATGGGCGACCTCGGGCACGTGATGCCGGTGAGCCACCCGATGGCCTCCGGGGCGGTCGGCTCCGCGCACGGCACGGAGTACCAAGTCACCGACCACCGCCAGGCCGCTGTCGAGCCCGCCATCTACCTGGCCATGACCGTGATCGACCTGCTCACCGACGACGCGGCCGCCGCCCGGCGGATCGTCTCGGCGTACGGCCCGCGGCGTTCGCTCGACGACTATCTCGCGTTGCGGCGCAGCCTGGACGGGCAGGCTCGCTGGGAGGCAGAAGCTTGGTGAGCAAGCGAAAAGTCCTCGTCACCGGAGGCGCCGGCGGCATCGGCCGGGCGATCGCCGAACGGTTCGTCGCCGATGGCTGCTCGGTCGCGGTGGTGGACCTGCGGGCCGGCGAGCTTGCCGGCGCGGTGTCCATCACCGGTGACCTGAGCGATCGTAGGACCGCTCGCGAGTGCCTGCGTTCGGCCTGGGAACGGCTCGACGGGCTGGACGTGCTGGTCAACGCCGCCGGCATCTATCCCAGCCGGCTGCTGCTCGAGCTGGACGACGCGTCCTGGGACCGCGTGCTGGACATCAACCTGAACGCGCCCTACGTGTTGTGCACGGAGTTCGCGCGGCTGCTGGTCGCCGCCGGACGGCCGGGGCACATCGTCAACATCACGTCGGGTGCGGCCGATCGGGCTCGGCGCGGTGGTGCGCACTACTGCACGTCGAAGGCCGCGCTCACCATGCTCACCAAGGCGCTCGCGCTCGAGCTGGCTCCGCATCGGATTCACGTGAACGCGGTCTCGCCGGGCTTCGTCGCCGTCGACAGCTCGGTGAACCCGCTGAATACCGCTTACGTTCAAGCGATCGAGTCCGGCCGGCCGTGGCCGTCCCCCGGCACCCCGTCCGACATCGCGGGTGCCGTGGCGTACCTCTGCTCCACCGACGCGACGTGGGTCACGGGCGCGGTCCTGAACGTGGACGGAGGTGTGGGAACCGGAAACGCGACACTTCCACTGGCCTAGAAGGGGACGCGACATGCTGTTGACAGAGCTTCAGGCACTGACCGACGACGTGGCCACGCGCCTCGGCGCCGCGACCGTGCTGGAGGACGAGGAGCAGCGCATGGTGGCGTACTCCTCCCAGACCCAGCCGATCGACGACGTACGCAGAGACTCGATCCTGCGCCGCACGACCCGGCCGGAGGTGCGCGACTGGTTCCGCAAGTTCGGGATCGTGGCGTCGACCGCACCGGTACGAATCCCGTCCGACCGGTCCGCCGGCATCCTGGGGCGGGTTTGCATCCCGGTCCGCCACCACGGGCTCCTCATCGGCTACCTCTGGCTGATCGACGACGAACAACGCCTCGGTGAGGCCGATCTCTCGGTCGCGGTGTCGGCCGCCCGCCATGCCGGGCTGCTGATGTACGAAGAGCTGCTGGCCTCCCGGCTCGCCGACAACCTCGTCGGACATCTGCTGTCCCCGTCCGACGAGCTGCGCGCGACGGCGTGCCTGCAGGCGACGGAAGCCGGCCTGCTCGAGGCCGACGCTCAGGTGGCTGTCGGTGTCGTCCGCCTTCCGGACGCCGAGGTCGCGCAGCCGAAAGCGCTGATCGCGGAGGCGTTGCGCGACGTCAGCCGCGTCCGCCCGCGGGCGGAGTTCCTGGGCCTGGCCCACGCCGACCACGCGGTCGTGCTGAGCCGGGCGCGCAGCGCGCGGCTGGTGGCCACCCAGGTCGTCGACGCGGCCCGGGCTGTACGTGGAGCAGTGGCCGACCGCCTGTCCTCGTCAGGGCTCGCGGGCGAGGTCGTCCTCGGCGTGGGCGACCCGCAGGACCGCCCGCCGGGCGCGTACTTGTCGTACCGGCAGGCCCGGATGGCAGCGACGGCGGCCGCGGCGATCCCTGAGTTCTGTGGCGTCGGGGTGTGGTCCTCCCTCGGCGTGTACCGCGTGCTGGCCCAACTGTCGGGCGAGGCGGTGGAGGACGCCCTGGACCCTCGAGTCGCGCGGCTGCTCGCCGAACTGGACCCGCAAGTCCTGGAAACCGTCGAACGCTACCTCGACCACGGCTCCGACGCCCGCGCCACCATCGACGAGCTCCACCTGTCACGGGGCACGCTGTACTACCGGCTCAACAAGGTCGAGCAGACCGGCGGGCTGGACCTGCACGATGGGAAGGACCGCATGAGCTTGTATCTGGGCTTGAAACTCGCCCGCTTCGCCGGCCGCTATCCGAGTGCCTCGGCTGACAAGAACCGCTGGCCGGAGACCGCCTGACAGGTCGTCCGTATCGACGCCTACTTGTTCCGGCCCGCGCGGACGGGCTTGACAAGCGCTTAGGGATTAAGCAAACTAGCTAAGTGCCTAAGAGACCAGTCGCACCCCCGGTCGAGGTGTTGAAGGCGCTCGCGAGCGAGCGCAGGCTGCAGATCCTCGACTGGCTGCGCGATCCGGTGGCGCACTTCCCGCCGCAGGTCGACGGGGATCTGGTCAGCGATGGCGTGTGCTCGGTGTTCATCGCCAACAAGCTGCGAGTGAGCCAGCCGACCGCGGCCGAGCATCTGAAAGTGCTGGAGCGTGCCGGCCTGATCGTCGGCACGCGGATCAGGCAATGGGTCTTCTACCGGCGGGACGAGCAACGGATCGCGGAGGTGAAGGATGCGTTCCAGCGAGGCTGGTGACGCCTACGACCGGCTGGTCGAGCTGCTGGAGTCTGCTGAGGCCGACTACCGCTTGATCGACCACGAGCCGGAAGGGCGTACGGAGGTCGTCAGCGGGTTCCGCGGGCACGACGTGTCGCAGGCGGCCAAGTGCGTCATCGTGATGGTGAAGCTGGGCAAGAAGAACAAGCAGTTCGTCCTCGCCGTCGTGCCGGGCGACCGCCGGGTCGACCTGGACGGCATCAAGCGGTTGTACGACGGAACGTACGTCTCGTTCGCCTCGCGCGACATCGCCGAACGGCTGGCCGGCAGCGTGAGCGGGACGATCCTGCCGTTCGCGTTGGATCCCTCACTGGACCTGATCGTCGATCCCGGCCTGTTCGAGTCGGAGGAGATCTACTTCAACGCCGCGCGGCTGGATCGTTCGGTCGCCCTGAACAGCAAGGACTACGCCGCGCTCGCGCGGCCGCGGATCGAGCGGATCGCCATGGAGGCAGGGAATGCCTGAGCCGTACGACGTCCGGATGGAGCCGCGGTTCGAGGCCGGCGAGCTGATCGACCTGCGGCCGTTGGTCGAGGCGAACACCGCGCGCTGGTACAACGAGACCCTCTGCCAGGTCAAGGACTCGCTCGTACGGCTCGGCGTGCTGGAAGGTGAGTACCACTGGCACAAGCACGACAACGAGGACGAGTTCTTCTACGTCGTCGAGGGCGTGCTGCGGATCGAGCTCGAAGCCGAGCCCCCGGTGGAGCTTCAGCCGCGGCAGGCCTACGTCGTACCGAAGGGTGTACTCCACCGTCCGATCGCCGTGGAACGCGTGATCGTGCTGATGATCGAGCAGGCGGGCGTTCGGCCAACCGGCGACTGAGCGACCGTTTGGCTAGGGTGTCGCGCATGAGTCTGGACGACTGCGCGTTCCTCGTACACGCCGATCCACGACAGGTGATCCCCCTGCTGCCGCAGGCGACCGGGGCCGCGGCGCAGCTCGCCGCCGCCGTCTATCGGACCTCGCTGCACGAGCATCGCGATGCCAGCCCTTTCGTACGGCGGCAGTTGCTGTCGCTCGACGCGGCGCGGTGGGGGTCGCGGGAGCTGGCGGAACGGTTCGCGGCGGTACCTGTTGCTGGCGGCGCGGCGCCGCAGTGGCAGGTCACGTCGGCCGGCGGCACCGGGGTCAACGCCGCTTTCCTGTTCTCGTTCGACGGACCCGAGCAGGCACGAACGGCGGCCGTCACCGAGTTGGACGGCCGGCCGATCGCCGTGGTCGGTGGCTTCGACGGCCTCCGAGCCTGGGACCTGGCCACCGGCGAGCCGATCGGTGCTCTTGCGGAGCTGAAGCACGTCGTCACGGTCACCGAGACCGACGGCCGAGTGCTCGCGCTGGCCGAGGTCTTCGAGGCCGGCGGCGAGGACGACTATCCCGAGAACTTCTACGACGAGGACGACGAAGACGCCGGCTACGGCTCGGAGGACGGCGAGCGCCGCCTGCAGGTCTGGGACCTGGCGGCGGGCCGGCCGATCTGCGAGCCGTTCGACGGCCCGCATGAGTACCTCGCCGAGGTCGCTTTCACCGTATGCGATGGCGTTCCCGTCGTCGTCACGTTCACCCGCGGCGAGCCCGTGGCGGTCTGGCCGGGTGGCAGTGCACTGCTCGATCCCGAAGACGACAACGTCGCAGTCGCGTGCGCGACCGTTGCGGGCTCGCCCGTCATCGTGACCGCGAAGGTCCAGACCGTGCAGGTGTGGAGCCGACCTGGTGACGCCTGGACCTGCTCCCTGACGTTCGACAGTCCGGACTGGCTGAGCTCGGTCGCGATCAGCGAGCTCGACGCCCGGCCGGTCATCGTGACCGGAAGCGACGACCAGCTGAGGGTCTGGGACCTGCTGACCGGCGAACCCGTCCGTGCGCCGCTGCCCACCGGCCACGGCACCTACGTCGACGAGCTTCGTACCGTCGTCCTGCCGGACCGAACGTTGGCGGTGACCGGCTCCCACACCGATTCCGTCGCACACGCGTGGGATCTGGCCACCGGTGCGCGGCTCGGACGTCCGTTGTCCGGGCACCGCGGCCGCGTCTCCGCGGTGGCGATCGGCGTGACGGAGAGGGTCGGGCACCGGCTGTTCGCCGTGACCGCGGACAACCGCGACCAGGTGCGGCTGTGGGACCTGTCGGCGGAGCACCCATCGGGCGGTCTACCGTCCGATGGCGCGACACCCGCCGAGGCATGGGCGACCACCGAACTGTCCGGCCGCCCGGTCACGTTGACCGGCAGCTGGGACGACGGCCTGCAGGTCCGCGACCGTTCCACCGGCGAACCGATCGGCCGCCCGTTCGCCGCCGGCGAGTCCCTCGTCATCAACGCGACCGCCTGCTCGATGGTCGAGGGTCGTCCGATCGCGCTGATCGCCGGCTCGGGCGAAGCCGCGGCCGTACGCCGCTGGGACCTCCTCACCGGCGAGCCGATGTCGCCGTTGCTGACCCGCGACCAACCTGCCGACCCCTGGGACTCCGAGGCGATGCTCGCCCTCGCCTGCACCGAACTGCGCGGCCGCCCGGTCGCCGTGGCCGGCGGCGAGAGCGCCGAGTTGTGGCTTTGGGACCTCACCACCGGCGAACCGATCGGCAAGCCGATGACCGGCCATCTGAAGTGGAGCTGGGAAGCGGTCGGCAAACCTGGCCTGGGCACGAAACTGTCGATCTCCGCAGTCGCCTGCGCCCGCCTGCCCGACCGCCCGATCGCCGTAACCGGCGGCGAGGACGGAACCGTACGCCGCTGGGACCTCGCGTCCGGCCAGCAACTCGGCAACCCGCAGGTCGCCGCCCCACTGAGCGACGACAAGTCCGAAACCATCACCACCGTCGCCTGCGGCAACCTGCACGATCGTCCGATCGCAGCCAGCGGCAGCCAGAACCACACCGTGCGCCTCTGGGATCTCACCACCGGCGCCCAACTCGGCCCACCCCTACCCTTCCCCGACGCCATTACCCGCGTGGAGCTGACATTCAGCGGCGAGCTCGTCGTCGAGTTCGGCACCGACGTCGCCGTTCTGACCCAACCTCAAGCAACCAACGGGAAGTGACACGCAGGACGACGCGTGTAACCCGCCGGTGAGCAGTCCGACAGAAGATGCTGATGGGACTCTTCGACAAGCTCAGAGCCGGGCGGGACATCGCCGTGCCGCTGCGCCAGGGCGGCGCGCAGGTCGGTCCGCGTTGGCCGGCGACATTTCAGGTCAACGGCGGATCTGACGACCTGGAGGTCGTTGGTGAAGCCAGTTACCAGGACGCGCTGTGGCGGATCTGCCGCGGTCGGCTTGGAGATCGCGTTCGGCACGACTGCGTTGCGGTTCTCGTTCCGGAGCCAACCAACCCGTACGACGAACATGCCGTAGCCGTCATGATCGAGGGCAGCCTGATCGGCTATCTCAGACGAGAGATAGCGGCCGACTACCTGCCGGGGTTGCTCAACCTCATGGGACGGACGGGTGGCCATATCGCCTTGCGAGGTGTTGTCGTCGGCGGTGGCTATCGCGACCACGGCCCCGGCATGCTCGGAGTCTGGCTGGAACATGACCCTCGTCACTTCGGCATCGACGTGCCCGGTCGGCCGACCGGACCGCGCGGCCGTCCGGAGGCAGCCGGCGCCAGCATGCGGACCGGCTTCACCGAGGCTTGGGTAACCGATGCGGAGGACGACTCCTACGATCTCTCCTGGTACAGCCGACTACCCGAGGACGACCTCCCAGCGATCGCCGAACTCCGCAGGCTCCTCGACATCGATCCGGATCCGATCGATCGGCACTTCCAGTTCGCGGAGCTCGAGGCACGCCTCTACCGATGCCGAGAGCGCTATCCCGAGGCGCTGGACGGGTTCGACGAGACCTGCCACGGTCACGACGCGGAGATGGAGGCCATCTGTCAGGCGTTCATGGCCAAGTGGGGCCGCATCCCCGTCTTGGAAACCTATCGGCAGATGGCGATCCGCCAGCAGAAGAAGCGGGATTGGCGAGCATGCGCGTGGTGGGCCGAGCGGGGACTGTCGCTGTACGGCTCGCACGCAGCCCGCGAGGAAGCAGTCGAAGATCTGGTGAAACGCCGCAACCGCGCGGCGGCCAAGCTCGACCCGCCTCGGTGAAGACGCCGCTCATCCTACGGCTCAAGCAACCAACGGGAAGTGACACGCGACCGCATGCCGGCCCTCACTCGGCGGCTGCAGCGGCGGCTCAATCTCGGCGCAGATGTCCTGCGCCAGCGGGCAGCGGGTACGGAAGCGGCACCCGGACGGCGGGTTGGCCGCTGACGGCAGCTCGCCGCGCATCTCCAGGGCCGGCTTCGTGCGTTCCACCACAGGGTCCGGCGTCGGCACGGCGTCGATCAAGCCGCGGGTGTACGGATGCAGCGGCCGCTCGTAGACGGAGTCGCGCGCGCCGAGCTCCACCAGCTTGCCCAGATACATCACGCCGATCCGGTCGGCCAGATAGCGCACAACTGCCAGGTCGTGGGAGATCACGAGATACGTCAGCGAGTACGCCTCCTGCAACTCCGCCAGCAGGTTGAGGATCTGCGCCTGCACAGACACATCCAGCGCCGACACCGGCTCGTCCGCCACGATCAGCTGGGGTTGCAGCGCAAGCGCCCGCGCCAGCGCCAACCGTTGCCGTTGGCCGCCCGAGAACTCGTGGGGGTAACGTTCCACAGCGTTCGCCGGCATGCCCACGTCCGACAGGAGCTCCGCGACTCGGCGCTCCTGCGAACGCCGCGAGCCGATGCGCTGGATCCGCAACGGCTCGGCGAGGATCGAGCCCACGCGCATGCGCGGGTCCAGCGCGCTGGTCGCGTCCTGATAGACCAGCTGGACGTTCCGCCGATGAGCGCGCAAGGGCTTCGACGCCAACGCATGCAGGTCGGTCCCCCGCACCAGCACCGATCCGCTGGTCGGCTGGTCCAGCGCCACCAGCAAACGCCCCAGCGTCGACTTGCCGCAGCCGGATTCCCCAACCAGGCCGAACGTTTCGCGCTCCGCGACGTCGAACGACACGTCCGCCACCGCACTCACACGCGCCCGCCCGCGACCGAATGCCGAGCCCGTACGGAAGTCCTTCACCAGGTTGCGAATCTCCAGCGCCTTCCGCCGCCCGTCGGACGGTGGCGACGCCTGCGCAGCGGCACGCGACCGAGCGACGACCGCCAGACCCTCGTCCGGCACCGGATGGATGCACGCGAACGAGTGCCCGGCAGAACGCTCGACCAGCAACGGCTCCTCGTCCACGCAGTCGGAGTCAACGAAGCCGCACCGCGCCGCGAACCGGCAACCCGTCTGCGGCAGCGACAGGTCCGGCGGCAACCCAGGGATGTTCTCCAGCCGTCCGTCGCCACGCAACACGCCGTCCGGGATCGCGCCGAACAGCGCCTCGGTGTACCGGTGCCGCGGCCGCGCGAACAACTCGCCAACCGGCGCCTGCTCGACGATCCGCCCCGCGTACATCACCGCCACCCGGTCGGCCCGCCCGGCGATCACTCCCAGGTCGTGCGTCACCAGGATCATGGCCATCGAGAACTGCGAACGCAGGGAGTCGAACAGCGCCAGGATCTCCCGCTGCGTCGTCACATCGAGCGCGGTCGTCGGCTCGTCCGCGATCAGCAGGTCCGGCTCGCACGCCAGCGCCATCCCGATCATCACGCGCTGCCGCATGCCGCCGGAGAACTGGTGCGGATAGTTGTCCATCCGCGCACGCGCCGACGGAATCCCCACCAGGTCGAGGACCTCGACCGCACGCGAGAACGCCTGCTTCCACGACACGTCACGATGCAACCAGTACGTTTCGGCGATCTGCGCACCCACGGTCATCGTCGGGTTCAGGGACGAGAGCGGATCCTGGAACACCATCGCGATCCGGTCGGCCCGCACAGCGGCCATCGAACGGTCGGACAGCTCCGTCAGTTCCGTACCGTCGAAGCGAATCGATCCCGACACGATCGAGCCGCCCGGTGGCAGCAGGCGGAGCACCGACAGCGCGGTCATCGTCTTTCCGCAGCCGGACTCCCCCACGATGCCGAGCGTCTCGCCGCGCCCGACCGACAGCGAGACACCATCCACGGCCTGCACAGCGCCGCGCCGGCGAGCGATCCGGGTGCTGAGGTTGTCGATTTCGAGCAAGGCTGGCACCGGCTCAGGGTAAGAGCAAGCCCGCCGTACAGATGTGCCGATTTCCGCCCGGAATCTTGAACAGCTGACAGTTCCCAACCGCGATACGCCGCAACTAGCCTCGCAGAGCGTGACCCAACGCCGCCTGATCTCCGTCCTGGCCGCCGTCCTGACCCTTCTCACAGTCGGGCTCGCCGCCTGTGGAGGACGCGACAACGCCGCACCCAAGAACAGGGACGTCATCCGCTGGGCGGAGTTCCCCGGCGTCGTGCCGAACTGGATCCTGCCGATCACCGATCCTGGCCACAACGGCACCCCGAACACCATGCAGTTCTCCTACCTGATGTGGCGCCCGCTCTACTGGCGCGGCAACGGCACCAAGCCGACGCTCGACGACGGGCTGAGCATCGCCGAGCAGCCGGAGTTCGGCGCGGACGGCAAGACGGTCACCGTCAAGCTCAAGGACTTCGACTGGTCCGACGGGAAACCGGTCACCAGCCGCGACGTGGAGTTCTGGATCAACCTGATCAAGTTCAACCCCGACAAGTGGTCGGGCTACGTGAAGGGCAACATCCCCGACAACATCGCGAAATTCGAAGCGGTCGACGACAAGACGTTCAAGCTGACCCTCACCAAGCCGATCTCGCGCGACTGGTACACCGCCAACCAGCTCAGCCTGATCGTGCCGCTCCCCCACCATGCCTGGGCCAAGGGCAAGGACGACCGTACGGAGGTCGGCGCCAAGGCCATCCTGACCGACCTCATGGCAGAGGCCAAGCAGCCGGCGAAGTACGCCACGAATTCCTTGTGGAAAACGGTCAACGGCCCTTGGACGCTCGAGAAGTACGAGACCGACGGCCGGATCAGCTTCGTACCCAACGCGAAGTACTCCGGCAAGGACAAGCCGACGGTCAAGCGGTTCGAGGAGGTCCCGTACACAACCGAAGAGGCGGCGTTCAACGCGCTGATGGCCGGCGACATCGACTACGGCCTGCTCCCGTTCAAGAACCTCAACCAGCGTGAACGAGTCGAGAAGACCGGATACGCCTTCTCCGCCTGGAAGCTGTGGGGCATCAACTACATCGCGCTCAACTACAACAGCGCCAAGTCGGGCGCGCTGGCCAGGCAGCTGTACATCCGCCAGGCCATGCAGTCGCTGATCAACCAGCCGCTCATCATCGACAAGGTCTTCCAGGGCCAGGGCGCGCAGATCTTCGGCCCCGTTCCGAAGGAGCCGAAGAACCCCTACTCGACGGTCGATGCCATCAAGTACCCCTACGACGCCAAGAAGGCAGTCGGGCTGCTGGAGCAGAACGGCTGGGACGTCAAGCCAGGCGGCCAGACGACCTGCAAGACTCCGGGCACCGCCAAGGGCCAGTGCGGCGAAGGCATCGCCGCGGGCGCGAAGCTGGAGTTCGACGCCATCGTCACCAGCAACCGCAAGCCCGTCCTGCTGGAGATGCAGACGCTGCAGTCGGAGTTCAAGCAGAAGGCCGGCATCGGCTACACCGTGAAGCCGACGCCGTTCGCGCAGATCATCAACGACGCGTTCACGCCATGTACGAGGGACAACCCGGACCCGTGCCCGTGGGGTGCGGCCGTCTGGGGCGGCGGATCCAGCCTCGCGCCGTATCCGACCGGTGAGCAGGTCTTCCACTCCTCGGGCGCGAACAACCCCGGCCACTACTCCGACCCCCAAGCCGACAAGCTGATCGAGGCCTCGCTCGCCGGAGGCGCCACCGAGCTGCAGGCGTACGAGGAGTACCTTGCCGAGCAGCTGCCCGTGTTGTGGGTGCCGAACCCGACGTACCAGTTGTCCATGATTCGTACCGACCTCCAAGGCGCGGCACAACAGAGCCCGTACTCCGCGCTCACGCCCGAGCGCTGGCACTGGAAGGAAGCTGCCAAATGAGCCGGCAGGCCATCGACCAACTGTCCGGAGAGATGTTCGCCTACCAGCTGTCGACCTCGCCGTTGTACGCCGCGCAGCTCGGCTATCCCGGATACATCGACAAGCTCCCCGACAACAGCGAGGCCGGGCGGCAGGCCCGTAAGAGCGAACTGGAGGGCATCGCCGCCCGCGTCCGACAAGTCGATCCGGAAGGTCTCGACCCCGAGACCCGCGTGACGTACACGATGCTGTTGCGCCAGATCAACGACCAGATCCTCACGATCGACGCACGGGCCGACGACTACACCGTCTCGCCCACGTCGCAGACCGGCTTGGCCGCCTCAGTCATCCTGAGCTTCCCGAAGACGATGCTGCGCACGGTCGACGACGCCGAGGCCTACCTGCGCCGCTGCTCGCTCGTGCCGGCGTGGCTCGAGCAGGCCAAGGAGAACCTCCGCAGCGGACGCGAGAGCGGACGCACACCCGTACGCCTGCTGACCGAGGCCGCGATCGAGCAGCTGACGACCTACCTCGACACCCCGGTGACCGACGACCCGCTGCTCGGTGTCTCGCTTCCGCTGGCGGTCACCGACGCGTGGACCGATCGCCTGATGGCCGTCGTCCGCGACGAGGTACGGCCCGCGATGTCGGCCTACCGCGACTACCTCGTCAACGCCGTCCTGCCCGGCACGCGCGACAACGACCACCCCGGCATCGCCAACCTGCCGAACGGCGTCGAGCTGTACGCCAAGCTGATCGCGCAGCACACCACGACCGACCGCACCGCGGAAGAAATCCACCAGACCGGTCTCGACCTGGTGGCGGACCTGATCGAGGAGATGCGCGAGCTCGGCGAACGCGTGCTCGGCACCGCCGACTTCGACGCCATCAAGCACCGGCTGCGCGCCGACAAGGACCTGTTCTTCACCACCCCACAAGAGATCCTCGGCGCGGCCAGCGACGCACTCAACCGCGCGCAGCAAGCGCTCCCGGCATGGATCGGCCGGCTGCCCGAGGTCGGCTGCCAGGTGCTGCCGATGAGCGCGTACGAGGTGGAGAACGGCGTGCTCGGCTACTACCAGTGGCCGAGCCAGGACGGCAGCCGCCCCGGCACCTACTGGGTCAACACCTACAAGCCCAACACGCGCCCGCGGTTCGAGTCACAGGTGCTGGCGTTCCACGAGTCGGTGCCTGGCCACCACACGCAGCTCGCGTTGTCGCAGGAGCTCACCGAGCAGAACGACTTCCGCCGGCACGCGCGAGTGAACGCGTTCAGTGAAGGCTGGGCGCTCTACACCGAACGGCTCTGCGACGAGATGGGCCTGTACACGCAGAACATCTACCGGCTCGGCATGATCTCGTTCGACTTCTGGCGGGCCACCCGGCTCGTCGTCGACACCGGAATGCACGCGATGGGCTGGAGCCGCGACCGGGCCGTGAAGTACATGTTCGACAACAGCGCCCTGACGTTGAAGAACATCGAGAACGAGATCGACCGCTACATCAGCTGGCCGGGTCAGGCACTGGCGTACATGCACGGCCGGCTGGAGATCCGGCGGCTGCGCGATCTGGCCAAGCAGCGCCTAGGCTCGGCGTTCGTCGTGCGCGACTTCCACACCGAGCTGCTCAGCCACGGATCGCTGCCGCTGTCGGTGCTGGCCGAGGTGATGGAACGCTGGATCCAAGAACGGTTGCCGGGTAACAGCGCATGACGGGATACCTCCTGCGCCGGATCGGCCAGGCCCTGATCGTGGTCGTGCTGGTCTCGCTGATCGTCTTCGTGCTGCTCCGCCTGCTGCCGGGCGGGCCGGCGCGGGCGATCCTCGGGCCGGGCGCCACGCAGGAGCAGGTGGTGCAGTTCAACCGCGAGCAGGGCTTCGAGCAGCCGATTCCTCTGCAGTACTTGAGCTACGCCGCCCGAGTCGGGCAGGGTGACCTCGGCTACTCCTACCGGCTCAACCAGAACGTCGTCGCGCTCATCACCGAACGGCTGCCGAAGACGTTGCTGCTGACGATTCTGGCGACGCTCCTCGGGCTGCTGATCGCGCTGCCACTCGGCATCGTCCAGGCCGTACGACGCAACAAGCTGGTCGACTACGTAGCCACCGGCGTGGCGTTCGTGCTGTACGCCATGCCGGTGTTCCTGCTGGGACTGCTGCTCATCATCCTGTTCTCGCAGACGTTGGGGATCCTGCCGCCACAGGCGCCGCAGGGATCGTCGATCGGCGAAGTCCTCAGCCAGGCCGACGGTCTCGTGCTGCCCGTCCTCACGCTCGCGCTGCTGACGGTCGCGACGTTCAGCCGGTACGCCCGATCGTCGACGCTCGACAACCTCGGCGAAGATTACGTACGGACGGCCCGGGCGAAGGGCGCGCTCGAGGGCCGGGTGCTCTCCAAGCACGTGACACGCAACGCGCTCGTTCCGATTGTCACCTTGCTCGGGCTCTACGTCCCCTATCTGTTCGGCGGTTCGCTGGTCACCGAGGCGACGTTCAACTACCCGGGCATGGGCTTGCTGTTCTGGGATGCGGCGCAGAACCGCGACTATCCGATCCTGCTCGGCGTCGTGCTGGTCATCTCGGTCGCGACGGTCGTGGGCTCACTGCTCGCCGACCTCGCGTACGCCTGGCTGGACCCGCGAGTGAGGTTCTCGTCGACATGACCGCGACCACTGCTCCTCCTGCCGAAACGGTCCGCAGCCCGGGCAACTTCCGGGTCGGCCTGGCCACGTTCCTCGACAACAAGCTGGCGCTGACCGGGCTGATCCTGGTCGCGGCCCTGGCCTGCTTCAGTTTCATCGGCCCGTTGCTGTATCACACCGACCAGGTCAACACCGATCTCTACTCCGTCGAGCTGCCACCCGGATCGCCCGGCCACATCCTCGGCACCGACCAGGCCGGCTACGACCAGCTGGGCCGGCTGATGGTCGCGGGCCAGACCTCCTTGCTGGTCGGCGTTTCCGCCGGCCTGCTGGCGACGGTGATCGGCGCGTTGTGGGGCGCGGTCGCGGGCTTCTTCGGCGGTGTCGTCGACGCGGCGATGATGCGGGTCGTCGACGCGTTGCTGTCCGTTCCGGCCATCTTCCTGCTGCTCGTGATCGCCGCGATGTGGCGACCGACCACGTGGTCGCTGGTGATCCTGATCGGGCTGATCGCGTGGCTCGTCCCCGCCCGGTTGGTGCGCGGCGAGGCGCTGAGCCTGCGCGTTCGCGAGTACGTCCAAGCAGTACGCATGATGGGCGGCGGGCGCTGGCGCGCGGTGAGCCGTCACATCGTTCCGAACGCGCTGGGCACGATCGTGGTGAGCGCGAGCTTCCAGGTCGCCGACGCGATCATCTACCTTGCGTACTTGAGCTTTCTCGGCCTCGGGCTCGCACCACCGACCACCGACTGGGGTGGCATGCTGTCGGATGGTGTCGACTACGTTTACAGCGACTACTGGTGGCTGATCTATCCACCAGGGCTCGCGATCGTGCTCGTCGTGATCGGCTTCAACTTCATCGGCGACGGACTGCGCGACTCGTTCGACGCGCGGTTGCGCCGCCGTTAGGACATTAGAATTGTTGAACAATTGAACAAGAGGACAAGAGGACATATGTCATGCTGACGTTCACCAATGCTCTGGTCCTGCCATGCACGGGCGCCGACCCGCTCGAAGGTGCGTCGGTCGTGGTCGAGGACGGCGTGATCCGGGAGATCGCCGAAAGGGCGGCTTCGACTTCCGGCGAGGTGATCGACTGCGGCGGACGCACGCTGATGCCGGGGCTGATCGACGCGCACGTGCACGTCTGCTCGTTCGACGTCGAGATCGGACGGCAACGGCGGGAGACGCCGACCAGCCTGGTGGCGTACGAGACCGCCGTCCGGCTGCGGCAGACGCTGGAGCAGGGCTTCACGACGATCCGCGACGCGGGCGGCGCCGACTGGGGCATGAAGGAGGCGGTCGCGCGTGGGCTGATCGCCGGGCCGCGGATGCTGGTGAGCGGGCACCCGCTGTCGCAGACCGGCGGGCACGGCGACGGTCGTACCCGCGCCGAAGACACCGTGGGCTGCCGTTGTGGCGCGCGGATCGGGATGGTCGAGAACATCGCGGACGGCCCGGACGAGGTACGCCGCGCGACCCGTGAGCAGCTGCGTCGCGGTGCCGACCAGATCAAGATCATGGCGGGCGGTGGCGTGGCGTCGCCGACCGACAAGCTGGAGTCGCTGCAGTACCAGCCGGCCGAGCTGCTGGCCGCGGTCGAGGAGGCGACGGCGGCCGGGACGTACGTACTGGCGCACGCGTACACGCCGGCGGCGATCCGCAACGCCGTCGAGGCGGGCGTGCGTTCGATCGAGCACGGCAACTTCCTGGACGAGCCGACCGCGGCGCTGATGGCGGAGCGCGGCGCCTACCTCGTGCCGACGTTCGTCGCGTACGAGAAGCTCTACGAAGAGGGCAAGGCGAACGGCTTCGCGCCGGAGAAGCTGGCGAAGCTCGACATCGTGCTCGGCGAGGGCCTCGACTCGCTGCAACGCGCGCTGACCGCGGGCGTACGGATCGGGTCGGGCTCCGATCTGCTCGGGCCGCTGGCGCGGCACAAGGTGCGGGAGCTCGCGATCAAGGCGAAGGTGCTCGGCGCGCACGACACGCTGATCGCGACGACGCGGACGAACGCGGAGCTGCTGGGTATCTCCGACGAGACCGGGACGCTCGAACCGGGCAAGGCCGCCGACTTGCTGGTGGTCGACGGCAACCCGCTGGACGAGATCGCGATCCTGCAGAACGCCGAGAACCTGCGGGTGATCATGCGGGGCGGATCGTTCGTGACCCGGCGGTTGTAGTTTCGAAAGCATGGATGGACCGCTGGCCGAGCTCGGGGTCGACCTTCCTGTGCTCGCCGCGCCGATGGCGGGCGGGGCGACGACGCCCGAACTGGTCGTGGCGGCCGCGTCGGTGCGCAGCATGGGCTTCCTGGCGGCGGGCTATCTGAGGCCGGAGGCGTTCGCGGCGCAGCTCGCGGTGGTGCGGGCGGCGCGGGTGCCGTTCGGTGTCAACCTGTTCGCGCCGAACCCTGTGCCGGTGTCCGTGCAGGCGTTCCGCGACTACGCGCGGGCGCTGCAGCCGGAGGCGTCCCGGTTCGGGCTGGAGCTGGCCGGAACGGATCCCGTCGAGGACGACGATCACTGGCCGGAGAAGGTCTCGCTGCTGCTGGCCCAGCCCGTGCCGGTGGTGTCGTTCACGTTCGGTGTGCCGGAGCCGGCGGTCATCGCGGCGTTCCGGGCGGTCGGGACGTTCGTACTCCAGACGGTCACGTCGGTTTCGGAGGCCGAGCTCGCGATCCTGGCCGGAGCCGACGGGCTGATCGTGCAGTCGTCGGCCGCCGGCGGTCACTCCGCGACGCTGACGCCGGGACGGCCGCCGGGGCCCGTGCCGCTGCCCGAGCTGGTCGCCCAGGTGTGGTCGGTGTCGCCGGGCTCGCTGCCGCTGTTCGCGGCAGGCGGGCTGGCGACCGCGGCGGATGTGGCGCTGGCCATCCGTTCCGGAGCATCGGCCGCGATGGTGGGAACTGCGCTGCTGCTGACCTCCGAGGCCGGCACCTCGGCGACGCATCGGGACGCGCTGATGGATCCGGCGTTCGACCAGACCGCGGTGACACATGCGTTCACCGGACGACCGGCGCGAGGGCTGCGGAATCGCTTCATCGAGCGCTACGACGCGATCGCGCCACTGGGATATCCGGCGTTGCACCACCTGACCAGCCCGCTCCGCAAGGCCGCGGCCGCAGCCGGCGACGCCGGATCGGTGCACCTGTGGTCCGGCACCGGCTACCGCGAAGCCCGCGAGGAACCGGCCGCCACCACACTCACCCGGCTCGTCCAGGACCTCTTCTAGGCGTTGCCGGCGCCGAACGCAGCCTCGATGCGGGCGGTGATCGCCCGCGGACCACGCTCGAACCCGGCCTGCGCCGAGCACCAGCCGCACCGAGCCGGCCGCCACCACACTCACCCGCCTCGACCAAGACCTCTAGGGTTCACCCGCGCCAAGCACCGCTTCCGTACCGGCGATGATCGCCCGCAGGCCGTGGTCGAACGCCGCCTCACTGAGGGGGCTGCCACCGGCGCGCACGGCTTGCAGCAGTACGGCATCCGGGCCGCCCAGCAGCGCGGCCGTCGCCGCCAGCGGGTCGGCGGGTGGCTCGGTGTACTCCTGGCGGGTGGTCTGTTCCTGCAGGACGAAGCCGGTCGCGTAGTAGGACAGCGTGGAGATCGTACGCAGGGCGAGCAGCGGCGGGAACCCTTGTTCGACCATCGCGGCCAGCTCGCCCTCGAACGCCTGGACGGTCTTTGGGCCGAGCCGGGCTCGGGAGACGATCCGGGCGCCGTCGCGGTAGGACAGCACCGACTCGCGGTAGGCGCGGCTGCGGCGCATCAGCCAGTCCTGCCACGACTCGCCGTCTCCTGGCGGGCCCATGCCGGCGCCGACGACCATCGCGTCGGCCATCTCGTCCAGCAGCTCCTGCTTGTTGCGGAAATGCCAGTAGAGCGCGGGGTTCTGCACGCCGAGCTCGGCGGCGAGGCGGCGCATGGTCAGCCCGTCGAGGCCGACCTCGTTGAGCAGGCCGACCGCGGTCTCGACGATCGTCTCGCGGGTCAGTTTGTTCTCGACCATCGCAAGCCACCTTAGCAGTGCTAAGCTTCGCTTTAGCGTTGCTAAGGAGGTGGATCGGGTGCTCACGGCAACCGCGTCCGACGGGACGAGCGCTCTGGCGTACGACGAAGGCCAAGGCCCGGCGATCCTGCTGCTGCATCCCGGCCTGGACGACGGGCGGAGATGCAAGGGACTCGCTCGGATCCTGGCCGGGCAGGGATACCGGGTGCTGCGGTTGCACAGGCGGCAGTACCGGCCTGACCTGCCGAAGTGCACGGTGGCCGAGGAGGTCGCGCACGTCCGGGCGGTCGTCGAGGCCGTCGGCTCACCCGTGCTGCTCTACGGCCACTCCGACGGCGGCGTGATCGCGTTGGAGTCGCTGGTGGCGATGCCCGGCTCGTTCGCCGGTGCGGTGATCTTCGAACCGGCATCCGTCGTCGACACCTTGTGGGGCGGGCCGGCCGGCGACGTCGTGGAGCGGGCCAGGTCCGCGCTCGCCGCCGGACGGGTCGGCAAGGCGATGGAGATCTTCGTACGGGACGGCACCGGGCTGCCGGCGTGGCAGGCCTGGGTATCGGGAGCGCTGACGGCGCTGATCCCGCGGTACCGGCGGCTGGTGCCCGGACAGATCAACTCGCTCGAGGCGATGGACCACCTGGGCGCGCGACTGGACGCGTACGCCGGCATCACCGTCCCGACCGTCCTGCTCGGCGGTGAGCGGACGCCGGCGCACCTCACGCGGGTGGTGGACGCCGTCGCGGCGGCGATCCCGAACGCCGAGCGCGTCGTGCTCCCCCGGCGCGACCACGGTGCGGACTTGAAGGCGCCCAAGGAGGTGGCCGGCGTCATCTCCTCGCTGGCCGGAAAGGTTTTGCGATGACTCTCACGGCAACCGCTGCGGACGGCACGAGCGTCCGGGCGTTCGACGAGGGTGCGGGGCCGGTCGTCCTCCTACTGCACGGCGGCATGGACGACGGCTCATCCTGGACGTGGGTCGCCCGGCGGCTGACGTCTCGTTATCGGGTCCTGCGGCTGCACCGGCGGCAGTACCGGCAGGATCTCGTGACCGGCGGTTCGGGCTGCACGATGGCCGAGGAGGTCGCGCACGTCCAGGCGCTGGTGGATTTGATCGGAGAGCCTTCGGTGGTCGTCGGGCACTCGTCGGGTGCGGTGCTCGCGCTGGAGTCGCTGGTGGCCTCGCCTGGTTCCTTTGCCGGCGCGGTGCTGTACGAGCCGCCGAGTGTGACGGCCGCGCTGCCGCTTGGCGGTCCGGCGCTGGTGCGAGCACAGGCAGCGCTCGCGGCGGGACGTACGGGCCGTGCTCTGTCCATCTTCCTGCGCGACATCGCGGGCGCACCGGGATGGGCGGTATGGCTGACCGGCATGGCGATCCCGCTGGTGCCGAGGCTGCGCCGGATGGCACCCCACCAGATCGACGACTGCGCTGCGATCGAGGCGCTGGGCGACCGGCTAGAGGCGTACGGGAGGATCGCCGTACCAACCACCCTCCTCGGCGGCGATCGAAGCCCTGCACACCTCCGCGAACGCCTGGACTCGCTGGAACAGGTCCTCCCGAACGTCGAACGCGTGGTTATGCGTGGCCAGGCCCATGGAGCGAACCTGCGGGCCCCGGACCAAGTAGCCGACGTCGTCGCTCGGCTGGCCGCCAGAGCGTTCAGCTGACGTCTCGCGCCGCGGTCGTCGCGAGCGGTGTGGGCTCGCGGCCGAGGAGGTAGCGCAGCACGTTCGGATTGCCCGGATACCCGCCCCGGTCGTACTTCGCCCACATCGCCATCAGCTCGGCGGCCACCTGTCGCGGCAGGCCCGGTGGCAGCGGCAGCTCGGTCGGCGGAACCTCTTCGACCCGCAGGTCGCGGCCGGTCGCCCGCCCGATCTGCTCGACCATCTCGGCCGTGGTCAGCCGTTCAGGCCCAGCCAGCTCATACGACGCGTAGACGTGGTCGCCGGCCTCGGCAACCACTCGCCCGACGACGTACGCCACGTTCTCGAGGTCGACGAGCCAGAACGGGGCGGCTTTGCTGTACGCCAGGCGGAGCACGCCATCGGCGGCGTTGTCGGCCAGCCCGAGCAACGTCTGCTGGTACATCGTCGGCCGGATGATCGTCCACTCCAGGCCGGAGTCCTTCACCAGCGTCTCGGCGGCCAGCTTGCGCAGATGGTGCGGCACGCCGGGGTACTGCGGATGCAGCACGGAGTAATAGACGAACCGCGGCACCTGCTGCTCCACGGCCGCACCAAGCGCACCGGCGACGTACGCCTCCTCCCGCGCCTCGAACGGTGGCGCGATGAACACCAGCGTGTCGAGCCCCGAGATCGCCGCCGCGACCGACGCACGGTCACCCAGCTCGACCGAAACCGCCTCGGCGGCTCCGGCCTGTCGTGCAGCCTCGGCCGATTTGGCGCTGTGCACCAGCCCACGTACGCGGATCCCGCGCCGGGCCAGCTCGCGCACAACGGAACGACCGGTCTGCCCACCGGCCGCCGTCACACCAGCGAACGGCATGCCACGACCACTTCCCTACTCTCATCGGCCGCCGCGTAGCCAGCGGCTCCTCAGCACTGCCCACGCCGCGGCACAGTCGTCACCGAGCCAGCTCGCCCACGACGCCGCGACCAGTCTGCCCGCCAGCCGTCACACTCGCAAAGGCACAGCACGAGCACATTGCAGCTTCTTGCCGGCTGCGCTTCCAGACTCAGCGGCCCGGTCACGTCATCGCGCTGACCAGCAGGACCGTCGGCATCCGCCAACGCTGCAACCGAATCGGCCGCCGAGCCAGCTCGCCGACGATGCGGCAACCACGTTCGCTACTTCTTGTCGGCCGCCGCGGTGGCCAGCAGCTCCTCGGCATGGGCACGTGCCGTCGCGGAGTCGTCGAGGCCGGCGAGCATGCGGGCGAGTTCGTCGATGCGGTCCTTGTCTTCCAGGCGGAGTAGGCCGCTGCGCGTGATCGAGCCGTCGTCGGACTTGCGGACGACGTAGTGGCGGTCGGCGAAGGCTGCTACCTGCGGCAGGTGCGTCACCACGATCACCTGGGCCGTTCGCGCCAGCTTGGCCAGCCGGCGGCCGATCTCGACGGCCGCCTTGCCGCCGACGCCGGCGTCCACCTCGTCGAAGACGAACGTCGGTGCGCCGTCGGTGTGGGCGAAGACCACTTCGATCGCGAGCATGACGCGCGACAGCTCACCGCCGGACGCGCCACGCTGGACCGGACGCGCCGGCGCGCCGGCGTGCGGCTGCAGCAACAGCTCGATCTCGTCGGCGCCGTGCGGTCCGGGGTCGACCGGGCTGATCTGGGCGGTCAGCACGGCGTGCGGCATCGCGAGGGCGGCGAGCTCTGCCGTCACCGCGGCACCGAGCTTCTTGCCGGCCTTGGTGCGAGCCTGGGAGATCTTCGCTGCCAGGTCGGTCAGCTCGGCGCGCAGCTTGGTCTGCTCGGCCTGGAGCTCGGCGATCCGATCGTCAGAACCATCGAGGTCTGCGAGCCGGGCAGCCGCCTGTTCGGCCCAGGCCAGCACCTCGTCGACGGTCTCGCCGTACTTCCGAGTCAGCGCCGACAGGGCGGCCCGGCGTTCGCTGATCGCCTGCAGCCGCGCCGGATCGGTGTCGACGCCCGCGGCGTAGGAGGCCAGGTCGGCACCGGCATCGGCGACCAGAGAAGCCGCCTCGGCGATCCGATCGGCCAGCGAGGCCAGCTCGGGGTCGTGGGAACGCATGCCGTCGAGCGCCTTACGCGCACCGGCCAGCAAGGTCAGAGCATCGGACGCCTCAGCGCCTGGGTCTTCGTCGCCGACCAGCGCGATGTGGGCCTGCTCGGCCGCACCGCGTAAGCCGTCGGAATGGGCCAGTCGCTCCTCTTCGGAGGACAGCGCTTCGTCCTCGCCGGGCACCGGTTCGACCGCCTCGACCTCGGACAGACCGAACCGCAGCAGGTCGGCCTCCTGAGCCCGGTCGCGGGCCTTGGTCTGCAGGTCGGTCAACTCGGTGTCGATCGCGGCGAGCCGGGAGTAGGTCTTGCGGTAGGCGGCCAGCGGCTTCAGCACCGGTTGCCCGGCGTAACGGTCGAGGATCTCGCGCTGCCGGGCCGGTCGCAGCAGCCGCAGCTGGTCGGACTGACCGTGCAGCGTGACGAGGTCTTCGGCCAGGTCCGACAGCAAGGCCGCCGGTACGCCAGTGCCACCCGCGTACGCCCGCGACCGCCCGTCCTTGGTCACCGTCCGGACGGTGATCAGCGTGTCGTCCTCGATCTCGGCACCGGCCTCGGCGGCCCGCTTCGCCACCGACGTGCCGGACTCGACACGTAACCGGCCCTCGACGACCGCACGCTCAGCCCCGGTGCGCACGGCACCGCTGTCGGCCCTGCCGCCAAGCAGCAAGGACAGGCCGGTCACGACCATCGTCTTGCCCGCACCGGTCTCACCGGTGACGACGGTCAGTCCCGGATCCAGCTCGAGCACGGCGTCTTCGATCACGCCGAGTCCCTGGATGCGAATCTCTTCCAGCATCGTGGCCTGACTCTATCGCTCTCCACCCCCAAACCCGCTTTCAATCAAGGCGTGGGACGGACCGGATCGTCGCGGTGGGACCGGAGGTTGTTACGCGGCAGCTGATCGCCGAGGTCACCGAGCTGATGATCAGCGAGTCCGAGGAGCGGCGACGTCGCCGGTAGCTCAGTTCTCGTACGAGCGGCGGCCACGCCAGCCCTCGACCGGAAGGTCGAACTTCGCCACGAGTCGGTCGGTGAACGGCGCGTGGTGCAGGCGGGCCAGGCGTACCGGCTGTACTCCCCGCCGTACCTCGACCCGCGCGCCGGGTGGCAGGTCCTCCGTCCGGCGTCCGTCACACCAGAGGACGGCCGGACCAGGGTTGCGGGACAGCAGCTCGACCGCGATCACGGAGTCCGGCGCGACGACCATCGGCCGGGCGAAGAGCGCGTGCGCTGACAGCGGTACGACCAGCAACGCCTCGACTGTCGGCCAGACGATCGGGCCGCCGGCCGAGAACGCGTACGCCGTGGAGCCCGTCGGCGTCGCGGCCACCACACCATCGCCACTCCAGCGGGACAGCGGCCTGCCGTCGACTTCGACGACGGCCTCCAGCATGCGCTCGCGAGCTGACTTCTCGACGCTGGCCTCGTTGAGCGCCCACTGCTCGACCCGGCGGCCGTTGACGTTGACCTGGATGTCGATCGTCATACGTTCCTCGACCGCGTACTTCCGCTTCACCACGTGGTCGATCGTGACGTCGATCTCGTCGCGTTCGGACTCGGCGAGGAAGCCGATGTGACCGAGGTTGACGCCGAGCAAAGGCACACCCGAGCCGCGGGCGACGTCGGCGCCGCGCAGGATCGTGCCGTCGCCGCCGAGCACCATGACGATCTCGCAGCCGGCCGCGACCTGCTCGTCGTCGGCCGAAGCGACCTCAACACGGTCCATCGCGAGGTCGGACGCGTCCTCGGCCAGCACACGTACGACGATTCCCTCGTCGGTGAGCCGCTTGGCCGACTCGCGGGCGATGTTGATCGCCTCGGATCGGCCGGTGTGCACGACCAGCAGAACCCGTCGATCGTCGGTCATGGGTTCGCTCCTGTCGCGCTGGTCACGCCGCTGCCGGCCGGGGAGGTCCCGGTCGTCGCCGCGGCAAGGTCCGCCTCGGACAGGGCCGGAGCACCCGCCCGGAGCCGTAGAAAGAACTCGACGTTGCCCGACGGCCCGGGCAGTGGACTCCGAACCAGCCCGGCGACGCCGAGCCCGAGCTCAGCCGCCGTGGCCGCCACGCCACGGATGGCGTCCGCGCGGAGTTCGTCATCCTGAACAACGCCTCGCTTGCCCAATCGTTCCCTCCCGACCTCGAACTGCGGCTTCACCAGGAGGAGGAGTTCCCCACCGGTGCGGATCAAGCCGTCGAGGGCCGGAAGGGCCAGGCGGAGCGAGATGAACGACAGGTCGGCGACCACCAGGTCGACAGGCCCGCCAACCTGGTCGGCCGTGAGGTCGCGGACGTTGACGCCGTCGTATGCGCGAACGTCCGGGTGCTGCCGGATCTCCGGCGCCAGCTGATCGTGCCCGACATCGACGGCGATCACCTGTTTGGCGCCGGAGTGCAGCAGGACGTCGGTGAAGCCGCCGGTACACGCGCCCGCGTCGAGACAGGTCAGACCCTTGACGTCGACCCTCAGCTGCTCGAGGGCGCCGGCGAGCTTGTGCCCACCCCGCGAGACGTACTCCGGCCCGTCACCGATCACCTCGACGACCGCCTGATCGGGCGTGTCGGTCGCCGCCTTGGTCGCCGTGCGCCCGTCGATGCGTACCCGGCCGGCCGCGATCAGCTCGGCGGCATGATCGCGCGATCTGGCCAGCCCTCGCCGTACCAGCTCGGCGTCGAGCCTGGTTCGTCCCCGCGAAGGGGAGCCGTTCATGCGTAGTCCGACGGCGCGTCGGCCGCCCCGCCCTCATCCTTGCCGGCGGCGAGCAGTGCCGCGTGCAGCCGGTGGTGGGCGTCCTCGTAGACCTCGATGTGATCGGCTGTGTCGAGCTGATCGAGCTCCGCAAGCCGCTCGACGACGGCATCGACCTCGGGATGCCCGTAAGCGCTCGGCGCCTCGCCAGCGTCGGCAGCGGTCGTGCTCGGGTCGAAGCTGAGCTCGAGGCTGCTGGAGTACGCGGAGCCGGTGCCGGCATCATCGGTGTCTTCGAACCCGTCAGCGACGGCTTCAGCCTCGGCGGCGTGTGCGACCGGCTCATCCGCGTCGTCGGTACCCGACCACAAGTCCGCATCCGGTTCGACTGCCTCGCCGAACACAGCCAGCTCCTCAGGCTCGGTGGCTTCCGTAACCTCCGCCGCGCCGGCCGTGTCGGCGTGGTCGAACCCGCCAGCGCCACCAGATTCGTGCTCGGCAGTGAGGCCAGCGGCGACCGGCGCCGACTCGGCGCCACCAGACTCACCGCGAGCGAGCTCAGTCACCGCATTGTCAGAACCGAACTCCGCATCGGCGACTGCGGCGCCACCTCCGCCAGCGTCTTCGCCGCTGCCGACATCACCGAACTCACCTCGGGTCGGCTCAGCCAACGCGTCGTCAGCGTTACCGGGCTCGCCATCGGCGGCCGCGAGCCACCCAGACTCAGCCTCGGCGACGGCGGAAATACCTCCACCAACACCCTCCGCGCTGCCGACGTCCTCGAACTCGCTGTGAGCGGACTCGGCCTCAGCGACCGCGGCGCCACCACGGTCAGCCTCTTCGGCACTGCCGACATCACCGAACTCACCGCGAGCCAGCTCAACCACCGCATCGTCAGTGCTGTCGGACTCGTCAGGTGCGTCATGAGCGGTCTCAGCCGACGTTTCAGCCGCACCCGGCCACAGCCAGGCAGGCTGCTCAGCCACCGGCTCGTAGAGCTCGGCAGCGGACTCGAGATTTTCGTCCGCGGCCTCGTCAGCAGGCTCAGCAGCGGGCTGCTCGACAGCCTCGGCGGAGGCGCCGAACTCGCCGGTGGCTTCGCCGGCCGGGTCGGGTTCGGCGGGATTGCCGGGCGGAGCGGCCTGTTCGGGCTTGGGGCGTCCGAAGATCAGCGGGGTCACGTCATTGTTCAACTCGCTCACGCCTCATACCAAAGCACGGACCGCCGCGTCGATGTCGACCGGGCCGTCGGTGTTCCAGCAGGCGAGCGTCAGCGCGCGTACACCGTCATCGCGCAAGCGGTTTCCCTCGGCGGCGGTCAGCACCGCTTTGCCGTCGGTGACCTCGGCGGTCCAGGCGCCGCAGCGGTAGCGGCCGCCCTCCGTCACTACCTCCGGATGCGGCTCGTACAGTCCGTGCAGGTCGGAGGCGATGTACGTCGGGCGCTGGTGGACCGGCGCCCGCAGCAGGTCCTCGATCGTGGTGACGCCGGTGAGTACGAGCAGGCTGGGCAACTCGGCGTTGTTCGCGCCCTCGATATCGGTGTCCAGCCGGTCACCGATCACCAACACGCGCGCCGACGCACCACTCGGACCGTGCACCCGGACCAGGGTCTCGTCGAAGATCGGGCGGGCCGGCTTTCCGGCGATCACCGGGTCCCGGCCGGTGGCCATCCGGATTACCTCGACCAGCGTCCCGTTGCCAGGCGCGAGACCGCCGTCGGTCGGCAGCGTCCGGTCGACGTTCGACGCGATCCACGGGATGTCCCGCGCCAGCGCGTACGCACCCTCGGCCAGCAGCCGCCAGCCCACGTCGGGATGGAATCCCTGCGCGACCGCCGCCGGCTGCTCGGCCGCGGTCGAGACCACCACCAGGCCGCGCTCTTCCAGCGCGATCCGGAGCCCTTCGCCGCCGATCACCAGGACCTTCGCGCCAGGCTCGACCCGATCCGCCACCAGGCCGGCCGCAGCCTGCGCGGAGCTGACCACCTCGTCGGGCTTGGCCCGGATGCCGAGGCCGGTCAGCTGATCGGCCACCGTGTCAGGTGTACGCGAGGCGTTGTTAGTGACGAACGCGATCGCCTGGCCGGAGTCACGCAACCGGCTCACGATCTCCGGAGCACCGGGTACGGCCGCCGACCCGACGTACACGACACCGTCGAGGTCGAACAGGAACGTGTCGAACCCATCAACCAGCGGCCTGCCGTCCGTCGATCGGAGCTGTTCCGCGGGCGGCGGGCCCGGCGCTGGTTTCGTGTCGCCGGGCGTGCTCCCGGACCCTGACGTACTCACCCAGCGGATTCTGCCTGGCCGCCCTCGTCGCGGGCGCGCAGGGTCTCCCGCACGTCTCGCAGCGCGTCGGCGTAGGACTCGGTGCCGGGACGCATCGCGGTGGCCATCGCGAGATGGCCGGCCGCCTTCACGTGCTCGCCGAGCCGGCTCAACGCGAGCCCGAGGCCGAAGTGCGCGTAGTCGTCGGCAGGGTTCTCCTCGACCAGCGAGCGGAACGTCTGCGCCGAGTCGGAGTAACGGCGCGAGTTGAACAGCGCGCGAGCCATCGCCTCACGAATCGCCTTCGACTCCGGCTCCTCGGCTTGGGCGTGTCCCAGCAGCTGTGCGGCGGCCGCGGCGTTGCCGGTGCGGAGCAACTCCAGGCCGCGCCGGTACCAGTCGTAGACGTCGCCTTCGGGGCGCCCTCGTCGCCACTCAGCCATGTGTCGACCTCCCTCGTTCGTCGCCTGGTGGGACAACGCGAGCGAGTCGTGCCGGATTCCCGCCACGCCGCCACGCGACCGCAACAGGTCAACCGGTTGGCCGCACTGCGCGACGTACGATCACCGACATGGCCGAAGCAGCAGGTGGCGGGCTCGTCCTGGAGCCGTTTCGTGGCATCAGGTACGGCCCCGACCACGCCGGCCGGCTGGCCGACGTTACGTCACCGCCGTACGACGTCGTCGACGGGCAGGCTCTGCTCGAGCTGCGCGAGTCGGACCCGCACAACGTCGTCCGGTTGATCCTGCCGTCGTCCGGCGAACCCGCGGAGGCCGCGCGCCTGCTACGGGAATGGCGAGCCGGCGGCGTACTCGTCCGCGACGACACGGCCATGCTCTACGGCTACGAACAGCGGATCTCCGGCCGGCCCATCCAGCGCGGCCTGCTCGGCGCCGTCCGGCTGCACCCGGAGCGCGACGGGGTGATCCTGCCGCACGAGGACGTGATGCCCGGCCCGGTCGCCGGGCGACTGGCGATCATGCGAGCGTGCGACGGGAACCTGGAACCGATCCTCCTTTCGTACGAGGGTGGTGGCGCCGCCTCCGAGATCGTCGAAGCGACCTCGGCGGCGCCGGCCTTGGCTACGGCGGTGGTACCCGACGGGCTCGAGCACCGGCTGTGGCCGATCCAAGACCCGCGGCTGCTGGCCGCGATCGCCGGCGACCTGGCGAGCCGGCAGGCGTTGATCGCGGACGGACACCACCGGTACGCGGCCTACCTCGGCCTGCGCGCCGAGCACCGCGCCGCGGGCGACGGTGACGGGCCGTGGGACTACGGGCTGGCGTTGCTGGTCGACCAGCGCGCCCACCCACTACAGCTGGCGGCGATCCACCGGGTCGTCACCGGGCTGAGCCTCGCCGAGGCGTCTCAGCGCCTGGCGAACGCGAACGGCTTCGTGGTCGAGTCGTTCGGCCGGTCGGCGGAGGCGGCTCGGTCAGTGCTCGCCGAACTCGGCGGTGCGCCAGCCGAGCCGGTGGCCGACCGGCTCGGCCCGGACCCGGTCGCGGTCGCCGGCGATTCGGCAGGACGGGCGGGCCGGGTTCGCCGGCACGCGTACGTCCTGACGGATGGACAGCAGTGGGTGGTGCTGTCGGCTCCGTGGGCCAGCTTCGATCTTCATCCGATGCTGGACAGCACCGTTCTGCACGAAGTGGTGCTGAGTCAGGTGCTCGGAGTCTCCGAGGACCAGATCCGCTACGCGCACGCCGCCGACAGCGCTATCAGCGACGCGGGACCGCAGAGCGTGGCGATCCTGCTCAATCCGGTCGACATCGGTACGGTCGCCGACCTGGCCCGCCGTGGCATCCGGATGCCACGAAAGTCCACGTCGTTCGGCCCGAAGCCGCGGACCGGCCTCGTAATGCGCTCCTTCATCGAGTAGATCCGCCGCCTCGCGGTGCCGGACAGCCCGAGTCCGGCACCGCGGGGTGCGAAGGTGCCAGCCGCCTCCCAGACGCCCTCTGATGAGACGGCTGGCGGCTTTGTGGGGACGCGGCCGGCCAGCTCGCTTCGGCCAACCGGTCCGCAGGTAGGGGCGACTGTCGGCAGCAGCTCGCGATCGGCCCGGATGGACAGCTGCTTGCTCGTGCGCAAGGTCGGGCCCGACTCGCCACGGCCGACCGGACTGCCAGCCACCGGCGACCTGTCGACAGCAGCCCCCGATCCGGCCGAATGGACAGCTGCTTGCTCGTGCGCACGATCGTCAGCGAGTGGCGCAGGTGGTCTGGCTGGTCGCGCATGTGCTGGTCGCCGTGCCCATGACCTGTGAGTCTGCTCAGCAGTCAGCCGACAGCCGGCCGGCAAGAGCAGGCGACCTGTCGCGACAGCCGAGCGCCCGCTCGTGCGTGACCTGGCCGGTGGCATGCACCATGCGGGCGCCCGCACGGTCTGCTTCACGCCGCTTCGGGCTTGGCCGTGGTCGCGCCCTTCTCGTTCTCCTTCTCCTTCTTGTTCGGCTTGGGCGGCACCAGGGCGGCAGGTGCGAGCAACTGGGCTTCGTGGACCTCGACTTCGTAGCGGCTGGTGGGGATGCCGCTCGTACGGAAGAAGCGGCGGCGGAGGGATCCGCTGACCTGGATGATGTCGCCCACGGTCCACTTCTCGAGCTTCTTGTGGGTCCTCGGGTTCCAGGATGCGCAGTCGATCGCGTCGAAGCCGGCGGACTTGCGGCCGGGGCGGGGGCGGCCGGATCGGTCGACGACGATGCGGAGGGTTCCGACCACGTCGCCGCTGGGGAGGCCGCGCTTGCGTAGCGAGCTCGTGATCCGGCCGACGAGCAACACCTCGTTGCAATGGTCTATCTCGAGCTCAGGCTCGGGCGCAGGTGCCTCTGCTCGTGTCATGTCCGGGATCGTCGCCGCAGCAGCCTCGGTCGGCCCGCTTTCACGGGTACGGCTGCCGGGCTCGTCAGGTTCGTGCTGATGCTCCACGGTTGTCGAACTCACCTCCTCAGTCGTGGGAGCCACCGTCTCGACTCCCGGCGTGCACCGTTTGGCGGTGCACGTCCACTTTGACCGGTCCAAGCGGGATCTGGAGAGATGAGTTTTGAGTTGGGGATAACCCCGATTTTCGCCAACGTGTGGACGAAAAAGGGCCACTGCCCCGCCGGTGAAGGCAAGGCAGTGGCCCATTGGACTCACGGCAGTTCGAGGCGCCGTTCTCCCGCGTCCGTGTCGCCGTCGACGTCGGCGATCTCCGCGCGGGCGAACCAGTCCGCAGCCTCGGCCTGGCGGCCGAGCTCGACCAGGGTGTCGGCGTAGGTGTAGAGCAGGCGCGCGACCCACGGGACCTGCTCGGACGAACGCAGCTCCGGCAGTTCGAGAACGCGTAGCGCGGCTTTCGGTTCACCGAGGTCGCGGCGCGCACCGGCCTCGACGATCCGCAGCTCGATCAGGCCGGCCGGATCCAGCTTGGCCGCCTCCGCGCTGGACGCGAGCTCGACGGCGCGTTCCGGACGGCCGAGGCCGCGCTCGCAGTCGGCCATGACCGGCAGGTAGTCGGGTGAGCCGTTCAGCCGGCGAGCCGCTCTGAACTCGGCGAGCGCGGACTCGTACTTGCCGGCGGAATACGCCGCGAATCCGACCGCTTCCCGGACCACGGCCAGCCGGGCGCCCTCCTGGCGGGCGGCCATGGCGTGCTCGAGTGCGGTCTCGGGCTCGTCGTCGATCAGTTGGCCCGCCATGACCAAATGCTTGGAGACACGCTCGGCCGCGGCTTTCGACAGAGTGCCCAGCTCACGACGGATCCCGGGGTCGAGCTCCCGGCCAGTGATCTCGTCGGGCACGGGCGGTCCGACCGGAATGCGCGGCGCCTCGGCCGCCTCGGTCGACGGCTGCCGATCGGCAGGGCCGCCGGAACGCTCCCTGCGCTCGCCACGCGGTCCACCTTCACCGCCACCGCGCTGCGGACGACTGTCGCGGCCTGAACCACGGCGCTCGCCGCGGGGACCACCAGCGCCGGCACCGCGGTGGGGCCGATCGCCCGAACTCTGGCCACGACGTTCGCCACGGGGGGCACTGCCTCCGGCACCACGCTGCGGGCGACCCTCAGAACCTGGGCCGCGACGCTCACCACGTGGATCGCTCCCGGTGCTGCTACCCCGCTGTGGGCGGCCTTCAGAACTCGAGCCCCGGTACCCACCACGCGGACCGTCGGACTTCGCTTCCCACCGGGGTGTGCTATCGGAGCCGGAGGTACGACGCTCGCCTCGGGCGCCACTATCCCCGCTGCCGCGCTGCGGACGGCCTTCAGAACTCGAGCCGCGATACCCGCCGCGCGGACCGTCGGACTTCGCTTCCCATCGCGGTGCGCGATCGGAGTCCGAGGAACGCCGCGGGCCACGGGAACCGGAGTCGCCGGTGCCTCGCTGTGGGCGGCCTTCATAGCTGGAGCCCCGGTGGCCATCGCGTGGGCCGTCGGACTTTCCTTGCCATCGCGGTCCGCGATCGGAGCCGGAGGTACGACGCTCGCCTCGGGCGCCACTGTCCCCGGCGCCGCGCTGCGGACGGCCTTCAGAACTCGAGCCACGGTACCCACCACGCGGACCGTCGGACTTTCCTTCCCACCGGGGTGCGCGATCGGAGCCAGACGTACGACGCTCGCCTCGAGGGCCACCTTCACCGGCTCCACGCTGCGATCCACGATCGAAGCCCGAACCACGATGTCCGCCCCGCGAGCCAGCTCCGCCGGCGTCGCGCTGGGGCCGGCCGCTCGTACCCGAATCGCGTCTGTCAGCGGATCCGCCAGCGCCTCGCGAGCCGCGATTGTCCGACGCAGGGCGACCGCCGCGCTGGTCGTCCCGGCCTCGGCGGCCCTGGTCGTCGTAACCACGGGGTTTGCCGCGACCGCCGGCGCCACCGGTCTGGCCTCGGCCTCCGCTCTGCCCGCCGCGGGCACCGCCCCGACCACTGCCCCGACCGCTGGCTCCACCGCTACCGCGGCTGCCCGCACCACCGCCGCCACGGCGATCGTCGCCACGGCCACTTCCGCCGCGACCAGCACCGCCTGGCCGGCCGCTACCGCGCCCAGCGCCGTCTGACATCAATCCGCTCCTTCAGCCCTCAGGGCACCTAGTAGACCGTCTACCGGACGCCTAACGCAAAGAAGGCCACCCCGGAGGGTGACCTTCTTTGGAAATGTTGTCCGGCGGTGTCCTACTCTCCCACAGGCCTCCGCCTGCAGTACCATCGGCGCTGAAGAGCTTAACTTCCGGGTTCGGAATGGGACCGGGTGTTTCCCCTTCGCTATGACCGCCGTAACCCTATAGAGATATCAACCAACACACACGCAGGTGTGGGTGTGTTCCCGGCCGTATCCCGGGAACCGCACAGTGAACGCGAACAAAAACTCTTGGCCCCACACACGCACCAAAAGGGGGCGTGGAGGAAAGTAAGAATATGTGTGGTGACAAGCCCTCGGCCTATTAGTACCGGTCAGCTCCACACGTCTTATGGTCCGTGCTTCCACTTCCGGCCTATCAA
>NZ_BAAGYY010000021.1:0-25208 GCF_054779015.1 Flindersiella endophytica
AGAATGTGTGAGTTGGCGCTTCACATCCTGCCGACGGAGACCCGCCCCACTCCCTAGACCCCGCTCACCCAGCCGACACCAACCTCACGAACCGCAACAGCTAGCGCATGCGCTCCGGCATCGGCACACAGCTTCGCCTCCTTGGCTCTCCGGCTGAGCAGATCGACCATCTTGCGGTCGGAGATCAGCTCCTCCAGCCGGGCCTCGAGATCATCAGGCACGACGAAGGCGATCTCTCCCGGATGTGCGCCCAGCGTTCCCAGCACGGGCCGCCCGCCAGCCGTGGCCACGGCCAAGCCCTCGGGTGTGAGCCACTGATTGACGACGTTCCGGAAGGCCTCGGACGTGACGCGGCCGTCCTCGTATTCGATAGGATCGCAGAGCCGGCAGACGAAGCGCTCTATCGCCACCAAGTCCGCCCGCCGCTCGAGCAGGGCATCGGTCAACCAAGGAACCCTCGGCGACCCGTCGTACCCGGGCGGATCTACCCAGCCTGCGTTCTCGAGCAGTGCCTCCAGTTCGTACCCGCGGCGCTCGTAAGCGCCCTCGATGTCGCAGGCGACCTTCGCCAAGCGTTCCAACGTGCGTGGATCCAATGGATGCATCAGCGTCCTCGCGAGTCTTGCTGTCTCAGGGCTAGGTCGAGAAACGGCTCCAGACGTGCTCGGATCTTCGATCCCTTCCGCTGGAATCCAAGTGTCTGAACCAGCTGGTCCAGGCGCTCCTCCCGGCTGAGCTGAAGCCGGTCGCCGAACAGCCAGCGCACGACGGCTCGCAACTCCGGATCCGAGAAGTCGGCGATCGACTGTCGTGGAACACCGATCAGCGGGCATGGTCCACGTGGATGTCCCGCACTGTCGTCGGCCGGCTCCGCCGCAGTGGACGGCTCTCGCGGAGGTGAGTCGCCCACGTGAGACTTCGCGGCGTCGGCGAGCGAGCACGCGTATTGCCAGGCCTCCAACAGCTTCAGGGTCTCTCGTTCCGGACTGGAGTACCACGCGGTCGACCAGAGCCGATAGAAGCGCCAACCCAGCCGCTCCAGATGGTCCTGCCTGAGCCGGTCTCGATCCCGCGCGCTCGGCCGGCTGTGGTAGCTGGCTCCATCGGTCTCGACAGCCAGTACGTACTCGTTGTGGCGGTCGCTGTGCGCAAGTGCGAAGTCGATCCGGTACCCGCCAACCCCCCACTGCGGGACGGCGGGTACACCGGCCTGACCGAGGGCGGCGTAGACCTCCTGCTCGAAGGCGTTGAGCTCCACCTCCCGAGGCCCCTCCACCGATCCGGTCGAACCACCCCGACCGGCTGTCTGGAGGAACGTGTGCAGCAGCTTCGGCCCACGATGTTTGCTCCCGCTCGGGTCGAAGTCACCCGGCGATATCGAGCTGACGACGTGCATCTTTCGCCGGGCTCGCGTGACAGCGACATTCAACCGTCGCTCACCACCCTCGTTGTTGAGCGGACCCCAATGCATGCTCGCCCGCCCTGTCGCGTTCGTTGCGTACCCCAGGCTGAGGACGATCACGTCGCGCTCGTCGCCCTGAACAGTCTCGATGCTCTTGACGAAGAACCGGTTCTTCACCCCCCTGTCCTCGGAGAAGAACGGGTCGAGCTCCGGCTCGGCCTTCCGCAAGGTGTCGATGTGCCGGACGATCCGATCCGCATGGGCGGAGCCGAACGCGATGACGCCGAGGCTCTCGCCGGGACGGGTGCGGGCGTGATCGAGGACGAGGTCGGTGACCTTCTCGATCTCTCCTACGGTCGACCCCGCCTCCCCCGGCACGGGGGTGCCCTTCGTCGTGTGCAGGACTACCGGAGGTTCCTTGAGCCGCCCTGGGAACGTGACGAGCTGGCGGTCGTAGATCTCCTCGTTGGAGAACGCGATGAGCCTCTCGTCCTGGCTGCGGTAGTGCCACACCAGGCGCTCGTTACGCAAGACCGGTCTGAGAACGCTGAGTATCGACTCGAAGTTCGCGAAATCGTCCGCCGGATCGTCTTCATCCTCGTCGCCGGCCTCGCCTGCGAGTTGCCGCTCGAACACGTTCGTCGGCGGGAGCTGGCACTCGTCGCCCGCGATGACCAACTGCTTGCCCCGCATGATGGAAGTGACGGCTTCCTGGGGGCGTACCTGGCTCGCCTCGTCGAATATGACGACGTCGAACAGCTCACGGGGTGGGAGGGCGCGACTGACGACCAATGGCGACATCGCCCAGCAGGGGTGGAGAGCAAGGAGGACTTCGGCGTTCTCCTCGACGAGCCGTCGAAGTGGCTTGTGCCTTGCCTTCTTGGCGGCTTCCTTCTCGATCCTCTCGCTCTGCTCAGGATGCGCGTCACGCGCCTGGCGCAGCCTTCTGGCGACCTCGAAGCGAACCCTTGCCTGGTTGAAGTAATGGTGCTCCATTTCGAGCTTCCGGAACTCTCCGACGATCCGCGACTGGTCGTCACCCGCGAACCGGCCCAGCGCGGGCACGGTGAAGCGGACTTCGTCCAGGAAGGTCCGCAACCATGCCCGCTCGAACTCGGCACAGGCTTCGTCCGCGCTCGGCGACTTCTCGGCAAGCGAGGCGAGCAGCGCCGCCAGGCCAAGCTCTCCCAGATTGGTCGCGAGCGCGGTGAGCTCTGGTAACCGAAGCAGGTGGTCGCGTTCTGAGTACATGCGATCCGCGAGAACCTGGAGCTGCTCCGCCGGTTGGGAGTCGACGTCGTTCAGCTGCCCGAACGCAGCCACCGCGGCCAACGATGTGCGCACCGTTTCGTAGGTGCTCAACGCCTCCCGCAGGCCCCGTACGGCAGCCGGTCCGCTCCCACTGATCGACCGTTCCCGCCAGGCAGTCCGCTGCGACACCGCGGCGTCGAACCCGGCGAACACCGCGTCGCGGTCGAGCTTCGGCACACCGCACGCTTCCCTGGCGTCCCGCACCAGGCGGCGACGCTGCCAAAAGCCGATCGGCCTGCGGTTCGCCCGACGCCACTGCCTTGGCGCCACGGCATAGCGCCAGTCGTCCAGCCGGTCGCCGAAGACCTGTTCACCGAACCGTTCGAGCGTCGCACGGACGTCGTCCAGCAGCCGCAGAACGTCCTGCCAGCCCTCGAACGTCTGTGGCGTACGCAGCCCGGCACGCTGGAGAAGAGCGGCGAGCTCCGCCTGGGCGTCGATGAAGGCCCTTCCGGCCAGGCCGTCGACCTTGACAGCTGTGTCGCGCGCCGTCGAGTCGTTTGCCTCCAGTACGTTCGACCACACCGACTGGCCGGCCTTCCATCGCCAGCCGTAGCCGTCGTCGGCGGCGAACCTGGCCAGTGCCTCGCGAACGAGCTCCCGAGTCCGCTGATCGAATCGATCAATGAACGCCCGCGGTACGTGCGTTCCATGCTGGTCGAGCTTCCGCGACGGTGCGAGACGAACCATCGCGTCATAGGCGCTGATTCCCCAGGGTTGGCGGTCCTTGTGCAACTCATCCACGTACTCAGCCAGAGCGGCCCTGCGTTCGGTGAGCCTACGATGAGTTCCCCGGTCGAATGGTTCGGTCTGCCGTCTAGCCACCTTCAACGCCTCGGCCAACTGCCGCGCGATCTGGCGCCGAGTCTTGCGGCTGTCATGCAGGTCGAGAACCACATGGCCCAGGTCGACGGTTTGGAGGCGCTCCACAACCGCCTGGATGGCGGCAAGCTTCTCCGCGACGAACAGGACCTTCTTTCCGCGCGCGGTGAGCTCCGCGATGAGATTCGCGATCGTCTGGCTCTTACCAGTGCCCGGAGGGCCGTCGATCACGACGTTTCCGCCGGTCAGCACGGCATAGATGGCACGTTGTTGCGACGAGTCCGCATCCAGCACCAGGTATTCGGATGCGACGTCGACCTTGTCGCAGCCGAGGAAGTCTCCGCCACGGACCTTTCGTATCGCCGCCTGCGCTTCGTCCACCCCGGCGCAGGCAGCAACGACATCGTTCGCCGCCAATTGACTCAGGGCACCCTTGAGATCGTCGACCATCGCCAGCTTGTCGAAACTGAACGCACCCGCCACAACCCTCTCCCGCAGGTCGACGGACAGGCCCTGGTTCCGTAGCGGATCGGCAACGACGGTGAAGATCTTCATCACCTGATCAGTGACGGAATCCGTCTCGTTGAAGATCTGGTCGACCGCATCCTTGATCACCTGCACGGACTCGATGCCGTACATCTCCTGCAAGGCGTACAGCAGGATGGGGTTCAGCTCTGGATCGCCGACACACTCCAGCGTCAGGTCGGCTTCCGCCGCTCCCGACGCGGAGATCTTCAACGGCCTCAGCACCAGCGGCGAAAACAGGGCGAACTGCCCGCGTCCCAACCGTGTGGACGACATGCTGGGCGAGGGGACATCGAGCAGGCCGCACGCCAGCCGACCGACCTCCAGACCCTGCTCTTCCTCGAACAGCAGGAACCTTCTGCGGAGTGCCGCCGCCCGGGCGCGGGCTTCGCCATATGCCTTCTCGGCCTGGAAGAGTTGCCGCAGGCGTACCTTCTTACCATCCAGCAGGCGCAGGAGAGCCGACTCATCCGCTCCGCTCACATCGAGTGTCGAAGTCTTGTAGTCGCGGTATCGAAGTAGCGGGTTCCGCGCACTCAGTTCGACGAGTAGCCGAACCCAGTCGTCCGCCTTCTCGCGGACCGCCGACAACCGCGCGCTGTTCTCACCGGCCAGCATTACGACCTCCCTCCCGGTCGCCTTACCAGCCGCCCCTCAACGAGCGACGCTCGCCGTATTCAGGCGAACACAGTAGGCTACCCCAGTCATTCGCGTACCCATGAATGTCTGAAACCAACCCGGAAGGTTACGCTCCGGTCGCAATGATTGATCACGACTTGTCAATTGTCTGAACTAATCCGACAAAGTTGCCTATACGGCTCACCGGCTCCTCGTCAGCGCCAGCCGCCGTCGACGACGAGGTTGACGTCGTTGATGGAGGGGTTCTCCAGGAGGAAGACCGCGGCGCTCACGATGTCGGCCATCTCCGACAGGCGGCCGGTCAGCGTGCCCGAACGGAAGGCCTCGAGCACGGCCGCCGGCTTCTCCGACCAGAACGGGCTGTCGCCCACGATGCCGGGGTGGAGGGAGTTGACGCGGACCGGCGCGAGCTCGACGGCGAGGGTGCGAACCATGCCGAGCACGCCCGCGTTCACGGTCGAGACCGTCGTCGAGCCGGGGTACGGGCGGACCCGAGCCTGGCCGCCGAACAGCAGCACGGCTGCCCGCTCCGACAGTCGCTGCCGCAACGCGTGCACCACCGCGGTGTAGCCCACGAGCTTCAACGTCACCAGGTGCATCGCCTGGCCGATGTCGTACTCCGCTATGTCGTTCTGGTCACGGTCGATGGCCGCCAGCACGAGCGAGTCGACGGCCCGGACGCCGACCAGTGCGGCCGAGATCTGTTCGGGTGCGGACAGCTCGAGCCCGATGCCGCTCACGTTGCCGCCCAGTTCGGCGGCAACGCCCTTCGCCCGTTCGGGATCGCGGCCACTGATCACGACGTCGTGTCCTCCGGAGGAGTAGTGCGCCGCGATCTCCCGGCCCAGGCCGGAGGTGCCGCCGACCACCAACACGCTGGACATCGCTAGTTCCCTTCCAAACGCTGGCGTAGATAGGTCCAGTCCCGTACGAACCGGTACGAGTGCCGGCCGGGTGGCTGCGGCGCCTGGGTCTCCAGCCACCGCAGCGGAGCGTCTCCGACGTTGCGGAAACCGTGCACGCATCCGACGCCCGCGAATGCGATGTCGCCGGCGCCCAGGCGATACTTCGCCCCGTCGAGCTCCGCCTCGACCTCGCCTTCGAGGAAGAAGTACGTCTCCTCGAACGGATGGTCGTGCGGGCCGGCCACGCCGTCGGGGTCGTAGTGCACCATGAACATGGTCGACAGCTGTGCGCCGAGGTCGGAGTCGACCATCATCTTCACGGTGATCCCGCTGTAGACCAGCAACGCCGTACGCATGCTGGCCGACAGCGCGAGCTTGTCCTGCGTCTGCTGGCCGACGTCCATACTCGCCGCCGAGATGTGCCCGAACAGCCGGTTGCGCGGATCCCTGACGTCGATGGGCTCGGCCGGCCTCGAGCCGAAGCCCGGCACGACGTAGGTGTCGCCGCCGAACAGCTCACGCGGCTGCGGCGCCAGCATCTCCGCCCAGCGCGCGGTCCCGCTCTGACCCTCGTCGTTCCCGTCGTCGCCGTCGTTGCGCCACGCGTGTGGCGTCCCGGTCGGCAGCAAGCCGTAGTCACCTGGCCCGAAGCGGTACGCACCCTCGGCCGTCTCCAGTACGGGCGATCCCTCCACGACGTAGAAGGACTCCTCGAACGAGTGGACGTGTGCGGGCACCGAACCGCCTGGTTCGAGAGCGCAGATCCCGAACCCCGTGTGTACGGCAGCGCTCTCGTCGACGGCCGTCCATCGGCTGAAGCCGGACGCCGACCGCGCCCAGCCCGCCGGAACGTCGTAGTGAGCGGACTCCGTACGGCAGACCAGGTGACGGCCGTTCATTCCTTCGCCGCCGTCTGCCCGACGAGGTAGTCACGGGACGCGTCCACCAGGCGCAGCGCCTTGTCGACGTCGGCGAGCAGCTTCCCGTGCTGCTTGCGTACAACGCCGTCGACGAGGACCGTGTCGACGTTCGACACGTCGGCGCTCAGCACGACCGCCGCCACGGGGTCGAGCACCGGCGCCATGTTGAGCTTCCGGGCGTCCAGCAGGATGATGTCGGCCCGCTTGCCGGGCGTCAGCGATCCGGTCTCGCCGGCCAGGCCGGCGACGTGTGCACCGTTGATGGTGGCCATCTCCAGCATCTGCCGTGCTGTCGGCATCGTCTCGGGTACGGGCACGTCTGCTTCCCAGGACGCGGCGTTGACCCGGGCCCGTTCGCCCGCGAACGCCGCGCGCATGTTGGTGAACATGTCGCCCGGCGCTGTCGTCACGACGTCGATCGAGAACGACGGCGGCAGGCCGTACTCCACGGCCTTCATCACCGGCGGCCAGCCGTGCCCCATCTGGAGCTCGATCTGGGGCGCGATCGAGATCGTCCCGCCGGTGTCGGCGACCAGCTGCCACTCCTCCTCGCTGAAGTAACAGCAGTGGATGTACGTCGTGTCCGGGCCGAGCAGCCCGAGGTTGTGCAGCTGCTTGATCATGCCGAACCGGCCGGCCAGCCGGCCCATGCCGACGTGCACGGTGATCGGGATGCCGAGCTCGCGCGCCAGCGTCCACTCCGAACGGACGACGTCGTCCTGGCAGAAACCGGGACCGCGGGTCGCCAGCCCCATCGTCAGCATGCCTGTGTCGGAAGGGATGTAGGTCTCGCGGATCCGGCGAACGTCGTCGCCGGGAATGGCGATCTTGCTCTCGAACCAGTAGTCGGCCAGCGACGTGTTCGCGCTGCCGTAGGCGTAGCGCACCCGGATTCCCGTTTCCCGCAAGGCGTTGATCGCCGCGTCGGGATGGTCCGGCGTGTTGTTGATGTGCGACCAGTCGACCAGCGTGGTGATGCCCGCGTCCAGGCACTCCAGTGAACCGGCGAGGTTGGACGCGTAGACGTCCTCGGCCCGGTAGTGCGGAGCGAACGTGTCGAGGATCTCGACGAAGTAGTCGTCCAACGTGGCGTTCGGCGCACTGCCGCGGATCGCGGCCTCCCAGGTGTGCCGGTGGGTGTCGACGAAGCCCGGCAGGACGATGCAGCCGGTCGCGTCGATCACGTCGGCGTCGGCGCTGAGATCGGCCTCGACGGCGACGATCCGGCCGTCTTCGATGAGTACGTCGGCCCCCGGCCGGTCGCCGAGGGCGGGATCCATGGTGAGTACGTGACCGCCTCGAATGAGCGTACGTGTGCTCATGACGGTGACTCCTTGGTGTTGGTGCTGAAGTTGACGAGGAACTACTAGAAGGCGGCCAGCCGTCGAACCGTCTCGGCCAGCTTGTCGACTGTGGGAATGACTTGTTGTTCGAGGCGATCGGCGAACGGCAGCGGCACACACTCCGCGGCGACCCGGCGGATCGGAGCGTCCAGCGCGCCGAAGCCCTCGTCCGCCACGATCGAGACGAGGGTGGCGCCCCAGCCGCCTTGGTACGGGTTCTCCTCGACGACGACCAGCCGGGACGTCCGGCCCACCGAGTCGAGAACGGTGCGCACGTCCAGTGGGACCAGGCAGCGCAGGTCGACCACCTCCGCCGAGATCCCTTCCTGGGCGAGCGTCTCGGCTGCCGACAGCGCGGTCGGAACGGTCGAGGCCAGCGCGACGATCGTCACGTCCGAGCCCTCTCGTACGACGGCCGCCTCGCCGAGCGGCACGACATGGCCGGGTGGAGCGGCCGGCCCTTTACTCGCGAACAGCCCCTTGTGCTCGAAGAAGACCACGGGATCGTCGCTGCGGATCGCCGACGCCAGCAGGCCCACCACGTCGGCCGGTGTCGAGGGCGCCGCGATCTTCAGCCCTGGAACGGTGAACGCCCAGTTCTCGGTCGCCTGCGAGTGCTGCGCACCAAACCCCAGCCCACCACCGTTGGCCGTCCGGATCACCAGTGGAACGGTGACCTGCCCGCCGGTCATGTACCGCACCTTCGGGATCTCGTTGGCGAGGTAGTCCCAGCAGCAGGCGAGGAAGTCGGAGAACATGATCTCGGCGACAGGTCGCATCCCCGTCATCGCCGCACCCATCGCGGCACCGGCGATCGCCTGCTCCGAGATCGGCGTGTCCCAGACCCGTTTCGGGCCGAACTCCTTGAACAGGCCGACCGTGGTCTTGAACACCCCTTCCGCCGCGCCGATGTCCTCGCCGAGGCAGACGACGGTCGGGTCGCGGCGCATCTCACGGGCGATGCCCTCGGCCACCGACTCGCGGTAGGTCACGTCGCCGGCCAGGTTGCCAGTCATGTCGACCGCCACGTCGCGCTCCCATCCGCCCAGACATCGGTGAGCGCCTCGGCCGGGTCGGCGTCCGGCGCTGCCTTCGCCCCTTCGACGGCGGCCGCCACCTCCGTACGCGCGCGCTCGTCGACCTGGTTGATCTGGTCGTCGCTGACGCCTGCCTTACGCAGGTGGAGGCGGGCGACGTCGAGCGGGTCGCGTTCGAGCCAGCTCTCGACCTCCTCCTGCGGCCGGTACTTCGCCGGATCGGAACGGCTGTGACCGTAGTGCCGGTAGGTCCGCGCCTCGATCAGCGTCGGCCCGTCGCCTGCCCGCGCCCGCTGGACGGCGGTTTCCACGGTCTGCTTGACGATCAGCACGTCGTTGCCGTCGATCAGCTCGCCGGGTATGCCGTAGGCGGAAGCGCGGTCGGCCGCGGGGTTGGGGACAGCGGTGACGGTGGCGATCGGTGTGTATTCCATGTAGAGGTTGTTCTCGCAGACGAACAGCACCGGCAACTTCCACACTGCCGCGAGGTTGAGTGCCTCGTGGAACGCACCGATATTCGTCGCTCCGTCGCCGAAGAACGCCACCGCCACCTGGTCGGTGCCGCGTAGGGAGGCCGACCACGCGGCACCGACGGCCATGGGCAGATGTGAGCCGACGATGGCATACGACCCGAGCATGTTGCGGTCGGCCTTGGTGAGGTGCATCGATCCGCCCTTGGCCTTGCACATGCCGGTCGCCTTGCTCATCAGCTCTGCCAGGCACTCCAGAGGCGACGCACCGCGAGCCAGCGCGTGGTGATGCCCGCGGTAGGTCGCGAAAACATAGTCGTCCGAACGCAGGGCCGCGCTCGTACCGACGGCGACGGCCTCGTGCCCGGCGGCCAGATGCGTTGTGCCCTTGACGAATCCGGCCATGAACTGGTCGTGTGCCGCCTTCTCGGTCAGCCGGATCAGGACCAGCTGCCCGTACATCGCCAGCAGGTCGGCCGGGTCCGCCGGGTCTTCAGGGCGCGGCGGGTCAGTCGCGGTGGCCATCGAGAGCAGACTTTCCGGTGTTGAGATGCGACTGCGACTCCCGCACGGTGTTGAGCGCGCCGCCGGCCGTCCAGTACTTCCGGCCGGCGACCAGCAGCTCCTCCGCGGGGAACTTCGTGATGACCTCGCAGCCGTCGGCGGTGACCACGACCTCTTCCTCGATCCGCGCGGCCTGCCAGCCATCGCCGGCGGGCCAGTAGGTCTCGAGGGCGAACAGCATGCCCTCGCGCAGGACCTCGGGGTGGTCGAGCGAGACCAGCCGCGAGAAGATCGGCTTCTCCCAGATCGCCATGCCGACGCCGTGGCCGTACTGCAGCGCGAAAGCCGCTTCCTCGTTGGGGAATCCGAACTCCTCGGCCCGCGGCCAGACCGAAACGATGTCGGCAGTCGTCGCGCCGGGCCGGACCAGCGCGATCGCGTTGTCCATGTATTCCCGGCAACGCGTGTAGGCGTCTCTCAGGGCGGGCGAGGCGCTGCCGACGGCGAACGTACGGTAGTAACAGGTGCGGTAGCCGAGGTGGCTGTGCAGGATGTCGAAGAACGCGGGATCGCCCGGGCGGATCAGGCGATCGGAGTAGACGTGCGGATGTGGTGAGCAGCGTTCGCCGGAGATGGCATTGACGCCTTCGACGTACTCACTGCCGAGCTCGTACAGCACCTTGCTCACCAGGCCGACGCACTCGTTCTCCTTGACGCCTGGTCGCAGGAACGCGTAGAGCTCCTCATAGGCCGCGTCGACCATGGCACAGGCCTGGGCCAGCAGGGAGAGTTCGTCGTTGGTCTTGATCGCGCGGGCCTCCAGGAACACCTGCTGGCCGTCGACGATCTCGAGTCCGCGGGCCTGCAGGGCGAACAGCACGGGTGGCTCGATCAGGTCGACACCGACGGGCTCGTTCTGCAGGCCGTGTTGCTCGAGCTCGTGATGGATCTTGCGGGCGACCTCCTCGGCGATGCCGGCGTTCGGGTTGAACGCGCCGCGCAGCGTCGAGATCCCTGCCCTGGCACGGTTCTCGCCGTCGAGCCACGGGTTGTAGAGCTGGTGGTGCTTGGCCGCCGAGCCGAAGTCCCAGACGATCGGCTCCCCTCCCCTGGGCAGCAGGGCGAAGCGGATGAGCTTGTCCATACCCCAGGTGCCGATGTGGGTGGCGGTCATGTAGCGGATGTTGGAGAAGTCGAAGGCGAGCAGGGCGCCGAGATCGGACGCTTCGAGCTGGTCGGAGAGGCGCTGCAACCGCTGCTCGCGCAGACGGTCGAGATCGACGCGTTCCTCCCAGTCGACGGCATTCGACCCGTATGTGCGAATGACCATTCGGCGTCACCTCGATCCGGGTGGTGGGGATCGTGCTTGCCAAGCTAGGTCCGCACTACGAGTGTGTCAAGTATTCTTGAACGGCTTTGTTAAGTAATACTGCACAACCTGGGAGGAAATGGTGGAGATGCTGTCGCTCGGGCAGCGGGTCCGGGACGCCCGGCTCCGAACCGGATTCAGCCTGCGTAGCTTGGCGCGGGACGCCGGCATCTCGGCGTCCATGCTCTCCCAGATCGAGACCGGCAAGAGCAGCCCGTCGGTCAGCACGCTGTACGCCATCACGTCGGCGCTCGGGATCTCCATCCAGGACGTGTTCGACGTGGCTGAACAGCCAGTCGAGGAGGCGCTGGCCGCGCCGGAGACTCCGGTGACGCTCTTGCAGACGCTCGGGCTGTCCCGTGGCCGCCGGATCGGGCCGCACGTCACACCGGCCGACCGGCAGGCGCTCACACTGGACACCGGTGTCTGCTGGGAGCGGCTGGGCGAGCTGCCGCCGCATCCGGTGGACTTCCTGCTCGTGACCTACCCGCCGGGCGGTACGTCGTCGAGCACGGGTGGGCTGATGCGGCACCCGGGCTCGGAGTACGGCTTCCTGGTGTCGGGCGAGCTCCAGCTGACGCTGGGGTTCGAGGAAATCCGGCTGCGCTCCGGCGACGCCATCTCCTTCGAGTCGACGACGCCGCACAGCTACCGCAACGTCAGCGAGGAGCCCGCGGTCGGTGTGTGGTTCGTGATGGAGCCTGCGCGCTAGCCGTGCCTAGATCGTCTAGACGAGACCCTCGCGTACCACGTAGGCGACGGCGTGTGCGCGGTTGCGTAGCTGCAAGCGGGACGTGACGTCGCGGATGATGTTCTTGACTGTTCTTTCGGAGTACGACAGCTGCCGCGCGATCTCGACGGTGTTCCAGCCCTCGGCGACCAGCTTGAACACCGCCAGCTCGCGCTCGGCGAACCCCGCGAACGTCAGACCGCGCGGCGCCAGCGTCTGCCGCTGCAGCCGGGCGACCTGTTCGAGCAGCCGGCCGAGCAGTTCCGGCGGAACCGTTCCGTCGCCGTTGGCGGCTCCCCTCAGCACGGCCACGAGCCGTTCCGGCGAAGCGTCCACCCATCGCAGCAGGCCGCAGCTTCCTGCCTCGATGGCTTGCAGCAGCTCGTTGTCCTCCAGCTGCGTCGCGACAATGACCACCTTCGCGCATCCGCCGCGGATCGTCGCGCGAATCGTCTGACATACCTGATCGGTGATCCGATCAGCGACGACGATGGTGACCATTGGTGTTTCGGTCGCGCCATCCTCGATCAGCCGTACCTCCGGCCGGTAGCGGAGCTGGCTGATGATTCCGGCGCGCGAGATCGGATCGTACGCCGTCACGGTCGTCGCTATCCGGTTGCTCACTGCGTGACCCCCTGATGTTCATCGCACCGATTTGCCCAGATTCAAGAGCGGATGAACCCGCACGGCAGCAGCGTAAGGTTCCTGACATCGGGCGAGTACCCGTAGAACTACCTGGATTCGCAGTGCGCCGTGTTACACCCAGATAGAGGGAAACCCTTGCGGCGCGGCCGGGAGCGTACGTGCCTGCCCTTCGGCCACCCGCCGGGCGGTCCAGGCCGCGGCCGCGGCGTCGAGCACGTCGTCGACCCCTGCCCGCCGGCCGGCTCTGCCGAGGTCGGCCGGCAGCTGGATCCCGGCTTCGGCAAGCAGCCCTCGCCTGCACTCGATGCCTGCCCAGGTGTGCTTGCTGGCGGTCAACGGCTTGCCGGCCAGCTCCTTGAAACTCACCTCAGGATGCACCTCGACGACGCGCCATTTCGCCTCGTTACTCCAGTCTTCGACCTCTTTGATTCGCTTCCGCAGCCCGAAAGCCTGCACGGAGATGCCCTTCTCTCCGTTCTTCCGGCACACCTCGAGGGCAACGACATAGCTTCGTGCCTCCAGCGCCGCTCGGGTCGGCGTCATGAACACCGACGATCGCAGTGCGCCGATCTCTTCGCGAGCGAGCACGTCTGCCTCGCGATATCCCTTGTCCGGAGGACCGATCGGGATATCGATGGCCACGACAGTCACGCCACCTTCCGCATCGGCCATCACGACCAGTTCGTCGATGCCGGGCGCGACATACGCGTCGATCCGGTCAGGCCCCAGGGCGATGCCGATCCAGCCACCCTTGCAGGCGTCCACTCCGAGCACTCGTTCGCGCGTCATCACGCGCTCCCCTCACTCGCCGGAGAGTGCGAAGTCTACGGCGGCTCGGGCGTGGATGGCGGTGGTTGGGTAAAGCCGATCGTCTGTCCCCGGTGGGACCAGCAGCTCGATCTCGGTGCAGCCGAGGATGACGGCCGTCGCGCCCGCGGTGAAGAGGCCGGCGATCACGCGGTCATAGGCCTGCCGCGACTCCTCCCGCACGATGCCGCGTACCAGCTCGTCGTAGATGACCTCGTGCACCAGGTCGCGATCTGCTCGCGGCGGCACCAGCACGTTCAGCCCGTGTTCCTGCTCGAGGCGGCCGCGGTAGAAGTCGGCCTCCATGGTGTAGCGGGTGCCGAGCAGGCCGACCGCCTGATGGCCGTCGGCGCGCAGGACCGCGGCGGTGGCGTCGGCGATGTGCAACAACGGTACGTCGATCGCGGCCGCGATCTCGTCGGCCAGGCGGTGCATCGTGTTGGTGCACAGGACGATGACGTCAGCGCCCGCACGTTGGACGTCCAGCGCGGCTGCGGACAGCAGCGCTCCTGCCTCCGCCCACGCACCGCGCTCTTGCAGCGCCTCGATCTCGGCGAAGTCGAACGACAGCATCACCGACGATGCGGAGTGTGTGCCACCCAGCCGGTCACGCACCGCTTCGTTGACAAGTTTGTAGTAGAGCGCCGACGACTCCCAGCTCATGCCGCCGAGCAAACCGATCGTACGCATCCGGCCGGACAACCGGCCAGACATCCGGGCAGACATCAGCGCAGCCGTCGCCGGCCGGCGAAGCCGAGGTCGGTACGGTGGTACCACTCCAGGGCGGAGTCTCCCTCGAGCCAGCACAACAGGACGGGTACGCCCTCGAGCTCGGACGGGCTGCACATATTGCGGCTCCGCCGCGTGGCAACCAGCAACGGCGCCAGGCCTTTCAGCTCCGCCCCGGTCTCCTGCACCTGCGTCAGCAACTCGTCAAGCCTGGCCTGCATCGCCTTGAACTCCGGCAGGCCACCAAGCGATGTCGGCACACCGCCGCTCCCGCCCTCCGTACCGAGCGACGCTCCCAGCTCGGCGGCGTCCGCGCGCAGCCGGACCACCTCATGGAGTACGGGCAGCAGTCGCGCGAGCTCGTCACGAGCCTCGTCCACCGTGAACAACGCCATGGCGCCCAGCCTATTGGAGCAGCTCGCAGCCGTACTCCTCGAACAGCGCGCGCACGGCGTCCGGCTCGCGCGCGCCGCCGCTGTGCAGGTTCTTCAGCAACGCGTTCGTCTGTGCCGACATCACCAGCACGTAGCGCGCCGGCTCGGTGTCGGGGTTGCCGAACGTGTGCGACAAGCCGCGCGGGCCGACGATGCCCGACCCAGCCGGCACGTCGTAGTCGAGGCCGTCGATCCGCAGCCGGAGCGTTCCCTCGAGGACGTACCACGCCTCGTCGTCGGAATGGTGGATGTGCAACGGCGCCTGCCACGCGGTCTCCGCGCCCGTCCGCCCGTCGGCCTGCCACTCCGCGAGCACCAGGCCCGACCCTTCCGGCGCCACCGTCCGGCCGAGCAGCGGAACCGCCGCGAGGTCGTCTCTCCGGTCCGATCCTGTGTCGTTCATGCGCAATAGTTAACCCAGACGTGAACATAGTGTCAAACGGCGCCGCTTTCTGCTGAGATGTCCCCCGTGACCGACCCGACCGACCCGACCGCTCCGCCCGCTCCGCAACGTCAAGGTCCGCAACCTCGAGCACGACAACCGCGTCTCACTCGCACTCGAGGACGGCGTCCATCCCGTCGTGGCCGAGGGCAGCGCGGAGATCCTGCGCGGCACTCTTCCGGCAGACGTCGTCAAGGCGTTCGCGGAGAAGTACGGCGGCTGGGACATCACCACCCCGTTCGAACGCGGCGGCGCCCGCGTCCTCCTCCGGATCCCCGTCCGGCGCTGGCTGCTCGCGGGCACCGCCCAGTGAACGACACCCGCTGAACGCGGGCCGGATCCAGCCAAACGTTCGGAACTATCGGCCGGTTCCGGACAGCGGATATCAGAGTCGACCATGACCGTGCACGCTCCGCTTACGTTGACGATGCGACAGAGAACGGAGCCCGATGCCCACCGATTCGACCGCAGGCGTGCTGCTGGAAATGCGCGACATCGTCAAGCAGTTTCCTGGCGTGCGCGCGCTCGACGGTGCCAACCTCGCGGTCCTGGCCGGCGAGGTGCATTGCCTGCTTGGCCAAAACGGCGCCGGCAAGTCGACGCTCATCAAGGTGCTGGCGGGCGCGCAACGTCCGGACCAGGGTGAGCTGATCTGGCAGGGCGAGCCGATCGAGCCACGCAACCCGACCGACGCCATGCGGCTCGGCATCGCGACGATCTACCAGGAGCTGGACCTCGTCGAGGGCCTCTCCGTCGCGGAGAACATCTTCCTCGGCCACGAGCAGAGCACCGCCGGCTTCGCGCTGCGCACCAGGACCAACCAGGCCGCCCGTGACCTGCTCGCCCGGCTCGGCCACGGCGAGATCCCGCCCACCCGCGAGGTCGGGCGGCTGTCGGCGGCGGGCCAGCAGATCGTGAGCATGGCGCGGGCACTGTCGCACGACGCCCGGCTGATCGTGATGGACGAGCCGTCCGCCGCGCTCGCGCACGACGAGGTGGAGAACCTCTTCCGAGTGATCCGCGACCTGACCGCCGCCGGCGTCGCGGTGCTCTACATCTCCCACCGGCTTGACGAAATCCGCCAGATCGGCGACCGGCTGACGATCCTCAAGGACGGCCGGACCGCGGCCGAAGGGCTGCCCGCGAAGACGACGTCGACCAGCGAGATCGTTTCGTACATGACCGGACGTACGGTCGAGTACGCGTTCCCGGACCGGCCGCCGCTGAGCCGCCTGGACGGCGCCGAGGTCGTCCTGCGGGCTGAGGACCTGAGCCTGAAAGGCGAGTTCGAGAACGTCAGCTTCGGTGTCCGAGCCGGTGAGATCGTCGGCCTCGCCGGTCTCGTCGGCTCCGGAAGGTCGGAGATCCTCGAGACCATCTACGGCGCGCGCAAGCCCACGACCGGCCGCGTCTACGTGCAGGACCGCGCGCTGCGCCCCGGCAGCGTCTCCGCCGCCGTCAAGGCCGGCATCGGGCTGGCACCCGAGGAGCGCAAGAGCCAAGCCCTGTTGATGCACGAGCCCATCTTCAGCAACATCACGCTGTCGTCGCTCGCCCGCTACAGCGCGGCGGGCTTCCTCGACCGGAGGCGCGAGATCGCCGACTCCGGCGAGCAGGCCAGGGCGCTCGATCTCCGGCCCGCCGATCCGCGCCGGCTGATCCGTACGCTGTCCGGCGGCAACCAGCAAAAGGCCGTACTGGCGCGCTGGTTGCTGAAGGAGTGCCGGATCCTGCTGCTCGACGAGCCGACCCGCGGCGTCGACGTCGGCGCGCGGGTCGAGCTCTATCAACTGATCCGAAGGCTCGCCGACGAAGGCGTGTCCGTCGTCCTCGTCTCCAGCGAGGTACCCGAAGTCCTCGGTCTCGCCGACCGGGTACTTGTCGTGCGGGAAGGCCATCTGATCCACGAAGCCGACGCGCGCGACCTCGACGAGTCCCAGGTCCTCGACCTCGTGATGGAAGGAAGCGCCGTCTAGGGGTGTCCAAGTGGTAGGGGCGGATAGCGAGGACGGTCATCACGCCGGGCTCGCAAGGCGGAGGAGGAGTTAACAGCGGTGTTCTATTGGCGACGACGACAACGCAGCGAGCGTGGTGTGAGGGCCGCCGCAGCCCGTCCCTACCGCTTGGAGGCCCCCTAGTGTCCACTCCCGCGGCTTCGCCGACACCGGCCGGGCCGGGCAACGGCATCGGCAACGGTGGCTCCAACGGCCTGCTGGTGCAGCTCGGCCGGGCAGCCGAGGTGCGCAACATCGGCCTGATCACCGTGCTGGCCATCCTCGCCGGCATCGGCGGGCTGACCAGGCCCGCGCAGTTCTTCACCACCGGCAACCTCGTGACGTTGCTGTTGCTGGCTTCCACGATCGGCGTCATCACCGTCGGCATGACGTTCGTCATCATCGGTGGCGGGATCGACCTGTCCGTCGGCGCGGTGATGGCGCTGGCGTCGGTGTGGGCGACGACGCTCGAGACCCAGTCGTACGGTCCGATGGTCATGGTGTGGACCGCGCTGATCGTCGGAACGCTGACCGGGTTGGTCAACGGCCTGCTGATCGCGTACGGACGGGTGGTCTCGTTCATCGCGACGCTGGCCATGCTCGCCGGTGCCCGTGGGCTCGCGCAGTTCCTCTCCGACCGCAAGACCCAGCTGGTACGTCCGGAGGCCGCCGCGATCAACGAGCTGGCCGACACGCGGTTCCTCGGTCTGCCGTTGCTGGTCTACATCTTCCTCGGCGTCGTCGCGGTCGGCTGGGTCGTGCTGAACCGCACGACGTACGGCCGTCGTACGTTCGCCGTCGGCGGCAACCCGGAGGCGGCGCGCCTCGCGGGCATCCCGGTCAAGCGGCACATAGCCTCGCTGTACGCGCTGTCCGGCCTGTGCGCCGGCGTCGCGGCGGTGATGATCATCGCGCGTACGACCACGGGATCCAGCACGCACGGCGAGTTCTACGAGCTCGACGCGATCGGAGCGGTCGTCATCGGCGGTACGTTGCTGAGCGGTGGCCGCGGCACGCTGATCGGGTCGATCCTCGGCGTTCTCGTCTTCACCACGTTGACGAACCTCTTCATCCTGAACCGGTTCGAAACCGAGATCCAGAACATCGCCAAGGGCGTCATCATCGTTCTCGCGGTACTCGTCCAGCAATGGCTGTCCCGGCGAGCCAACAGCAACACCTGAGGCCAGGTATGAGGCCACATATAAGGGAGGACAGGACTCATGGTCGATCGACGGTTTTTCCTGCTCGGCGGTACGGCGATCGGCGCGGCCGCGGTGGTCAGCGCCTGCACCAGCAACGACCCGGCGGCCGTGCAGAACGAAGACAAGGGCAAGACGACGCAGCCGGCCGCCGCGGGCACCGACAACGACAAGCCCGGCAAGAAGGTCACGATGGGCTTCCTCGCACCGGCCGCCGACCACGGCTGGATCGCGGCGATCGCCCAGAACGCCAACGAGACGGCCAAGGGCTACTCCGACATCGACTGGCAGGCGGTCGAGCCGACCAGTGACATCGCCCAGCAGATCGCGGCGGTCGAGTCGTTCATCAGCAACAAGGTGGACATCATCGTGGTGCTGCCGCAGGACGGTGCCCAGCTCAACTCCGTTGCCCGCAAGGCGATGGACGCCGGCATCCCCGTGGTAAACCTCGACCGCATCTTCCCGGAGAAGCTGTCGTACCGCACGTGGATCGGCGGCGACAACTACGGCATGGGTGTGTCCGCGGGGCACTACATCGGCAAGAAGCTCAAGGCAGGCAACGTCTCCAACCCGGTCATCGCGGAGATCGCCGGGATGGACGAGCTGCCGTTGACGCAGGAACGCAGCAAGGGCTTCAAGGACGCGCTGGCGACGTACGGCTTCAAGGTGACGGCCCGGCAGGCGGCCCGCTTCACCGTCGAGACAGGTGAGGCGGTCACGCGTAACGTCCTGCAGGCCGAGTCGAAGATCGACGCGATGTGGAACCACGACGACGACCAGGGCATCGGCGTGCTCGCGGCCATCAAGCAGGCCAGCCGCGACGACTTCTTCATGGTCGGCGGCGCGGGCTCGGCCAACGCGATGCGCGAGATCAAGGCGGGCACGGGCGTCCTGGAGGCCACCGTGACCTACAGTCCGACGATGGCGGCCTCGGCCATCAAGCTGGGCCGGCTGATCGCGCAGGGCAAGGGCATGAGCGACCTGGTGGAGAAGCAGGTGCCGGCGTCGATCACGCTGGCCTCGGAGACCATCACGAAGGACAACGTCGACCAGTACATGTCACTGGGCTTCGAGTCCTGATCGTTCGAACGCTGACCAGACCGGCAACGGCGATCGCGGCGGCCGCCACGAATCCCAGCCGGTAGCCCGTCATCGGCGCGGCGGACGCCACCAGCGGGGTGGCGACCGCCAAGCCGAGCGCGGTGCCGAGCTGTGCCGTCGAGTTGAGCAGGCCGGCGGCGACGCCTCGTTCGGCGGCTGTGACCTCGATCGAGCCCACGGTGGTCGACGCCACCGAAGCCGTCCCGAGCCCGGCGCCCAGCAGGCTGAACGCGCCCAGCAGTGTCATGGCCGGCAGCCCGGACGCCGGCAACGTCAGCAGCGTCCCGATGCCGGCCAGCACACCGCAGAATCCCGCGACCAGTGCTCCGCGTTCGCCGGCTCGCTCCAGCACGCTCGGTGCCAGCAGCGAGCCGCCGATGACGGCGAGGTTGAACGCGGGAAACAGCACGGCACCCCGCAACGGCGGCAGGCGAAGGGTGTCCTGCACGTAGAGCACGACGGCGAGCATGGCGGGCGTGGTCGAACCCGTCAGTGCGGCGGCGGTGAGGTTGCCGCCCACGACGCCGGGCGTTCGGATCAGGCCGCCGGGCACCAGCGGTGCGCGTGCGCGGCGCTCCACGCGGACGAAACCCGCCAGGGCGACGGCAGCGAGGACGACGGCTGCCCAGCCGGTCCAGCCAGTGACATCCTCCGCGAGCCTCGACAGTCCGAGCGTGCCCGCACCGATCGCGAGCGTGATCCAGACCGCCCCCGCCACGTCGAGCGGCCCGGACCGCGGCGGGCGGCCATTCCCGAGCAGGCGCCGGCTGACCAGGAAGGCGACGACCGCGACCGGCAGGTTGACCGCGAACACCCAGCGCCAGCCGGCCAGCTCGGTGAGCAGGCCGCCGAGTACCCATCCGCTCCCGCCGCCGACGGCACCCGCCGCGGTCCACCAGCCCAGCGCGACCCGGCGAGCGGCATCGCCCAGGTGCTCGCTCAGGGCGGCCAGCGCCGCGGGTGACAGCAGCGCGGCACCGGCGCCCTGCGCGACCCGGGCGGCGACGATCGTCCCCGGCGTGGACGCGACCGCACAGACCATCGAGGCGGCACCGAACAGCATCAGTCCGGCGCGGAACGCGCGACCCGCCCCGATGAGGTCGGCGATCCGGCCGCCGAGGATCAGCAGCCCGGCCAACGCCACGGTGTACGCCGTGATCACCCAGGTCACGCGCGCCGCTGCGAACCCGAGGTCGCCGCCGATCGCCGGTAGCGCGGTGGCAACCACCGTCACGTCCAGCACCACCACGAACTGGGCGACGCAGAGAACGCCGACAACGACCCGGCTGTTTCCGGTGAAATGCCTCATGCTGGAAACACTCGCATGACCTACAGAGGGCGGTCAACTGGTAAAGTTGGTTTTGATGGAAACAGTGGACGAAGCTGTACGTGAGCTGCCGATCCTCGGCGGCCAGCTGGGGCTGGACTTCGCCAACACTGTCGACGACCCGCTCGGTCCACGCCGGCACGACCACGTGGCCGACTACGCGGATTTGCTGGCGTGGGCGCGACGGGTGTCGATCGTTCCTCCGCGGACCGCCGGAGACCTGGAGCGTGCTGCCGAGGCGCACCCCCGCCGGGCCACCGCTGTCGTCCGCCGGGCCGCCGCACTTCGCGACGCGCTGAACGAGACGTTCGGCGCCCTGGCCGACGGCCACTCCCCCGCCGCCGGCTGGCAACGGCTCCGGCCGTACGTCACCACGGCACTGGCGCACGCCACGCTGCGTTCCGACGGCGATCTGGTCAAGCCCGCTTGGGAGTTCGCCGAGCTGGAGTCACCGCTGTGGCCGGTCGCGCAGGCGGCGTACGACCTGCTGACAAGTCCGGACCTGCGCCGCCTGAAGCGTTGTGCGGGTTGCCCGTGGCTGTTTCTCGACCAGTCGAAGAACGGCAGTCGCCGCTGGTGCTCGATGGACGACTGCGGCAAACACGAGAAGATTCGCAAATACGTCACTCGGCGCGCGGAGCGCCGCCGCGGCTGAGCGATACCGGCCACCCGCGGCGGATCGATTGCAACGGTCGCTGATCGCGACGACACTGATGCCCTGATCGATCACTGATCCGAATGGAGCAACAGCAGCGCGCATTCTTCACACACCACAGCAGAAGGGGAGCTTGCTGTGAACATTCGCCATGCGGCCGCCCTCACCCTGGCCGCCACCCTCGCTGTGCCGCTAGCCATGGCCACGCTCATGCCTGGCACGGCCAACGCGGCACCCGCGTTCGACGTTCTCGTCTTCTCCAAGACCGCGGGGTTCCGGCACGACTCGATTCCCGACGGCATCGCGATGGTGCAGCGGCTCGGCGCCGCGCATCGGTTCAGCGTCGACGCGACCGAGGACGCGGCCGCGTTCACGCCGGAGAACCTCGGCAAGTACGAAGCCGTTATCTGGCTGTCGACCACGGGCGACGTGCTCGACGACACCCAGCAGGCAGCGTTCGAAGGCTACATCCAGGCCGGCGGCGGTTACGTCGGCATCCACGCCGCGTCCGACACGGAGTACTCCTGGCCGTGGTACGGAAACCTGGTCGGCGCCTACTTCCAGAGCCATCCGGCGATCCAGCCCGCCACCGTCAAGGTCGAGGACCCGGTTCACCCGTCGACCAGGCAGCTGCCGGCCCGCTGGCAACGTACCGACGAGTGGTACAACTACCGCGCCAACCCGCGTGGCAACGTGCACGTGCTCGCGGAGCTCGACGAGAAGTCCTACACCGGTGGCGGAATGGGCACCGACCATCCGATCGCCTGGTGCCAGGACTACGACGGCGGGCGGGCCTGGTACACCGGCGGCGGGCACACCAAGGAGTCGTACACCGAGCCGGCGTTCGAGCAGCACGTGCTGGAGGGCATCCGCACCGCCGCCGGCGCGAAGGCCGCCGACTGTGGCGGCACCGACTGGTCGAACTACGAGAAGGTCACGCTCGATGACAACACGCTGAACCCGATGGCGCTCGCCGTCCTTCCGGACGGCCGGGTGCTCTACGTCGAGCGGCTCGGCGAGGCCTGGGTGTGGAAGCCGGACACCGAGCAGCGGGTCGCGGCGGCGACGTTCGACGTCTTCACCGACTTCGAGAGCGGGCTGCTCGGCATCGCGGTCGACCCGAAGTTCGCCAGGAACAAGTGGGTCTACGTGTACTACTCCCCCACCGGGATCGACGTCGACCGGCTCTCGCGCTTCACCATGCGCGGCGACACGATCGACCTGGCGAGTGAGAAGGTCGTGCTGGACGTACCGGTGCAGCGTGTGACCTGCTGCCACCACGGCGGTGCGCTGGAGTTCGGCCCGGACGGCACGCTGTATCTCTCGACCGGCGACAACAGCAACCCGTTCGAGTCGCAGGCGTACGCGCCGATCGACGAACGCGCCGGGCGTGAGCCGTTCGACGCACAGCGGTCGGCGGCCAACACCAACAGCCTGTCGGGCAAGGTCCTCCGGATCCGGCCGAGCGCACGCGGCGGCTACACGATCCCGCTCGGCAACCTGTTCCGGCCGGGCACACCGAAGACGCGGCCCGAGATCTACGCGATGGGGCTGCGCAACCCGTTCCGCTTCGGAATCGACAAGAAGACCGGCTACATCGCGGTCGCCGACTACGGTCCGGACGCCAACCAGCCCAGTGCGACGCGCGGTCCCGAGGGGCGCGTGGAGTGGAACCTGATGAAGCGGCCGGGCAACTACGGCTGGCCGTACTGTCACGGCGGAGCGGCGTACAACGACTACGACTTCGCGACCGGCGTGTCCGGCGCGCTGTTCGACTGTGCCTCGCCCGTCAACGAGTCGCCCAACAACACCGGCCTCGTCGAACTGCCTCCCGTCATCCAGCCGGACATTTGGTACGGCCGGCTCAACAACAGCCCGACGCCGGAGCTCGGCACCGGCGGCGCGCCGATGGGCGGACCGGTCTATCGCTACGACCCGAAGTTGCGTTCGGATCGCAAGTGGCCGGCGTACTGGGACGGCAAGGCCATCTTCGGCGAGTGGGGCCAGAACCGGATGTACTCGTTCCAGCTCGACTCGCAGTCCACGCTGGTCGATGTCAATCAGATCTTGACGACGATGCAGTTCCAGCGGCCAATGGACTTCGACTTCGGTCCGGACGGTGCGCTGTATCTCATCGAGTGGGGCAGCGGGTTCGGCGGCAACAACGACACGTCGGGGGTCTACCGGATCGACTACGTCAAAGGGAACCGGTCGCCGATCGCGCAGGCCGCGGCGGATCGTACGTCCGGCTCCGTTCCGTTGACCGTGCAGTTCTCCGGCGCCGGCTCGCGCGACCCGGACGGGCAGCCGATCACGTACGCCTGGGACTTCGACTCCAACGGAACCGTCGACTCGACGGCCGCGAACCCGTCGTACACGTACGCGTCGATCGGCAACTACACCGCGCGGCTGACGGTGACCGACACGTCGGCGAAGACAGGCGTCGCGAACGTGCCGATCGTCGCGGGCAACACGGCACCCACGGTGTCGTTCACCTATCCGCCCGATGGTGGCCTGTTCTCGTTCGGCGACCACGTGCGTTTCTCGGTGACCGTGACGGACCCGGAGGACGGCACGATCGACTGCGGCGAGGTCACGGTCGCGACGTCGCTCGGGCACAACGACCACGACCACGGGTTCGAGACCTACCCCGGCTGTTCGGCGGTGGTCGAGACGCACGGTGAGGACAGCCACGGCGAGGAGGAGAACCTCGTCTACGTACTGACTGCTTCCTACACCGACCACGGCGGCCCGGGTGGCGCGCAGGCCCTGACGACGCGCGAGGTCCAGATCCTGCAGCCGAAGCGCAAGCAGGCGGAGTTCTACACGACGACGGGCCGGGTCCCGGGCGGCGCGGGCGACGGAGACCCCGGCGTCCAGCGCGAGACGACCGGTGACGTGGAAGGCGGCTTCCAGAACATCGGCTTCATCGAGGACGGCGACTGGTTCGCGTTCAGCCCGCTGAGCCTGCTGAACGTGGACGCGATCTCGTTCCGCGCCGCATCGGCCAGCGACGGCGGAACGATCGACGTACGCGCGGGCGCACCGGACGGTCCACTCGTCGGCTCGGTGGACGTGCCGAACACGGGTGACTGGCAGACCTACAACACCTACACGGCAACACTGACCGACCCACCGGCGGACGCGGGGTCGCTCTACCTGGTGGTGCGCCGACCGGCGGGCAGCACCAACACCGGCGGCGTGCTCAACGTCAACTGGCTCGACTTCACCGGCGCCGGAGTCACGGAACCGGCGACCTAGCGCCGTTGCGTTGCCTGGTCGTCTCTGGGCCGTCCGGGTCCTTTGGTCCCGGACGGCCTTCTCCGCATGGGCGAGACGCCCCCAACCCCTACCCGAACGGACTGTGGCGGCGGTCGTACGCCTCGGACCGTTGGAGCTCCGCATGCGCTCCCTTGGTCAGGAACCGGGCGACCGCCGTGCCGAGGACGCTGCCCACCAGCAAGCCGAGTCCGACCCACTGCGGACGATAGTCCGGGCGGCAAGCAAACCACACCATGAGGCCCGCGCCGCCGCTGCCGCCGACCACGATGCAGATGGCGAGCATCCCGTAGCTCATCCCCCTGGCCTCCGCCGGATACAGGGCCGAGTGCAGGAACGCGACAACAGGGACGGCCAGCAAGGCTGGGACGAGAAGGCCGAGGAAGTAGCCGAAGAGCGGGTATCCGTACTCCACGCCCCGCAGGTAGCCGACGACCGAGCCGACGGCGGCGACGCAGCCATACGTGAGCACGGTGGTGGACTCGGCACGAAGCTGGCGATCAGCCGAGGCCGTAGCTAGGGCGTGTTTCGAAGTAAGGGAAGCCATTCGTTGATGGCGGTGATTTCGAGGATGGCTTGGTAGCGGGTGGAGAGTTTGTCGTAGCGGGTGGCTACGGCC
>NZ_BAAGYY010000022.1:0-14736 GCF_054779015.1 Flindersiella endophytica
CGCCCAGTCTCGCGGTATCCGATGTCGCGGTCATCCCGACTCCTTCTCCGCCAGCCCATCAGGCCGGCGAGTCAAGCCGGAAACACCGTTCGATCCACAGTCCCGGTTGATCGGGGGTTGGCCTCCGATGGCTGAGTGGCGTCTTTGAGTGTTGTAGTGCTGGAGCCAGGGTGCAAGGGCATCGAGGCGGTGGGTGTTGCTGAGGTAGACCTGCCGGTAGGCCCACTCGGTCTGTAGGGTGCGGTTGAACCGCTCGACTTTCCCGTTCTGCCAGGGGCAGTGCGCCCGGATCAGGACGTGTTTGGCGTGCAGGGTCTTCATCGCCTGGGCGACGGCTTTTGAGCGGGTGTAGCTGTAGTGGTTGTCGGTCATGACGCGTTCGATCCGGACGCCGTGGCCGGCGAACCAGGCCGCGGCACGGGTCAGGAATGCCGCGCAGGTGCCGCCTTTCTCATCGGGAAGGGCTTCGGAGTAGGCCAGCCGGGAATGGTCGTCCACGGTTGTCGATGATGGAGTGGATGTAGTCGAATCCGATCTTGGCTCGCTTCTGCGCACCGGTCTTTCCATGCTGGCGGCCGTGGGCTTTCCAGCCACCGCCGTCAGGGATCCGGCCGATCTTCTTGACGTCCACATGGACCAGTGACCCGGGGTGGTCGTGTTCATATCGCACCGCGGTGGTCTTGGACGCCCGGATGACCTGGCCGCTCAACGGGTCGCACTCGCGCAGGTAGGGCATCTGGTGGCGGCGCAGGATCGCCGCCACGGTGCGTGCCGGAACCCCGAGCTCTGGGCCGATCCAGTCCTGACCACGCCGATGAGTCCGCCGCAGCCGCAGGACCTGCTGCTCGACCTCGGCCGGGGTTCGGCGCGGGCAGCGGTGTGGCCGGGAGGAGCGGTCGTTCAGGCCGGCCTCACCCTCGTCGCGGAACCGGGCCACCCACCGATGGGCACACTGCCGGGAGACACCCAACTCTTTGGCCACATGAGCCACCGGCCGGCCGTCCCGGATCACCCGCTCAACCAGCAGGCGACGGCCATGCAGAGTCAAACGAGCATTAGCGTGGGACACGAGGACCTCCAGGGCCGGTGAAGACGTCAGACATCTCCACTAAGCCCGGAGGTCCTCCCCATTCACAACCACCAACACGCCATCAACGTCTCTGCCGAGTACACCTAGGCGTGGGTCGGCGGACAGCGCTGAGCACCAGGCTGCGATCACGATCGCGCCCAGGACCAAGTGCGGCCCGGCAAGGTCGTGCAGGGTGTCGCGGAGCGCGAGGGCGAGTCCGGCGGTGTAGGTGCCGGCGGTCACGGCCAGCCCGAACCCGGCCGATATCAGACCGTAGCTGGGCGTGAGCAGGTTCGCTGTACCGATCGCGCCGATGTAGGCGGAGCCGACCGCGACGATCAAGACCCATCGGAGCCTGGTGTGCGGCGACCGGAAGCGCTCAGCTGCTCCGAGGTGTCGCGGGTCCGGGGCGGTGTTCTGGTCTGGCCGGGTCATGCTGCCTGCTGAGCATCGGTGTGGAGGCCGGTGCGGCAGGACCACGGTGAGCACCCGTCGGGGTCGCTGTCTTCAACCAGGTGAGGTGATGGTCGGTGTTCGGTCGCGGGTGGGGTGTCGATGTTCGCCTGGTCGAGCGGCGGGCAGGAACGGTCCGTTGACTGCATTAGCGAGCATGTCAATTCGACCTTGGCGAGCCGTTCAGCCAGGATCGGCTCATGGTTAGTGATCATGATCTCTCTGGAGTACGTCGGGATTTGGTGGATGGCTGGGTGGATCTGCCTCGGATCGGCTGCGTGGCTGCGGGCCGCTCGCCGTCGTCGCCGTTCGTGCTGTGCGATGTTGCCGGTAGCGAACTCGAGCCGGTCAGCGCCTATCTGCGGGATCGGATGCTGAGCGATGTCAGTCCGTTGACGTGCCGCAGCTATGCGTATGACTTGTTGCGCTGGTTTCGCGTGTTGTGGACGGTGAATGTTGGCTGGGAGCAGGCCACGGACGCCGAGGCGGTCGCGCTTGTCGGGTGGCTGCGATCGGCTCGCAACCCGCAGCGTCACCGGACAGGTGCGGGCGCAGTGACAGCGGGGACCGTTAATCCCAAGACCGGCAAACCCATGCTGGCAGCGGGGGGTATGCCCCGGCGACGATCGCGCACGCCTTGTCGGTCGTGCACGGGTTCTACGACTTCCATCTGCACTTCGGTCGTGGCCCAACGGTCAACCCGGTTCCGGACAACACGGCTCGCCGCGCCCGGCTGGCGCACGAGTCTCCGTTGGACGTACCCGCGCAGACGCGGCGTGCGCGGTTGCGTCCGAAGGTGCCGCATCGTCAACCGCGAGCGATCCCCGACGCCTTGTGGGACGAGTTGCTGGCACAGATGCGCTGCGACCGCGACCGTGCCCTGTTGTCGTGCTACGTCAGCTCCGGCGCGCGAGCCTCGGAGCTGCTGGGGATCCGGCTGTCCGACATCGACTGGGCCAAGGCCCGGCTGTGGGTGATCTCCAAGGGCTCTCGCCGACACGAGCCGGTGCCCGCCTCGCCGGAGGCGTTTGCCTATCTGGCCTGCTATCTCGATCAGGCAGGGCTCCCAGAGCCCGGGATGCCGGTGTGGCGTACCCGCCGCGGCGATCCGCGGCCGTTGACGTACTGGGCGATGCGCCAGGTGCTGGCCCGCGCGAACACGGTGCTGGGCACCAATTGGACGTTGCAACCCGGTCACCGGACAAGGGCTGGCCGTCGCCCTGCGCGACGCGCGCGTCCTCACCGACCTGCTGCTCGCCTCCGACGACTGGTCGCTCACCGGGCTCGGCCCGTACGCGCTGGAGCGGGCCGAACGCATGGCCCGCCTACGATTCGCCACTGCCCTGCTCGACCTGTACACCGCCTTCGGCACGCCCGACCGAGCTGATCGCAGGGCCCGCATGAACCGGCTACTCAGCCTCCAACCCGAACTGGCGGCCGCGCTCAAAGCCATCTACCAGGGTCCGTGGCGACTGCCGGCAACCGCCTTCACCCCCTACAACCTCACCGCCCTCGCGCTGGCCTGACCCAACCGTTTTCCTTTCACAGGCGCCCTCTGGGCGGAAAGCTTCGTGACGCTTCGCCGCACTTTCTCCCGACACAGGACGTGATCTCTCCCGATCTCACTAATGTCGCCCACATGAAGGCTGGTCATCGAAGCACTCAGCCGGTCAAAAGGAGAGCCTGTGAACAAGACAATGCGAGCAAGCGGCGTGATCACCGTCCACACATACCAGCCGCAGGATCTCGACAAGTCCGACGACGGGATGGACGTGGTGATGATCCATGTTGAGGAGACCTTCAGCGGCGATATCGAAGGCGAGGGCGTGGCAACGTTCCTGCAAGCCGGACGAGCCGACGGCTCGGCCAGCTTCGTCGGCCTCGAACGAGTCCACGGAATGGTCGCCGGGAAGCAAGGCACGTTCCTGCTACAGGACTCCGGCACCGTCGAGGGACAGGTCGTCAACGGCGAGTGGTTCGTCGTACCCGGCTCCGGCACAGGCGATCTGATCGGGCTCCGCGGCACCGGAGGCCTTCACGCGAAGCTCGGCGAGAGCGCTCACATCCACCTCGACCACTGGTTCGAGTGAGCAAGAGTCTCGCAGCCCCGTAAGCGACGTGTGATGAAAGAGAGCCTCAATGAACCTGATCGAGACGCTGATCGAGCTCGAGAACGAGATGTGGCGCGCGAACCGCGAGGGCGACGGCGCGTTCTACACCAAACAATTGCGCGACGACGCACTTGTTGTGAGCAAGTACGGTGTGATGGCCAAGGAACAGGTCGTCACGGTCATCCAGGCCAACCAGAACCACTACGTCAAGACCGACCTGTCACAACACCGAGTCATCGAACTGGACGCCAACAACGCCCTCATCACCTACCACGCACACGTAGTGGCTGAGGTCCAGGGCAAACAGGTGGAGCTCCTGTCGTACGCCACCAGCACCTACACCCGCGAGGGCGATGGCTGGCGCATCGTCTTCCACCAGCAGACCGCCCTCTAACGGCACCAGAAGCGTCGCCCGTGGTCTCGACCTTGCCGTCGGGCGGCAGCCCTTCAGCCCGGCCGGCGTTTCGTAGATATCCTGTCGAGCGGCTGGGCGGCGAGGTTGTCACTGCTTTGCGTGGCCCTTAAGGGGTAGAGTCCGGGTTCTCCCTTATTCCATTGACGTTTGGCACAGCCGAGGATGAGGCATGCCTACCGCACTCCGCCGTCTCGCCGTGCTCGCCGCCGTGACCACGACCGTCGCGGGATTGCTGGTGCCCTCGGCGTCCGCGTTCGCCGGCGCATCGATTCCCGGCTGCCGGCCGGCTGCCGGCCGGCTGCCCACGGGCACCTGCTGACCGTGACACCGCTGCTGGACCGCAGCCGGGAGGAGGTCGCCAGCGTCCTTCGTGGCGGCGGGCTGGCGAGCGACGCGAGCTTCGGCGTACGGGAGTACCGCCTGGAGTACTGCACACGCACACCGGCCGGCGGGCCGACCGTCGCATCCGGCCTGCTCGCGCTCCCGGCCGGAGCGCCAGAGCCGCTGACGGTGGTGTCGTACGAGCACGGCACCATCTCGGCCAGGACCGACGCGTCGTCGTTCCAGGGCACGCCCGAGGGACAGCTCGCGCCGCTGGTCTTCGCTGCCGAGGGTTTCGCCGTGGTCGCGCCCGACTACGTGGGCCTCGGCACCTCGCCTGACCGGCATCCGTTCATCCACGCCACGACCGAGGCGTCCGCCTCCATCGACCTGCTGCAGGCCGCCACGACGGCGGCCGGCCGGCTGGGGCAGCCCCTGTCTCACGACCTGTTCGTCACCGGGCACTCCCAAGGCGGGCACGCCGCGATGGTGGTCGGGCAACAGGTGCAGCGCCATCCCGGCCTGTGGCGGCTACGTGCGCTGGCGCCCATGGCCGGACCCTACGACCTGTCCGGCGAACTTTCGGCCGTGCTCGACCCCAGCCGCACCGACCCGGCAAAAGCCGTGGTCTACCTCAGCTACCTGCTCACTTCCTCGGACCGGCTGTACGACTTGTACGACGATCCCAGCCAAGCGTTCCTCCCACCATACGACGGCACCCTCGAGGCGCTGTTCGACGGCAGCCACGGACTGACCGACATCGAGGCGAGTCTGCCCGACCAACCCGAGCAGGTGTTCCGGCCCGCGGTTCTGAGCCAGATCGCCCACCCCCACGGCCGGTTCGCAGCAGCCCTGCGCGCCAACGAGGTGTGCGAATGGGCACCCGCCGTCCCGACCCGGCTGTACGCAGGCCGAGCGGACCGCGACGTCGTCTTCGCCCACACCCAAAGCTGCCAACGCCACATCCACGCCCGCGGCGGCACCGCCGAGATCCTCGACCTCGGAAACCTCGACCACACCGGCACCGCCATCGCCTCCCTCCCCCGCATCCGCGACTGGTTCCAAACCACCACCCAACACGTAACCGAGTGGGAATCGCCGCCTGGGCCAGGGAAACCGGGAACACCGGCCGGTTGTGCAGCGCCTGAAGCCCCTTCCCTGCGTCTGCGCCTTCGCGACGGCCGTTAGGCTGTCGGTCAGGGCACGTGATCGGCAGGGGTGGGGATGAGATCGATCAGGTACAGCTTGCTCCTCGCGGCGTGTGTCGCCTTGTTCTCCGGCTGTACGGTGACCGTCGGGGCTCGGTCGGACGAGCCGGAGGGCAGGTCCACCACGCAGGCCCCGGTCGCCGCGGCCGGAGAGTTCGACGAGTGCGGCTTGCTCACTGCCAAGGAGTTGGGCTCGGGGTTCAAGGTCAGCTGGCGGACAGGACAGCCGACACCCACAGGCTGGAAGGTCCACTGCACGTACTTCGTCGGCGAAGCTCGCGAGGGCGCTTACGGCGACGTCGAGGTGGAGATCAGCACAGGTCTCACCGACTTCGAGCCGCCCAAGCAGTCCGACGTGAACGGCCTGGATGGCAAGCCACTCCCTTATGCCGTGCCCCGGCCGGTCCCCTGCCTGGTGACGAGGCGTACGCCTTCGTCGACTACGAGATCGTGGACACTGAGATCACGGAGCCTGGCGGTGAGAAGCTCTCGATCGGGCCGATCGAGGTCGACGTACGGCGTGGCGACTACAGCATCCGGGTCACGGCTGCCACGTTCCAGAAGCAGCCCAAACCCGAGCCGACGATCGACCTCGCGCGGCGCGTGCTGAGCCGGCTGCCGGCCGCGGCGAAGTTTCCGGCCCGGCTGGTGCCCGGACCCTGCGCCGCGATCGAGCTCGAGGCTGCCGGCAAGACGCTAACCGGCGCCCGGCAATATGTCGACACTGCCAGCAATGTACTTACCTGCGACTACGCCGGCCAGCGCGCGCGGCTCACCGTGGCGCTGAACGGCGGTCCCTCGGCGATCGACGACTTCGAGTTCCACCAGGAGATCGGCACCCCTATCGATGGCGTGGGCGACGGTGCGTACCGGAAGTTCCCCGACTGGAAGCTCATGCCCGTCGGGATCCGCGTCGGCGACCAGCACGTCGTCGTCGACGCCAAACCCGCCGATGGCAAGGATCCGCCGGACGAGGACATCAACCGCATGCTGCGCTCGATCGCCGACTCGATCCCACGCGGCTAGCGACACCCTCCGCTGCTCGATGTCGGCCCGACCGACCTCGTCACAGTCGGTGTGCTCGGTGTGCTTGCGCAGGTGCTCTGCGGCGAACCATTGCGCGGCCTCGATGTATGTCCGCACGGGCTTGTCCGACTTGCGCTCGGCACGCAGATGGAGCGCGAACGACGTGATCACGGGTTGAAAAGACACCGGTCTCAAGGTTCTTGGGCTGACGAGTGCGATGACCGCTCATGCCCTGGGGAAACCGCTGGGTGAGCGCGTTTGGTGACCGCAAAGTCTCCGCTGTTCCAGCGGTGTACACCGCTTCAGGCTTGCTCGCCCAGAGGAGTTTTCGCAGGTCAGAGATGGTGTGTGGGCAGGGGCGGGATCGAACCGCCGACCTTCCGCTTTTCAGGTCTTAACGCCTGAGCGCTATACAGACCCGCCTATCCACCGTTCCCTTGCTGAGCGAAAACCCGATAAGCGAATTGTCTTCAACTATTGTCGCTGCGTCAGGCTTCGAACACCATCCGCAACTTCGCTCACGATACCCAACCCTGCCAATCTTCGCCAGGACGCACGCATCGAGCCCGACGCGGCCGCGACCGCCCACAGCGCATCCAGCAGAGGTAGGCGCGTCGGCGATGTCAGCTGTGACTGAGTGCCTCGCCGATCGCAGGTCCTGGCTGCCGAGGCCTGGACGGAACAACGATGCGAAAGGATGCATACGAATCCGGGATGCTTTGTGCTCTTGTCATTCTCCTTCGCCTGGACCACACGCGCACGCGTGCTACACGTTCTGGAACGCTCGCAGCGGTACGGCCGCCTTCAGCAGCATCTCGGCGTACTCCGCGTCCGGATCCGAGTCGAGGACGATCGCCCCGCCCGCTCCGATCCGTGCCAATCCGCCGGAGATCACCGCGGTACGGATCACGACGCTGAGGTCGGCCGTGCCGGCGAGACCGAAGCAACCGAGCGCGCCGGAGTAGATTCCGCGGGCCCGGCCTTCGAGCGCGTCGAGGATCTCCATCGTCCGGACTTTCGGCGCGCCCGTCATCGAGCCGGGCGGGAAGCAAGCCCGGGTTGCCACGACCGGGCTCACGTCCGAACGCAGCCGGCCGCGGATCGCGGACACCAGCTGGTGCACGGTCGCGTACGACTCGACGCGCAGGAGGTCCGGAACGCTCATCGACCCGGGCTCGCAGACGCGGCCGAGGTCGTTGCGCAGCAGGTCGACGATCATCAGGTTCTCCGCCTGCGTCTTCACGTCGCCGGCGAGGCCCTTGGCCAGTCCGAGGTCGGTGGCCGGATCGCCGCTACGCGGTGACGTGCCCTTGATCGGCCGGGCGGTGGCGTACCCGGCGGCATCGACGGTGAGGAAGCACTCCGGCGACGCCGACAGCACGTGCAGGTCGCCGAGCCGCAGGAACGCGCTATATGGCGCGGGTTCCAGCCGGCGCAACCGCCGGTAGACAGTCCACGGGTCACCGTCGAACGGCAGCTCGACCCGGTTGGTCAGGCAGATCTCGTAGCTCTCCCCCGCCCGCAGGTAGTCCAGGCAGGCCCGGACGTCGGCGAGGTAACCGGCCCGGTCCCGTAGCAGCAGCGGCTCCGGGTCGACTCCCGGCGAGGGCGAGACCGGCGGAAGCGACGGCAGCAACGCCAGCTTGCGTTCGGCCTCGGCGAGCCAGCCGGTGTCGCCGCGCTCGACCAGCCACGTGCGTCGTTCCAGGTGGTCGACGGCCAGGAAGCGGTCGGCGCGCAGCCAGGCGGCATCCGGGTACGGCGACGCGTGCGGGCGCCGCACGCCGTCGTACGCCGGCAGCTCATAGCCGAAGTATCCGACGTAACCGCAGGCCAGCTCGGCCGGGAGCCCCGCGAGCGAGACACCCGCCGACTCGTCCAGCCGCGCTTGCAACGTGTCGAAGTCACCGGCCACCACGCCGGAGCCCGAGCCGAGGAACGAGTGGCGCGCCCGCCCCTGCAGCAGGCTGCTGTCCAGCCAGAACGCGTACGGGCTCGCGCCGAACAACCCGGCGAACGCCCGCTCGGCGTCCACCTCGTAGTCTAGGCGCGTCCAGCGCAACGCACTCGCACTCATCACTCGAGCCTTCCGTGCTACGCCTTTTGGTATATCGTGTCGACACCAGTCGGGCAGTGCGGCTGCTCCCGTTGAACTGGGCCTCCGCCAAGCCTGCATCGGCATCGCCCATGTCATCGCTGCCGTCAAGGTCGGCGAGTTCAGCGGGCCAATTGGTTGCCCTGCTCGGCCGCCCGAACCCGGTCATCAGGCGGGCGCGGGCGGCCGGAACTGTCAGTTCTTCGTCGTTGCGATCACGGGCTTGTCTGGAGTGGAGCCCGTACGCCATCTGGATCCGGCGACCCATAGGCGTTCTCTGTCCGCATCTGCGGAGGACAAGCTGCTCGTGTTCGATGGGGCCTCTTCTGCGACGAATCGGTTCCCGTTCGACCGAAGAACGTAGGCTTCCGAGGTGTTCAGGTCTTCTCCGGTCGCTATCGGCCGGCCCTCGATCAGAGTCACGGCGTTGAGTTGAGCGGAATCGGCCGGAGTTGGCGCCTCCGACCACTTGGTGCCGTCGAAATGCAGGACGAGCGGTCGGCGCCACAGCACGGGATCCCGGCGGTGCCCTACTGCCCAGATATCGTTCGGTCCGGCTGCGACGAGGCTCTGCAGGAGCATCGCACTGTCGTCGCCGGGGAGATCCTGGCGGGTCCACCGCCGACCATCGAAGTGGGCAATTCCTGGGTCCATCGCTACCCAAACGTCTCGGTCTGTGATCGGTGCAAGATCGTAGATCCAGGTGTTATTGGAGATGGCAGAATCGGCGATTGACCGCCAGGTGTTGTTGCTGTGCGTGTAGACGACCTGTCGTGCGGAGCCGTCGGCGTCAACCTCCTGACCCGCTGTCCATACCTCTTCCTCGGTGCCTCCCGTTGTCGCGACCGTGTTGAGCCCGCCGCGCACTCCGGCCGGGAGTGGCGGGGCGTCGATGATCTGCCAACGAGCTCCGTCCCATCGCTGAATGACCGGCTTCTGGCCGAGTGTGTCTGTGTATTCCTCTCCTACCGCCCAAACGTCCGTGCCAGACCTGACCGCGACATCGTTCAGGCGCCCTGACGCCACGGGCTGGGGCGTCGAGGACCAGTGCGACCCGTCGCGACGCAAGGCCAACGGACTCCAGTCGTCGTTCCGCGGACCCGATTCGGCCAGACCGACACTCCACATGGCGCCAGCCTGGGCATCTGTCGAGTACAGGATTCCGGCGGTTTCGTCCGTCGGCGACTCCTCCCAACGCAGCTGCGCGGTAGTCTTTGCCTCCACGGCAACCCGGCTGGCGGCACCGGCCCCACGCGCGCTGCTGGGTTGGAACAACGGCTCCGCTCGGTTGACGAGGTCTGCACTGACTTGCTCCTTCCAGCGCGGGCTTGTCACGATCGCCTCAAGTTGTCGGAGGGTCAACGCGGGTTCCGGGCGTGAAATAGGACCCTTTCCGGTACGGGAGTTGTCCTCGACCAGATAGATAGACAGACCGTTCGGATGCACCAAACTCGCACTCCGCTGCATGAGCCCTGAGTCGTGGCTGCGATCCTGCCTCAGCGTCAGGACTGACCCGTCAGAAAGCCGTGTTCTATGACAGTCTCCGGGTCCGTTCCCCACCGGACACGGGCGGTTGTCCGGAATCATGCCGACGTTCACGGAGACGTAGGACGAACCCTCTTGGTCGACATAGGTCATCTCAGCGTAGACATTGAGGTCATCATTGATCGTAGGTTTTCCGTGGAGGTACCCGCCTCGGTAGCCCTCGGTCTTCGCGCCGACGGGCATCTGGTGGAGTACGATCTGGAGTGCCGCCTGTGGTGTGATAGTGGCGGTTTCTATAGGAGTGGCCGTCGGCGTGCCACTCCTTGGCGACGCGACTTCCTCGCCGAACTCGCCGCCGCGTCTTGTGTCCGGTGGCAGAACTGAAACGACGAAACCGCCTATTAGAGTGCAGGCGATACCGGCCACGAGTGTTCGGGTAAGGGCCCGAATGCGGACGTTGCGTCTTCCTCGTCTTATTCCTCCTGCGACGAGTTCAGGCACGTCGGCGTGGGTTTCCCGAACGCTGACACTCAATCTCTCCACGAGCCCATCTTCGAAGTTCATACACTCTCCTATCTCGTATCACGCCAGCTCAGGGCTAGCGTCCAGCCAGGTCGTTGATGTCGCTTCCAAGGAGGACACGCAACCGTGCAAGTGCCCGCATGCTCCGCGTTCGTACGACTCCTGGGCGGAGGTTGAGGACGGCTGCCGTGCCTTCCACGCTGCGGTCCTCCCAGTACCGCAGCACAACGATTGCCCGGTCTCGTGGCGACAGGTGTGCCAGTGCCTCAAACAGAGCGATCCGAAGTGCGACGTCTCGTTCGGTAGCGGCATGCTCTGGAACCGTTTCGGTCGGCACTTCTCGGCTGTTCCGCTTCCGATCCGCGACGTAGCTTCGCGCTAGAACCGTGTGCGCGTATGCCACGGGATTCTCCACCCGGTATGTCCGCGACCACGACGCGTAGAGCTTTCCGAGCGTTACCTGCACAAGCTCCTCAGCCATCTGCCTATTGCCGGTGAGGAGGTAGGCGGTACGGAACAGCTGCTGAGTTCGCGTCGAGGCAAACTCGGAGAACTCCCGAGGATCTAGGCCCACCCTGGTCACCTTCCCGATCGTGGTCTTCTTACTGAGTATGAGTGCCGGTATCCAATTTGCGTCACACCGAAGTGCGTCTTGACGGCGGACGAGTCCATATTGATGCCCTCCTGGACGGATTAACAACCTACTTAGGTAAATCTCGCCAGGATTGGTGTTTCTCTCTCGACGCCGTTCGCCTTATTATTCGATTCCACGACTATCCATCAGGTTCGCAGCTGTCCAAGAGGGATCGTTCATGCAGGCGCAGCCGAGTAGGTGGATCACCATCGTTGTGTTCAGCGGCTACGAGCACGCCCTCAATGTCGTTGGGATGGAGCGCTGCTGCAGTGTTATAGGTGCGTTCCGTTATGTAGATAACAAGCTGGCACGCGGTGGAGGTTCCCTCGTTCAACTCTGCAGGCTGGCCGCACCACCGAGGTGGCGTCGCGACGATCGGGCCGGGATCCATACAGGATCAACCTCTTCGCCGATTCAGTCAGACATGGAGCCTTGGTCATCGGCTGCAGGTGCTGCCTCGAGGACTATGTCGATCAACCACGCAAGCCGGCGCGCGTGGGCTTCCAGACCGGTGTCGGTGGCCAACTGCACGATCGCAAGCAGTGTTGGACGTTCCGATGTTAGCCAGGTCACTGCGGCTTCACGGCTGACAGGCCTTTCCGGGCTGACACCAGGTCGCGTTCGCGTTAGGGCGACGGGCGCAGGATACCCGGCTGCCAGGACGGCAGCGTGTGCGCTGTGCGTGTAATGATCGATCAGCCGATGGACGGCGGATGCGGTCTCCTCTGCGCGGAGGCGTGCGAGCTCGGCCGCATAGGTGCGAAGCAGGTCCTGCAAGGCATATCTGCCGGGAGAAGGTTCCGTCAGCAGGTGTGCGTTGGCCAGTTCAGCCGTCACCGTCCGGGCTTGCTTGGGTGTCATACCTCCGAGGCTCGCGGTTGCCGCGAGTGTGATGTCCGGGCCGGGATGCAGCCCCAGCAGCCGGAACAACTCTGCTGCAGTGGTGGTGAGGGCCTGGTAGGACCAAGAGAACGCCGTTCGGATATCGGTGTCGGTGTCGCCCGCGTGCAGAGCGTCCAGCACGCCCGCGCCGGCCAGCTCAGCGGCCAGGTCAGCCAGAGGAAACGTCGGTCGACCCGCGACCCGCGCGGCAACGATGGCAAGGGCCAGCGGCAATCGCGCCGACTTTCCGATGATTTGCTCCACAGCCGCAGGTTCAGCATGTACGCGATCGGCGCCCAAGCGGCGGACGATCAGCCTCCTCGCCTCGGCAACGCTGGGTGGATCCAGTCTCAACGGCACCGCTCCCTCCACCGCGACCAGCCCAGCGAGGTGCATGCGGCTGGTGACGATCGCGAGGCATCCGGACGAGCCGGGCAACAACGGCCGAACCTGCTCGAGATCACACGCGTTGTCAAGCAAGACGAGGACTCGCCGATCGGCCAAGAGGCTGCGATAGAGGCCTGTTTGGGCTACCAGGCTCGTCGGTATCCGCGCCTGCGGGACACCGAAAGACTCCAGGAATCCGCGAAGGACTTCCGTCGGACTCAGCGAAACACCGGTGCGGCCGAATCCCTGCAGGTTCACGTAGAGCTGGCCGTCTGGGAACCTGTCCACAATCTCGCGTGCCCAACGTACGGCAAACGCGGTCTTTCCAACCCCCGCTGTACCCGTGATCAGTACAACAGTGGGACCGGCACCCGAGTGTGGGAACACCGTATGACCAAGGCCGGTCAACTCATCATCGCGGCCGACAAAGTACGCCGGGCCGACAGGCAACTGGTGCGGAACCTCAAGGTCCGCCTGCCCGGGCCCTCGCTGTGCCGACGATGGCTCGACTTCGACCGGTCCGGCAACTCCGTCGTCCAGAAGAGCTCGCCAGTAGGCGCGATGCGCCGTTGCCTCGAAGCCCCGCCGCGCCCCTCCAGCAAGGCCCAGCCCATCCGCGAGCAGTCGCACGGTTTGCCGATGCGGATGTCGAACGTCGCCTCGCTCGATGTTGGCGATCGTGCGGGCACTCACATTGGTCTTGTCGGCCAACTGTTCTTGCGTCAGTTGCCTGTAGTGCCGGATCGCGCGCACGAGATCACCGAATCGCAGGTCCACACGCGAGGATTCTTCGGTAAATGGTGTGCCCTCAGCTTCGGCAGTAAGCATTTGGCGCCACCTCTCCCTCCCCGGCCAGAAATTTACATCAGTGGCCACAGTTCGACCCGGACCGATGCTACGGATCGCAGGCACCATTGGACATTCTCGGCCAGGGTTCACGCAAGCGCAAAGACCAGCTGCGTATACACGCATATCAGATGCATATCTTGCCTGGCCGTCGGCAGAAGGACTGGGAGAAGGTGATGGAGCCCGGCGGCCGGGCCCGGCCCGAGAGTTTGTCCCTCCCGGTTGACTTGCGGCTGATGCGCTATGTAGTCGCCGTTGCCGACGCCGGCGGTTTCGTCGCTGCGGCCCGGCAGCTACACATGGCGCAGCCGCCGCTCAGCCAGCGGATCGCCGAGCTGGAGAAGACGATCGGAGTTCGGCTCTTCCATCGCAGGCCGACCAGGCTCACCGACGCTGGTGAGGTGTTTGTTGCCGGTGCTCGCCGCACGCTGGCGGAGGCACAACGGACCCTTGCTGACACAGTGGCCATGGTCAACCGCCCACTTCGGATCGGATACACCATCGGCACGGCGCACGCCGAGGTTCCCCGGTTGCTAGATGATCTGTTCAGCCGTTACTCGAACATGGCCGTTGAGGCTGCTGAGCTGCCCGGTGACGAGATCGATCGGCGTTTGCGCGACAACGGGCTCGACATCGGGATCGGGCGCTGCTTGCCACATCACCGGAGCATCGCCCGTCTGACTCTCCGCCGCGAGCCATGGGTCGTTGTGGTGGGGCACAGGCACCGGCTCGCCGCCCGGCGGGCGATCGCCGTCGCCGACATACAGGACGACGTGTTCCACGTCATACCTCGGCATCTCGCGCCGACCTACCACGACGCGATGCTCGCCGCGTTGGGAGGCGACACCCGCCGGATCCGGACTCGGCGGCCCAAGACGCCACGCCCTCATGTCGCCGAGCTTCGCGAGACCACCGGCGCATTCACCCTGATCCCTCGCTCGGTCAGCCGACGGCTTCCCGAAGGTGTGGTTGCGCTCGACGTAAGTGACCTCGACTCGAGCGTCGAGGTGGAGGCGCTGTGGCTGGTGGCCGCCGTTAATCCTACGATCTCCCGCTTCCTCCAATCCGCGCGCGACACCGCACGTACTCATGGCTGGATCGGCGACACTTGACCCCACCGCCCGGTCGCGCCGTTCACGACCGGACAGCCGTGAACGGCGCGACCTACTCCTGAAGGCTTGTTAGGTGGCGAGTTGGGTGGTGTTGAGGATGTTCCAGGGGTTCCAGGAGCCGCCGGTGAAGATCTTTTGGGCTAGGCGGTGGCTGGTGTCGGCGGCGAACA